>JODI01000111.1 GCA_000720805.1 Streptomyces violaceoruber
CCCCCCGACAAGCCCCCGCCGGCCGCCGCCTCCCCATTCGGCTCAGCTCCACCCACCCCCCTCCCCGCATCCGCGTCATCGTCGTAGGAGCAGCCCGCACGACGCTCTCGTACGCCATGAGGGGTGGATCCGACGTGACCGACACCGCAGGCGCGCCCTCTGGACGGAGCGGTGCCGACGCCGGCCTCGGTCCCGGGGTGGGGGCCTCGGCCAGTGGGCGGGGGCTGATACGGCGGCGCAGGCGGCGGTGGGTGCGCACGGCGGAGCTGGCCGTGATCGTCGTGGTGCTCACGGCGGGCGGGGCCGGGTGGGCCGCGTACGAGAAGCTCGACGGCAACATCACGCCGGACCGGGCGGCCGCGACCGAGCTCAGGCGGCACGCGCGGGAGCGGCCGGCCGCGCGGGTGCAGGGCGCGCAGAACATCCTGCTGATCGGATCGGACTCGCGGTCGGGCGGCGACAACCGGCGTTACGGGCGGGACTCGGGGACCGAGCGGTCGGACACGACGATCCTGCTGCACCTGTCCGCCGGGCGGCGCAGCGCCACCGCCGTGTCGCTGCCCCGGGATCTGATGGTGGACGTGCCGAGTTGCACGCGGCCCGACGGCACACGCACCGATCCCATGTTCGTGATGTTCAACTACGCCTTCCAGGTGGGCGGTTCGGGGTGCACGGTCCGGACCGTCGAGCGGCTCACCGACATCCGGATCGATCATTACGTGGTCGTCGACTTCCACGGCTTCAAGGACGTGGTGGACGCGGTCGACGGGGTCGAGGTGTGCCTGAAGAAGCCGGTCCGCGACAAGGCGGCGAAGCTGAGGCTCCCGGCGGGGCGGGTGAAGCTGAACGGCGAACAGGCGCTCGGCTACGTGCGGGCGCGCAAGTCCATCGGCGACGGCAGCGACACCGACCGCATGGACCGCCAGCAGCGTTTCCTCGGCGCGCTGGTCCACAAGGTGCGGAGCAATGACGTACTGCTGAATCCGGTGAAGCTCTATCCCGTGCTGGACGCGGCCACGTCCTCTCTCACCACCGACCCGGATCTGGCCGGCCTGCGCGGGCTGTACCAACTCGTGCGCGGGCTGCGTGACATCCCCACGGAACAGGTGCAGTTCCTGACGGTTCCGCGGGAGTCATACATCTACGACGCCAATCGCGATCAGCTCGTGGAGCCCGAGGCGCAGAAGCTTTTCGAACGGCTGCGCAAAGATCTGCCGTTGACGGTGACAAAGGAAGGCCCCCGGGATTCGGACGCGGGGAGTCGCAGCTCGACCACGCAGAGCCAGGAGACCAGGGAAGCCGGGAAGAAGTCCGGCGAAAAGCGGTCCGACCGACCCATGACGTCCGCTTCACCCGCTCCCACATTCCGCGGGAGCACCGCCGTCGAGAACGGCTGCACCTAATGCGAAGACCAAGGCGCCGAAGAGCTCACGCGAGAAACTCCATTGAAATGGGTGGATTGCCCAGTTGTAGGGGCGTGGAATTTGTCACCGACGTCGCTCAACGCTGAACTGGGCAGCTAGTGTGGGCGATCCGGTGCAGCAGGCCGCGAGGTCCTTCCCCAAGGTCGTGCACCGTGTGACCGAGACCCGAGCGCCTCCGAGGGGGGAAGGCGCCGCGTGGCCCAAACGGAGGATTGGACAACCGTGGACGCGCAGAGCCGTGGGCGGGCGGACAACGTCGACCCCGCAGACCAGTGGGTGCTCAATCCGAACACCGGCGAATACGAACTGCGACTGGGCAATTCCACACCGCAGTCGACAGTGCCCGGACCACGCAGAGCCACCCCGCAGAACGGGGGCGGCGCGGCGGTGCGCAACCGCACGACGGCGCCTGGCCGTCCCACACCCGGCATTCCTGGTGATGTCCCACCGCAGCGACGCCGCCGCGGCGCCCCCGAGGAGCCGCTGCCCGGGCGACGCGGCCGCAGGCCCGTCAAGAAGAAGTCGAAGGCCAAGAAAGCTCTGACGTGGACGGGCGGCTCCATGGCGTTCGTCCTGGTCGCTGTCGGCACGGCCGGCTACCTCTACCTCAGGCACCTCGAGGGCAACGTCACCACAACGGACGTCGGCAGCGCGGGCTCGAAGGGCTTCAGCAAGGACGAGGCCTTCAACATCCTGATCATCGGCACCGACAAGCGCACCGGCAAGGGCAACGGGGGGTACGGCGACAGTGGCAGCGTCGGCCACGCCGACACCAACATCCTGCTGCACGTCTCCAAAGACCGTACGAACGCGACCGCGATGAGCATTCCGCGGGATCTGGTCGTCGACATCCCCGACTGCCCGACGAAGCAGCCCGACGGTTCCGAGAAGGTCATCTCAGGCACGCAAGATGTCCGTTTCAACACGAGCCTCGGCCAGGACGGCCGGGACGCGGGCTGCACCATGCGCACCGTCCAGGCGGTCACCGGCATCCGTGTGGACCACTTCATGATGGCGGACTTCAACGCGGTGAAGACGCTGACGACAGCCGTGGGCGGGGTCGATGTCTGTCTGGCCCACGCGGTCAACGACAAGGAATCGCATCTCAAATTGCCCGCGGGCCCGTCCAAAGTCGAGGGCGAGCAGGCGCTGGCCTTCGTTCGCACCCGTCATAGCTTCGGCAACAAGGGCGACCTTGACCGCATCAAGGCACAACAGGGCTTCCTGGCCAGCCTGATGCGCAAGATGTCCTCCAGCGACACTCTGACGAGCCCGACCAAGCTGCTGAAGCTCGCCGAGGTCGCCACCAAGGCACTGACCGTCGACACCGGCATCGGCAGCGTCAGCACTCTCAAGGACGTCGCCCTGGAACTGAAGAAGGTGCCGCCGAAGAACATCAGCTTCCTGACTGTGCCGGTGCGGGACAACCCGGCGGACGGGGTCGTCCACAAGACGGTGATCGTCGACGAGGCCGAAGCGCCCGAGGTCTTCGACGCGATCAAGAACGACGTCTCCTTCACCGCGGTCAAGGCGAAGGAGAAGAAGGAGACGGCCGCCGTCGCCGCCCGCCTGAAGGGCCCGAAGTCGACCGCTTCGGAGGTCCGCGTGCAGGTCCTCAACGGTGGCGCGGCGCCCGGTTCGGCGCAGGAGACCCTCGAATGGCTCCAGAACCAAGAGGGCGTGACCAAGTCCGAGAACGCGGGCAACGCGGGCACGACACTGTCGAAGACGACGCTTGAGTACGCGCCCGACCAGGCGGACCAGGCCCGTAGGCTGGCCGCCATCATGGGGCTGTCCGGATCAGCGATGAAGCCCGGCAAGAGCGTGACCAACACCCAGGGGCTGCCGACGATGACGCTCACCCTGGGCAAGGACTTCCTCGGACCCGGCGCGTCGCTCGGCGCCACGAAGGCTCCGGCCGTCGACAACAAGTCCACGGCGAACGAGGTCAAGTGCGCGAGCTGAGTCCGGCGACCGCGACAGCGCCCCGACCACGCTCTTGTCGGTCGAGGCACCGTCGGCGGCACGGACGCCTCACCCTGACCAGGAGTTGGTGAAGAGGCGACTCTCCGTACCGGAGTCCGGTGATCCGGTGCGTCTCTCGGAAGGTTCTCACCCACCGGACAGTGACCCGCCGTTCAAAAGCGCATGATTCCGGGCCGCCGGGTCAGGACTCCGCGTGCGCATGATTCCAGCACCGGGCGACGCCAAGTTCGCCTCACGCGTAACCCGACGGGTCCGTCGTGCGTCTAACGGGGCGCGTGACGGGCCCGTCACGTGACATACAGAGCGGGGGCAGGGAGTTGACGCAGAGCGACGTGGGGGGCACGGCTCCTTCGGACCAGGAGACGGTGCCGCGCAGCCGACGGGGCTCGCATACGTCCGAGGGACCCAGGGTGCACGGCGGCCGACGGCACAGGGGGGGATCGAAGAGCAATCGGCGGCAGCGAAGACGTCGCGCGCTGCGCTGGTCCGCGATCGTGCTCGCAGTCGTCATACTCGGCACGGCAGGCGCCGGATATCTCTATCTTCAGCATCTCAACGGCAACATCCGGAAGGGCGAGCTCCGCAGCGGCGACTCGAAGGCGAAGAAGCCCAAGCCGAACGCGGCTGGGCAGACGCCGATGAACATCCTGCTGATCGGCTCCGACAGCCGAAACAGCGACGAGGATGTGAAGCTCGGCGGCGCCAGGCAGAACCGCGGGACCCCGCCGCACGCCGACGTGCAGATGCTCATCCACCTCTCCGCGGACCGCAAGAGCGCCGCGTTCGTCAGCGTCCCGCGTGACACCCGGGTGGACATTCCCCGGTGCAAGGATCCAAAGACGGGTCAGAAGTACCCCCCGGTCAACGACCTCATCAACACGTCGCTGGGCCGCGGTGGCCCCGGCTGCACGGTTGCCACCTGGGAGAGCCTCACCAAGGTCTACATCGACCACTGGATGATGGTCGACTTCGCGGGTGTGGTGGACATGGCGGACGCCATCGGCGGCGTCGACGTATGTGTGAAGGAGAACGTCTGGGACCGGCCGACGCCGGAGCAGCCCGGCGGTTCCGGCCTCAAGCTGAGGGCCGGCACGTGGAACATCAAGAACAAGCAGGCCCTGCAGTGGCTGCGCACACGGCACGCCTGGGGCAGTGACCCGATGCGCGCCCGGGCCCAGCACATGTACTTGAACTCGATGTTCCGCACGCTGAAAAAGCAGAACGCCTTCACCGACACCGGCCGCATCATGGATCTGGCCGAGGCAGCCACCAAGTCGCTGCAGGTCTCGCAGGAGCTCGGTACGGTCGAGAAGCTGTACGACCTCGGGATGCAGCTCAAGTCCGTGCCGACGGATCGCATCACCATGACGACGATGCCCTGGGTGCCGGACCCTGAGGCCCCGGACCAGCACGTCGTACCGGACGGCACCAACGCGCAGAAGATCTGGCAGATGCTCGGCGATGACGTGCCCTTCGACAAGCACGGCAAGGCGGATGCCAAGAAGAAGGTTTCGACCGCGTCGGCCAAGAGCCCCTCGATGGCCGCCGGCCGGCTGGGGGTGCTCGTGCAGAACGCCACCCGCGACTCGACGACACCCCCGGTACCCCTCCGGGCCGGGGCGATCGCCAGCGTGCTCCAGCAGCACGGCTATGCCAAGGCGGCGGCCGACACCGCCGCCACGGGACTGTCAGAGAACAAGACCCTGGTGCAGTATCCCAGCGCGGATCTCATGGGTGACGCGCAGGCCGTCGCCAAGGCGCTCGGAATTCCGATGAGCTCCGTGGTCAAGTCCGCCGACGTGTCCGGCGTCACAGTGGTCGTGGGCACCGACTGGCGCACGGGTACGAGTTACCCGCGGCAGTCCCAGCCGAAGGACGGTGACCTGCCCAGCAACTCCGACGCCATCAACGGCGCTGACACGGGGCAGTGCATGCCCGTGTACAAGCGCTACCAGTGGTAGTCGGCTGACCTCGGTCGTGTGACGCCACGTCGAGGGGCCCATCCCCTGCGATCACCGTGAACAGAACATGCAAACGCTCGGCTGGAGTTTCCCCAGCCGAGCGTTGTGCGTGGGCAACGGCCTGCGAGGTCTTCGGCGCCGACCACGCTCACCGGCCGCAGCTGATCGAGGATGCGCTCGGCAAGCAGATGCTCGCCCTTCTGGCCCAGCTGGAGGCCGCCCGCACAGCCGCCGACGACCTCGCCGAGGCGGTCGAAGAAGCCTTCCCTCAGCACCCGGACGCTGACGTGATCCTCCTACGAGGAGTTGGCCAGGACCCGGATCCGGGGGCGGCCCCGGCCGGTTTCCCCGGCCTCGGCACCCGGGTGCTTGCCGAGACCGGAGACGACAAGACCCGCTTCACGGACGCAGGGTGGTACGAAGACCACCGGCACCCAAGTGGCCGGTGGGCCCTCCCCACACATGGCCAGGAGAGCCCCGATGCGTTCTGGCACTACGGCGCATCGGCCCCTCGGCTCACTGTCCCGTCAGTAGGCGGCGGTCCGGGTGTCGGCGTAGCCGTAGACGTTGTCGATCCCCGCCTGGGCGAACGACGTCATGCCCTTGTCGTAGACCATCGGCGTGTAGCACTGCGACTGGCCCTGGGAGATGGTGCAGCTGTAGGTGCGGCCGTCGTTGTTGCGGGTGACAAAGGCATGCGAACAGTCGTAGCCCGCGGAGGAATTGCCGCAGGCACCCTGAGTCTGATTGAGCGTCAGCCTGGCCCAGGCCGTGTGGCAGGCGAGGCTGTAGCGCAGCTCGATCGTCCCGAGCGTGACGCGACTGTTCTTGACGGTCGCGGACTCCACCGTCGTGGCGCCGCTGGCGCAGCCCGTCGCGGACGGGTCGCTGCCGTCGTAGGTGTAGGCATTCGAGACGCCGGTGGCCGCGACCATCGCCAGGCCGACTCCCCCGACCATGACCCCAACACGTGCCAGGCGGCGCGTTACTGAACGCATCTGACCTTCCCCCATACAAGTGAAAATATTCGCGACTGCTTGCCGTGGGCGTGCGAAATGCAAGCAGCGCATTCGATCATGCACCTGCCACCGTGTCAACTTGCCTTCTCAGCAGTTAAGTTGCGGCAATTTCCCTACTGGGATTTGCAGTTCCCTGTGACTCCCACCCGACGGGATGCCTGTGAGCCCGACCAGCGGCCGATCTACCGCGCCCGGGACCCACCGAGCTCAACGATTCCTGCAGCAAACACAGTTGACGCGCAATCACACATGTGATCGGATCACCCGCTGTCAGCGTCGATGCTCCAGCAGATGGATCCGGTACACCGACGGGGGAGTCACCCACATGCGCATCGAGTCGAGGCTTCTGCCCGTTCCGGCACCGGTCAGGGTGCGGGACAACGGTTGAAGAGCAACGCCACCACGATGGAGCGGGAGTACCGGGGGAGCAGAGACGGGAACCGTCTGGTACAACAGCAGCGCCCATGACGCCTCGCCTCAGGTCGGGGCCGGCGTGGGCTGATTCGGGCCCTCCTTGCTGCCCCTCCCCTGTATGCACACTGTTTCCTGGCTTCGGCCGGCGGCGTGAAGTCCCCGGAAGTACGCGAACGGTTCGACCGTTCCCGGCTCCGGCCAGCCCGTCAAGAACAACGCGGCTGGTGCTTTCGACTACAGCGGAAAGAGCGCGACCGTCTGGTACCACTCCGGCTACTGGGGATCGTCCGTCACCATCGATCCGGCCGAGGGAGCAGGCGGCAGCTGCGCCGGGACGAGTGGGTTCGCCTGCTACAACTTCCCGAGCTTCATGAAGAGCCAGGACGCATTCATCTCGTTCTGATTCACCAGAGCCACAGCCACGCAATTCCACCTCTCATCAAGGAGAAATCCATGGGTATCCGCAACAAGGTTGCTGCCGGCGCGCTGACCGCAGCAGCACTCGGAGTCGGTCTCATAGCGGCCCCCGCCGCCCAGGCGGGCACTTGCAACCCCTCCGGCGGCATCGGCGCCTGTCTCTACTACAACTCCAACTACCAGGGTGCCCAGTTCCAGGACGGCGCGGGCAACAGCAGGACGCCCGAGAACTACGGCGCGCCCAACTGGTACACGTTCTCGGGTGGAAACGGTTCCGGCCTGTACGTCAAGAACAACGCCGCATCCGTCTACAACTACGACACGGAATACAGCGTGACGATCTACTACAACTCCAACAACAGTGGCCCGAGCCAGTACTTCAAGCGCGGGACCGGGGCCAACCTGAATTCCACGCTGAAGAACAACAACGCGTCCCAGTGCTTCGACTTCTATGCCGTGTGCCCGTAAGGGCTCCTTGCAGGACCAGCAGAAGGGGTAGCGGCGTCCCCGCCGATCCGGCGGGGACGCCGCTACCCGCACGTCGCCAGGACAACAGCTACAAAGGACGCCTCACATGCCCTCGGAACGCCCCACCACAGTCGCGGTCCTCGCCGTGCTCGCAGCGCTGAGCTGCACGGTGACCGGTTGCACGTCGGCGACACCCACCTCCCCGGCACAGCGGACTGCGGCGACTCCCCGGGTCGGCGCCGTACCGAGGCTCGACAGCACGCACGATCAGCGACTTCCCATCGAGAAGTACCTGATCAGCCCACAGGAGAACGCCCGGATCGAAAGCGCCAGATCGGCCCTCATGACGTCGTGCATGAAGCGCTTCGGGTTCGCCTTCAAGCCCGCGTCGACGAACTACCGGCAGAAGCAGAACCAGACCTCCCACCGGTACGACCCGACCGATCCCGCCCTCGCCGGGACCCGCGGCTATCACGGCCCCCAGAGCCTGCCACAGAATGCGGCGAATCCGTCCCGGAAACCCTTGCCCCGAGACATGGGGATGGTCATGGGTCACGGCCTGGGCGCACCGACCCCGACGGGAGCGGCCACTCCCCCGGCCGACGGCAGATACCACGGCATCCCGATCCCCGAGGGCGGATGTATGGGAGAGGCGGAAGCAAAATTGACCGCGGGTGGGGGAATCATTCAGGATTCGCCCACCGCGATCGACATCAACTTCAATGGCTACGTGCGGTCGATGGCCGACGCCAGACTCAAATCCGCTTTTGCCGCGTGGTCGGCCTGCATGAAAGCAGGAGGCTACTCCTACCCGACGCCGGAAGCCGTTGTCAAAGACCCGGCCTGGAACTCACCGAAACCGTCGAAACACGAGCTGGCCACCGCTTCCGCGGACGTCGCGTGCAAACGGAAGAACAACGTCGTGGGAATATGGTTCACCGTCGAATCGGCCTATGAGACGCGCGACATCCAGGCCAATCCCAAGAAGATGCAGCGCATCAGGCACAGCATCGACGTCGCCGTCCGGAACGCCGCCGCCGTGGGAGCCGACGGATCGTGACCGGCCGGTGAGGCGGCTCCCCTGCTCCCCGTCAGAGGCCTCTTGTCGCCGCCAGGTAGTCGCCGGGGATCACGAAGCCCACGGTGTCAGCCTCCGATGTGCGGGTGCGGATCCTCAACGGCGGCGCGGGGCGGAGCGCCGCCACATCGCTCGGGAAAGCTCCCACGACGGCGCCGCGCTCAGTCTGGCCGTTTCTGGTTCCCGGTGTACTTCTTGACCACGGCCAGCGGTGCGCCACCGCAGGAGCCGGCGAATGGGGCTGTCCGGCTCGGCGCTGAAGTCCGGCAAGAGCGTGACCAACGCGCAGGGGCTGCCGACGACACGCTCACCCTGGGCAAGGACTTCAAGGGGCCGGGGTGACGCTCAGTTCCTCGTCGACGGCGCCGGACACCGACAAGACCACCGCCGACAAGGTCAAGTACGCCAAGTGACCTGGCGGGCCTGTCCGTTGGCAGGGCAGCACTTCTGGGCAACCTGTGGTGCCCGTCGTACGTCTCCATGACGTGCGGCGAGCCCATTCCACGGCGCGCCAGAGGGTGGGAGGACGGGAAGTGGCGCAGAACAGTGTGCGGGAGGCCGAGTCGGCGCAGGCGGTCGACGGCGGCGGGGGCACGCGGCACGACGCACGCAGGTCACCGCGCAAGCACCGGGTGCTGAGATGGTCAGCGGCCACGCTCGCCGTCCTGATACTGGGCACGGCGGGCACCGGTTACCTCTACTACCGGCACCTCAACGCCAACCTGCGGCACGACGACCTGAACCTGGGCGACCACAAGGTGGCCGCGCCGACGCCGAACGCCGCCGGTCAGACCCCGCTGAACATCCTGCTGATCGGTTCCGACGCCCGGAACACCAAGGAGAACCAGAAACTCGGCGGCGCGAAGGACACGTACAACACCGCCCCCCGCGCGGACGTACAGATGCTGGTCCACCTCTCCGCCGACCGCACCAACATGTCGGTCGTCAGCATGCCCCGCGACACCCTGCTCACCATCCCCAGGTGCACCGACCCCGACACCGGCAAGAAATACGCGTCGAGCCCTTCCGCCATGACCAACGCCTCACTGGAACGCGGCGGCCCCGGCTGCACGGTGGCGACCTGGGAGAAACTGACCGACATCCACATCGACCACTTCATCATGGTCGACTTCGCGGGTGTGGTGTCGATGGCGGACGCGATCGGCGGGGTACCGGTCTGTGTGGACGCCAACATCCGCTCCCACACCTCCAGCGGCCACGGCTCCGGCCTGGAGCTGGAGAAGGGGACCACGTACATCAAGGGCGAGCAGGCCCTGCAGTGGCTGCGCACACGGTACGGCTTCGAGGACAACACGGACATCGCGCGGGCCAAGGCCCAGCACCAGTACATGAACTCGATGGTGCGGCAGCTGCGCGAGAACGCGACACTGAGCAGCCCGAACAAGCTGCGCAAGCTCGCCGACACGGCCACCGGGGCGCTGACCGTGGACGAGGGGCTGGGCAGCGTGACGAAGCTGTACGACCTGAGCAACGAGCTGCGGAAGGTGCCCGCCAAGCGCATCACCATGACGACGATGCCGTGGCAGTACGCCTCGGACGGCAACCGGGTGGTGCCCAAGCCAGAGGAAGCGGAGAAGGTGTTCCGGCTGGTCCGTGAGGACATCGCGCTCGACGGTGAGGACAAGAAGAAGAAAACGACGACGGAGGACAAGACCTCCGACGACCCGGCCGCCGCGGACGACGAGATCGCCGTCCAGGTGCAGAACGGCACCCGCACCAGCACACAGGCGGCGGTGACGGCGCGAGCCGGCGATGTGACCGATCTCCTCGTCAGCAAGGGTTTCACCGCGGCCAAGTCGGACTCCTCGGTGCTCCTCAGCCAGGACGAGACGGTCGTCCGCTATCCGAGCGCCGACCTGGAGGGCGATGCCCAGCGGGTCGCCAAGGCCCTCGGCGTTCCGATGAGTTCGGTGAAGAAGTCGACGGACGTCTCCGGGGTCACCCTGGTCGTCGGTGCGGACTGGCGCTCGGGTACGACCTACAAGGCCGCGCGGGAGGACGACTCGCTGCCCGAGTCGGAGGACACCTTCAACGGCGATGACACCAAGGCCTGTATGCACGTCAATCCCGACTTCACCTGGTAGCGGCTCCTGGAAGCACTTTCGGCCAGAGAGATCATTTCCGGCCAGTGCTTACGCGGTGATCACATTTATTGCTGGAACATGACAAGATCCTCGAGCAGTCACGACTCACATGACGACCGCTCCTGGGGGAGAAGTTGAAGTTCCAGAGCAAGACGGCCAGATACGCCACGTCCATGGCGATGATGCTGTCGGCGATCGCCGGCTACTCGCTCGTCACGGCTCCGGCCGCCAGCGCCGCCACATACGGCTGCAACGGTTCCCAGATCGACAGCTGGAACAACACCTACAACGGCACGACGTACGCCAAGACCTACCTCTTCTGGGACGGCACCTACAACTGCGTCGCGGCCGTGAAGCAGGGCTCCTACTACGGCGTCAAGTCGCGCATCGCCGTGGACGCCTGGACCAACGTGGACGGCTACGTCTCCCCCGGTGACGACGGCCAGTACCTCTACTACGCGAGCTTCAAGTTCTACGGGAAGAACCGCTGCATCGCCGTCGAGACCGATGTGTGGAACCTGAGCGGCAGCAACATCATCCAGGACCACGTGCCGAGCTCCGGCTACTTCCACTGCGGCTGAGGGGGATACGACATGAGCGTCATCAGGAACAAGGCCACCCGCTGGCTGACGAGCGCCGCGGTGCTGCTGGGCGTCGCCGTGATCGGCCCCGTGGCCACCGCACCGACGGCCTCGGCCGCGTCGGGCTGTAGCGGCAGCGTGATCGACAGCATCAAGCACTACAACTACTCCGGCGCGCATGTGGCGACGTCGTACCTGTACTGGGACGGCACGTACAACTGCGTCATCGCCAACAAGGCCGGTTCGTACTACGGAGTCAGCTCGCGTATGTCGCTGACCATCTACAGCCAGAGCGGCGGCGCGGACCCGGACAACGGGTACTTCTCGCAGTACGCCGGTCCGGTCAAGGTCTACGGCAAGGGCACCTGCATCGCCTACGAGCTCGACATGTGGAGCACCAGCGGCGCGGACATGCTCCAGGACCGCGCCCCGGCCGGCGGCTACAACCACTGCGGCTGAACTCGCCCACGGTCAAGGCCTATTCCCCTGCGGGAGGGGAATCCGGCGTCGCTGAAATGACCACACCCGTCACACGGGGTACTGACAGGAATTCACACATGTCTGCTCTCAAGCGACTTGGCTCCGTTGCGGCCGTCATCGGTCTCGCCGCGGCCGGAACGATCGCCGCCACCGGCACCGCCTCGGCGGCGGCCTCCTACAACGGCGCCTGCGGGTCCGGTTACGGCGTGATCGACACGAAGGACGTCGGCGCCGGAACCGCCTATCTCACGTACAACAGCTCCACCGGCAAGAACTGCGTTGTCACCGTCACCGACACGCCGGGCACCACCTCGCTCCTGGACGCCCGCCTGCGGCTGCACCGCACCAACATCGACTGGGCGGACAGCGAGTACGACGCGGGCTTCTTCAAGTACTACGCGGGCCCGGTCTACGCCTCCGCCGCAGGCAGGTGCATCGACTGGGGCGGCAATGCAGGCACCGAAGACTGGCATGTCAACTACAACGTGCACTGTGGCTGAGTCCTCCCGCCCCATGCCGACGGCCCCTGGAAACCGCTTCGCGCCAGGGGCCGTCGGCCTTTATGAGATGATCACACTCGCACCCATAGGGCGTTGACAGGGACTCAAACATGCTCAAAATGAAGCGACTTGGCTCCGTTGCGGCCGTCATCGGTTTCGCCGCGGCCGGAACGATCGCCGCCACCGGCACCGCCTCGGCGGCGGCCTCCTACAACGGCGCCTGCGGATCCGGCTACAGCGTGATCGACACCATGGACGTCGGCGACGGAACCGCCTACCTCACCTACAGCGGCGCCAGCGGCAAGAACTGTGTGGTCACCGTCACCGACACGCAGGGCACGCCCACGGTCCTGGACGCCCGCCTGCGGCTGCACCGCACCGACACCGTATGGAAGTCCACCGAGGCGGACTTCGGCACCTACAAGTACTACGCGGGTCCGCTCTATGTCTCCGCCGCGAACAAGTGCATCGACTGGGGCGGCGCCGCGGCCTCGAACTACACGCGCGTCGACTACGGCGTCCACTGCGGCTGATTCCTGCCGGCCATGACAAAGGCCCCTTCCCCGTTGTCCGGGAAGGGGCCTTCCATCCGTCCTACGCCTCCGTCAGCACCGCCGGCCGCCGCGAGGCGATGACCCTCTTCGCCAGTGACTTCGGGCTGGTCAGGAAGCCGAAGCCCCAGCACATGTGCATGGTGGCCAGCGCGACGGGGATCTGCAGCCGTGCCTTCAACGGCAGGCCCTTGCCCGCGGGCAGCGACCCGAGGGCGATCGCCGCGAGATAGCCGCCGGGGATCACGAAGCCGAGCGGGGTCAGGGCCGCGCCCACCACGATCCCCGCCGCGATCGCGCACACCGCGGTCGGCGGGGCGAGGTAGCGCAGGTTGATGGAGCCGGAGTGGTAGCGGGCGACGACGTGCCGCCAGCGGCCGTAGTCCTTGTACTGCTTGGCGAGGGCGCGCACGCTCGGACGCGGCCGGTACGACACCCTCAGCTCCGGCGAGAACCAGATCAGCCCGCCCGCCTCCCTGATCCGGAAGTTGAGCTCCCAGTCCTGGGCGCGGATGAACTCCTCGTTGTAGCCGCCCTGTTGCTCCAGCGCCTCACGCCGGAACACGCCGAGGTAGACGGTCTCCGCCTGCCCGGCGGCGCCCCCGGTGTGAAAGACCGCGTTGCCGACGCCGATCTTCGAGGTCATGGCGGCGGCGACCGCACGCTCCCAGTCGTTCTCGCCCTCGGCGTGCATGATGCCGCCGACGTTCTGCGCGCCGGTCTCCTCCAGGAGCCGTACGGCGGTCGCGATGTAGTTCGGGGAGAGCATGCCGTGCCCGTCGACGCGGACGACGACGGGATGGCGGGAGGCCTTGATCGCGGCGTTCAGCGCGGCGGGCGTACGACCGGTGGGGTTTGGGACGGTGTGGACGCGCGGGTCTTCCCGTACGAGGTCGGCCGCGATCTCGTCCGTGCGGTCCGTGGACGGACCGAGGGCGATCACGACCTCCATCTCGCCGGCGTACTCCTGCGCGAGGATCGCTTGGACGGCTCCGCGCAGATGCCGCTCCTCGTTGAGGACGGGCATGATCACAGATACGGCGGGGAGCTGCACGTCGGGATTGGCGTTCATAGGGGGATCACGTTACCGCGAACGGGGGACGCCTTTGCGCGCCGCCCGGGAGGTGCTCGGTGTCGCAGATCGTATGGGCCTACGGTGCTCACGATCCCACGTACGGCCCCCATCCGAGTCGGCCCGATCTCGCCGGACCGGTCCCAGCGGAGGTGTCCTTCCATGTCCACGCCGCCCCGCCGATCCCCCGCCGCCCGTCCTCCCCAGCGCCGCCCACGGCCGCCCGTACGGCGGAAGAGACCTCGCTGGGCCATGCGGGCGGTGACCACCCTCTCCGTCGTCGTCCTCGCCTCCGCCGGGATCGGCCACGCGGTGGTCACGAGCATCGACGCGGACATCGCCCGGGTCGACCCCTTCAAGGACATGAAGAACCGGCCCCGGGCGGGCCACGGGATGAACGTCCTGCTGGTCGGCACCGACGGCCGCGACCACATCACCGACGCCGAGCGGCGCGCGTACCGGCTCGGCGGGGCGCCCTGCCACTGCACCGACACGATCATGATCGTGCACATCTCGGAGGACCGGGAGCGGGCGAGCGTGGTGAGCCTGCCGCGCGACTCCTACGCGGTGACGCCCGAGCACACCGACCGGACCACCGGACGACGGCACCGCGGCCACCCCCTCAAGATCAACGCGGCGTACGCGGAGGGCGGACCGAACCTCACCGTGCGCACGGTCGAGAACATGACCCGTGTGAAGATCGACCACTATCTGGAGGTCGACTTCACCAGCTTCATGAAGACGGTGGACGTGCTCGGCGGGGTGCGGATCTGCACCGCCGAGCCGCTGAAGGACACGTACACCGGCCTCGACCTCCCGCCCGGTCCGCACGTCCTGCGGGGCGGCCCGGCCCTCCAGTACGTCCGCGCCCGGCACGTCGACGGTGCTTCCGACCTGAGCCGGATGCAGCGCCAGCAGCTCTTCCTGGCCTCGCTGATCGAGCGGGCGACCTCCTCCGGGATCCTGTTGAACCCGATGAAGTTCCGGGACGTGGCCCGGGCCGTGCTGGGTTCCGTACGCGCCGACAAGGGCTTCGGCACGGCCGAGCTGCTGGACCTGGGCCGGGCGATGCGGAACTTCTCCCCGTCGTCCTCGGAGTTCACGACCGTGCCGATCGGGCAGATGGGATACGCCGTCAAGGGCGTCGGCTCGACACTGAAGTGGGACCCGAAGAAGTCCGAGCGGCTCTTCCGCTCCCTGCGCGAGGACGAACCGCTGGCAGCGCACCGCCCGAGGAGCAGGGCCGTGCGGGTGGCGGTGGCCCCGCAGCAGATCCGGGTCCAGGTGGAGAACGGGACAGCGACGGCCGGCCTCGGCAGACGGGTGGACGCGGCACTGGCGGCGACCGGGTTCCGTACGACGCGGCAGCCCGTGAGCGCGGCGGACCGCACCGTGAAACGGACCGTCGTGGCCTACGACCCCCGCTGGGACCGCTCGGCGAAGTCGCTGGCGACAGCCCTGCCGGGCAGCGAGCTGCGGGCGACGAAGGGGCTGGGGGCGACGCTGAAGGTGATCGCCGGGGCGGACTTCCGGCAGGTGCGCAAGGTGAAGGCCGAGAATCAGCACCAGGGGGAGTTCGGGGTGATGCGGGGGGACGACGCGGGGTGCGCGTGACGGTCGGGACCCTGGAGGTTCCGGCCGGCGTCCCTGTGGGCGCGCGGCGCCCTCAGTCCTCGAACCCGTCCGCCGCCCTCCGCTCCCGCAGTTCCAGTATCTCCCGGCGGCGGGCCAGGCGGTGGGTGCGGCGGATCTGGGCCTCCTGGTTGCGGCGCTTGTCGCGCTCGGTCTCCGGGAGCGCCGGCGGTACCCGGCGGGGCCTGCCGTCGGCGTCGACGGCGGCGAAGACGAGGTAGGCCGAGCCGACATGGGTGGCCGGGTCGGACTCGTTCCAGCGCTCGGCCAGTACCCGCACCCCGACCTCCATCGAGGTCCGGCCGGTCCAGTTGACCTGCGCTTTCACATGGACGAGGTCCCCGACCCGGACCGGCTCAAGGAACGCCATTTCGTCCATGGACGCGGTGACGGCGGGACCACCGCTGTGCCGGCCCGCCACCGCACCGGCCGCGTCGTCAACCAGCTTCATGATCACGCCACCGTGGACCGTGCCCAGGAGGTTGGTGTCGGCGTGGGTCATGATGTGGCTCAGCGTGGTGCGCGAGGCCGAGATCGGCTTGCCCGGGATATCCGTAGTTCCCGATTCCGCGGCGGGGGCCTGGTCTGTCATGGCGTCCACCATATGCCGAGGTGACAAGCCGGGATTTTGTGTCAGCTTCGCAACAGCACTGCCCTTATTTTCCGACGAACCTTGTAAGGGGTGTACCTCAGCACTGCACACTGGGCCCCATGAGCGATTGGCCCGAGGCAAGGTCCGACGACAACCGTGGCAGCCGGTACGGACGCGGCAGCGCGAGCGCACAGCCCGAGAGCGCCCGCGTGATGCGGCAGGTCCGCCGCGGTCCGGCGGCGCCCCCCGGGCAGGGCGGGTACGGCCCCGGCCCCGCGTCCCCGCCGTACGCCGGCGGGGTCCCCCAGCAGCCGTCGTACGTCAACGGCGGTGACGACTCCGCCTACGGCAACGGGTACGACAGCGGCTACAACACCGGCCAGGTCTACGGCGGCGGCGGTGGCGCCGGCGGTCCGGGCGGGCCCGGCGGCGGCCGTGGTCCGCGGCCCGCGCCGAACTGGCGCCGCCGCATCAAGTGGACATCCATCAGCGTGGTGACCGTGCTGGTCGTGACGACCGTCGGCACCTACTTCTGGGCCGACTCCAAGCTGAACCGCGAGGTCGAC
Source organism: Streptomyces violaceoruber (assembly GCA_000720805.1). Classification (GTDB taxonomy): domain Bacteria; phylum Actinomycetota; class Actinomycetes; order Streptomycetales; family Streptomycetaceae; genus Streptomyces; species Streptomyces cellulosae_A. The sequence goes on from JODI01000111.1 coordinate 16,847, forward strand.
CTGTCCAAGGTCATCGACCGGCCGGAGACGGGCGAGGGCACGAACTACCTGATCGTCGGCTCCGACAGCCGCGCGGGCATGTCCGCCGAGGAGAAGAAGAAGCTGCACACCGGGTCCGCCCAGGGCAAGCGCACGGACTCGATGATGATCCTGCACACCGGCGGCAACGGCGACACGCTGATCTCGCTGCCGCGCGACTCGGACGTGGAGATCCCGACGTTCGTGGGCTCCGAGTCCGGCAAGACGTACAAGGGCACGGGCCGCCACGTGAAGCTGAACGCGGCCTACGCGGAGGACGGCCCCGAACTGCTGGTGCGCACCGTCGAGTTCAACACCGGCCTGCACATCGACCACTACGTGGAGATCGGCTTCGCCGGCTTCGCGAACATCGTGGACGCGGTCGGCGGGGTCGAGATCGACATCCCGAAGGGCGGCATGAAGGACACCAAGTCCGGCGCCGACTTCCCCGCGGGCAAGCAGACCCTCAACGGCGAGCAGGCCCTCGCCTTCGTGCGCACCCGGTACTCGCTGGCTGCCTCCGACCTGGACCGGACGAAGAACCAGCAGAAGTTCCTCAACGCGCTCGCCAACCAGGTCGCCACCCCGGGCACGATCCTCAACCCGTTCAAGCTGTACCCGACGATGGGCGCGGGCCTGGACTCGCTGATCGTCGACAAGGACATGGGCCTGTACGACCTGGGCAAGATGTTCTGGGCGATGAAGGGCGTCAACGGCGGCGACGGCACGTCGATGAACATGCCGATCTCCGGCTCCACCGGGGGCAACCTCGTCTGGGACAAGGCGAAGGTGAAGACCTTGGTGGACGAGTTGAAGAACGACGACAAGGTGACGGTCAAGTAGGCGACCCGAGCGGCGGCGGAGCACCGTTCGACGCGGTGCTCCGCGGTGTCGGGAGCGGGGCACCCCGGTGGGGTGCCCCGGGGTGTGGCGGGTGGGTCACATCGTGGCACCCGCCATCGCACGGCAGGTCTCCGCGCAGCGGCGGCAGGCCTGCGCGCAGGCCATCATCTGGGGGTCGTCGGGCATCGACATGCAGGCCTCGGCACACATGTCGCAGGCCTTGGCGCACAGGGCGCACATGTCGGCCGACATCGGGGAACGGCGCATCATCATGTCCGAGCACATACGGGTCGTCTCGGAACAGTCGATCAGCGCGCGCATGATCTGCATCTGGGCCTGGCCGCCGCCCTTCTGCATACAGGAGCTCATCGTCTCCTCGCACGCGCTGTGACAGGTCATGCACGCCTCGATGCAGGCCTGCGTCTCCTTGCTGAGTTCGGTCGTGGTGGGTTGCATGGTTCCTCCTTCGGTGGCGGGAACCGCGGGATCGGAACCCGCACCTCCGTCCTACGCCCCCCGGCCCGTCTCCGCCATGGGGAGAGCGGAACCGCACGGCGAAACGCCGGCCGCCCTCCACCCGGAGAGGGCGGAGGGCGGCCTGCGAAGCGGGGTGGGCGGCCTTACGGGAGGTTGCGGGCCATGACGATCCGCTGGACCTGGTTCGTGCCCTCGTATATCTGCGTGATCTTCGCGTCACGCATCATCCGCTCCACCGGGTAGTCCCGGGTGTAGCCGTAACCGCCCAGCAGCTGGACCGCGTCCGTGGTGACCTCCATCGCCACGTCCGAGGCGAAGCACTTCGCGGCGGCTCCCAGGTAGGTGAGGTCGGCGTCACCCCGCTCCGAGGCGGCGGCGGCCTGGTAGGTCAGAGCGCGGGCGGCGGAGACCTTCATGGCCATGTCGGCGAGCATGAACTGGATGCCCTGGAAGTCGGCGATCGGCTTGCCGAACTGCTTGCGCTCCTTGACGTAGCCCTTGGCGTAGTCGAGGGCGCCCTGGGCGATGCCGAGGGCCTGGGCGGCGATGGTGATGCGGGTGTGGTCGAGGGTCTTCATCGCCGTGGCGAAGCCGGTGCCCTCCTCGCCGATCATGCGGTCGGCCGGGATGCGCACGTTGTCGAGGTAGACCTCGCGGGTCGGGGAGCCCTTGATGCCGAGCTTCTTCTCGGGGGCGCCGAAGGAGACGCCCTCGTCGGACTTCTCGACCACGAAGGCGCTGATGCCCTTCGAGCGCTTCGACGGGTCCGTGACCGCCATCACCGTGTAGTACTCGGACTCGCCAGCGTTGGTGATCCAGCGCTTCACGCCGTTGAGGACGTAGTGGTCGCCGTCGCGGACCGCCTTCGTCTTCATACCGGCCGCGTCCGAGCCCGCGTCCGGCTCGGAGAGGCAGTAGGAGAACATCCCGTCGCCCTTGGCCAGCGGGCCGAGGTACTTCTTCTTCAGGTCCTCGGAGCCGGAGAGGATCACCGGGAGCGAGCCCAGCTTGTTCACCGCGGGGATGAGCGAGGAGCTCGCGCAGGCACGGGCGACCTCCTCGATCACGATCACCGTGGCCAGCGCGTCGGCGCCCGCGCCGCCGTACTCCTCCGGTACGTGCACCGCGTGCAGGTCGTTCGCCACCAGCGCGTCGTGCGCCTCCTGCGGGAAGCGGGCCTCCTCGTCCACCGCGGCGGCGTACGGCGCGATCTTCGCCTCGGCCAGTGAACGGATCGCGTCACGGAGCATGTCGTGCTCCTCGGACGGGCGGTACAGGTCGAAGTCAGCCGATCCGGCCAAGGTCTCTCACGCTCCAAAGACGCTGCGATGCTGGCGCTAATTACCGTTAAGTAACTCAAATTTTATGCGTCCGCCCACCCGAGTGATACGTGACCTTGGCGACAGCGGGAAAGCTGCCCGTCAAAGGCCGTGCGCACACCCGGACTATGCTCTTCCACCGCACCCCCGCGGCCGTCCCACCTGGAGTACCCATGAGCCTCAAGATCACCGTGATCGGTACCGGCTACCTCGGCGCCACGCACGCCGCGGCCATGGCCGAGCTCGGGTTCGAGGTACTGGGGCTCGATGTGGTCCCCGAGAAGATCGAGATGCTCCAACGGGGCGAAGTCCCCATCTACGAGCCCGGCCTGGAGGATCTGCTGCGCAAGCACGTCGCCGGGATCGAGGGGTCCACCGGCCGGCTGCGGTTCACCATGGACTTCGCGGAGGTGGCGGCCTTCGGTGACGTCCACTTCGTGTGTGTGAACACGCCCCAGCGGCACGGTGAGTACGCCTGCGACATGTCGTACGTCGACTCCGCGATCGCCTCGCTCGCCCCGCATCTGACCGGGCCCGCGCTCGTCGTCGGCAAGTCGACCGTGCCGGTCGGGTCCGCCGACCGGCTCGCCGCCTACCTGGCCGCGAACTCCCCGGCCGGCGCGGACGCCGAGCTGGCCTGGAACCCGGAGTTCCTGCGTGAGGGCTTCGCGGTCCAGGACACGCTGCACCCGGACCGGATCGTGGTCGGGGTGCGCAGTGAGCGGGCGGAGAAGTTGCTGCGCGAGGTGTACGCCGGTCCGATCGCCGACGGCTCCCCTTTCGTCGTCACCGACTTCCCCACCTCCGAGCTGGTGAAGACCTCCGCCAATTCCTTCCTGGCGACCAAGATCTCGTTCATCAACGCGATGGCGGAGATGTGCGAGGCCTCCGGCGGCGATGTCGCCAAGCTGGCCGAGGCCATCGGGTACGACGACCGGATCGGGAAGAAGTTCCTGCGGGCCGGGATCGGTTTCGGCGGCGGGTGTCTACCGAAGGACATTCGCGCCTTCATGGCCCGTGCCGGTGAACTCGGTGCCGACCAGGCGCTGACCTTTCTGCGCGAGATCGACTCGATCAACATGCGCCAGCGCGGTCAGATGGTGGAGCTGGCCCGGCAGGCGCTGGGCGGCGGGCCTTTCCTGGGCAAGCGGATCGCGGTGCTCGGTGCCACCTTCAAGCCGGACTCGGACGACGTCCGGGACTCGCCCGCGCTCAATGTCGCGGGGCAGATCCACCTCCAGGGCGGCCAGGTGACGGTGTACGACCCGAAGGGCATGGACAACGCCCGCCGGATCTTCCCGACGCTCGGCTACGCCGACTCCGCGGTGGAGGCCGTACGGGGCGCCGACGCGGTGCTTCACCTCACCGAATGGCGCGAGTTCCGTGAGCTGGACCCGGCGGCGCTCGGCGAGGTCGCGGCGACCCGGCTGGTCCTGGACGGGCGCAACGCGCTCGACCCGGAGCTGTGGCGGCAGGCCGGCTGGACGTACCGGGCGATGGGCCGCCCGAAGGCCTGAGCCGTCCCGGTATCGAGTTCCGCGAATTCCTGACGGATTTGCGGAAGGTCACGGAATTCTCGCGGGTTCGGTGAAGAACTGATGTGATCCGCGGATTTTCTCTGTGCACATTTCGCCGCCTCTCGCGGACGGCGGGCCCCCTCATGGACAAGTACCCCGTTTGCAGGGGTTCTTCACACCCACGGCCCATGCAGTCCGTCCGCACAATCATCATCACGAGTTCGAATTCCATTCGAGCGATATGCGGAATCGACCGTTCTCACAGGTGCACCCCCCCTGAAAGAGAGGCAGGCAACAATCGGTTAACCACCGCGTAGCGACGCGGAATCCCCCTTCCACTCCACTGGTCGTCATTCGCCACACCCTTCATGTGGATTGACCCGACCATGCCAGGAGAGAAAATGCCCTTGTTCCGTAGGGCGATGGGGGTGCCCCCGCTCGAGCGAAGCCGAGAGTGGGGGAGGCCACGGGATCACCGCGACGAGTTGGTGGCGGGGGCGCTCGTCGGCGCCGTGGTGATCGTGCTGGGTTACGCGTCGGGCATCGGCGCCCCCTCCGCCTCCGGAGAGGCCGCCGTCTCCCCGACACCGCCGCCCGCCGCCACGGCGCCGGTGAGCCCCACGCCGGCCGCTCCGGGCGGCTCCGGTGCCCAGGACACGGGATCCGGCGCGGGCCAGTTCCCGGTCGGCAGCGGTGCGTTGCCCGGGTACGGCGGTGTCGGCGGGGGCGCCGGTTACGGCAGCGGCGTCCCGGCGGGCGGTGTCGGCGGCGTCGGTGGTGTCCCCGGCGCGGGCGGTACCGGCGGGGTGGGTCAGCCCGGCCAGTCGAGCCCCCCGCCCGCC
>JODI01000112.1 GCA_000720805.1 Streptomyces violaceoruber
ACTCCACAGGCGCTATGAGCGCAAGGCCGAGCACTTCCTGGCCTTCACCAGCATTGCCTGCACCCTCATCTGCTACCGAAGACTAACCAAATGAGACGACGTCTAAATGCGTGCCGCAACATGCTCAGCTGACACCGTGTCTACCAGTGGTCTCACACGCTGCTCACCGGTCGCCGACCCTGCCGGTGTCACCGATCCACAAACTCCCCCGATGGTACGGACAGGGCTACGCCACGCCGAGTGGGCGCACGACCCCGGCTCGCGCGGGCCGGGCCGCGCCTCCCCGTCCGGGTGAAAGCAGTGAGAATGGGAAAGTGACAGCACATTCGTCTGTCAAGATCCAGATATGGCCGCCCCCACATTCGATCTCGCCGTCGGAGTCTCCTCCGGGTCCTTGGACGCTGGGCTGAAGCAACTGCACGCCGGTCACCGGGGGCTGCTGAAGGGCGACCACACGGAAGTCGTTTCCGACGCCCGGTACTCCGTCAGCTGGGACCTCCAGGAGCCTCCGAGGGTCTCCCTAGGCGCTCCCGACGCCGCGCGCTGGAAGAAGACCTGGAAGCAGAAGGACGTCAGCGCGCTGCCCCCCTCCGGTGTGGTCCAACTGGTGATGCCGCAACTGTGGTTCAGCCTGGCCTCGAACGGTGTCACGCTCAGTGAGCTGAGCAGCAGCGTGGCGGTGCCCGCCCGGCTACTGGTCGTCGACGGCGCCGTACAGGTGGAGCTGCTGGGGGTGTGGATGGGGACTCTCCCGGCCGACAGCAACGACCGCGCAGTCCTCCGGCAGATCCTCGTCCCCAGGCTGCTCAAACTGGGCAGTAGCCTGCTGAAGGGGCTCAGGCTCCCCGCCCAGGACCTCTTCGGCCAGCAAGTGAACCTCACGCCCGTTCTCGTGGACGTCACCGACAGGTATCTGGTCGTCGGTACCTCGTCGCAACCGGGGGCTTCCTCCGTCCCCGCCATCGGCTGGCCGCCGGGCAAGGAGGTCTTCTGCCTGGTCAGCCCCGCGCTCATGACGACACTCGTCGGCGCGGCGGCGCAACAGGAGGCGAAGAAGCAGGAGGCCGTCGTCGACGCCAGGGAGACGCTGCTGGGGGTGGCCGATGTCACGCTCGAAGTGCATTTCCGGGGGATCAAGGGCCCTACCGTCGATGCCCAGGACCCGACCCGGCTCTCCGCCGGTGTGGACCTTTCCTGGAAAGGCGCCGTGACACTCTTCGCCAGTGACACCGACGAAGGCTGCGCGCTCGTCGAGGCCACCCAGAACATGTGACGGGGCATGACGACGTGACCGGATGCGATCTCGTGGTGGCCCTCGGACAGGACGCCCTCAACGGCCTTCTCACCAGCCTGGCTTCCCGCCCCGGCCTGCGCGACAGCCTGCTGACCGGCACACTTCAGGTGCCCGCGGGCAACCGGACCGTACCGCTCGACTGGTCCCTCGGGAAACCGCCGGCGTTCTCCCTGTACGAGCCCACCGGCGAGGAATGGCGGGCGGCGATCGGCCCGCGCGGCGTCCCACCCCGCAGGGTGGCAGGAGCGTTCACCTTGGTGGTGCCCGAACTGACCGTCAGCGGCCCCGGCATCAAGCGGGCCACCCGGTCGTTGAAGGTCGTCTGCACACTCGCCACCCGGTCCGGGGCGCTCGTCTTCACCCCGCTGGGCGTCGAGGTGGACCTGCGGAACGTCCCCGATCCCAACGACCGGGCCGTCTACCGGCACATCGTGGTACCCAAAGCGCTCCAGGCCGCCCCGGCCCTGCTGGCCGGGGCGGCGCTGCCCCGAATCGACCTGGCGGGGCTCTCCTTCGGCGACTTCGCCCTCGCCACCGGCTCCGGCATGGTGGTGGGCGCAGCGAACACCGCCGACCGGCCCCCGGCCCCGGCTCCCGACCCGGCCGTGCTGTTCCCGCGGGCACCCGCGTTCGAGGTATTGCTGTCGCCCTTCGCCCTCCAGCGCGCGGCTCGCACCGCCGCCGCCGACCTGGTCGGCCGTTCCGAGTCCACCGGCGGAAGCTCAGGCTTCGGGATCGGACGGGCCACGTACCAAGGCCGGGTGCGGGTGGACGCCGCCGCGGCCAGGGTCACCGGCCATCCGCTGGACTTGGACGTCGACATCTCCCTGTCGGTCCACGCCGAGGCCGGTGTGGACCTCTTCCCGGACATCGGGGAGGCCCTGAACCGCGCCGCGCAGCGCATCCGCGATCTCTTCCCCTGGTGACGGCACACCCGACCTTCCGTACCCGCCCCCTCATGGAGTCCCATGGCCGACATCGGCATCTCCTACGACGCCTCCGTCGCTCCCGCACCGCTGCGGGTGCGCGTACGGCTGAGCCTGTCCGGCACCGCGATCCGGGCGACGCTGGAAGGCGTACCGCCCTTCGTCGCCGCCCTCCGCCCGGTCGGCAACGTCGGTGAACTGATCCTCTCCGGGGTCGCCTGGCCCGTGGCCCAGACCCTCGCGGTCCTGCTGCCCCCGGTAGGCCACCGGCTCCTCCAGGGCCAGTCCTTCGACCTGCTGCCCCTCCCTGCGCCACCGCCGCTGCACGTGAAGGGCCGCAGTCTCACTCTCGTCCTGGACAGCCCGTCCCTGAGCAGCCGCGGCGGCATGCTCAGCTTCACGGCCACGCCCAGGCTGGCCTGAAACAAGCCCCCCGAACAGACAGGACCGCCCATGGCATTCATGAGCTTCTCGGCGAGCACCGAGCCCGACCCCCCGACGGTCACCGTCCGGGCTGTCAACGTGTCCGACAAGAAGTTGACGGTCGAGGTGACGAAGCTGACCCTCTCCGCTGTCCGCCTGAGCCCGTCGAACGACAACGCGAAACTCGTGGAGGAACAGATCGCGGATCTGGCTGAACCCGCCGCGTCGGCCATCAGGGACTTCTTCGAAGGCCGGACTTTCGACGTGCCGCTCGACCGGCCCCTGGAAACGTCCTTCCCCGCCGGTGACACCGAGGTGAAGGTGCGGCTCGACCAGCCCGAGCTGGGCTCCCACAACGGGATACTCATGATCAGCGGCACCGCCTCCGTCTCCTGACCTTCCCCGTCTCGCCCACCTCCCGGGAGCCCCTGCCGTAATGAACGACCCGCAGACCGACGGCGAGCCCGACGCCGCCGAACCCGTCCGCCTCCCCGACACGCCCGGCTACCCCCTGGCCCGCGGCGTGGACACGTCCGACATCGACACCGTCCCTTACGACACCGGCGCCCTGAGTATCCGCTTCGGCGACCTCGCCCTGCGCCCCCTGGAAGCACCGGAACCGGAGGGCACCGAGGTCCTGGGCGGGATCACCAAGGTCACGTACCGCATCCCGGCCCTGTCCCTGACCGGCCGGTACGCGCTCGACGCACGGCCGGACGAGATCAGCGACATCGACGCCGGCGGCAACCCCTTCCAGCCGCTGACCCCCGAGCAGCAGCAGCCGACTTTCGCTGTCGCCCCCGCCCCCCACACGCCCCCCGACGCACAGGTCCAGGAACGGTGGCACGGGAGGGCCCGCGCGCATCGCGACAAGCTCCTGACGACGGAGAACGGCAGGAAACTGCTGGTCGAGTACGGGAAACACAACGACACGTACTGCGAGGTCTTCGCCGGCTCCGACAGCATCAGCAGCACCCTGAGGAAGACCTGGCAGCGTGGCGGCATCACCCGCCGCATGGGCGAGCACACCTACTCCGTCACCGACCCCGAGACGCCCCCCGGCGAACAGCAGCCGGTCAACGAGTGGACCGACCCCGCCAACCCCGGCATCTCGTACAACGCCCATGCCTGGAAGCAGCAAACCGCCCTGACCACGGCCCTCAGGCTGAAGGCCTTGAGCCTCGAAAAGAAGTCGAAGCTCCAGGAGTCCCAGCGCTACACGGCCGCGGCTCTGGCCACCAGGTCCTTCGGCGCCGAGGTGGCCGCGACCGGCAACGGCACCAGCTACGGCCAGGTGAGCGAGACTCCCCTGACACAGCAGCAGATCTACCAAAAGCTCAGCGAGCACTCCGGAACGCTGCCCCCGCAGACCGAGGAGGTCTTGGCGGTCTACGAGCCGCGCGCGTCTCCGGAGGAGTTCACGGTGGACGGGTCACCGCACGCGGCTGCCGAGCCGGAGTCCGCCGATCGGGTGATGCTGACCCCGGAGGAGCAGGCGATCGTCGAGAGCTTCCACCGGGCCTACTACCACCAGGAGGCGGCCGAGGCGGAGCAGGCCGACAACACGCTGCACCTGGGACTGCTCTCGGCCCGGCTCGGGGGCGTCCGGATCACCTTGAGCCTGCCCGACGGGCCGGGCAGCTTCCCCACGGAGCCGGAGGATGTCGAGGTCGCCATGCCGGAGTTCGACCTCGATGTGCGGGACGAACAGTGGGAGGGCAACGCCGGGGAAGTGGCGAAGGAACGCCTCGCGGGCATGACCTTCGTCCTCGGACTGCTGCGCGACTCCATGGCGGAGGCCCTGCGCTACAGCGCCCTCACCCGCATGCCCGGATACGCGCTGCCCGCCGAAGAGGCCTGACCCGTGCTCATCCTCGACAGCCGTGCGGCCCCCGAGGACGTGGTCCGGACCGTGTGGGCGGAGTTGCTGGCGGAGGACCTGGTCCGCTACGAGGCGGTACTCGAAGAGGCGCTGGAACCGCAGCGGGAGTACCTCAGCGAGGCCGAGTACACCGTCTACCGGCGGGGCAAGCGGCTCCGCCCGGCGATCTTGCTGCTTGCCGCCCGTATGGTGCACGGGCCGACGCCGCTGCCGGCCAAGGTGCTCCAGGGCGCCGTCTCCCTGGAGATGCTGCACGTCGCCACCCTCATCCACGACGACGTGGTGGACGGCTCGATGCTGCGCAGGGGGATGCCGTCGGTGAACGCCGCGCGCGGACCGGGCACGGCGGTGATCGTCGGCGACCTCCAGTTCGTCCAGGCGATCCGCGGTTTCGTGGACGCCATCGACCGCGACAGTGACATGGCTCTGATCAAGCTCGTGCTGGACAGCGCGTTCGACACCTGCCGCGGCGAGCTGGACGAGCTGCGCACCGACCTCACCCTGGAGCCTGCCGCCCTGGTGGAACGCTACTGGCAGACCGTCGACCGCAAGACGGCCGTCCTGTTCGGGCTGGCCGCCGAGTCCGGGGTCGTCCTGGCCGACGGGCACAGCAGCGACGCCCGCCGGGCCGGCTTCTACGGACGCGGACTCGGACGCGCCTTCCAGGTCATGGACGACCTGTTCGACCTCGCCCGGGCCGAGAACGCGTCCGGCAAACCGTGCGGGGTGGACCTGCTGTGCGGCCGGGCCTCCCTGCCGCTGATCTACGCCATGGCGGAGCTGGGGCCCACCCACCGGGTCAGCCGGATCATGCGCGGTGAACCCACCGACCCGCCGGCGCTGGCCCGGGCCCTCGCACAGGTCCGCGTCACCGGAGGCTTCGCCCGTGCCTACGCGGACGCCCGCGCCCAGGCGCTCGACGCCCTGGAGTTCCTGCGCCCCTTCCCCGACAACCGGTACCGCCGGGCCTTGCACGACCTGACCCTGCACGTGGTGGACCGGGCCCCCTGAGCAGGGCGCCGCGACCCCGCCCACTCCCCACCGCTCGTCCCGGCCGGCTGTCTCCGGTAGTGCCCGGCGTCCCGAGCCCGTCACAAGGAGCCATCATGGGAACCACCCTGGTCACTTTCGTCTACACCACCATGAGGAAGCGGCTGAACAACCCCGACAGCCGCTACTGGCTGCCGACCGTACTCGGACAGGTGAAGGCCCCGGACGGGGGCACCCTGAACCCGCTCCGGGCGCCGATGTGGCGACTCGACACGCTCGGGAGCGAACACGGCGCGGCGGTGGGCGACACCATCGCCGACTCCTGGTGGACGGTCGTCGGGTACGCCTTCGATGCGGCTGTGGAGCGCAGGAACGAACTGGAGGAGCAGGGGCGCGAGGTACCGCAGGAGCTGCGGGACCTCCCCGAGAACCTGGACGCCTTCATCTCCGGCCGGAGCGAGGCCCGCCCGTGGCCTTCGCTGTCCTTCTCCTCCCTCGACATCCACCACCTCCCCAACGCCTCCGTGGGAGAACTCACCGGGCTCACCAAGACCGCCGACGGATATCGGGGTACGGTCCGCATCACCCTGGGCTCCTACACCGCGGGGAAGTGGGCGGGCAAGAGCCGGATCAGGATCACCGGCCGCTACCGGCTGAGCCAGGAAGTCGTCGCCGCGGACGACTCCGGCGACGATTCCACCGGCCCACTGCCCCCGACAACGACGGTGGTGCGGGGCCTTGAGGGTGTCAGCTGGCCCACGCAGGTGGTGGAGGGCAAGGGGCGTGTCGCGCTCACCGTCAAGGACCTCGCGTTCGACGTCGGGGTCGGCCTCCACGTCTCGGGCAGCGGCTCCCGCCGGACACTGGCGGCCCGGGTGGACTCCATCGGTGTCGCGGCCGGCAGCAGGCCCATGTTCTCGCTGGCCGAGGAGGACCTCACCATCGAGGACGAGTGGACCGACCGGGAGCTGCTCGAGGGCTGGAAAGGGGCCGCCCTGGACGCGATCAATCATCCGGACGCCGGTGCCGCGTTCCGGGCCGCCATGGAGGCCGCCCTGTCGGCCCCCGGACAACGTGAGGAGTTCTCCACCGCCGTCACCCAGCAGCTCGCCGCGGTGCTGGACGGGGTGCTGGTTCCCGTACCGGACGGCGCCCTGCCCACCGGGGAGTCCGGAGCGGGGCCGGGGCCGGTGGAGCAGTACCTGTTCGACCGCTTGCGGTACGCGGTGAACTCGCCTTCGTCCGACTACTACCCCCCGGCTGTCGTCCACTCCGTGCAGGACCCCGGGCTCGCCCCCCTCCGGATCGCGAGCCTTGATATCGGCGAGCAGTCCGTCGACGACATCGAGCTGAGCAGCGTCCGCCTGCACGACATCACCGTCGAGGGCATCCCCAACGTGCTGATCCCGCCGGAGGACGCGCGACTGACGGACGGCGGTATCGACGTGGGGCTGAGGTTCGGCCGCATCGCCGGCCGGCCCGACATCCCGGGCACACGCGGCACGGACGGCTCGCCGCACCGGGTGCCCGAGCCCCCGCTGGTCCTCACCGGCCGCTTCGAGGCGGTCTTCCAGCCGGACGACGAGGACAACGTCATCCAAGGAGACATCACGGCAACCGTCATGCGGCCCTCGCTGCTGATGGGACTGGTCTTCGACGGTCCCGACGCCGACGCCCTGCAGATCTCCGTACGCTCGCTCGACCTGGAACTCTCCACCGAGGAGCTGACCGTGGACGTGGCCACCGGCGAAGTCTTCCGGGAGGTGATCCGCACGCTGTTCAACTCCGTTGATGTCAAGACGAAGATCCTGCAGGAGATCCGCGCGCGGGCGGCCGCCCGGAAGGACGAGATCGCCGCCGGACTGACCGCCGCCACGCGCGGCATCATCGCCGCCAACCTCACGCAATAGCCCTGCCCCGGGCAGATGCGCGGCCTACCCCCGCCGCCCCCACCACCGCCTTCCGCCCGCCGCGCTCCGCGGCATACCCTCCGGGATCCCCCCATGCACGTACAGGAACTGGACGCCCTCGTCACCCGGCGCACCACAGCCGACAGCGTGAAACTCACCAGCGACGACTTCGGCGCCGCCGCCGCGCCGCTGGTGACCGAATGGCTTGGCGGCACCCTCACCGTCACCGGGGTGACACGCAGCACCCGGCCCGACGGGACCGTCGTCCTGAACGGAACCACCGACCTGCTCGGAGTGACCGGCCGGCCTGTCACCGGTATCGAGATCGGCCTCGACCCCGCCGACCAGCGGCCCTCGCTCTACCTCCCCTTCACGCTCCCCACCACGTGGAAATTCCCCACCTCCTTCCCGGAGACCAAGGACAGCGACTTGGCCCGGCTCGCCTTCACCATGGAACCGGAGTTCCTCCTCAGCTCCACCGTCCGGCCGGCGGCTGACGGGCGACCGCCTCTGCTTCCGGGGCTGACCTTCCACGGCGCCGGGGTGACGAAGCCGGACGCCCCCGAATGGCTCGGCGAGCTGCTCACCCTCGCTCAGGGCGCTCTCGCACTCTCGGGTCCCGTCACCCGCACGGCTGGTCCCCAGAAGAAGCGCAGGGCCGACATCACGCTGACCTCGCCGGCGCGGGGTGCCGGGGTGCTGGGGGCATCCTTCTTCCTGTGGGCCGGCTCACGCACCACCACCGCCGACGACGGCACCAGCACGGTGACCCATCCGGTGTGCCTGCGCGCCGACTTCACGCTCGACCGGGGCATGTCGGCGACGGTCAGCGCGCCGCTGCCCACCGGGAACGACAAGGTGGCCTTCACTGCGGAGGTGCTGCCCGGTGAGCACCTGCCGGCAGCTGTCCTGGCGTCCTGGGACGGCAGCGGGAGCGCGATGCGGCAACTGACAGGCCAGGGCTTCGAGCTGGGTGACACTGTGCTGCTCACCGGACTCGGCCTCGTCATCGATCCGGAGAAGCTCGACGAAGGATTGAAGGAGGCGGTCACCGAGGTCACCGTCAAGGCCGCCGCCAGACCCACGGTCGCCTGGACGGTGGCGGAGTCCGTCAAGGTGACCGAAGTGGGCGCCAAACTCACCGTCACCCGCCCGCTGACACGCGACCGTGGTGCCACCGTGACCGGATACGGCACCTTCACCGTCACCCCGGCACTCCGGATGACCGCCAGCGCCCTCATCCCGCCCGGCACCTTCCGGCTCGCCCAGGACAAGGACACCACCGCCAAGCTCACCGACGTCCTCAAGGGCTTCCAGCTCACTGCGCCGGCCGGCCTCCCCGACCTGACGCTGAGCGAGTTCAGCGCATCCGCCACCCCCAAGGAGGGCGAGTACTCCCTCACGGCCAAGGTCGCCACGGCGTGGTGCCTCCCGCTGGGCGCGGCCGAAGTGACGCTCACCGGCGCCGAGTTCAAGCTCGATCGGAAGAAGAAAAAGAAGGAGGAGCGGGAGGGAAGGGAGGGGGCCGCGAAGGAACCGACGGACCGCCCGGACTCCACTCACGAGGTCACGGGCAAGGTGTCGGCCACCGCGAAACTCGGCCGCAAGGGCAGCGACAAGACCGTCGACTTCACGGCGGCCTGGACCCACCCGGGGCCGTTCGCTTTGGAGGGGAAGCTCCCCGACATCGAACTCACCGAGTTGCTCGACCGCCTGTCCTGCCCGCTCGAACTGCCCGACGGGACTCCGGCCGTCTCCCTCAAGGGCTCGAAAGCCACACTGAGCGCGAGCAAGGCCGTGGCCGGGCAACCAGCTGTGGACGTGCACTACGAACTCGGCCTGTCCACGACCGTCGCCTTCGGAACCGGCACCCAGCACCCCGTGACGCTCACGGGCAAGGCCGGCCGATCCGCCGACGGCACCTTCTTCGCCGCCGCCCTCTGGCAGCAGGACTGGTCGTGGTCGCCCAAGGACGTCGAGGGCTGGGGAGACGTCCTCGGCATCCTCGGCGACCTCACCTTCCGCAAATCGGGCCTGGCCGTCTGCACTGCGGACGGCGTCACCCTGGAAGCCGGCGCGAAGCTGCCCGACACCCTGCCGAAGAAGCTGGACCGCGGCCTGACCTTCTTCACCGAGGTCGGCTGGGGTGATTCACTCGCCTTTCTGGGGGAGATCTTCCCTGACACCGAGGGCATCCGGCTCAGCGCACGGCTCGCCCGCCCGATCGTCGACTCGGAGTTCACCGCAGCCATCGGCAAAGAGGACCCCGGTGAGGGGTTCGGCGCCCTCAGTCTGACCATCGTGCCCAAGAAGCTGAAGATCGCGCTCTCCACCACGTTCTTCCTCGACGTCTCCGGCCTCGGGTCACCATCCGGGACCACCCTGCGGTTCGTCGCCGAGGGAGCGGTGGAGAAGACCGACACCGGCTGGCTCCTGAGCCTCGGCCTGGTCCTCACGGACGACGAGACCGGCGGCCCGGGCGGGGCCGGGCAGCTCGCGCCCGGGCATCTGTCCGCGGTCATGCTCGACCGTCCCGGGCACATCCTGCTGCCTCAGACGGCCGAACCGGGCCCCACGCGTGCCGAAGCCGCCCTCCCTCACACCGGCGGGACGCTCCCGGCCGTGCCCGCGGTGCCGCCGGCGGAGCAGCGGCCCACATGGCGGAAGGCCTTCGGTATCGACGGCTTCAACATCGCGTACTTCTACCTGGAGATGGCCTACAGCGCCCTCAACGGGTTCACCCTGGGCGGCGGCGGCTCCGTCGACATCGGACCGGCGTCCCTCGAACTGTCGGTGCACGGCAGGATCGGCGACCCGCCGTCGATCAGCTCCTTCTACTTCTCGCTGGCCGGGACGTCCCGGAAGCGCGGGGTGACGATCCTCGACCTGGTCAAGATCGTCGCACCCGATCCGCCGTCCGCCCTGGACCTGCTGGACACGGTGGTCGTCCGAGAACTCCTCCTGTGCGCCGTCTCCGATCCGGACGGCTGGACCAACCGGGCGACCGGGCAGCACTGGGAGCCGGGCTTCTACGCCAGGGGCGACATCTCTCTCGGCTCCAACGCCTGGGAGTTCCAGGTACGCATCGAGCCCACGAGGCTCTACGTCTGCAGCCAGGTACGGCAGCCCATCGAGCTGGGCGGCGTCTTCACGTTCGCCAGCAGCGACGGCACCCAAGGCCCGCAGTACCTGCTCGACACCGGAGACCTCAGGCAACTTCGATTGCCTGAGAAGATCTTCTACCTCTCCGGCAGCCTCACCCTTCTCGGCCACCGGGTCCTCGCCGTCGAGGCGCTGCTGGCGCAGGGCGGCTTCGCCTTCGATCTCACCGTGGACATCGTCGCCGAACGAGTGGCGGTCCGCTGCTGCCTCAACGAGCAGGGGTTGAAGGCCAGTGCCCGGGTCGACCTCGGCTTCGACATCACCCTGCCCCGTGACGCCCAGATCGCGGGGATTCCGCTGGGCGTCGGCCTGCTGGTCGGGGTGCACGTAGGAGGCGAGATCGAGGTCGACGTCACCACGGGGGCGATGGTCCGGCTCAGCGGCGCCTTCTCGCTGCGCGCCCTCGACACCACGCTCGTCTCCACCAGCGCGGAACTGACCTTCGGCATCCGCTCCTGGAACGACGTGGTCAACGTCCTGGAGGAGGACCCGACGAAGCTTCTGGAGAAGGTGGTCACCGACGTCTGGGAGACCGCCAAGAACTGCGCCGTCAGGACGGCCGGTGCACTGATGTGAACCCACGGACCGCGCGGTCGGCAACTCGACCGCCAGGCCCTCCTCCCATGCCGCCAAGACATTCGTCGAGCAGGTGCCGGGCCTGTCCGAGCGGCACCGCCGCTCCAGCACCGGGCTGACCAGCTGGCTGCGGTCGATCGCGATCGAGCTCGGCGGACGTCCGGCCGCGCGGTTGTGCCGCCGCCTGCGGCTGGCCGCGGGCCGGACCCGGCTGCTCAGGCTGCTGACGGCGCCGACGGTGCCGGACCGCGCGCCGCGGGTGCTGGGGGTGGACGAGTTCGCCTTCCGCAAGGGCTGCACCTACGGCACCGTGCTGGTCGACGTCGAGGTCGGCCGGGTCGCGTGCTGCCCGACCGCACCTCGGAGACGTTCGCGGCCTGGCTCACCGCGCATCCCGGCACCGAGATCATCTGCCGGGACCGGGCCACCGCTTACACCAAGGCAGTCAAGGAAGCCGCTCCTCACGCCCTCGAAGTGGCCGACCGATGGCACCTGTTGCAGAACCTGTCCGCCGCGGTGGAGAAGACCTGTCATCAGCACCGTGACTGCCTGCGCAAACGGGCCGAGGAGGAGACGATGACCGAGGTACCGGAGCCGCCCCGATGCTGTTGCCGCCCGCGGAGCTGCCCCGCACTCAGATCATCGAACGCACCCGCCACCGCTATGAAGACATCCACCGCCTGTTGGAGAAACGCTGGACGATCAGCGCCATCGCCCGCCGTCTCAACCTCGACCGCAAGACCTGCGCCGCTTCCGCGACGCCTCTCTCGACGAGCTACTAGTCTCCGCCCGCGAGCGCCGCCCCAACGGCGTCCTGGAGCCGTTCAAGGCATACCTCAACGCCCGCTTCACCGAAGCCCAAGGCCAGGCCAGCGGCACCCGGCTCTTCCTGGAGATCCAGGATCGCGGCTATCGCGGCAGCCGCCAGGTCGTCCGCAAACACCTCGCCGCCCTCCGCACGGGCACCGCTGAACCGGTCCGGGCCGACATCCCCAGCCCCCGCAAGATCACCTCGTGGATCATGCGGCCCCGCGAGGCTCTCTCCCAGAGGCAGGACGAGCGACTCCTCCAAGTCCGGCTCGCCTGCCCGGACATCACCCGCGCCTGCGACCTCGCCCGAGCCTTCGCCGATCTGGTCCGTCACCGGCGGGGATACCTGCTGCTGGAATGGATCCGGCTGGCCGGACAGGACGCCCCGAAACCCATGAAGGGCTTCGCCGGCTCCCTCCGCCAGGACCTCGACGCAGTGACCGCCGGCCTGACCCTGCCCTGGAGCTCCGGGATCGTCGAGGGGCATGTGAACCGGGTGAAGACACTCAAGCGGGCTATGTACGGCCGAGCCTCATTCGAACTCCTTCGAACCCGGATCCTCATCCATCCATCAACTTCCCGGAACTGCAGACAGGGCCGCTGAAAAACCCTGGTCGGATTCCGTGGAGCTCCAGTTCAGGACGATTGCGGGGTCGGCTGCGGCTCGCCGTCAGCCTTTGGACCGCCGGCGAGAGACACGAAGTACTCGTCGAGCAATATGAGCAGTTGATCCACAGCGTGTTGGTCGTCCTCGGGTGACCACGGCTCCGCGGGGCGGCCCTCGGGAAAGGCAAGATTCAGGACCAAGCCCGTCCAGACCAGGTTCGTCCCGAAACCCAGTTTGGCGGCGAGCCACTCCTGAAACCCGTTCAGCAAGTCGCCTGCTGCGGCGACGTTGTAGCCGTTGAGGAACCCGGTCACCGACCCGAAGGTGACGCGGCCAACGAATATGCCCGGATGCGTCTTGAAGTCTTCCCAGAGATCCTGGCGGGACTGCACTGGCTTGCGCATGGCACGCCCCGCACGACTCCAGGCAGGGGGAATGTCCGACAGATCGCTGCCGACCCCCCACGTGGAGTACGAGACCACCTCCGGCCCCACGCCAAGCGCGGCGAGGAGCCTGCCCGCGCGCGCGGCCGAGTCGACCGGACCGCCCTTCCGGGTCCAGATGTGCGTTCCCGGAGCGTCCCCTTCGTGATGAGTGGCGACGAAATCCGTGCCTTCCAGCACGAAGAACGCCGCCCGGACCCTGCCGTGTCCGTCCCACGAGGTCTCAAGAGTCAGCCTCAGCCGACGAGCCACCGCGTCCAAGTCCACCGAGAGATAGGCGAACGAGTACATGGGCCATCCGACGCTTTGGAACATCGAGACTTGCCGGGCCGGATTGGGTCCGCCCGGGGGTTCTGTCGCGGGCTCCCAGCCGTCCTCGGCATCCGGTACGCACATCAGTTCAGTCACAGGGACAGTCAACCAGCATGCGGCGGCCACGATGTGACGGCCGCCAGCAGTCTTGCAGCACCCACGACCAGCTGTTCACGGAACTGCGGACAGAGCCTTGAAAATCCCCGGCCCTGCTCTTGGTCCCCACTTGGTCACATGCAGAACCAGGGAGTCGACTTGGACGGCGAGCAGGGGGCGGTCATTCCTCGCGGGTCATTGGCGCATGAGGGAGGAGGTACCCCGCCTGTTGTGCGCCCTGTGGTCGGCACTTGTTGTCAGATCTTGTGTTTGGGACTGCTGTCGGGGTGGAGCCTGCCGGCCTCATCGAGGTCGTTGAGTACCGCGGGCAAGCCGATGCGCAGCATCTTGCGCCGGACGTGGCCCAGGATCTGGGCCATGAAGAACCCGCCGGTTCCTCCGAAACCCGTGTGGTCGTAGGTGAAGCGCGTTCCTGCGGCATGAGGCTCGATCCGGTAGGTGACCTCGGTGGTTTCGC
Source organism: Streptomyces violaceoruber (assembly GCA_000720805.1). Taxonomy (GTDB): domain Bacteria; phylum Actinomycetota; class Actinomycetes; order Streptomycetales; family Streptomycetaceae; genus Streptomyces; species Streptomyces cellulosae_A. The sequence continues at coordinate 13,910 of JODI01000112.1, forward strand.
CGCCTCCGTGGTCGGTCCACGAGTAGCGCAGCAGTCGCGGCTCGTCCACCTCCAGCACGACGCAGTCGACGATGCCGCTCCAGCCCGGCTTCGGCTTCGCGATGAACTGGAACTCGGTGCCGACGGTGGTGGCAAATCCTTCCGGTCGTGCCCCGGCGCCGGTCGCCGTCCACAGGGGGATGAGCGCCGGGTCTGTGACGGCGCGCCAGACCTTCGCGGGGGAGTGCGGGTAGTCGTGGACGATGTGGATGGCGCTCATGGGGCTCCCAAGGCAGTGCGGACATCTCACTGAAAAAAATTACAGTAGCTGAAAATATACTGTAGCAGTAACAATCTCGTCGCTGGACTAAGCTGTCACGCGTGAGCACGGTGGACTGGACGGGATGGCGCAGACAGGTCGAGGAGCCCGCGGCCGAGGGATTGCGGGAGCGGAAGAAGCGTCTGATGAGGCAACGCCTGTCGGACACCGCGACCGAGATGTTCCTGGAGCACGGCTTCGACGGCGTTCGCGTAGCGGAGATCGCCCAGGCATGCGGAGTCTCGGAGAAGACGGTTTTCAACTACTTCCCCACCAAGGAATCACTCATCCTGGACCTCGATGAGACCACGATGACCGCCCTGCGCACCGGCCTGGCTATCCCAGGCCGCTGCCCGGTCGACGCGGTGCTGCGGGCCCTGTCCGACGAGTTGCACGGCATGACGTCCTGGATCGCCGCACAGGACGACCCGGCCCAAGCCGCCGCCGTGATCAGGCGCTTCCGCGAACTGACCTGGTCCACGCCCTCACTGCGGGCCTACCACCACGACATGACCGACCGGCTTATCGGCGTCGCAGCCGAGGCGCTGGCCCAGCGCACCGGGATGAGCCCGGATGATCCAGAGCCGCAGATCGCGGCAAGGGCTCTGCTCGGGCTGTGGCCCATCCAGTTCCGGAGCCTGGGAAAACACCTGGAGAGCGTTGGCACACCTGAGCAGGTGCATAAGGCCGTGACCGCCGACGTCCGTCGTGCAGCCAAGCTCATCGAGGCCGGCCTGGCCTCGTTCCAGGCTCTGGGAGATCCGCCGATACCCGTGCCCGCCATGCACTCTGAGCAAGAGCAAGGCCTGCCGACTCGTTGACACACGCAGCCACGTCCCCCGCCCGGGAGGCTGGGGAGCGAATGCGAGCATCTCTGGGAATCCCCGAGCAAGAGGTGGGGATTTTCAAAGAGCCCCAACAGGCGGGGCGCTACGTCCCTATGGTGGCCTCTGCCGCAGGCGCGCACGGCACGTTCCGGCCTCATTCGGCGTACCCCATCTGACCGGTACTCCGCCGAGACGGCGCCACCATGAAGAAGGCCCCGTCGGCGGGCACGGGTGTGCCACCGTGCGCCGGTGACGCTCCGTCACGGGTGACGGCGTCGGAGCAGGGCCCTGAGGATGACGCGGTGGCGGAGCAGCGGGACTCCCGCGCTCCGGCCGTGATCCGTTTCTGTAGCTTCAGGTCGGTGATACGGCCTTCGTTGACGCCGGAGTTGTACGGGGTGGTGATGCCCTGCACGACTGCGGGCTGGTCTTCGCGCATGGCCTTGGCCAGGCTGGCCAGTGCGGCAAGTCGGGAGGCCGCGAGTTGGTCGAGCCAGCCGGGCAGCGGGGCGGCATCGCGCGCGTCGAGCATGGCCGCGAACTGCCGTACCAGGTCGTGGGTTCAGTCCAACTCCGCGCAGTGCTCGAACAGTCGGCGGAGTGCCTCGGTCGCGTGCAGGCCGCGCCGGGACGGTGTGGTGGTGATCCACCGTGCGGCCTGGCCGGGCGAGGGTGGCCGCTCGCGCGGTGTGTCGATCGGCAGCCCGCGACGTAGCGGTGCGATGGCCATTTTGACCCGCTGATAGTGGCCGCAGTAGCCCTTGGCGACGATCTCCTGGTGCAGCACCGTCGCGGTGTGCTCGCCTTCCTCCCAGCGCTGCCGAAGGTACTCCAGATACGGATCGAGGCTCGTTGACCGGCGGGGCGGAGTGCGTCGTACGCACTCCTGCCAGGAGGTTGCTCGTGCGTACTTGGCCACGGTGCGTCGGTTCAGCCCCAGCTGGCTCTGTTCACGAGAACGTAACAGCAGATGTTCACCACTTCGGGAGGCGTCGCTGGTGGCACTGTTCGATTGCGGTAGCAGCACTCGCGCTACAACCTCCGTGGGCGCCGCGCCGGCCATTGACGCCCTTCCGTTGTATCGAACACGGTTGCGGAAGCAAGGTGCGATCCTGCATGTATGAACGATCTGGGCGACGCGCACCTTCGCACCTTGACGCTGCGATTTATGGCCCTCCTCGCAGCCGACACCAAGGATCAGCTTGCCTGGCTGGGTGAGCGCGAGCTGGAGACGAAGGACGTCGTTGAAGAGGTGGAGCTCCTCTGCCGCGTTTCCGAAGGACTCGCGGAGCGCGGAGCCTTCGAGCCCAAGGATTTGCGCGATCTTCGGGCCATCGGCCGTCGCCTGGGCAAGATCGATGCCGCCTGCCGTGTTGGCCTATGGGCCAACGCCCTGGCCACAGATCTGGCGTGGGACGACGTCCGTCCTCTCGCCCGCCGATTTCTCCTCACGACGCTGGGCGACTGGCGTCAGCCACTGCCACGCCCCGTGCGCCCGTACATGGGCGACCATTGAGCACATCCAGGCCGCCTGCGCGACTCTGCCTCAGCCAGCACCGCAAACTCGTGAACGCGGACGTTGTGGCAGCCGCTTCTCGGGCTGAACTCAAGCAGCGTTCGAATCCCCGGTGTGCTCTGGTGCCTCCCAAAGTGGTGAACATCTGCTGTCCGTTCTCATGAACAAAGCCACCCAGCTCGCGGGCGATGGCGCTGAGCCAGCGGCCGGAGTCGGAGACCGCATGCACCGCTTCGAACAGCCGCTTGGCGTGGCGCCGAGCGGGAGTATCGGCCGCCTCGGGCCGTTCTGCGGACGGTGGTGAGGCCGGTTCGGCGTCAGGCACTGCGGCGGACAGACAGCCGCGGTGGGCGGCGGCGATGTCCGAGACCCGTTTCGAAAGCCCTTGCCAGAGGTGGAAGCGATCGCTGACCTGCACCGAGTCCCGGGCTCCGGCGGTGATGCCCTGCCGGTAGGTGAGCGAGCCGTCCCGGCACACCACCTGCACGTCAGGATGCATGCGCAGCCAGGCGGCCAGTTGTTCGGCATCGCGCCCAGCCCATAAGTCGATCGGCGGCCGCGTGTCGGCATCCACGAGCAGCGTGCCGTAGACGTCCGAGTACAGGGCGAAAGTCGTCCACGCCCAGCACTCGCGGTGCCGCGGCCGACGGCAGCCGCATGCGCATCAAGTGGAACAGCACGCTCGTCCGTGACAGCGGCACCTCCAGGATGTGCAGGAGCCGGGCGCCGCCGCGGCCGGCGAGCAACACACCGGCCATCTCCACCAGGTGCTGCAGCAGGGGGCTGCGGCGCTGGTAGCGCACCGTTAGCCCTTTGACCTGCTCGGCGAATGTCCGCCGAGTGCAGTTCGGGCTGTCGTAGAACAACCGCCGCACCGACAGTCCGATCAGCACCGGCCGGCCACCGACAGCGACGTCGGCCAACGTGCGGAGATACCGACTGTGCACCCGTTCCGACTCGTGACCGCAGTCCGGACACGCCACCATCAACTCCCGGGTGCGAGCAGAGATGCGGACCACGCCGCCCGCCGACCACACCCGTTCCACCCGCACCGCATCCAGGTGCGGAGACATGATCCGTACGAGGTCATCACACTCGCTGACAATGCCGCCGTCCGTGACGGAGCGTCACCGCGGCCACCCCGGGGTGCGGGCGGCCGGTCAAGCGATTCCAGCGTGCCGGGCGGCACTGACATCGCGACTGGGTCACGCGAAGAGTCACGGCGTGGCGTCACGAGCGGTACGAGGTGATCGCTCGGGCGGCGCGGACCTGGCTAGACGCCTTGTCCGGCTTGTATGTGTGCACGGGCTTGCCGCTCGCCAGGTGCTGGTCGCAGGTACGTGCTCCGCACTTACATGTCAACTGGTCCATTTTCCCTCCCGCGTAATGGTGATCAGGCAGCGGGCTGATCGCGCCGGGCTACAGCTCGCCGATACCGGTGAGCGTGGAATGGACGATCAGCGCCAGGCTGCTGCGCCGGGCCGCCTTGGTGAGTCCGCTCACGCGCGTCCCACCCTCCTGCCCGGCTGCGGCGGCGAGCATCGTCACGAGATCGTGCGCCAGAGCCTTCGCGGTCTTCTTGTCGGTCGACGGACCATGGCTGCGCTTGATCGCGGCGGCGAGCGCAAGAACAGCGGGCTTGGTGACGCGGTGGTAGCCCCGGATGAAACGAGGGTCCCCCTCGGCGGCGACGGCTGTCAGAGTCCGCATGAGCACCAGGTGCTCGTTCCAGCAGTCCAGGAGCGCGTCGACCGCACGGCGGGTACCGGTCAGGCCCTCGTCGGCCCAGGAGCCGTCCTTGAAATCCGCGAGCACCTCGCGAGTCTTGTCGGCGATCGTCTGCGTGGCGTCGAGAACAGCCTCCTCGACGGCGCCGGCGGGCGCGGTCCGCGGCGGCTTCGGCTGCGCGGGCGCGGGCGTCACCAGGATCCAGGGAGAGCTGGCGGTAGGCACTGCCGGGCGGCAGCAGACTGTCGGCGCGGATCGCGAAGGCGCGGACTCGTGCTCGCTGCAGCCCGCGGGCGGTCAACAACCCCAGGGCGGCGCCGGCGAGTGCCGGTGAGTGGTCGGTGGGTTCCGGCCGCGGGTACGCGTGGTCGAGCTGCGGTCGGCGTACCGCACGGTGAGGGTGAGCCGGCTCGCGATCCGGCTTTCGCCGCGCAGGCGCCTGCCGATCTGTTCGGCGAGCCCCAGAACGGCTCGGTGATGCCGCGCCGGGTCAAGACAGTCCCGTTCGAACACGAGGTCGGCGACCAGGTGCGCCGCCGGTTCCGAGGGGGTGACCGGGCGGGGATCGTGGCCGCGGGCTCGCTCGGCCAGCAGCCGGGCAGGGCCGGCGCCGAGCAGGCGTTGGAGGGTTGCCGGGGGTATGTCGGTGACCTGGCCGATGGCGTGCAGTCCGTGTCTGCCGAGTGTGTCCGCTGTGGCGCGGCCGATCCCCGGCAGTGCGGTGACCGGGCGGGGGTACAGCCAGTCGGCGGCCTGCCCGTCGGGAACCCAGGTGGTGTCGCCCGGGGCGGACGCGTCGGCCGCCATGGAAGCAAGCATGCGGTTGTTGGCGTGCAGGTGGAGGTGGGCGATATGCCGCTGACGTGCGGTCATCGTGTGCCCCCCGGGTTCACCGGACACCTCAGGCCGTCCCGCCGCCACGCCAGGGGCAGAGCTTCGATGCCGGGCTCGCCGATGCGGACGAACGAGATGAACGGGATGAACGGGACGCACACGCTTCGCGGCATACCGCTCACCTCCAACCGCCGGGCCGGTTCGCCCACCTTGCAGACAATGTATCGAACTTAATTCGAACATCGTGACGCGAGAGGACGACGCGAGCGAGACGACGCGGGACGTCAGATCTGGTTCTCGCCGGCGTCGACGTACAGGTTGGCCCCGAGGATGAAGCTGCTCTGCTCGGAGGCGAGGAAAGCCACCACGTTGGCGACCTCCTCCGGGCGCCCGATCCGGCCCAGCGGGACCCCTGCGGCGAACTGTGACTTGGTGAGAGGTGTGCCTCCCGCGGCCACGGCATCGAGTCCGGGAGTGTCGATGGTTCCCGGGGAGATCGCGTTGACCCGGATACCGCGATCCTTGAGCTCGTTGGCCCAGGTCCGGGCGAAGGACCGGATCGCCGCCTTGGAGGCCGCATAGGCGCCGAAGGCCGCGACACCGTCATCGGCGCGCACCGAGGAGTTCAGGATCACCGACGCGCCGTCGTTGAGCAGCGGCAGCGCCTTCTGCACCGTGAACAACGTGCCCCGGACGTTGACGCCGAAAGTCTGCTCGAAGTGCTCCTCGGTGACCTGCTGCAGCGTCGCGAACGACGCGGTGCCGGCATTGGCGAACACCACGTCCAGGCCCCGGCCCCGGGCGCGGACCGCGGTGTAGAGCCGGTCCAGGTCGGCCAGGCGGGAGACATCACCCACCACCGCGGTGGCCCCTGCCGGGCCGATGGTCTCGACGGCCGCGTCCAGCACGTCCTGGCGCCGGCCGGTGATGAACACGTGCGCGCCCTCGGCTGCCAGCCGAACGGCGGTCGCCAGGCCGATCCCGGTGCCGCCGCCGGTGACGACGGCGGTCTTGCCTTCGAGCTGTCCCATGCGAATGGCCTCCCCAAATTTCAGTACCGATCGATACTGAACGAGACCATAACACCTTACGCACCGACCGGTACGGAAGAGCTATGATCGACGGCATGGAGACAGGGCAGAAGGCACCGATCGGCCGGCCGAGGAGTTTCGACGCCGACGAGGCGCTCGACCACGCCATGCGGGTCTTCTGGCAACAGGGCTACGAAGGCGCCAGCCTCACCGATCTCACCAACGCCATGGGCATCACACGCACCAGCATGTACGCGGCTTTCGGCAACAAGGAGGACCTGTTCCGCAAGGCCCTGGAGCGCTACACCGAAGGCCCCGCCTCCTACGGCGCCCGGGCCATGCAGGAACCGACGGCCCGGCAGGTGGCCATCGCGTTCCTCAACGGCTCCGTCCGGGCCACGACCCACCCCGGTCGTCCCAGCGGGTGCCTCGGCGTCCAGGGATCCCTCGCCGCCGGTGCCTCGGGACGCCATGCCCGCGACACCCTTGCCGCCTGGCGCGACGAGCACACCTCCCTCCTCCGCGACCGGTTCCAGCAAGCCGTCGACGAAGGCGACCTGCCCCCCGACACCGATTCCGGCCTACTCGCCCGCTACCTCATGACCGTGGCGAACGGCATCGCCGTCCAGGCCGCCGGCGGCGCCTCCCGCGACGACCTCCAGCAGGTGGCCGACATGGCCCTGCGAAGCTGGCCGCCTGCCTGACGGCCCTGACCGGTGGCCGGGGCCCATTGGGGTGTGCCGTGCGTCATCCAGCGGGCAGAAGATCCAGATCAGCCATCCGTGTCCTGGTATCCGCTCCCGAGATCCATACGTGTGCGTTCCAACCTGCGTCGAGCGCGGCATCCACATTCACCGGGCGGTCGTCGAAGAAGAGGATGTGCTCCGGTGGGAGCCCCAGCGCGTTCGTTACGTGGTGGTAGATGGCTCGGTCGGGTTTGGCCAAGCGCAGTTCCGAGGAGAAGAACCAGTCGGTGATGTACGGGGCCCATGGCGTTCGGCGGGCGGCTTGGGCCATCTCGCGTGTGGCGTTGGACAGGATGCCGACGCGAACGCCCTTCCTGGACAGAGAGCTGAGGAGGGACATGGCGTCCGGGCGGATCGTTGTCCAGGCCTCGGTGTCGATGTGGGTCAGCTCGACGATGACGCGCCCTGTCGGAGGGATGCCGAGTTCGGCGAGTACGTCGCTCCAGAAGGCCTGTGCGGTGCCGCCACGGTCGTACGCGTCGCGGTAGGCCCAGTAGGCGGCGCCCACGACTTCGGGGTGACGGTCGAGCGGGGCCGCGAGAGAGACGTAGAGGCTGGGCGGGGTGGCGAGGACCTCGCCGAGGTCGAAGATGACGATGTGTGGCGTGCGTGTGCTGCTACTCGTCCGGTCCTCTCCAGGGTTTGCGCCGTGCCGGTGCGTTGAACTCATGCTGCCTCCCAGGAGTGGATATGACGCCACGTCATGTGCTGCCACCAGTGGCTGTTCCAGTCGGCGCGGAATTCGAGGAGTGAGTACCAGCGGGCGATGAAGGAGGCGGGTGGCTGGAGGGGCAGGCCGGTCAGGAAGTCCGCGACTTCCGCGCTGAGGTGGTTGTCCACGACCAGGTCGTGACTGGCCAGGCCGAGATGTGCGGCGAATTCGTATGCGGCGACCGGTGTCACCAGGTAGTCGTCGACGGGGACCGACAGGGGCGCCACCGCCTGGGCTACGGCGTCGGCGACCCGGCCGAGGGGTTCGTTCGGCTGGTTCCCGGACTCGTCGAGGTTGATGTTGTAGTCGCAGGCGCCGGTCTCCTTGGGGTCGATCCCGCTGTTGTAGACAGGGAAGGGGCGGACGTTGTCGAAGACAGGGTCGAGGGCGGCGATGAGCTCGGCCTCGGTCGCACGCGTGTACAGGTTTCCGATGAGCGTGGCGTGCGGCGGGAAGGCTCCTGCCGATACCAGGCCGAACTGCTTGTTCAGGGCGTGAGTCACCTGGGTGACGGTCCAGCAGGTCGCCGGGTCGGGTCGAAGGAAGATCCCATAACGAATGTCCGTCAAAGCCTTTGTTCTTTCTCTTCGTGTTGCTCGCGTGATCGGTGGTCCACTACTGGCCGAGCTGGTCCTGGTACGTCTTGATCGCTTTCTTCGCGTCGGCGGCTGCCTGGTCGAGTGCCGCGGCGACCGGCTTCTGGCCGGCGAAGGCGGCCTGGAGCTGGTTGATGTTGCCGGTGCGGATGGCGGTCATCGCACCGGTGACACAGCCGGCTGTCGCCGACACGATCGGGGTGTTCTTGAGCTGGGTGGTGAACGCCTGGAAGTTCGGGTTCGCCTTGAGGTACGCCTGCTGGGTGGGCGAGGCGTCGGTCTTGGTGTTGACCGGCAGGTAGCCGGTGGCGTGGCTGAACTCCTCCTGGGCGGCGGGCGAGGCGAGGAAGGTTTCCAGCTTCCACCCGGCCACCTGCTGCGCGGCCGTGGCGGTGTTGCTGAGCCAGAGGGCGGACCCGCCGATGAGGGTGCCGGAGCCGGCCTCGGGACCGGTGGTGGGGAACGGCAGGGCCTCGTAGTCGAAGCGGGTGCCGCTCTTCAGCGCGCCGAGGACGCCCGAGCCTTGCAGCATGAAGGCGACCTTGCCCGCCTGGAAGCCGGAGATGGCAGCTGAGCCGTCGGGCGCCCCGTCCACGGCCGCACCCGTGTGGTAGAGGTCGGCCACCTTCGTGATGGCCGCCTTCGCCGCACCGGTGTTGATGGTGATACCGGAGGCGGCGGTGCCCTTGCGGCCGTTGTCCGGGGTGCAGAAGTCCTGGCCCGCGGTCGCTGTGAGCTGTTCGATGTACCAGTCGTCGTCGGGCATGGTGAAGCCCTTCTGACCGGTCTTCTTCGCCACGGTCCTGGCCGCGGCCGCCACGGCGTCCAGGGAGCTCAGGTCCGTGGTCCTGGATATGCCGGCCTTCGCCAGCAGGTCCCGGTTCACCCACAGCATGGGGGTGGACATGTTCATCGGGACGGCCTGCAGTTCGCCGTTGACCGTGTAGTAGTTGCGGCCCGCCGGGGACAGGTCGTCGAGCTTCAGATCCCCGGGGTTCGCCTTGGCCATGTCCGCGGCCGGGAGGCTCTTCTTGACGTCGGTCATGAACCCGGTGGCGATGTCACCGGCGAGCATGATGGTCGGGGTGGAGCCGTTGCGCAGCCCCGCCGTGTACTTGGCCAGGAGGTCGGCGTAGATGCCCTGGTAGGTGGCCCTGACGTGGATCTTGCCCTTGTGGGCGGCGTTGAACTCGCTGATCAGCTTGTTGAAGGCGACGCCGTTGGCGGCACCGAGACCGTGCCAGATCGTGATCTCGGTGACGCCCTTGGCGTTCTTCAGGGCGGACGGTGCGGGCACGGACGACCCGCTGTTCGCTCCGGCCGAGGTCGAGCTGCTGCAGGCGGCTGAGCCTGCCATGACGGCTACCGCGATGGCCGTGGCCACGATTCTGTTCTGCATGAGGATTCCCTTGAGTCGATGCGGGAGGGATGAGGCCGCTTCAGCGGAGGACACCGCGGGTCAGGCCGTTGATGAGGAAGCGCTGCGCGAAGATGACGAGGAGGATCGTGGGGACGACCACGAGGACGGCACCCGCGAAGATCACTGACGGGCTGGCCGCTTCGGAGGCGGAGAGCTGGGAGATCCCGACCTGGATGGTCCGGGCGGAGGCCGTGTCGGTGATCAGCAGAGGCCAGAAGAAGCCGTTCCACGCGGCCAGGGCACTCCAGATGACCGCGTTGGTGACCTGGGGCCGGCAGGTCGGCATGATGATCGTGAACAGGGCCCGGAGGTCGCCGGCACCGTCGATGCGTGCCGCTTCCCAGATCTCGGTGGGGACGGCTGCGAATGCCTGCCGGAGCAGGAACACCGGGTATCCCGCGGCCAGATACGGGATCACGACTCCGAGGATGGTGTTGCGCGGCCCGATCTCGCTGACGAGTTCGTAGTTGGGGATGACGATGCTCTCACCGGGGATCGCCAGCGTGACGAGGACGAGTACGAAGGCGATCCTGCGACCCCACCAGCGCGGGAAGACCAGGGCGTACGCCGCCAGCGCACCGGTCAGCAGCTGCCCGAGCGTCTGCAGCGCGACGACGCCGACACTCACCAGGTACTCCCGCACCAGCGGGATGGCCGTCATCGCCTCGTGGAAGTTGCCGAGCGTCACATCGGCCGGGTGGGGAACGATCCCGCTGCGCGCGAACTCCCCGTTGGGCGTGAAAGCCCCGACGAACGAGACGTAGACGGGCAGGAAGACGACCGCCGCGAAACCCAGCACGCAGGCGAACCGGACCATGGTCCAGGCTCCCGGAATGCGCACACGGCGTCGGGAGACGGGCGCCGTATCCGCCTCCTCAGGATGGCCAGGATGGACCGGGGCCGGCCGGACATCTGCCGAGATCATGCTGTTTTCTCCCGTCCGAGCAGCCGGAACTGGAGCGCGGTGATCACAGTGACGATGAGAATGAGAATGATCGCGATGACCGATGCCCGGCCGAAGTCCGGAGTTCCGTTTCCAAAGGCCAACTGGTACATGCGGTACACCAGGGTGGTCGTGGCTCCCGCGGGTCCGCCCCTGGTCAGCACCTGGATCTGGGCGAACGACTGAAGTCCTGTGATCGTCTGCGTCACCACCAGGAACAGGATGCTCGGACGCATGATGGGCACGAGGATGCGAGCCGCGAGGCGGAAGCCGCCCGCACCGTCCAGCTGCGCGGCCTCGATGATCTCCGGTGCCACGTCGCGCACCGCCGCGGTCAGCACCAGAAAGGCGAACCCGAACTCGTACCAGGCGGTCGCGACCGCGATGGCCCACACCGCGGCAGCCGGGCTGGCCAGCCAGTGCGGACCCGTAACTCCCAGACCGCCGAGGATGATGTTGAGGACCCCCACCGACGGTGCGAAGAGCCCCGCGAACACCGCCGAAGCCGAGGCCGCGGAGTAGGCGAACGGCAGCGAGAAGACCACATTGAAGAACCCTCCGCCCGCAAGCCGGCGGCGCAGGAGAAGCACGGCGCACAGGGCACCGAAGGTCGCCAGGAACATGCCCAGCAGGGCAATGACGACCGAGATGACGACCGTGTGCAGGAAATCGGGATCCGACAGCAGCGAGGTGTAGTTGCCCAGGCCGACGAACCGGGTCGGATTGCCGATGAGGTCGCTGGCATAGGTACTGAGCTGCACGGTCCGCACGAGCGGCCTGAAGACGAAGACCGCCAACAGCGCGGCAGTCGGCAGTACCAGCCACGGGCCGACGCCGTTTCTACGCCACCTGACCGTCGGCGGCGACAATGCACGTGAACGCATATGTACTCCTTTGCCCGGCGTATGGCATGTCCGCCACGTTACGGGAACGTTCCCGGGCTGGCAATGGCGTGAAAGTGTCAGAGGCCCGCCGACGCGAACAAGCAACGATCTGGCAAACGCCAGGTTGCGCCAAAAGTCCGCATCGGCGGCCAGTTTTCCTTGCTGGAAGGGGCGCGATCCGCGTACTCTCCAGCCGGGAACGTTCCCGGCTCGTTGATGTGCCGAGCACCTACGACCGACCAGTGAAGGAGGGTCCCGTGACCGATCCCGGTGTCGTCCTCGGGCTCGCGTTCAGAATCCTCGTGGCCATGGCGCTGGGCGCGGCGATAGGTCTGGAGCGGCAGTGGCGCCTGCGCACCGCCGGCATCCGCACCAACGCCCTGGTCTCCGTCGGCGCTTCACTGTTCGTCGTCGTGGGGGCCGTGGGACTCGGCGAGAACCCCGGGGCGGATCCCACACGCGTGGCGGCCCAGGTGGTGTCCGGGATCGGTTTCCTCGGGGCGGGCGTGATCCTGCGGGACGGGTTCAACATCAGAGGGCTGACCACCGCCGCGACCCTGTGGTGTGCGGCCGCGGTCGGCTCGCTTGCCGGAGCCGGGATGGAGGTCATGGCGCTCATCGGCTGCGCGGCGATCATTGCGACCAACACGCTTCTGCGGCCGCTGGGCCGATTCGTCAACGGACGCCAGCGACTCGTTGGGGCGTTGCTGGAAAAAGCGGATGACGAGGACGTCTCGACCGACTTCATGCTCGAGGTCGTCACCAGTGACAAGAGCGAGCCGCGCGTCAGGGCGCTGGTTCTGCAGGCGGTCGACCGGCCGGAGTACACCCTGCGGTCGCTCGACATCCGGCCCGGGAAGAGTTCGCAGACGAAGGTCCTGGCGGGTGTGTCCGCGCAGCACGCCGGTGATACGGCGGGCCTGGAGGTGGCCGTCCAGCGGATCGGCCTGGACCCGAAGGTGACATCCAGCCGGTGGTGGCCGGCCGAAGGCGACGACTGATCAGGCCCGCCGGCCGCGCGCGGATCAGGGCAGTCGGGGAAACCTGTCTGCTGTCCGGCCTTCGACGAGACTTCCCCTGAGCTCGACCAGGCGGTCCTGCTCGGTCTTGCCCTCGAGCCTGTCCAGCAGAAGATCGATCGAGGTCCTGCCGATCTCTTCCACCGGCTGGCGGAACGTGGTGAGCCCCAGGTACGGGCTGCTCAGCGGACCGAAACCGTCGTAGCCGGTCACCGCGTAATCCTCGGGTGCCGACTGCCCCCGCTGCCGCAGGACCTCAAGGGCGTCGACCGCCGACGTGTCCGTGGGACACATGACGGCCGTGACCTCGGCGCCGTCGATCTGGTCCATGATCATCTCGGACGCTTCTTTGTCCGTGGCGACCTCCCAGACGACGGCCGTCTTCCCAGCGGCTTGGATCCGTTCGATCATGGACTTGCCCCGGGCGTACTGGCTCAGGGAATACGCCTGGTCGGTCAGGACGACCGCGATGCGCTCGTGTCCGAGCCGCAGCAGGTGTTCCGCCAGCACTCTGCCGCCGTCGGCGTCATCGCAGAACACACTGGTGATGCCCCGGCTCGTCTCGCGGCGGCCCGCCACCACGATCGGTACCCGTTCGATGAACGGGACGATCTCCTCCGAGGGCAGGCGAGCCGACGACACGACGAGACCGTCCACCTGCAAGGAGATGAGGTTCTTCAGCGCGCGCAAGGCATCGGCGACCCCCAGGTCGCCGGCGCTCGTGACGGTCACGACCTGATAGCCGCGCTGCTCGGCCTCACTCTGCATCGCCACCTGAAGCCACGCATAGTACGGCCGGGTCATGTCCCGCAGCAGGACACCGATCGTCTTCGTCTGTGAGCTGACGAGGCCCCTCGCCATGGCATTGGCCACGTAGCCGAGCTTGCGCGCGGCGCGCTCGACCCGCTCCCGGGCCTCCGCGCTCACCTCGCCCTGTCCCGAAAGAGCACGTGACACGGCAGATTTCGAGACCCCCGCCTCCGCGGCGATGTCCAAGATCGTAGGAGCCTTGCCGCGGGCCCTCGCCATCCGTTCCAGCTCCCCACCACGCGTCGGTCATTGCCATCCGGGAACGTTCCCTGCGACGACTATAACCGTTGGCCGTAGCATCTGTGGGCTGGTCGCGGACCTGCCGGCGGAACCGGGTGATCTCCTCCAGCTGAGGTTGATCGCGCAGGCTGACGGGGCTTCGGTCTCCGTGGTTGTCCCACGCCGCGAGGATTGCGGTCGCACGGTTCAGCGTGGCGTTCGCGGTGCCGTTGCCTGGTCTCCAGGCTGCGAGACCGGGCTGCGAGACTCGTACGGTGACCGCTGTGGATGGCATCGCCCGCGAGGCCCCTGCTCCGTCGAGGCTTCGCCTTGGAGTACACGACGCTCGGCCGGAACATCGTCGGTATCGGCGTGCTGGCCGTCGCCGCGATCTCGGCCCGGTCGGTGGCGCTGGCCGGATTCGGCCTGGACTCACTGATCGAGATCGGCGCGTCGACGGTGGTGATCTGGGAGCTGTCCGGCACGGGTGAAGCCCGGCAGCACAAGGCGATGCGGCTGATCGGATTCGCGTTCGCGGCGCTGGCGCTCTACCTGCTGGTGCAGTCCACCGCGGTGCTGGTCACCGGCCATCACGCGCACCACTCTTCGTTGGGCATCGCATGGACCGCGATCACCGCCGTGGTGATGTTCGCGCTCGCCGCAGGTAAGGCCCGCACTGGCGCGGCCCTGGACAACCCGGTGCTCAAAGCTGAGGGCCGCGTGACCTTGGTCGACGGGCTGCTGGCCGCCGCCGTGCTGCTCGGCCTGACGCTCAACGCCGCCCTCGGCTGGTGGCCCGCCGACCCGCTCGCGGGCTGCGTTGTTTCGTGGTCCCTCAAGACGGTGCGGGCAGTCGTGCCACCGCTGCCGCCGTGACCGCGCGGGGAGATCGCCCAGCTGTCGTGTCCCGCCGCAGCCGCCGCGGACATCCAGTCCTCCCCAGCGCCCAGGCCGCGCGCCTACGGCCGTGCACGAACAGCAGGCCGACCGAGGGAAGGATCACGGAACGTGTTGGCGCGGCACGGGCATCTCCAGTGCCGGCTCACCGGTGGCGCCAGTGCCGGCTCACCGGTGGCGCCAGGAAGCGTCGTTGCTTTCATAGCGGCGGACCTTCACCGGACGGCGAACCCGATCCGAGCCACCGGCCCGCGGTCGGCCCCGGCGACCCGGACACGCCCCGCCTGCCCCTGGAACCGGGGGAGTGGGACATCCCACGCGTCCCACTGCTCTACCAGCGCGCGGTCATCGCCTCCACCGTCCTCAGCGCCCGGCTGCGCGCCACGCGCCGCACCGGCCGCGCCCTGTACGACGACGTCGTGGTGCACCAGCAGGCCGCGATGCCTGAGCAGCTCCTCATCCCATTCCCGGACGCCGACTCCGACGCCGCCCCGAGCCCCGGTCGGCGCTCGACATGACGGCTCTGCGAGCCCTGAAGGAGTCCCGCACGGACGTGGAGGCCCTCGACCTCACCGCCGAGGGACTGCGCCACCTCCAAGACGCCTTCACTGCGGCGGCCGACCGAGCCCGCGCCACCATGGACCGCTACGCCGACCTCGAAGACACCGGCGCATCGCACCCGGCGCGCGAGGACGACCAGCGTGCCCACCAACCGCACCAGCCCGACCCCGGCCAGAGTCCCCGTGCGCACCGGTAACCGCATCCGGTGCGCACCAGACGCGCGCCGACCATCGCGCGATACGCACCAGGTGCGCACCGAGGGGTGGTTACCGGCGCGTTCGATGCGCACCAGATCGGGTGGCGGTGCGCACCACACGGTGGTGGCGCACACCCGCTGCGCACTGCAGCGCGCTGCTCGCCGAAGCCCCATCACCTTGCTCTCGTCCTACGCGGCCGGCGATGCGAGCCGGGCTTGGAGGAGATCTGGGCTACATAGGCCCGCCTGCTGCAGCGCTCTCCAGTCGTTGGCGCAGCAACTGTCCCAGAGCCGGGTCCGCGGGCAGCGTCTTCTGGAGTTCGGCCAGATCTTCCAGCGCGTCCCGGATGCGTGAGGGGGCTGGAGCACGGGCAAGGAGGCGTTCCAGTGTTTCTACCGCCTTATCCCACTCACGCAGCGCGCAGTACACCACTGCAAGGTTTCCCATTGCGTTCTGTAGCAGCAGGGCCTTCTGCCGACGCTTCAGACGTAAGCATCTCTACGGCCCGACGCCAATGTTCGTGCTCCTGTGGTCTGCCCAGTAGCCGTAAGGTAACGGCACTCTCGAAGTGGCCCCAGGCGTCGTCGGGGTCGAGTTCGATGGCGCGGTTGAGGTCGGTCAGGGCCTCGTCGTAGCCCAGGGGCTTTGCGTGTAGTCGATTCGTCCGGTTGGTCAGGTGATTCCGAGGGCTGGCCGGTGTGGGTCGCGGGCGCCGTAGCGGCAGGCTACGAGCCAGACCGTCTGCTCGGCTCACAGACCCGCTCAAAGAATGCCCTCCTTGATCACCATTTCGGTGGCGGTCACGGGTCAGGTGTCGGAGGTGCCGTCCTGCTGCGCCGCTTCCTGGAAGTTGGCGACGGCGGCGCCGTGGATCTTCGCCCAGTCGGTCAGGGCGGCAATGGGTTCGGTGAGGGTCTGGCCGAGGTCGGTGAGGCTGTATTCAACACGTGGGGGTGCCTCGGCATAGGCACGGCGTTCGACCAGGCCGTAGCTCTGAAGTCTGCGCAGTGTCTGGGTGAGTACCTTGCGGGAGATGCCACCAACGAGGTCGACGAGTTCACCGTGCCGGCGGGGCCTGCGACTGAGGGCGAACAGGACGACGACGGCCCATTTGTTGGTGATGATGTCAATGGCGAGCCGGGCCGGGCAGTCGGCGAGGAAGACGCTTCCGGCTGAGTCCTGCATGGCCGAAGGTTACCAGGAGGTACCTATCGGCTCAGTAGCGTCTTTCGACATGAGTACGTCGCACACGAAAACCTATGTTCTTGTCCATGGTGCTTGGCACAGCGGACGTGTCTGGGACCGGGTGGTTCCCTTGCTGACCCTGGCCGGGCATCAGGTATTCGCCCCATCGCTGACCGGCCACGGCGAGAAGGAACACCTGCTCACTCCAGACGTCGACCTGGACACCCACGTCGCCGATATCGTCGCTCTCCTCAGCGAGTGGGATCTCACCAACGTGGTCCTGGTCGGGCACAGTTACGCCGGGATGGTCATATCCGGCGTGGCCGGCAAGGTCCCGGACCGGATCGCGCATCTGGTCTACGTCGACGCCATGGTCCCGACTGACGGTGAGAGCGCGCTGGACGTCATACCGGAGAAGACCGAGCGACTGATCGACGCAGCCGCCGCCTCCGACGCCCCCTGGCGCATCCCGCCCGTGCCGGAAATGCCTGCGCCCATGGGTCTGTTCGGGGTGACCGACCCTACGGACACGGCGTGGCTGCGCACCATGCTGTCGGACGAGTCGGTGCGCTGCTTCCTGCAGCCGGTCCGGTTGGACAACCCTGCCGTGGACGCGATTTCCCGGACGCACATCCACTGTGTCGGCAGCGCACCGGGGGATGTCACGCGCCGCCCAGTTCCGGCGGTACAGCCCAACGGTGCTGCGTCGCAGGTGTGGGAGCTGCGGAGCGGCCATGACTGCATGGTCACCGTGCCGGACGCACTCACCGACCTGCTGTTGAAGGCTGGCTGACCGAAAACCGGTTGCCTGGCGACGGCAGGTCTTCCGCTGTTCAGGGCTCAAGAATGGCAAGCACCTCGTTCTCCGTGGCCCTGGGGTATTCGAATGGTGGGAAACTGTAGTTCTGCCTATGCATGCACCGGGCAGTCGGACTCCGGTCGCCGCAGGGAGCGTCCAGATGCTTGGCGTGTTCGCAGTTTGAGCTGGGCCGGGCGGTGATGTCCACCGGTATCCGGTGCGGGTGGACCAGGATGCAGATGCAGGCACAGCCTCGGTGATCATGTAGGTGTCAAATCTGCATGACCACAACCGAAGATTTGCCTGCATCCCCATCTTCTCCCATGCCTGATGGGCTGGAGCAACTGGCCCGTACTACATCACCGCAGCCACTGCCCGACGCTGTCTGTCTGGCCCGGTTTCTTGCCGGTCTGCCGGATCCGCGCGGCCGCCGTGGCCGGCGCTTCCCGCTGGCACCGATCGTGGCGGCGGCCGCAGGACAAGCCCGCCAAGCCCCCGGTCCGCTAACGCCCGGCCCCGTCCACGTTCCATTCCCGAGGCAGTTCCTCGTCGCAGAAGACGCAGACGAAGTCCTTCTCCCGAACGATGTTCACCTGATCGCAGGCGAGACAGCGCCGGAACACCGCCTCGTGGGTGAAGCCGGAAGGATGATCGATCCCGGCTGCGTCCAGAGCCTTCGCGACGGCCGGCCACGAGCTGACGTCCGGGCAGTATCCGGTCGACTGGTTACTCACCTCACCGACCACCCACTGTCCGGACTCCTCGCGGAAGCTCATCTCCCCGGCACCCAGAACGGGGCCACCGCCAGCACACACCACGTGCTCGCTCCGGCGCGGCGCCAGCCGCAGCACACCCGCCGGGTCGATGACGAACGTGAAAGGCTCGGCCAGCTCCACCGCTGCCAGAGTCGAAGCCCAGTCGTCGAAGTCCGCCGCCGAGTGGATGCTTCGGCCCTCAGCCTCCGGCCGGACAAGGGTGCGCAGATCAGGCGGTCCCACATACCGATAGCTCCACCCCAGCAAGTTCATGCGGGCCAACGTAATCCCCGCGCGAGGCCGGGGCCTGGGGAATTACGTGAACTTACCCCTGGGGAATATCGCGAACGTCCGCACGTGCTGGTGGGCGCGGTTGATGGTGGAGTCGACCGAGACGCATTCCACCCGGCCCACCGCGTCATCGCGGACCTGGACGTGCTCCAGCAGCTTCGCCCAGGTCCCGTCCGCCTCCCAGCGGGCGAACCGCTCGTAGATGGTGTGCCACGGCCCGTACCGCTCGGGCAGATCACGCCATGGAGCCCCGGTCCGCAGCCGCCACGGCACACACCGTTGACCACCTGACGGTGATCGCGCCACGGACGGCCACGCCCGTCCACCTGCGGCAACAGCGGCTCTATCCGCTCCCACGCAGCGTCCGTCAACTCACCTCGACCTGCCACGAGATCAATGATCAGAGTGCCCGTGATTGGACTCTCACGCAGGGTCTGGCACGAACCGGCTCAGCCGATAGGTGGTTGGCTGCACCAGACGGCCGCACAGCGTGTCGATCCGGATCATCGCCCCGTCGATTCGTGCCTCCCGAAGACGGCGCAGATGCGCACGCAACTCCACATGGTCTCGAGTTTCAAAGATCAACTCCCACCGCCCCACGTCTGGCGCAGTGCGAGCAGCAAGCCGCTGTCTCCCGGCCCCGTGCCGCCGCTTCCTCTTCCCCTGTCCTGGCACCGGCCCAGCATTGCTGGTCGGTGTCATGACGGCAAGGTAATTGGACCGAGCACCACGTCCTCGGTCGGTGATCATTTGTCAGACAGGCTCTAGAGCTCCCTCTCTGAACGGAGCCGGGGTCACGCTGAGTTCGCCTGCGAAAGGGCGGTCCAGGACGAAGACCAGGAGCAGGCTGAAGTCGACGAGTCCCGCGACCGAGGCGACGAAGAGGATCTGGACCCTCAGCTTGCGCATGCCGTAGAGGAACGTCAGCGGGACGAGGACGAGTGCGCCGCCGAAGGCCAGTACCTGCAGGAGCGGGGGGAGTTCCTGGCGCGCCATGGTGATGCGGGCGCGGCGTTGGGAGGCGACGTCGTTGAGATGGTTGACGGCCTCCTCGTAGAAGACCTGCTCGTTCTGGCTCTTCGGGTCGTATCGCTGGAGTGTCTCGAAGGCGGACCGGAGGTGGGTCTCCCTGTCTCCGTAGCGGGGTTTCCGGCGCGGTTCCGGGGCCACTGGTCCTCGACGACCGCGTGGACGTATCCGTTCATCGTGGCGTCGAGCCGAGCACGGACCGGCGCCGGGAACGCGGCGGCGTCCCGGGTGATGAGCGCCGCGTCGGTGGGCCTCGGAGGCGACGATGGTCTGGGTTTCCTCCAGTTGGGTCCAGAGAGTGACGATGACGAAGGCGAGGATGATCCCGTAGATCGCCGAACATGCCGAGCGTCACCCCGACCATCTCGTTGTGTTCGCCGCGGGCCACTGAGGGGTACCTGCGGCGCAACAGCACACTGCCGCCGACAGCGAGGAGGACTGTCCCCCCGACGATGACGACGATCAGCGTGGAAGTGCTGTAGTGGTTGAGCAGCCGGAGCGAGACGTGCGGGGATTCCAGAGCGGACACGACTCCCCAAACGCGCCGAGTTGATCAGCCGCTACGGGTGCGACCGGCAAGTTCACACCACCGAGTGAGGGCCCGTCGAGCGTGCGGAGGGGACCGTGGCTCCCTCAGCGCGGGGTGGTCAGCTCCTGGCCCTACACGGAGGGCAGTTGGTCGTACATCCGGAACGTGTAGGACGCGTCGTACGTCATCAGGTTGCCGCTCGGCGCCGGCAGCCCCAGTCGGCGGTTGAGCGGCCCTGCCAGGGGCCCGCAGTGTTCGGCCGCTGGGGCGGTGAAGGTGTCGTCGTAGGCCGAGAACTCGATGATCGGCGGATCCTGTGAGACCCACTTGGAGGGGCCCGACCGCTTGAGCTGGAAGTCGACCGGCGTGCTCGCCCCTACGGTGCAGCCGTGCGGCAGCAGCGGGCTCGACAGCCGCAAGCGCAGGCTGAACTGCCCGGTGTAGAAGTCGGATCGGCCCCCGTACTCCGGCTCGATCGCCAGGCGGAGTTGTCGTGGGGGATCACCTGCGGCGGTGCCGGTGAGTCCGCCCGGAACGGGGGTGGGCACGCTGTGCATCGCGCCCCAGACCTGCGCCTTGGAGGCGTCGGGCATCGGCCCCTCGGCGTGCGTCATGCTGATCGGGGCGAGCGCCACCTCGACCTTCCCCAACGTCAACCGGGGTGCCGCAGTGTGGACTTCGCACCGCCACAGAGCCGGATCGGCCCCGGCTGGAAGGGCAGGGCAGTCGCTGAAGTCGGTGGCGGACGTCGGGGTGGCGGAACCCGGGTCCGCGGCGGCGAAGCTCGGGCTGTACGCCCCCAGCAGCCCCGTCAGGGCAGCGGCCCCGGCGAGGGCGAGCGCGGCGCGGCGGGGGAGTGACGGACGGCGGCCAATGGGCGTCGTGTTCAACATGACCACAGCCTGCTGGCCACGACCGGGCAACCGCCATCGGTGACTCCCCCGCCTCGACCCTGAGCGGACCCTGACGCCGTGTCAGGGTGGTGGGCGATCCTTCCGCGGGTTCACGGGATGCTCTGGACGACGCGTCAGGGGTGCTTGCCAGGGCGCGCCACGCTTCACCACCCGGATCGGTGACGAATGCGGGGTCCTAGCGTGTGGCCGTCATGGCGGCGTAGATCCATGGCGGCGGCGGGGGCCACGCAATGACAGCGGCGGCGATCGCGGGCACGCCCAGCAGTCCTGACACGCCCAGGATCGCCGTCCATCCGGCCTGTGTCACCCGCTTGGAATGCTCGACCGCGTCCTCGTCCGCGGTGTCGTCGTACCAGTCCTGAGCGCTCATGGCACCCCCTCCGGCAATGATAGGCGGTGCCGTCGACGCCGACCGGGCGGGAGGCAAAGCTGACCACCAGCCCTACTACGGCGCCCGCAAGTCACTGCTCGAAGACCACGCCGAGCACCTGGCCAAGGCGATCAACCACCGTCAGTGACGGCATGCACAATGCGTTCATGAGCCACGACTCAGGCCCGGTGACGTCCTGTTGCTGGAGTGCCCGTTCACTGAGACCGCCGTCACCGGGGTCACCCCTTACTAGGTATCTGTGCGGTGGCCGTGGCTGGAAGTGGACCCGCAGGCCGTGAACATCAGATGGAACGGCCAGAGGGCGCTTCCAACGCCCACGGCCCGCGAGTGGGAGATTTTCCGAACGGAACCGGCGGAGACCACACTGAAGCCGGGCGATACCTGCCTGGTGGGAATCCCCGCGACCATGGTGCACGTCCAGGCGGTTCACCGCTTCGATCCGCCCCTGGTCACCGGCATGCTGCCCCGGCCCGCGTCCTACCTCGAGGTCCTGCAGCAGGGGTGAGACCCACGACCCTTCCCTCGAGGACCAGGGCTACACGATCGATCCGGCCGGCGGCGAACCCGTACGCATCGAGCTGTTCTTCCGTTCTTCCCGGCAGGTGCTCAGGCTGTACTGGGCTGTGAACCCGTCGGCCCAGGAGGGGTCCTGGACCAGGTCCGCACCCGGCTGATCCAGCTGGTCGGGGAGCTGCGGGCCGCCATGTCGCCGGCTGCTGGAACCTGCCGGACGGTACCCGTGCGCGAGGACTGTTCGTCACCCTGCACACGGGCCCGTATACCTGGGCGACAGCCTGACGCGGCACCACCGGCCGGTGTCAGGCCTCCTGGACCGCAGGGGGTCGGACGTCGGCCGGGTCCAGGGACAGCGCGGTCTTGGCCATGGCGGCGAACTCGTCGACGAGGATCTCCGTGCGACCGGCCTCCACCTCGTCGAGCACGGTCCGCACGGCGGCGGCCGGATCGTTCTTGGGCAGCTCCATGCCCGCCATCATGTCGGTGTCCGTCGGGCCCAGGACGACACCGCTGACCAGGGTGTTCTGGGCGGCGAGTTCGAGCCGGACGCAGTTGGTCAGGCTCCAGGCCGCGGCCTTGGCCGTGTTGTACGCGCCGGCGTGCTCACCGCCGACCCAGGACGCCACCGACAGCATGTTCACGAGCGCGCCGCCACCGCCCGCCCGCAGGACCGGTGCGAAGGCACGCACCATGTTCAGCAGGCCGAAATAGTTGGTCTCCATCTCCAGCCGGATCCTGTCCATGTCGCCGATGACCAGATCCGTGAAGGTCGCGATGCCCGCGTTGTTGACCAGCAGGGTCACATCGCCGGCCGCCGCGGCCGCGGCGGCGACGGATTTCGGGTCGGTGATGTCCAGCGGCAGCACCTCCACCCCCGGCACGTCGACGCTCTCGGGACGGCGCGCCGCGGCGTACACCTTGGCCGCGCCCCTCTCCAGCAGCTGAGTGGCGAAGTGGCGGCCCAGGCCCCGCCCGGCACCGGTGACGAGGGCGACGGAGTCGGCGATCTGCATGTCGGTAAGCCTTTGTGCGTAGGGATGTGGGTACGGAAAGCCCGGCGTCCTGAACGGAACGCCGAGCACCGCTACGCTAGAACCTCACGCCGACGTCAACTTCAAGTCCATGTGACGGACGACTCTCGGGAGGCCCAGGTGCGGATCGGGGAACTCGCGGCGCGAGCCGGGGTCAGCACCCGCGCCCTGCGCTATTACGAAGAGAAGGATCTGCTCATCTCGACCCGCACCTCCGGCGGACAGCGCCTGTACGGCGACACGGACGTCGATCGGGTCAGGCTCATCCAGCAGTTGTACGCCGCCGGGCTGCGCAGCGGGACGGTCCGCGAGATCCTGCGCCTCTACATGGGCACCGGCGAGGACGGCCCGGACCCGGTCGCGCTGCTCTCCGCGGAACGCGCCCGGATCGACCGGCAGATCACCGATCTGCTGGAGGTCCGGGCGCGCCTCGACCAGATCCTGGCCGGTGACCCCGCCTGCCGTTACTCCCCGTCCCGCACCGACTGACCGGAGCCGCGCCGCAACCGCAGCGTTACTACAATAGAGGTCGTCTCATTTGGTGAGTCTGCGGTAGCAGATGAGGCTGCAGGCGATTGCGGTGAAGGCCAGGAAGTGTTCGGCCTTGCGTTCGTAGCGGCGGTGCAAACGGCGGCAGCCGCCGAGCCAGGACATCGTGCGCTCGATCGTCCAGCGGTGCCGGCCGAGCCGGGTGGAGAACTCGACGCCCTTGCGGGCGATGCGGTGCCGGATGCCTCGCTTGCGTAGCCATCGGTGCAGGTGGTCGTAGTCGTAGCCCTTGTCCGCATGCAGCTTGGCGGGCCGTCGTCTGCGCGGGCCACGGCGGGAGCGGAGGGGCGGGATGCCGCGCACGAGCGGCTCGAGCGCCTGGCTGTCGTGCAGGTTGGCGCCGGAGACCCCGATCGAGAGGGGTAAACCGGTCCGCTCGGCGATCAACTGGATCTTCGAGCCCTTCTTGCCCCGATCCACAGACATCCCACGCGTTTGTTTCGTCAAGTGTCGGCGTACACACCGACGTGCTCAGCCGCGTACGGATGTACGTGCTCACCTCCCGGCCAGATTGATCAAGGGAACTTGATGGGAGGTTGCGCTCTCCGGAGCGGCCCTCGGTGGTGGGCTGAGCGGATGAGGACGGAGACCAGGACAGCCAGGTCAGCTGCGCCGGCAGCGTCGTCTGCGTAGCGCGTGGTCTGCAAGGGGCCAGTCTGATCCAGCCGGACTCCCTCCAGCTCCAGGACATAGGCGAGGGTGAGCATGGCGAGGCGGGCATTGCCATCGGTGAAGGGGTGGAAGAAGGCCACATCCAGGTAGGCCCTGGCCGCGCGGGAGGCCAGGGGGACTTGGCGGTCGGCGCTGTCGCGCAGGCAACGCGCAAAATTCCGCTGGGTGTGTGGCGTGAGTGCGTAGCGTTCCCGGCCGCCCTTGGCGAAGGCATCGCCTTGCCGGAACGCAACCTCTGGCATGCCGAGGACAAACCGCTGCCACTCAGCCAGAAGCGCGCAGGTGAGGGGGCGCTTGTGGGAGGCGTCTGCGCGCGACTGAGCCAGCGCCGCTCGCAATCGGTCGGCTCGAGCCGGATCCGAGGAACGGCCCCCCGCATCGCACCAGGTGCCGAAGCCGTCCACGGTCGCCTCGACTGGGGCCGGTGTCTCACCTGCCGCGGAAGTCCAGTCGATCTGGTTCCTGACATGGCACCAGTCGGTCAAGGCGTCAGCGGTCACGGTAAGGCTGCTCTCCGGTCAGGCCTACGGCAAGGTCCTCGCCCACGGTGTCGACCAGGGTCCGCGACGGTTCCGTCCAGCTCTCGAACCGTCCACCGATTGCGGTCTCGACCGCGTCCTTCGCGCTTTCCGGCCCCATGCCCGTAGAAGAGAGGAACCACGTCAGCACCGTGTGGCAGAGCCCGTACCAGCCGCATTCGGCACCCGTGCGGTCCACCACCACTGTCACCAACCGGGTAGCCGCCCGTTCCAGGTGCCAGCTGCGCTCCTCGGCGGCCGCTCCAGCGGGCGGTGCCAACCGAGCGAACCGCTCGGCCAGCTCCTCCAGCCAGTCGCGCCACTCCAACAGCGACGCAATCACCTTGGCGGCCGTCGCTGCGGGTTCGCCTATCGAATGGGAGGCGCAGCACCAGCTGGTGACGATGCCACCGCCGCCGCCCTCGCCAACCGCCCAATGCCATCCGCAGGCCCACTGGCCGTATCGGGCTGCCAGAAGCACCGTGACCTCGGTGGTGAAGCGATGATTCGCTTCCCACCCGGCATCGGCAGGAGGCACCATCGAGGCGATCGCTGAGGTGACCTGAGAGTCCTCCTCATCGTTCCAGGTGAAGGCAATGAGATCGGGATCGACCGCAGACCATGGCAACCAGGCCGGAGCCAGCTCGTCATTGATGGCCGTGGCGTTCCTCCAGAACCGGGCAGGGTAGGGCAACTGAGCGATCGTGCCAAAGCCTCGCGGCTTTGTCATACAAGTTTCCGCGCCGCCGATCTACTTCCATGGCGCACATGCCCGGTGAGCTGGTCAGAGAGGCGAATGCCCACACGGAGCCGACGGCGGCAAACCGCTGATTCTTGACCCGGCGGCTCATCACTGTGCAGCTCTTGCCGCTCGCCCGAGTGACCGGTGCACTGCCGGCATAGGCCTTCAAAGATCCGGCGGTCGCAAACCGGGCCCGGTCGTCGCCGATCTCGGCAAGGACCCGGGCGCCGGTTAAGGACCCCAGCATGGTCCGGTGGGGCAGTTCGCCGAGCCGTTGGCCGTGTCCGGCGATGGTGATCCGGCGGTTGGGCAGGTCGAGGTCGTCCAGGGTGAGGTGGCGGATGGCCGTGGCGCGGGCGGCGTGGACGGCGACCAGGGCGACGATCAGCCGTTGTGCCGGGGTGACGGCGATCCGTTGGACGGCGAGCACTTCGGCGTCGGTCATCGGCAGCAGGCTGCGGGGGATGTCTTCCGCCCTGAGCCGGGTGGTGGGGTTGGCGAAGATCAGGCCGCGCTTCTTGGCGAAGCGGAACAGTGAGCGCAGTGCCGCGATGGCGTTGCGCCGCTGCCATCCGCGCAGGGGTGACAGCGCGGCCGTGACGTCGGCGACGGTGATTTCGCGCAGGTGCCCACGGGGCGTCGCCCAGTTCTCCAGCAGGGGTCTCGGACGCCGCCGAAGTAGACGTAGAGACAGCTGCGGGACCGCAGCTTGGCACGACTGTCACCGTCGAGGAGGACTAGGGCCTGTTCCAGGTTCGGATCATCAGTTTCGGGTTCTGCCGGTGCCAGGCGGCCTGGGTCTGGTAGTTGTCGAGGGTGGCGCGTGGTGATCTCTC
>JODI01000113.1 GCA_000720805.1 Streptomyces violaceoruber
ACCAATGCCCAGCTTCGCGGCGACCGCCTTCATCGCGGCCCACTCGGTAAGGTAGTTGGGGCGGATCTCCGTAACCATGCGCACCGCACGCTCACGAAGCTCGGGCGGGTAGAGGGGGACGGACGTGCCATAACTCGATCCTCTCAGGGAATCGAGCCTCCATCAGACCCGGAACGGTTCAGTGACCTGCCCATGCTGTTACGCCTTGAACTGGCTGATCGACGCAAAGGCAAGCGCCCAGAACGCCGGCGACGTCATCGAGCAGCACATCGCCCGAGCCCTGAAGGACATTGTCGGCGTGTTCCGATGAAATACCAGCAGCAACTGCAGGTGTCCGTCCGTGAACGGCTGCGCAAGCTCCTCACCGCCCCCTGGCCACCGCCGAGGGCCTGGCCGTCAACGCCGCCGCCGACGCCCCCGCGAAGAACTACTGGCCGCCGCCACCCTCGCCGCCCACGCGATACCCGCCAACTGACAAACACCCGGGCCAGAGTTGCGCCCGGTCTCGGGCATCGACCGGCGCG
Source organism: Streptomyces violaceoruber (assembly GCA_000720805.1). Lineage (GTDB taxonomy): Bacteria > Actinomycetota > Actinomycetes > Streptomycetales > Streptomycetaceae > Streptomyces > Streptomyces cellulosae_A. The sequence goes on from JODI01000113.1 coordinate 525, forward strand.
CGCTCGATCGACTCGTCGGCGTCCCGGTCGGCGCCTGACCACCATCACGTGAGGAAGTACGGCGCCGGTCCGGGGTGAGGTCGCCGCGCGGGCGAAGGTGCCGAACCGGGGCCGACCGCCGCCCGTGCCGAGGCGACGGCCGCGACGAACTCGGTCATGATTCCCACCTGGCCAGGAGGTGTTCTCATGGACCCCCAACGTCGCGTCCCAAGGGATCGACAAAGGCGGCGAAGACAGGTCGAATGCCATCAGGATCTCCTGTCGGGCCGCACCGCGATCAGTTGGTGGCCCTGGACGACCGGCTCCCGCACGAACGGGGTCATCCTGCGACGACGGCCATCCGGTCGCTGATCTCCCGTGCCGTGGCCAGGACCTTCTGGGCGATCTCCGTCTCGGCTTCCGGGTAGACCCTTGAGGCGAGGGCGGCCACGCTGACGGCCGCGACCACGTTCTTGTTCTCGTCCCGGATCGGCGCGGCGATGCCGACCACGTCGGGGTCCAGCTCGCCGCGGGTGACGGAGTAGCCGAGGCGGCGGATGCGGCCGAGGCGTTCCATCAGTGCTTCGACGTCGGTGAGGGTGGCCGGGGTGAACCGGCGCAGTTCGGCGTTCTGAAGCAGGCGGCGGACCTCGCCTTCCGGGCTCCACGCCAGCAGCACGAGGGCGGAGGCGCCGGCGTTGAGGGGCAGGGCACTGCCGCGCTCGTAGGAGATGCGGACCGCGCGGGCGCTCTCCGCCCGGTCCACGCACACGACGAGGTCGCCGGTGCGGCGGGTGAGAAGGACCGTCTCGTGCGTGTCGTCGGCGAGGGCCTCCATCGACGGCATGGCGACTTCGGAGAGGCCGTAGCTGCGGCGGGCCAGCCGGGCGATCTCCAGCACTCGCAGGCCGAGCCGGAAACCGCCACCCGGGGCCTCTTCGAGGAAGCGTCCGGCGACGAGGCTCTGGAGGTAGCGGTAGGCGGTGGAGCGTGCCACGCCGAGCCGTTCGGCCACGGCCGTCCCGGAGACGACCAGATGGACGTCGTCGAACATGCTCAGGATGTCGAGTGCCCGGTCGGCCGTGGAGTTGCGGTCGCGGTAGCTGGGAGACGCGTTTCCTGACATGCGAGACACTGTAGCGGGTGGGGGCGGCGTGGTGGAGACAGTGCCCGGCCGTCCGCTCGCCCGGTCTACAACCGGTCCTTGACCACGGTGTTGCGCAGTTCCCCGATGCCCTCCACTGCGGTGACGAGTTCCTGGCCGGGGCGCAGGAAGACCTTCGGGTCACGGCCGGCGCCCACGCCTCCCGGGGTCCCGGTGAGGATCAGGTCGCCGGGCCGCAGCGTGATGATGGTGCTGACGTAGGCGATGATGTCGGCCACGTCGAAGAGCAGGTCGGCGGTGTTGGACTTCTGCATGGTGTGGCCGTCGACGCTGCACGAGATGTCCAGCCCGGAGGCGCCGGGCGGGAGTTCGTCGGGGGTGACGAGGACGGGCCCGACCGGGGTGGTGGCCTCGAAGGTCTTGCCGGAGAGGAACTCCCGGGTGCGGTGCTGCCAGTCCCGCACGGTGACGTCGTTGGCGACGGTGTATCCGGCCACGTGCTCCAGGGCCTTCTCACGCGGCACATGGCGGCCCCGGCGTCCGACGACGACCCCCAACTCGGCCTCCCAGTCGAGGTCGTCGCTGACCGGCGGCATGTGGACGGCGTCGCGGGCGCCGACCAGGGAGCCGTCGTACTTGGCGAACAGCGTCGGGTGGGTGGGCGTCGGTCGGCCCATCTCCTTGATGTGGGTGGCGTAGTTGAGCCCGAGGCAGACGATCTTGTTCGGGTGGGACACCAAGGGGGCGAAGGAGGCCTCGGCGAGCGGGATGCGCTCGCCGTCCCGGGCGGCCCAGTCCCGCCAGCCGTCCCCGCAGGCCAGGAGGGCGCCGACATCGGTGGACGGCAGCAGGACCAGTTCCTCGCCCTCCTGGCGGGCGGCGGTGGTGGTCTCGTGTCCGTCGGCGAGACGGACGGTGGCGAGCCTCATCGGTGTACTCCCTGGGTGTGGGGCTGGGCGGGATGCGGGGGAGGGGCGGGTGTCTCCGACGGGTGTGCGCCGGCCCCGGTTACGCGTCGCAGTCGTGCGCCCGTGAGTCCGGCCCGGGCGGGGGTGAACACGGCCGCCACCACACGGTCGGGTCGGATGAGCACGAAGTGGCCGGTCAGGGGGGCGAGGAGGGCGTCGAGCCGCCCGTCGGCGTCGGCGATCCCCGCGCGGCCGGCTCGGTCACGCGGCGCGCGGTCGTCGAGGTAGACGTCCACGGCGGTGGCGTCGGGGAGGCCGGCCCGCGCGACGGCCGTCCAGTCGGCGTCGGTCACGGCTATCGCGAGCAGGCTCCAGCCCTGTCCGAGCACGTCGTCCAGCCGGCCGAGGTGGTGGCTCGGGCCTCGTAGCACCTGCGGCTGGGGCAGCATCGTGCCGACGAGCGCGCGGCCCGAGCCGTCCGCGTGGAGCACGGCACCCGCACGTACGCGGGTGTCGGGGCGGTAGCGCATCTCGGTCAGGTAGCGGCGGCCCGGAGGCGTGACCATGGCCGCGCGCACCAGCGCGTCGCGCAGGAGGGAGCGCAGGCGGCTGGTGGTCATGACGATCCGGCCGAGGCGTACGGAGAGGTCGATCACTGCCCTGGCGTGGGGGCGCCGTTCGGTGTCGTAGGTGTCGAGCAGGGCGTCGGAGGCCCGGCCCGCCAGGACGTCGGCGATCTTCCAGCAGAGGTTGGCCGCGTCCCGGACACCGGAGTTGAGGCCCTGGCCGGCGAACGGGGGCATCATGTGCGCGGCGTCGCCGAGCAGGAAGCAGCGCCCCTCGCGGAGCCGGTCGGCGAGCAGCGCGTGGAAGCTGTAGGCGACCGATCGTTCGACCTGCTCGGGTGTGATCTCCCGGTAGGGCAGCAGGAGTCGGCGCACCAGCGAGAAGGAGGGAGGCACGCCCGCCGCGCACTCGCCCGGCTTCAGCCGGAACTCGTAGCGGCAACGGCCGTCCCGGCCCGGGACGATGACGACCGGGCGGTCGGGGTCGCCGTGGTGCATGCCGTACCGCTGGTCGTGGGTGTCCTGAAGGGTGTCGACCACGAGCCACACCTGCTCGGGGAAGCTGCGGCCGCGCATGGGGACCGACAGCAGCTCGCGTACGGTGCTGCGGCCGCCGTCGCAGCCGAGGACGTACGCGACGTCCACCTCCTCCACCGGCCCGTCCAACCCGCCCGTACGGAGCGACACACGCACCCGGCCGGGCTCCTGGGCGAGGTCTGTCAGCCGGGTGCCGAAACGGACTTCGACACCGGGCAGCCGGTCCAGCTGCTCGCGCAGCACGCGCTCCAGGTCGGGCTGGGCGAAGGGGTTCTTGAACGGGTGCCCGAGGCGTCGGCCGCCGGAGCCGCGCGCGTGGAAGAGCGTCCGCCCGCCGACACCGAAGTACCGCGTCCCGGTGCCCGGCACCAGGATCGGGTAGACCTCCTCGTCGAGGCCGCCGGCCGACTGGAGGGTGCGCAGGGACTCGTCGTCGAGGCTGATCGCCTTGGCGTCGTCGCTCGTGGTGGCGTTGCGCTCGACCAGCAGCACCCGGACACCCCGCGAGCCCAGCAGGTGGGCGGCCGTCAGCCCGGTCGGCCCGGCGCCGACGACCAGGACCGGTGGGGCCGGGGACGGGGTGGGCACGGCGGTCACTGGACCGGCTGGTAGGCGGGGCCGCCCTCGGCCAGCAGCCGCTCGACCTCGGCGAAGATCTCGTCCGGGGACAGGTCCAGGTCGAGGGACTTGCGGAAGGGCTGGCGCACGTCCCGTTCCAGCCGCAGGTAGACCTCGTTGCGGTTGCCCTCGGGGTCGAAGAAGTAGATCCCGATCGCGTTGCCGTGGGTGACCTCCTGCTGGACCTCGATGCCCTCGGCTCGGAACCGCTGGTGGAAGTCGATGACCGACTCGATGGAGTCCACGCGCCACGACACCTGGTGGGTCAGCTTGGCGCCGACAGGAGCGGTGCGGCCCCGCTGGAGGACGAACTCGTGGTGCTCCTCGTCGGGGCGCGCGGAGAAGAACACGATGCCCTGCTCTTCGTCCTCGTCGGTGACGGTCAGCCCCAGCACCCGCTCGTAGAAGTCCCGCATCCGCTCCAGGTCCTCGACCCAGAAGCCGGTGTGGCCCAGTCCAGTGATCGCCATAGGAGTGTCTCCTTTTACGGGACGCAAGTTTTGTTTTCCGGGACACTAAAGGCCGAACGGGTTTAGGTCAACCGAGCGAGATTGCCACCGCACACCTCTTGACGTCACCCGTCTCTCCGGTGCAGCGTCCTGTATCACGCTAATCAAGTCCGAACATGTGGGACGCTTGATGTATAGAACGGGACACCATGACGCTCTTGGACAACAGCACCTGGGACGGCCGCGTCTTCTCCGGCTCGGGTGAGTGGATCAGCGGCTCGGGCGAGGTGTACGACGCCGTCGAACCCGCCACGGGCAAGACCCTGGGCCGCGTCGGCTCCGCCACGCCTGCCGACGTGGACCGGGCGGTCGAGCAAGCGGTACGGGCCCAGCGGGAGTGGGCGGAGCGGCCGTACTCCGACCGGGCCGCCGTACTGCGCCGCGCCGCGCGCCTCTTCGAGGAGCACCAGCAGGAGATCGAGACCTGGCTGATGCGGGAGTCCGGCGCGATCCGGCCCTTCGCCGCACTCCAGGTCACCAGTGGCGGCGCGGAGGAGTGCCACGAGGCCGCCGCCCTCGCCGGGGCGCCCTACGGTGAGCTGCTGCGTTCCGGGCAGCAGCGGCTGTCCTTCACCCGCCGCGTCCCGGTGGGGGTGGTCGGGGTGATCGCGCCGTTCAACGTGCCGGTCATCCTGGCCATGCGGGCGGTCGCCCCGGCACTTGCCCTCGGCAACGCGGTGGTGCTCAAGCCGGACCCGCGCACCGCGGTCAGCGGCGGCGTCGTCTTCGCCCGGATCTTCGAGGAGGCGGGGCTGCCGCCCGGTCTGCTGCACGTCCTGCCCGGCGGCGCGGACGTCGGAGCGGCCGTCGTCGATCACCCGCGGATCCCCGTCATCGCGTTCACCGGCTCCACCAGGGCCGGCCGCGCCATCGGTGTTGCCGCCGCCCGGCACCTCAAGCGGGTCCACCTGGAACTGGGCGGCAACTCCGCGCTCGTCATCATGGACGACGTCGACCTGGAGAAGGCCGCCTCGGTGGGCGCCTGGGGATCCTTCGTCCACGCCGGCCAGATCTGCATGGCCAGCAGCCGCCACCTGGTCCACGCTGCCGTCTACGACGACTACACCGCCCTGCTCGCCCAGCACGCCGACGCGCTCCCGGTCGGTGACCCGACCACCGAGCAGGTCGCCCTGGGACCGGTCATCGACGCGGGCCAGCGCGACATCATCCACCGCATCGTCACCGAGACCGTCGGGGCCGGAGCCCGGCTGGCCGCGGGCGGCACCTACGAGGAGCTGTTCTACCGGCCGACGGTCCTGTCCGACGTACCGCTCACCGCGCCCGCCTACGCGCAGGAGATCTTCGGGCCCGTGGCACCCGTCGTCAGCTTCCAGAACCTCGACGAGGCCGCCGACCTGGCCGCGGGGACCGAGTACGGGCTGTCCCTCGGCATCCTCACCCGGGACGTCATGAAGGGACTGGCCCTCGCGGAGCGGATCCCCAGCGGTCTGGTCCACATCAACGACCAGACGGTCAACGACGAGACGCTCATCCCCTTCGGCGGGGTCGGCGACTCAGGCACCGGAGCCCGCCACGGCGGCGCGGCCGCCAACCTCGACGCCTTCACCGAACAGCAGTGGGTCACCGTACGCGGCGAACTCCCGCACTACCCCTTCTGATCCCCCCCCGTCACACAGAGCCGCACGGAGAGCCGCATGCCCCCGAACCCCATGACCGTCGTCCCACGTCGGACCGCCCCGCCGCCCGCCGGGGCCGACCGGCCGACCGGCAACAAGTTCCTGAACGGCCCCTTCGCCCCGTGGACCGAGGAGAACGAGGCGTACGACCTGGAGGTGGACGGCGAGATCCCCGCCGACCTCGCGGGCGCGCTGTTCCGCGTCTCCTCCAACCCCCGCTTCGAGCCCCGCGACACCGACCGCTACCACTGGTGGGAGGGCGACGGCATGGTCTGCGGCATCTACCTGCGCGAGGGCAAGGCCGCCTACCGCACCCGCTGGGTCGAGACCGACTCGATGAAGGTCGAGGTAGAGGCCGGAGAGGCGATCTACAGCGGCTTCGTCAACGGCGGCACCCCGGGCCGGCTGCCCGAGGGAGCCCCGCCCGCCAAGAACGTCGCCAACATCAACGCCGGCCTCTTCGACGACCACCTGATCGTCTACTTCGAGGGCGGACTGCCGCACGCCCTGGACCCCGAAACCCTGAACACCCTGGGCACCTACGACTTCCACGGCGGCATCGACGTCCTGTGCACGGGCCACTACAAGACCGACCCGGACACCGGCGACATGCTGTTCTTCGCCGCCACCGGAGCGACCGTCACCTGGTACCGCGCCGACGTGAAGACCGCCGAGATCATCGACTCGCACTCCTTCGACATCGGCGTCCCGGTCCTCATGCACGACTTCGCCGTCAGCGACAGCTACGCCGTCTTCTTCGTCACGCCGGCCCAGTTCCGTCTCGACCTGGTCGCGCAGGGCAGGCCCGGCGTGGTCTGGGACGAGAACTCCCTCGAACACGGCGTCCAGATCGTCCTGATGAACCGCCGCACGCACGAGGTCACCTGGCACGAGCTCGGCGGCCACTGGGCCAACACCCACTTCTTCAACGCCTACGAGCAGGACGGCGAGCTGGTCGTCGACGGTCACCGCATCGACCGGCTCGGCAGCCCCGTCGACCGCCTCTCCACGCCGCTGGGGTCCCATGAGTGGTTCCCGCCGGCCATGCCCTACCGGTGGCGTGTCGACCTGGCGACCGGACGGGCCACCGAGGAGATGATCAGCGGGGTCTTCGGGGAGTTCCCCAAGATCAACGACGCCTGCACGGGCCAGCCGCACCGCTACGGCTACTTTGTCACCACGCGTGGCCTGGCCGACGACACCATGTCCGACGGGCTCGCCCGCCACGACTACCTCCTCGACCGCACCGTCGTAGTCGAGGGCCCGGACTGCCTGACCAGCCCCGGCGAGCCGGTCTTCGTGGCCCGTGAGAACGCCCGCGGCGAGGACGACGGGTACCTGCTGTCCCTGTGGTGGAACCGCACGACCGACCTCAGCGAACTGCTCATCCACGACGCCGCCGACCTGCGCCGTATCCCGCTGGCCCGGGTCAAGCTGCCCAGCCGGGTGCCCTTCGGCTTCCACGGCAGCTGGGCCGACCACCGCACCCTGGACCGGGCCATCGCCGCCCGCCGCAGCGACGGGTGACGGCCGTGCGAGATCTGGCGGGGAAGACCGCCTTCGTCACCGGCGGGGACAGCGGCATCGGTCTGGGTGTGGCACAGGTCCTGTGTGAAGCCGGGATGCACGTGGTCATCTGCGGAGTCGTCGAGGAGACACTGGAGAGCGCGCACCGTGAACTCGACCGGGTCGGCACGGCCGAAGCCGTTCGGCTCGATGTACGGGACCGGGAGTCTTTCGCCGCCGTCGCCGACCGCCTCGACGTCGACCACGGCGGTGTGGACGTCCTGGTCAACAACGCGGGGGTCGGCTTCCTGGCGCCGGTGGCCGAGGCGAGCTTCGAGCAGTGGGACTGGGTGCTCGACATCAACCTCACAGGTGTGTTCAACGGCATCCGGACCTTCCTGCCGCGCATGCTGGCCGCAGGCCGTCCGGGGCACATCGTCTCGACCGCGTCGATCGGCGGTCTGCTCGGCACGCCCGGAGCGCTCTACGTGGCCGCGAAGTTCGGTGTGGTGGGGCTGACCGAGGCGCTGGCCGCGGAGCTCCGGGACACCCCGGTGAACGTGTCCGTGCTGACGCCGGGAATCGTCCGCACCAACATCCACCAGGGTCCGCCACCCCCTGGCGGGCCGCGGCCGCACGCGCCGGGCACCTTCGCCGAGGCGGACCTGCACCGGACGGCGATGCTGCCGCGGGAGGTCGGCGAGCGGGTCCTGCTGGCGATTCAGGAGGAAAGCCTCTACGTGCTGACCCACGCCGAGCACCGGGACCTGCTCGCCCGGCGGTTCGACGCGATCCTCGCCTCGGTCCCCACCGGCCCGGGGAACCCGCACCGTGCCGCGATGGAGAGGTCGGTGCTCGCCAACCCCGTCTACGACGAGGTCCTGGCCGCCGCGGAGGCCCGACGGTGACGGCGCACGGCATGGAGGGATCGGTCGTGCTCGTGACCGGCGCAGGCTCGGGCATCGGGCGGGCGGCGGCGGAACTGTTCGCCGAGCGCGGTGCGGCCGTCGTCGCGGCGGACCGCTCCGAGTCCGGCGCGGACACCGTCGCCGCCATCACCGCGGCGGGCGGCAGGGCCCTCTTCGTCCAGGCGGACGTGTCGGTCGAGAAGGAGGTCGAGCACATGGTGGCCGCGGCGGTCGACACCTACGGCACTCTCGACGCCGCGTTCAACAACGCGGGCATCGCACCCCCGGTGACGCCGATCGAGCGGCTCAGCAGCGAGAGCTGGGAACTGTCGGAGTCGGTGAACCTGCGCGGTGTGTGGCTGTGCATGAAGCACGAACTGGCCGTCATGGCACGGCAGGGCCGCGGTGCGATCGTGAACACCTCCTCGGTCGCCGGCCTGGTGGGCAATCCCGGTGGCGGGGCCGCGTACTCCGCGTTCAAGCACGGCGTCGTCGGGCTGACCAGATCCGCGGCCGCCGAGCACGGCCGGCACGGCATCCGCGTCAACGCGATAGCCCCGGGTCTGACCCGCACCCGAATGCTGCGGCACCTGGAGGAACACGAGCACCTCGACGCCGAGGGCGCCGCCGCCGGTACTCCGCTCGGCCGCGTGGCGCAGCCGCGGGAGGTCGCCGAGGCCGCGTACTGGCTCGCTTCTCCCCGGTCGAGTTTCGTCACCGGTCATGTCCTGGCCGTCGACGGCGGCGAGACCTGTGTCTGAGGTGCTCCGGCATCGGGAAAGGAGACGTTCCATGCCTCGTGTGTCCGGCGGCGATCTCGTCGTCCGCCTCCTGCAACAGGCCGGTGTGGACCGGATGTTCGGCATCAACGGCGCGCACATCGACGCCGTCTACCAAGCCGCGCTCAGCCGTCGGCTGCCCATCGTGGACACGCGGCACGAGATGAACGCGGGCCACGCGGCCGAAGGGTACGCCCGGGTGCGCAACGCCCTCGGCGTCGCGCTGCTCACCGCAGGCGGTGGGTTCACCAACGCCGTGACGTCGATGGCCAACGCCCACCTCGACCGCACGCCCGTGCTCTACCTCGCGGCATCCGGGCCGCTCGCCGACGACCAGACCAACACCCTGCAAGCGGGCCTGGACCAGGTGGCGATCGCGACCCCCGTCACCAAGTGGGCGCACCGGGTGACGCGCGCCTCGCTGATCCCCCGTGTCCTGGCCCGCGCGGTCCGCACCGCGCTCGCCGCACCACGGGGGCCCGTGCTGGTCGACATCCCCTGGGACGTGCTGACCGAGCAGATCGACCTGCCCGATCTGTCCACGGAGCTCGTCCGCGGCGCCGACCACGGGCCGGGCCTCTCACACGCCGGGGCGGAGCGGATCCTGGACCTGCTGGCGGAGGCCCGGAGACCGTTGATCATCGCGGGGTCCGAGGTTCCGAGGTCCGGCGCCGGCGGTGAGCTACGGGCGTTCGCCGAGCGACTCGGCATACCGCTGATGGCGGACTACGAGGGCCTCGGCGCGATCACACCCAGCCCCCTGAACTTCGGCCTGCTGCAAGGGCTGCACGGCCTGCCGCCCGGAGAGGCACCCGATCTGGTGATCATGGCCGGGCTCCGGTTCGGCCTGACGACCGCGCACGGCTCGGGCGCGCTGATCCCGCGTGCGGCGCGTGTGGTGCAGATCGATCCCTCCTGTGGCGAACTGGGACTTCTTCAGCCGGTGTCCCTCTCGGTCGCCGCCGACCCGCTGCCGGTGTTCCAGGACCTCAACCGGGCGCTCGCCGTCAGACAGACCACCGATCCGGATCCGACCGGCTGGCAGGCCGCCCTGCGGGCGCACCTTCGACGGCGGCGCGAGGCCGTGGCCGCACAGGTCGTCCACGACGAGCGCGTACACCCCTACGACGCCGTGTGCGCCATCGCCGCGGCGGTACCCGACGGGTCCGTGGTGGTCGCCGACGGCGCGCTCACCTACCTCTGGCTGTCGGAGGCGATCTCCGAGGCACCGGTGTCCGCGTTCCTCTGCCACGGCTACCTCGGCTCCATGGGAGTCGGCATGGGCGTCGCGCTGGGAGCACAGGCAGCCGTGGCCCCCGGCACGAACGTCGTCCTGGTGACCGGTGACGGGTCCGTCGGCTACAGCCTCGGCGAGTTCGACTCGATGGTGCGCGCCGGGCTCGGAGTGGTCGTCGTCGTGCTCAACAACCGGGCGTGGGGCGCCACGCTGCACGCGCAGGAGGTCATGTACGGCAAGGACCGGGTGGTCAACAACCGGCTGGAGAACGGCTCCTACGCCGCCGCTGCGCTCGCCCTCGGCGCGGACGGCTACCAGGTGCGCGCCCTCGACGAGCTCGCGCCCGCCCTCGCCAAGGCCCTGCGGAGCGGGCGGCCGTCGTGCGTCGAGGTCCAGGTGAGTCTCGACCCGATTCCGCCGGAGGAGCGGGTGCTCATGGGCGGCAGCCCGTTCTGAGTGCGCCTTTTCCCCCGCGCGTCCGACACACCACGGAGCCACCCGACCTTTCCGGCTCACGACTCGTCAGGGAACCGCCATGCTGTTCGACTTCGGTCAACCGACCGACGGCCTCATCCAGATGGCGTTCGTCGTCGAGGATCTCGACGCGGCGATGGCCCGGTTCAGCGAGAGCTTCGGGGTGGGGCCGTGGACCGTCCTGCGGGACTTCGCGGGCGAGAACCCCCGCTACCGGGGCGAACCCACCGAGGCGCGGGCGCACGTGGCGCTCGGTTTCGGCGGGCACATGCAGTACGAACTCATCCAGCCCGCGGACGAACTCCCGTCGGTGCACCGCGACGTGATCGTCCAGCGGGGGTACGGCTTCCACCATTTCGGCCGCGCCACAACGGCTTTCGACGCGGCGGTGGAGGCGATGCGCCGCAAGGGCTACGAGGCCGTGTTCACCGCGTCCGTAGGGCCCGACTCCCGCGTCGCCTACTTCGACACCCGCGACGTTCTCCCCGGCATGACCGAACTCATCGAGGCGAGCCCGGGCCTCGATGCGACCTTCACCGCGATGTACAGGGAGTCCCTCTGAGGGACACCATCACCCACCCTTCCATCTGTCCCGCAAATTAGGACTAGCGTTTCGACATGAGGGACCGTACGCTTCGCCGAAGTTACGGTAAACCACTCGCCGCGAGACACCGGGAGCCTTCCCGGCAGCGCGGCGGTGAGGAGTCACGGCGTGAAGAAACTGGATGCTGAGACGACCCCCGACGCCGACGGCGGTGACGCCGGCGCGTCGCCCCTGCGGAGGGCCGAACCTCGTACCTCGGCCTCGCCCGCACCGCCCGGGGCCCCGCTCCTGGTACGAGGACTCGCCAAGCGGTTCGGCGGTGTCACGGCGCTCGACGGCGTCGACCTCGCGGTGGCGTCGGGCGAGGCGGTCGCCGTCATCGGCCCCAACGGCGCCGGAAAGAGCACTCTGCTCAAGCTGATCTCCGGTGTGCACCGCCCGAGCGAGGGAGAGGTGTGGCTGGGCGAGCAGCGGCTGGACCGCATGCCGGCGCACCGCATCACCCGCAGCGGTGTGGCGCTGGCCCACCAGGTCCCGCGGCCCTTCCACGGCCTGACCGTCCGGGAGAACGTCCGGGTCGGGGCCATGGCGAGCCGACCTCATCCGCACCCCGGAGAGATCGACGAGATCCTCTCTCGATGCCGTCTGGACACCAAGGCGTCCCGTCCCGCCGACTCCTTGCGCGTCCTGGACCTGAAGCGACTGGAGGTGGCCCGGGCCCTCGCCACCCGTCCCCGGGTGCTCATGTTCGACGAGGTCGCGGCCGGGCTCGTGGGCCGCGAGCTGGACGAGGCGATCGACCTGATCCGGCAGGTCCACGACCAGGGCATCACCGTCCTCCTGGTCGAGCACATCGAACGGGTGGTACGGGAGCTCGTCGACCGCGTCCTGGTGCTCGACTGGGGCCGCCCCCTGGCCGAGGGGACACCCGCCGAGATCGCCGCGAACGAGGACGTGCGGGCCGTCTACCTCGGCGACGGCGGCCAGGCCCAGGCCTCTCCCGCGCGCACTCCGGCCAACGCGCCGGCACCGGACACCGCTGCCGTGCTCGCTCTCGACTCGGTCAGCGCCGGTTACGGCGACATGGTCGCCCTGCGGGACTTCTCGATGCGCGTCGGGCCCGGACAGATCGTGACCGTGCTGGGTGCCAACGGGGCCGGCAAGTCGACGCTCTGCGCCACGATCATGGGCGCCGTCGCGGCGAGATCGGGATCCATGCACGCCCTCGGCCAGAACATCACCGGCATGGCCACCCACCGGCGCGCGCGCCTGGGCATCGCCCACTGCCAGGAAGGCCGCCGCATCTTCACCGGCCTCACCGTCGCCGAGAACCTGACGCTCGGCGCTCCCCTCGCACTGGCCAGGGACGAAGTACGCGGTCGCATGGAACGCGTCCACGCGATCTTCCCGGTGCTCGCCGAACGCGCCACCCAGCAGGCCGGGACCATGTCCGGCGGCCAACAGCAGATGCTGGCCGTGGGACGCGCCCTCATGGCCGACCCCCAGGTGCTGATCTGCGACGAGATCTCGCTCGGCCTCGCGCCCGTGGCCATCGACGCCCTGTACGGGGCACTCGCCGAGATCAACTCCCAGGGCGTCGCGATCGTCCTGGTGGAGCAGAACGTCAAGCGGGCACTGGGCATCGCCGACCACGCCGTCGTGCTGTCCCGGGGCCGCATCTCGTACGCCGGTGATCCGGCGGCCCTGCTCGGGGACGCGGCCCTGGACGCCGCCTACTTCGGCACCGCCGACGACGAGGCCGCGGAAGCCCGCGCCTCGTCCCTTCTCCTCCCTTCCGTTCCCCAACCGCTCAGCGCCTCCGAAGGAGACCCCTCGTGATGAGAACCACCCACCGCCGCACCTACGCACTCGTCGGTGCCGCACTGCTCGCAGCCACCGCCGGCTGCGCGGGCAACGCCTCCAGCAGCAGCGGTTCCAGCAGTGATGGCGGTCCCATCGTCATCGGGACCAGCATCTCGCTGTCCGGCAGCACCGTCCTGAACCAGATACGCGACGGCTACCTTCTGGCGGTGCAGCAGGTGAACGCCAAGGGCGGGCTGGAGGTGGGCGGCAAGAAGCGGAAGGTCGAGTTGAAGGTGCTCGACAACCGCAGTGACACCAACACCATGGTCCAGCAGGTGCGTTCACTGGTGCTCTCCGACCACGCCGTGGGACTGCTGGGGTCGTGCTGCCAGCAGAACATCGACATGCAGGGCCAGGCCGACGCGCTCAAGGTGCCGCTGGTGATGGGCGGCCTGCCCATCGAGCTGCTGCCCAAGGGCAAGGGCTACACCTGGGACTCCTTCCAGTCGCTGGCCGACGGGGCCAAGGACTTCTACGAGGTCGCCGCCGGGACGCACACCAACAAGAAGACGCTGATCGTCACCACCAACGACGCCCAGGGCATCTCCGCCGGAAAACTCTGGGCTGGCACCGGCGAGAAGGCCGGCTTCACCATCGCCGCCACGAAGTCCGTCCCCGCCGGCACCACGGACTTCTCCGACGTCATCAAGGCCGGGAACTCCTCCGGCGCGCAGGTGCTGATCGCCTCGATGACCCCACCCGACTGTTTCGCGATGTGGAAGCAGATGAAGGCACTCGCCTACAAGCCGAAGCTCGCCATCGGCCTGCAATGCGCGCAGACGCCCGGCTGGGGCTCCCTCGGCAAGCTCGGCAACGGCACCCTGGTCCAGCTGAACTGGTCCGACACGGCCGGGCTGCCGGACACCGACCTCGTCGTCAAGAAGTACGGCAAGAAGTACACCAATCTCACCGACCTGGGCTCGGTCGCCCTCGGGCTGCACGAGGCGACCATCCTCCTGGACGCCGTCTCGGCCGCCGGAAGCACCGACGCCGCGGCCGTCAACAAGGCACTGGCCAAGAGCACCACCGTCTCCGCGCAGGGCTCCGTGAAGTTCGTCGACAACAAGAGCGCGACCCCCACCTTCATCGGCCAGTGGGAAGACGGCGTCATCAAGCAGGTCTGGCCGGCCAAGGGCGGTTCCCCGCTCGCCTCCCTGTCCGGACTCCGCTGAGGCCCGGCATGAGCGAGCTACGACCCACCACGAGCGTGAGCGAACGGAGCACATCGTGAGCCTCGACGTTCTGGCCGCCGGTATCCTCGCCGGCGGCCTGTACGCCCTGATCGGGCTGGGCATCTCCCTGGTGTTCGGCGTACTGGGCCTGATGAACCTGGCCCACGGCGAACTCGTCATCGGCGGCGCCTACCTGGCGTCCCTGCTGGTGGTGGACTCCGGCTGGGACCCGCTGCTGGCCCTGCCACTCGCCATGGCCGGCGTCGCCCTGATCGCCTACCCGCTCCAGCGGTATCTGTTCACCCCCCTCCTCCGAGGGGACAGGAGCGCACCGCTGGTGGCTACCTTCGGGCTGTCCCTGCTCGCCCAGGCGCTGTTCCAGGGCGTGTTCGGCACCCACCCCAAGAGCCTGCCCGCCCCCTACGCCACCTCCGGCATCTCCGTCCTCGGGCTGCGGATCCAGACGATCTACCTGATCGCCTTCGGACTGACCGTCCTCCTGTGCGCCGCCACCCACCTCGTCATGACCCGCACGCGCGCCGGCAGCGCGGTCAGAGCGGCCTCGGCGGACCCGGCCACCGCCGCCGTGCTCGGCATCAACGTGACGAAGGTGTACGCCATGACCTTCGCCGGCGCCTCCGCCCTGGCCGCGGCCGGCGGAGTCCTGACCGGCGTCGCCCAGAGCTTCACGCCGACCAGCGGACTGCCTCTGTTGCTGACGGGCATGGCCGTGATGGCCCTGGCAGGTATCGGCAGCGTCGGCTGGGTCTTCCTCGCCGGCGTCGCGCTCGGCGTCCTCCAGTCGGTCGGCGTCCAGTTGTTCGGCGGCGGCATGCGCAACGTCGTGGTCTACCTCGCCTTCTTCCTCGTCCTCGCCGTACGCCCCCAGGGCCTGTTCCGAAAGGCCGCAGCCGTATGAAAACCCCGACCGTCCCACGAGGGACGCCGAAGGCCCTGTGGCCCGTGGTCGCCCTCGCCACCGTCACTGTCGCCGCCTTCGCGCTCGCCCCAGCGCTCTCCCTCGGGCAGCTGGACCTGAGCGTCACCCTGCTGACGTATCTGACGATCGCCCAGGCATGGAACGTCCTCGCCGGTTTCAGTGGCCAGATCTCCCTCGGCGCCGCAGCGTTCATGGCGACCGGGGGCTACGCTGCCGCGCTGATCCTGGCTCACACGGGTCTGCCCTGGCCGGTGGCCCTGCTCGGCGCGGGCGTCGGCGCGGGCCTCCTCGCCCTGCTGCTCGCCGTACCGCTGCTACGGCTGCGCGGCGACTACTTCGCCGTGGGAACGCTGGCCGTCTCCGTCGCCGTCCAGGCCCTGCTCAGCAACTGGAACTGGGCCGGCGGCGCCAGCGGCCTCACCCTGCCCACGGAGCGGATTCCCAGCGGGGGCAACCTGTACCAGACCGCGGTCCTCGTCGCCGCCCTGGCCATGGCGCTCGCCCTCTACGTCCAGCACAGCGCCTTCGGCCTGCGGCTCGCCGCCGTACGCGACAACGAACCGGCCGCTGCCGGACTCGGCGTGTCGGTCTACCGCCACCGGCTCGCCGCCCTGGTGCCCACCAGCGCGCTCACCGGTCTGGCCGGCGCGGTCATCGCCTTCCAGTTCGTCGTGATCTCCCCCGACGGCGTGGCCAGCGTCAACTGGAGCCTGAACGCGGTCCTCATGGCCGTGGTCGGCGGCGCGGGCACCGTGCTCGGCCCCGTCGTCGGCGTCGGCGTCGTCTACTACGGACTGACCCGCGCGCTCCAGGACCAGCAGACCCTGTCCCTGGTCATCGAAGGAGCCCTGCTGATCGCGATCGTGCGCTTCGCTCCGCAAGGAACCTGGCCCCTCGTCTGCCGCGCCGCACGAGTCCCGACCGCCCGCCGTCGGAAACCCTCGCCCGGTGCGGACACTACTCCTGACGCCATCACCCGAACTCCGGAGCATGTGTGATGGTGCATCGGCCCGGCCGGCCCGACACCACCGCGCCTCGCGCCTCGTCGGGTGATCGGACGAGACCGGCTGCCAAGCGGAGCGGAATGATTGCCGGGACGAGGCATGCGGCACACGCCGAGGCGACGTGGCGACATCACCGGCGAGGGACTTTTGATGTCACTCGGGGCTGCGGGGCTGCGGGGCCGCCCGCTCGGGCATGATGAGAGCGGGAACGTTCCGTCAAGGGCGCCTTCAGCGCCTCCTGCGGCGATGACCTTCGGTCACCCTTGACCGGCCATTCCGGCTCTTGGCTGGGCTGGTTATCGGGCGGCCCCTCCCTTGTGGCGTCCGGTTGGCCCTTGGTGGAGATACGAGAGATAGGGGCCACGTGTCATCACGGTGCCGCTCAACGCGTTGCCGCGTGCGTCGGAGTTCGTCATGAAGCCGCTGGATCTGCAGGGGACGTCGTGAACAGCTCCGCGAGCAGCCGCCCGAAGGCTTCAGGGGATTCGAGCATCACCATGTGGCCCGTCCCGGGCAGCTCCGTGTAGCTGGCTGCAGCGGTCAGCGCCCATGCGGGAACGTCCCATCCGGCGCGTGAGCGCGCTCCGGCAACCAGATGCACCGGGGTGCGCTCGAACACCTCGCGCAGCAACTGCTCATAGCTGGTATCTGCGGTGTAGCCGACGACGGCACGGGCCATCGCCTGAATGGTGGTGGCGGGCTGGTAGGCCAGGGCCTGCATGGCGGAGCGGATGCGCTCGCTGGTCGGTTCGATGCCTCCGTCGCGCAGCCAACGCTCTGGGGCGGCTCGGTTGGCCCGCATGATCTGCTCGACTTGGGCGGGCGTTTTCGCGGCCATCTGGGCTGACCAGAAGGCGTCTTGGAGGGTGAAGTTGCCTTCAACGTTGACGAACGACGCCGTTCGTTCTGGGAACCGGTGGGCGAACGCGGCGGCGATTACACCGCCGACGGAATGGCCGACCAGGTGTATCGGTTTACTGGGCGCTGTCCGGTCAACGGCGGCGAGCAGGTAGTGCACCTGCGACTCGATTGTGATGCCGACGGGGTCGGCCTGTGCGTCCGCTCCGTAGCCCAGCAGGTCGGGGCTCAGAATCTGCGCTGGATGTAGTCGTGCAAGGGCACGAGGGTCAGAGAACGGGCCGATAAGACCGTGAAGGAAGATCACTGGTAGCACGGGATGTCAGTCTCTCACCCGCCGTCGGGGACCGTCCACCAGGTGGGAGAGGCCTCTGCAATTGCCCAGGAGCGGACACGGGGCAGCCGTATGCCGGTGTCGCGCCACGCGACGCTCTCTGCGGCTGGGCCCCGTGCTGCACCGGCGCAGTTTGACCCTTGGAGGTCCGGTCAGCTGGCCTGGGCTTGTACGGCTTGGGCCTTGGTGTGGGCGAGGCGGTAGGACTCGGTGCCGGTCTGAATGATGGCGCCG
Organism: Streptomyces violaceoruber; assembly: GCA_000720805.1. Lineage (GTDB taxonomy): Bacteria > Actinomycetota > Actinomycetes > Streptomycetales > Streptomycetaceae > Streptomyces > Streptomyces cellulosae_A. The sequence continues at coordinate 18,237 of JODI01000113.1, forward strand.
TTGAAGGGCAGCCGGTCGACGATGGCCGCGCAGAGCCGCGGATCGGTGAACGTCTTCGTCCACCCGCTGAAACTCTCGTTCGAAGCGATCGCGACACTGTTCTTCTCCTCCCTCTCCGTCAGAACCTGAAACAGCAGCTCAGCGCCCCTGCGGTCAAGCTCCATATAGCCGAGGTCATCAATGCACAAAAGATCGACACGCCCGTAACGGGCGATCGTCTTCGACAGCTGCTTCTCGTCCGCAGCCTCGACCAGTTCGTTGACGATCTTGGTGGCCAGCACGTAGCGGACGCGGAAGCCGTGCATCGCCGCCTCTACGTACGGGTCGCCCTGCTGATCGCGGCGACCTCGAAGCCACCCTCGAACGGCCGCCCTGTGGACAGAGTCCGGCCGTTGACGGAGGAGAACTCCCTCCGCCGGGCTAGATGAATGAGTCCGATGTGTGTTCATGGAAACGTGGACCCGTGTCCTGCGGGAGCAGACCACAAGGGCCCGGGAGCGGGTGGATGCGAGCTGTGAGGGACCCTAGGGGCTGTGGCTGCGGGATCCCCTGCTTCTGAGGCTCGGGGCGCTCATCCCGGCCGAGGACGTCGCCTCGAGCCTTAATCGCGCAGCCGGTCTCAGGGCTGACCAGATGAACGTGGCGCACATGAACGCTGAGTTCATCAACTCCGCTTCCAGGCCGTGTCGCTTGCCTGGCGATCAATCCAGCCTGGTGCAACTCCCGCCTCTCGATCTTCTTGCGGGCGATGCGCGCACCGCATCTGCTCCGCGGATCAGCACGGCGGCTTGCAAAGCCGGCTGCGCCGCTCTCGTCTCCGGGGATCTGGAAGAGGCCCGGTGTGACCTGGCGACAGCCCGCTGCGACGCTCGTAGGATGCCTCAATGCCCAAGCCGTTACGGATGAACCACCGCCGTTGGGTTGCCGCGTGGGCGGTAATGTGCGTGGCCGCTATCGCCGCCACCGCCGCACTGAACGCCTTTCCGGCGCCTGACCCGCAGCCCGACAAGCCCGTCAGCGCCGAGTGCGCCGAGTACATCGCGGACATCGAGACGCAGCTGGCCAAGGCCAAGAGGGAAGGCAACGACGACGGCGTGCTGGCCTTCACGCGAACCCGGGTCGGCGCGGACGACTGCAGCGATGAAATTCTCGACCACTTCAGCAGCGACCGGTGAGCCGCCGTACAGGGCTCGCCGCGATAGCGGGGCTGATCTGTGCGGGTTCCGTGGCGATCATCGCCGTGAGCGCCGCGACGGAACCGGAGCCGCAGCCCACTCCGCCGCGGGTGTACTCCTCCTGCCTGGCGGCCGACACCAAGCCGATGCCTGTGGGCGACGACCCGTGCGACGGCCGTTGAAGAAGGGCCCACGCGCCGCCTTAGCGGGCGGTTCCGGTCGTGCTGAGGGCGATGGCTTGGTGTGCGAGGTGGGAGAGGTCGATGACGCGGGATCACGGCGCCAGGGCGCCATGGCGCGTACGACGCCGGCGAGGTAGTCGGTGGCGCGGGTGGAGCGTACGTGGCTGAGGATGGTGACGGCGCGCTGGCCGTGGGCGAGGGCTTCGTCGAGGTCGCGGTTTTGGAGGTGCGCGGTGGCCAGAACGGTCATGCGCAGACCGACGGAGCGGGTGAACGCGCTCTCGGGCATGGGTGCGGCCCGGTTGTTCCAGCGCAGGGCGGCGGCGGGCAGGCCCAGGTCCCGGTGGATCTCCACGGCGTCGGCTGCCATCCGTGCGGGGGTGTAGTAGCGGATCCATGCGGGTTCGTCGCCGGGTTCGGCGTCGGCCTGTTCCAGGAGCCGCTCGGAGGAGACGAGCGCGGCGGCGGAGGGGGCGTCGCCGAGACGGGCGTGTGCGCGGGCCTCGACGAGCTTGGCGAAGGCCAGGACGCGGGGGGCTGCCTGGTGGCGGGCGCGGTCGTAGGCGCCCTGCGCCATGTCCACCGCCTCGTCGGGATAGCCGCGCAGGGTGGCCTGGAGGGCCATGTTGGTCAGGACGTGACAGCCCACGGCGAGGCTTGCGCCGGCGCGGGCCATCCGCAGGGCCTGGATGAAGTGCCGCTGGGCCAGAGCGTGATGGCCCATGTCCAGGGCGCTCCAGCCTGCGACGCGCGCCAGTTCGGCTGTGCCTGCGTACAGTTCCTTGCCCACCGCGTCGGTGTAGTCGCCGCGCAGGAGCGGGATGGCGCGCTCGTTGAGGAAGCTGGTCACCGTCGAGGCTTTGCCGGTGCCGCCGCCGTACTTCGAGTCCGAGCGCTGGGCGTCGGCGGCGGCCGCCCACAGCGCATCCAGGTCCTGGCGGCCGACGCGGTGGCGGCCGGGATGAGCGGCGGTGGGGTCGGCGGGCACGGCGAGCCACCGGGTGACCGGTGTGCTGTAGGCGCCGATGGCGAAGGGGGCGGTCACGAAGGTACGGCGGCGCATGGTGCTCCAGAATCGTGAGGCGGTATGGACGGCCTCGTGAGCGTCCCGGTGGAAATCCAAGCCGACGGCCTCGGGGTTCTCGCGTATCTCGGGCATGCCGATCTCAGCCGGGTCGAGGGGCCGTCCTAGGGCCTGTTCCAGGTTCGGATCATCAGTTTCGGGTTCTGCCGGTGCCAGGCGGCCTGGGTCTGGTAGTTGTCGAGGGTGGCGCGTGGTGATCT
>JODI01000114.1 GCA_000720805.1 Streptomyces violaceoruber
GCCTTAGTCTCGTGGGCTCGGAGATGTGTATAAGAGACAGGCCCCACACCCAGCCCCAGACCGAGACCCCGACCCCCGGCAGGTGACGGAAGTGTCCGACAGGGAACCGCCGCGCCGCCGCGTGCCCCGGCCTGTACGCCCCGAGCGCCCCGCCCGTCCCGCCCGCCCCGTCGGCCGGCGCGGTCCGGCGGGCCCCGGCGCCCGTCCGGCCCGCCGCCCGGCGCCACCCCGCTCCGCGGCCCCCCGAGTCATCCGGCTGGGCAGCCCCCGCCCCCGGCTGCGCATGATCGGCCTCGCGCTGACCCTCGTGCTGATCGCGTTCGTCGTACGGCTGTTCCAGGTGCAGGCCGTCGACGCGAGCACCTACGCCGCCAAGGCCCAGCAGAACCGGTACGTCGGCTACACCCTCGCCGCCGAACGCGGCGGGATCACCGACCGCGACGGCGTCGCCCTGGCGACCAGCGTGGACGCGTACACGATCACGGCCGACCCGACGCTGTTCACCCGCGAGCAGCTGAAGGTCGACGACGGGCCCGAGCAGGCCGCCGCGCTGCTCGCCCCGATCCTCGGCACGGACCAGGGCTCGATCGTCAAGAAGCTCAGGCCCGCCGACAAGAAGCTGCGGTACGTCGTCCTCGCCTACCGCCAGACCCCGCAGGTCTGGAAGCAGATCAAGGACCTGAAGACCACGCTGGCCACCAAGGCCGGGACAGACCCCGGTACGGCCAACGTCCTCGCGGGCGTGCTCGCCGTGCCCACCAGCAAGCGGGTGTACCCCAACGGCGACCTCGCCGCCGGGATACTCGGCTGGGTCAACGCCGAGGGCAAGGGCGGCGGCGGGGTCGAGCAGCAGCTGAACGGTCTGCTGGCCGGCAAGGACGGCAAGATCCGCTACGCCCAGTCCGGGGGCCGGCAGGTGCCGACCGTGGGCTCCACCGAGACGCCCGCGGTGCCCGGCAGCGACGTCGAGCTCACCATCGACCGCGACATCCAGTGGGCCGCGCAGAAAGCCATCACCGACCAGGTCAAGGCGTCCAAGGCCGACCGTGGCTATGTGATCGTGCAGGACACCCGGACCGGCGAGGTCCTCGCCATGGCCGACGCGCCCGGCTTCGACCCGAACGACCTGTCCAAGGCCAGCGGCGTGAACATGGGCAACGCGGCCCTCCAGGACGCCTACGAGCCCGGCTCCACCGCGAAGATCATGTCGATGGCCGCCGTCCTGCAGGAGGGTGTGGCCACCCCGCAGACGCATGTCGTCGTGCCCAACCGGCTGCACCGCGGCGACCGGCTGTTCAAGGACGACATCGACCACGCGACCTGGTACCTCACGCTCAACGGCGTGCTCGCCAAGTCCAGCAACATCGGGACCATCCTGGCCACCGGGCAGCTCGGCAAGACACAGCGGCAGGCCAACCAGGTCCTCTACTCGTACCTGCGCAAGTTCGGCCTCGGCAGCTACACCGGGCTCGACTTCCCGGGCGAGACGAAGGGCATCCTCGCGGCGCCCGGCGACTGGTCCACCTCGCAGCAGTACACGATTCCTTTCGGCCAGGGCGTGTCCCTCACCGCGATGCAGGCGGCCTCCGTCTACTCGACGATCGCCAACGGCGGCGTACGCGTGGAACCCACGCTCGTGCGCGGCACGAAGGGACCGGACGGAGGCTTCACCCCGGCCGCGAAGCCCAAGCAGACCAGGGTGGTCAGCGCCAGGACGGCGAAGACCCTCGCCCAGATGCTGGAGTCCGTCGTGGACGACGAGGAGGGCACCGGCACCAAGGCGCGCATCCCGGGCTACCGGGTGGCTGGCAAGACGGGCACAGCCAACCGCGTGGATCCGGCCACCGGCAAGTACAAGGGCTACACCTCGTCGTTCGCCGGCTTCGCGCCCGCCGACCAGCCTCGGATCACCGTCTACTGCGCCATCCAGAACGCCACCGCGGGCAGCTACTTCGGCGGCCAGATCTGCGGACCCGTCTACAAGCAGGTCATGGAGTTCGCGCTGAAGAGCCTGCAGGTCCCGCCGACCGGGGCCAAGGCCGCCAAGCTCCCGGTCACCTACAAACCCTGACCAGCAGGGACCCTCCACCCTGATCAGTACCGAGCACCCAGGAACCACCTCGTGACAACGATCACCCCGGATTCCGGGAACCAGGGCCCGCCCAACCCCTCACTTCGCTCCCGGGCGGGTACGCCCGGTACGCTCACCGCCGTGCCACACGCTGATCAGTCCCAAACCACCCAGAAGGGCGCACCCGTGACATATCCGGGACCGCCCCGGCCGGTCCGGGTCTCCGCCACACACCTCGCGGAACTCGCCGATCAGCTGGGTGCCGAAACACCGGCGGATCCGCAGGGCGGCGCCGAGGTCACGGGCATCACCCATGACTCCCGTGCCGTCCGCCCCGGCGACCTGTACGCCGCCCTCCCGGGCGCCCGCCTACACGGCGCCGACTTCGTCACACAGGCCGCGGGCCTGGGCGCGGTCGCCGTGCTCACCGACCCGACGGGCGCCGAACGGGCCGCCGCCACCGGCCTGCCGGTGCTGGTCGTCGACGACCCGCGCGCGCGGATGGGCGAACTGGCGGCCACCATCTACGGCCACCCGGGCCGCGATCTGCTCCAGATCGGCATCACCGGCACCTCCGGCAAGACCACCACCGCCTACCTCGTCGAGGGCGGCCTGCGGACGGCCAGGTCCACCGGTCTCATCGGCACGGTCGAGATGCGCATCGGCGACGAGCGCATCAAGTCCGAGCGGACCACCCCCGAAGCCACCGACCTCCAGGCCCTGTTCGCGGTCATGCGTGAACGCGGCGTCGAGGCGGTGGCCATGGAGGTCTCCAGCCACGCCCTGGTCCTCGGCCGGGTCGACGGCTGCGTCTTCGACATCGGCGTCTTCACCAACCTCAGCCCGGAACACATGGAGTTCCACTCCGGCATGGAGGACTACTTCCAGGCCAAGGCGCAGTTGTTCACGCCGGAACGCAGCCGGCTCGGCGTGGTCAACGTCGACGACGAGTACGGGCGCAGGCTGGCCAAGGAGGCCACCGTCCCCGTCATCACGTTCTCCGCCGAGGGCCACCCGGACGCCGACTGGCGTGCCGAGGACGTCGAAGTCGGACCGATGGACTCGACGTTCACCGTGATCGGCCCCAAGGAGGAGCGGATCACGGCCAGGTCGCCGCTGGCCGGGCCGTTCAACGTGGCCAACACCCTCGCCGCGATCGTCGCCCTCGCGGCCGCCGGCCTCGACCCGCAGACCGCCGCCGACGGCGTCGCCGCCGTGCCGGGCGTGCCGGGCCGGCTGGAGCGGGTGGACGCCGGACAGCCATATCTCGCGGTCGTCGACTACGCCCACAAGACGGATGCCGTCGAATCGGTGCTGCGCGCGCTGCGCAAGGTCACCGAGGGGCGGCTGCACGTCGTGCTCGGGTGCGGCGGGGACCGGGACAGGACCAAGCGGATGCCGATGGGCGCCGCCGTCGCCCGGCTCGCCGACACGGCCGTACTGACCTCCGACAACCCCCGCTCCGAGGACCCCCTCGCGATCCTGGCCACCATGCTCCAGGGTGCGGCGTCGGTACCGGCGCACGAGCGCGGCGAGGTCCAGGTCTTCGAGGACCGGGCCGCCGCGATCGCCGCCGCCGTCGCCCGCGCGCGGCCCGGGGACACCGTGCTGGTCGCGGGCAAGGGCCATGAGCAGGGCCAGGACATCGCCGGGGTGGTGCGTCCCTTCGACGACCGCCAGGTGCTTCGCGAAGCTATCCAGCAGACCCAGGGATGAACTTGTGATCGCCCTCTCTCTCGCCGAGATCGCAGCAGTCGTCGGCGGGCAGACGCACGACATACCGGATCCGTCCGTCCAGGTCACCGGACCGGTGGTCCGGGACTCCCGGGAAGCCGGGCCAGGCTCCCTCTTCGTCGCCTTCGTCGGTGAGCATGTGGACGGCCACGACTTCGCACGGGCGGTCGTCGAGGCGGGCGCCGCGGCCGTCCTGGCGTCCCGACCGGTCGGCGTGCCCGCCATCGTCGTGGAGGACGTCCAGGCGGCCCTCGGCGCCCTCGCCCGTCATGTCGTACGACGGCTCGGCGCGACCCTGGTCGCCCTGACCGGTTCCGCGGGCAAGACCAGCACCAAGGACCTCATCGCCCAGGTGCTCCAGCGCAAGGCGCCCACGGTGTTCACGCCGGGCTCGCTCAACAACGAGATCGGGCTGCCGCTGACCGCCCTGTCGGCCACCGAGGAGACCAGGTTCCTCGTGCTGGAGATGGGCGCCCGCGGCATCGGTCACATCCGCTACCTCACCGGACTGACCCCGCCGAAGATCGGCCTCGTCCTCAACGTCGGCAGCGCGCACATCGGGGAGTTCGGCGGCCGCGAGCAGATCGCGCAGGCCAAGGGCGAACTCGTCGAGAGCCTTCCCCCGGCGGACGAGGGCGGCACCGCGGTCCTCAACGCCGACGATCCGCTCGTACGGGCCATGGCATCCCGTACGAAGGCGAAGGTGATCCTTTTCGGAGAGTCCGGCGAAGCGGACGTACGCGCCGAGAACGTGCGACTCACGGACAGCGGACAGCCCGCCTTCAGGCTTCACACACCCTCCGGTGCAAGCGATGTGACCATGCGCCTGTACGGTGAGCACCACGTGTCGAACGCGCTCGCCGCGGCCGCCGTCGCCCACGAACTGGGCATGTCCGCGGAAGAGATCGCCACCGCGCTCTCCGAGGCGGGCTCCCTCTCCCGCTGGCGGATGGAGGTCACCGAGCGCCCGGACGGCGTGACGATCGTCAACGACGCCTACAACGCGAACCCCGAGTCCATGCGAGCGGCTTTGCGCGCGCTCGCCGCAATGGGCAAAGCCTCACAGGCCAAGGGGGGTCGTACGTGGGCGGTGCTCGGCAAGATGGCCGAGCTCGGGGACGAGGCGCTCGCCGAGCACGACGCGGTCGGACGGCTCGCCGTCCGGCTCAATGTCGGCAAGCTCGTCGCGGTCGGGGGCAGGGAAGCGTCCTGGCTGCAACTGGGCGCATATAACGAGGGTTCGTGGGGTGAGGAGTCGGTGCACGTGTCCGACGCACAGGCGGCGATCGACCTGTTGCGCAGCGAGTTGCGCCCGGGAGACGTCGTACTCGTGAAGGCGTCCCGGTCGGTCGGGCTCGAGAGCGTGGCGCAGGCGCTCGTCGAGACCGGTGCCGAGGGTGAGGTTTCCGCCCGATGATGAAGCAGATCCTGTTCGCAGGAGTCATTGGCCTCTTCCTGACCCTGGTCGGCACCCCGCTGCTGATCAAGCTCCTCGCGCGCAAGGGCTACGGCCAGTACATCCGCGACGACGGGCCGCGCGAGCACGCCAGCAAGCGCGGTACCCCGACCATGGGCGGTATCGCCTTCATCCTGGCGACGGTCGTCGCGTACTTCCTGTCCAAGGTGTTCACCGGACTCACCGAGGACCGGACGCCTCCGCCGACCTTCTCCGGTGTGCTGGTCCTCGCCCTGATGGTGGGCATGGGCATGGTCGGCTTCCTCGACGACTACATCAAGATCGTCAAGCGCCGTTCGCTCGGTCTGCGGGCCAAGGCGAAGATGGCCGGCCAGCTGATCGTCGGCATCACCTTCGCCGTGCTCTCGCTCCAGTTCGCGGACTCCCGGGGGCAGACGCCGGCCTCCACGAAGCTGTCGTTCATCACGGACTTCGGCTGGACGATCGGCCCCGTGCTGTTCGTCGTCTGGGCGCTGTTCATGATCCTCGCCATGTCGAACGGCGTGAACCTGACGGACGGCCTGGACGGCCTGGCCACCGGCGCCTCCGTGCTCGTCTTCGGCGCCTACACCTTCATCGGCGTCTGGCAGTACCAGGAGTCCTGCGCCAACGGCGAGACCCTGACCAACCCGGGCGCCTGCTACGAGGTGCGTGATCCGCTCGACCTCGCGGTGATCGCCTCCGCGCTGATGGGTTCCTGCCTCGGCTTCCTGTGGTGGAACACCTCGCCCGCCAAGATCTTCATGGGGGACACCGGTTCGCTGGCCCTCGGTGGTGTGCTCGCCGGTCTCGCGATCTGCTCCCGCACCGAGCTGCTGATCGCCCTGCTGGGCGGCCTGTTCGTGCTCATCACGATGTCGGTGGTCATCCAGGTCGGTTCGTTCCGGCTCACCGGCAAGCGGGTCTTCCGCATGGCGCCACTCCAGCACCACTTCGAACTCAAGGGGTGGTCCGAAGTCCTTGTCGTGGTCCGCTTCTGGATCATCCAGGGCATCTGTGTGATCGTCGGACTGGGTCTCTTCTACGCGGGATGGGCGGCGGACAAGTGACCGAGCGGCAGGGTCTCTCCTGGGAGGGCAGGCGCGTCACCGTCGCCGGGCTCGGCGTCTCCGGAGTCCCGGCGGCCAAGGTGCTGCGCGAGCGCGGAGCCCTCGTCACGGTCGTCAACGACGGCGACGACGAGCGGGCCCGCGCCCAGGCCGCCGAACTGGAGGCCCTGGGCGTCACCGTGCGCCTCGGCGACGGCGCGACCCTGCCTCAGGGCACCGAACTCATCGTCACCGCACCCGGCTGGAAGCCGGACAAGCCGCTGTTCGCGGCGGCGGCCGAAGCGGGCGTCCCGGTCTGGGGCGATGTCGAGCTGGCCTGGCGTCTGCGCGGCCCCGGCGCGGCGCCCTGGCTGGCCGTCACCGGCACCAACGGCAAGACCACGACCGTGCAGATGCTCGCCTCCATCCTCAAGGCCGCGGGCCTGCGCACCGCCGCCGTGGGAAACATCGGAGTCTCCCTGCTGGACGCCGTGCTCGGCGAGGAGCAGTATGACGTCCTCGCCGTGGAGCTCTCCAGCTACCAGCTGCACTGGGCGCCCTCGCTGCGCGCCCACTCCGCCGCCGTGCTCAACCTGGCCCCGGACCACCTCGACTGGCACGGTTCCATGGAGGCGTACGCCAAGGACAAGGGCCGTATCTACGAGGGCAATCGGGTCGCCTGCGTCTACAACGTCGCCGACAAGGCCACCGAGGACCTGGTGCGCGAGGCCGACGTCGAGGAGGGCTGCCGGGCCGTCGGCTTCACCCTCGGCACGCCCGGCCCGTCCCAACTCGGCGTCGTGGACGGCATCCTGGTCGACCGCGCCTTCGTGGAGAACCGGCAGAAGAACGCCCAGGAACTCGCCGAGGTCTCCGACGTCAACCCGCCGGCCCCGCACAACATCGCCAACGCCCTTGCGGCGGCGGCCCTCGCGCGCGCCTTCGGGGTGCCCGCCGCGGCCGTACGGGACGGACTGCGGGCCTTCACGCCGGACGCCCACCGCATCGCGCACGTGGCCGACGTGGACGGGGTCGCGTACGTCGACGACTCCAAGGCCACCAACACCCACGCGGCCGAGGCCTCGTTGGCGGCCTACGAGTCGATCGTGTGGATCGGGGGCGGGCTGGCGAAGGGCGCGACCTTCGACGAACTGGTCGCCAAGTCGGCAAAGCGACTTCGCGGTGCCGTCCTGATCGGCGCCGACCGTGCCCTCATCCGGGAAGCCCTCGCGCGACACGCCCCGGAAGTACCCGTCGTCGACCTCGACCGGACCGACACTGGGGCGATGCTCCAGGCGGTCCAGGAGGCGCGAAGGCTCGCGGCGCCGGGCGACACGGTGCTGCTGGCCCCGGCCTGTGCCTCCATGGACATGTTCACCAACTACAACCAGCGCGGTGACGCCTTCGCCAAGGCGGTTCGCGAACTCGGAACCTGACCCGGCCGCCTGCCGGGCGGACCTTGGGAGGGACGCGTGTCGAGGCCGACGTACAGCGGAGAAGCCGATGCCCGTTAGCCGTACCGGACGTCCGCCCGTGCAGCGGGCGGCCAGACGGCCCGCCGCCCCCCGCCCGGCGCGCGAGAACCCGGTCCTGCGCCTGTACACGCGCGCCCGCCGCGCCTGGGACCGGCCGCTGACCGCGTACTACCTGATCCTCGGCGGCAGTCTGCTGATCACCGTGCTCGGTCTGGTGATGGTCTACTCGGCCTCCCAGATCACCGCGCTGCAGATGTCCCTGCCGGGCTCCTACTTCTTCCGCAAGCAACTCCTCGCCGCCGTCATCGGCGGGGTGCTGCTGCTGGCCGCCTCCCGGATGCCGGTGAAGCTGCACCGGGCGCTCGCCTACCCGATCCTGGCCGGTGCGGTGTTCCTGATGGCGCTGGTGCAGATCCCGGGGATAGGGATGTCGGTCAACGGCAACCAGAACTGGATCTCCCTCGGCGGCTCCTTCCAGATCCAGCCCAGCGAGTTCGGCAAGCTCGCCCTGGTCCTGTGGGGTGCCGACCTGCTGGCCCGCAAGCAGGACAAGAAGCTGCTCGCCCAGTGGAAACACATGCTGGTGCCACTCGTCCCGGTCGCCTTCATGCTGCTCGGGCTGATCATGCTGGGCGGCGACATGGGGACGGCGATCATCCTGACCGCCATCCTGTTCGGCCTGCTGTGGCTGGCGGGCGCCCCGACCCGGCTGTTCGTCGGCGTGCTGTCGATCGCCGCCACACTCGGTGTGATCCTGATCAAGACCAGCCCCAACCGCATGGCCCGGCTCCAGTGCATCGGCGCCACCGAGCCGAAGTCCGGAGCGGCCGACTGCTGGCAGGCCGTGCACGGCATCTACGCCCTGGCCTCCGGCGGACTCTTCGGTTCCGGGCTCGGTGCGAGTGTGGAAAAATGGGGCCAACTGCCGGAAGCGCACACGGACTTCATCTTCGCCGTGACAGGTGAGGAACTGGGCCTGGCGGGGACGCTGTCGGTGCTCGCCCTCTTCGCGGCTCTAGGCTATGCGGGTATCCGCGTGGCCGGACGCACGGAGGACCCCTTCGTGAGGTATGCCGCGGGAGGCGTGACCACCTGGATCACCGCTCAGGCGGTGATCAACATGGGTGCGGTGCTCGGCCTGCTGCCGATCGCCGGTGTCCCGCTCCCGCTGTTCTCCTACGGGGGTTCCGCCCTGTTGCCGACCATGTTCGCCGTCGGGTTGCTGATCGCCTTCGCGCGTGACGATCCCGCCGCGCGGACGGCGCTTTCTCTGCGGCAGCCCCGCTTTGGTAGAAAGCGGGCGGGGGGCTCTGTGCGGGAGCCTCGGAGATGGAACACGATGCGACGGCGTGCCTCGTCGGCGCGCACGTCCGGAGAGCGGTGAATTTCGGTGCATGTCGTACTCGCCGGTGGGGGGACCGCCGGCCACATCGAGCCCGCGCTCGCCCTCGCGGACGCCCTGCGCAGGCAGGACCCGACCGTGGGAATCACGGCCCTGGGAACGGAGCGCGGCCTGGAGACCCGGCTCGTACCGGAGCGGGGCTACGAGCTCGCGCTGATCCCCGCGGTACCGCTGCCACGCAAGCCCACCCCCGAGCTGATCACCGTCCCGGGCCGGCTGCGCGGCACGATCAAGGCCGCCGAGCAGATCCTGGAGCGCACCAAGGCGGACTGCGTCGTCGGCTTCGGCGGCTACGTGGCGCTGCCCGGCTACCTCGCGGCCAAGCGCCTGGGCGTGCCGATCGTGATCCACGAGGCCAACGCCCGGCCCGGCCTCGCCAACAAGATCGGCTCGCGGTACGCCGCCAAGGTCGCCGTCTCCACGCCGGACAGCAAGCTGCGGGACGCCCGCTACATCGGCATCCCGCTGCGGCGTTCCATCGCCACCCTCGACCGGGCCGCCATGCGCCCTCAGGCCCGTGCCGCCTTCGGGCTCGACCCGAACCTGCCGACGCTGCTGGTCTCCGGCGGCTCGCAGGGCGCCCGCCGGCTCAACGAGGTGGTGCAGCAGGTCGCGCCGTACCTCCAGCAGGCCGGGATCCAGATCCTGCACGCGGTGGGCCCGAAGAACGAACTGCCGCAGGTGCAGCAGATGCCGGGGATGCCCCCGTACATCCCGGTACCGTACGTGGACCGGATGGACCTCGCGTACGCCGCGGCTGACATGATGCTCTGCCGCGCGGGCGCGATGACCGTCGCCGAACTCTCCGCCGTCGGGCTCCCGGCCGCCTACGTCCCGCTGCCCATCGGCAACGGCGAACAGCGGCTGAACGCCCAGCCGGTGGTCAAGGCCGGCGGCGGACTGCTGGTCGACGACGCGGAACTCACCCCCCAGTGGGTCCAGCAGAACGTGCTGCCCGTGCTCGCCGACCCGCACCGGCTGTACCAGATGTCCCGAGCCGCCGCCGAGTTCGGCCGCCGGGACGCCGACGACCTGCTCGTCGGCATGGTGTACGAGGCGATCGCCGCCTCCCGTGCACACCGATAGGGACCGTATTCCTGTGTAGATGAGGGGCAGTCAGCGTGGCCGGATCGACGACCGCCGAGCGCGGGGAACGCCAGCAGGAGTCGTCCGGCCCGCCGCCCGCCCGGAGGTTCACCCCGCCCCCGCTTCGTACGATCATCATTCTCGCCGTCGCGCTGACACTGCTCGGCGCGGGCTGCGTCTGGCTGTTCTACGGCTCACAGTGGCTGCGCGTGGAGCGCGTGTCCGTCTCCGGAACCCGGGTCCTGACGCCCGCGCAGGTGCGTGAGGCCGCCGACGTACGGATCGGCTCGCCGCTGATTGCCGTCGACACCGATGCGATCGAGGCCCGGCTGCGTCGGAAATTGCCCCGAATTGACGTGATTGAGGCAGTGCGTTCCTGGCCTCACGGAATCGAGCTGAAAGTCACTGAGCGCACTCCGGTTCTGCTTGCCCAAAAAGGCCGAAACTTTGTCGAAGTGGACGACGAAGGTGTCCGGTTCGCCACGGTTTCCGAGGCTCCGAAAGGCGTTCCCGCGCTGGAATTGAACCTCTCCGAGCCGGGTTCCCGCGCCCCGAGCCTGCGCCGTTTCGGCGAGGGCCGACTGGTGCGCGAGGCGGTCCGCGTCGCCAGTGCCCTTCCGGCCGCCGTCGCCCGCGACACCCGTACCGTCGAGGTGCGCTCCTACGACGACATCTCGCTGGAGTTGAGTGATCGTCGTACCGTCGCGTGGGGGAGTGGCGAGAAGGGTGCCGCCAAGGCCCGCACGCTCGCAGCTCTCATGAAAGCCTCCCCGGGCGCTCGGCACTTCGATGTCAGCGTTCCCACCGCGCCCGCGTCATCAGGGAGTTGACGCACATCCGCGCAGGCCAGCACCCTGGTTGGGCAGCGCTACGCCTGATCACATAGGGTGAAAAGAAAAACGGGAGGTTCGGCGTGTTCGTTGAACGTGCGCCACTTGTCGACTTAGTGTCCTGTTCAGAAGACTCCAGGGAACACACACACTGGTAACCCTAAACTTCAGGGTTAGGGTTCGGGTCGGCGCTACGGACCGTCCCATTCGGCATCTGTCGTCGGACCGCGGGCTCACACCCGCGAGGCGGCGGCAACGTAATTCGAGGCGAGAGGCCTTCGACGTGGCAGCACCGCAGAACTACCTCGCAGTCATCAAGGTCATCGGTGTCGGCGGCGGTGGTGTCAATGCCATCAACCGGATGATCGAAGTCGGTCTCAAGGGCGTCGAGTTCATCGCGATCAACACCGACGCCCAGGCGCTGTTGATGAGCGACGCCGACGTCAAGCTCGACGTCGGCCGTGAACTGACCCGCGGACTCGGCGCCGGAGCCAACCCGGCCGTGGGCCGCAAGGCCGCCGAGGACCACCGGGAGGAGATCGAGGAGGTCCTCAAGGGGGCCGACATGGTCTTCGTGACGGCCGGTGAAGGCGGCGGCACCGGCACCGGCGGCGCGCCTGTCGTGGCCAACATCGCCCGTTCGCTGGGCGCCCTCACCATCGGCGTGGTCACGCGCCCGTTCACCTTCGAGGGACGGCGCCGCGCGAACCAGGCCGAGGACGGCATCGCCGAACTCCGCGAAGAGGTCGACACCCTCATCGTCATCCCGAACGACCGGCTGCTGTCCATCTCGGACCGCCAGGTCTCGGTCCTCGACGCCTTCAAGTCGGCGGACCAGGTCCTGCTCTCCGGTGTTCAGGGCATCACCGACCTCATCACCACGCCCGGCCTGATCAACCTCGACTTCGCCGACGTCAAGTCGGTCATGTCAGAGGCCGGTTCGGCCCTCATGGGCATCGGCTCGGCCCGCGGCGACGACCGCGCGGTGGCCGCGGCCGAGATGGCGATCTCCTCGCCGCTGCTCGAGGCGTCCATCGACGGCGCCCGGGGCGTCCTGCTCTCCATCTCCGGCGGCTCCGACCTCGGCCTGTTCGAGATCAACGAGGCCGCCCAGCTGGTGAGCGAGGCCGCCCACCCCGAGGCCAACATCATCTTCGGCGCGGTCATCGACGACGCCCTCGGCGACGAGGTCCGGGTCACCGTGATCGCGGCCGGCTTCGACGGGGGGCAGCCGCCGACCCGTCGGGAGACCGTCATGGGCTCGTCCTCGAACTCGGCCCGCCGCGAGGAGCCCACTCCGGTACGGCAGACCGAGAGCCGTCCGTCCTTCGGTTCGCTCGGCAGCGTGACGCCGAAGGAGGAGGCGGAGTCCGCTCCGGAGCCGGTGGCCGACATCCCGGTCTCCCCGCCGGTCCCGCCGTCCCGGTCCTACACGGACAGCGCGGCCGAGGAGCTGGACGTGCCGGACTTCCTGAAGTGATAGGACAGCGCTCCGAAACGAGCACCGTGAACGGCGCGCACTTCGCTTTCACCGACAGGTGGGGCGGGGTGAGCGCCGTTCCGTACGAGGAGCTCAACCTCGGCGGAGCGGTCGGCGACGACCCCGAAGCCGTGCGGACCAACCGTGAACTGGCGGCCAAGTCCCTCGGTCTCGACCCCGCCCGGGTGGTGTGGATGAACCAGGTGCACGGCAACGACGTCGCCCAGGTCGACGGTCCGTGGGAGCCGGGGTGCGTCCCGGAGGTGGACGGACTGGTGACCGTGACCCGTGGGCTCGCGCTGGCCGTCCTGACCGCGGACTGCGTGCCGGTCCTGCTGGCCGACCCGGTCGCCGGGGTGGTCGCCGCGGCTCACGCGGGACGACCGGGCCTGGTCAAGGGGATCGTGCCCGCCGCCGTCGACGCCATGACGTCGCTCGGTGCCGAACCGTCCCGGATCGTCGTCCGCACCGGCCCCGCCGTGTGCGGCCGGTGCTACGAAGTGCCGGAGCAGATGCGCGCCGACGTCGCCGCGGTCGAACCGGCGGCGCACGCCCGGACGAGCTGGGACACCCCCGCGGTCGACGTGAGCGCCGGAGTGCACGCTCAGCTCGAGCGCCTGGGCGTGCGCGACCGGGAGCAGTCGCCGGTGTGCACGCGGGAGTCGGCGGACCACTTCTCGTACCGCCGCGACCGGACCACGGGCCGGCTCGCGGGCTATGTGTGGCTGGACTGATTGGGCATGACGGACCGTAAGGGTGAACTCGCCACAAACCTGGCGAAAGTCGAGGAGCGTATCACCGCCGCGTGCGTGGCCGCGGGACGCAAGCGTGAGGAAGTGACCCTGATCGTGGTCACCAAGACCTATCCCGCGAGCGATGTGCGGACGCTGTCGGAACTGGGGGTGCGCCATGTCGCCGAGAATCGCGACCAGGACGCGGCACCGAAGGCCGCGGACTGTGCGCATCTTCCCCTGACTTGGCATTTTGTTGGCCAATTGCAGACCAACAAAGTGCGATCCGTGGTCGGCTACGCGGATCTCGTGCAGTCCGTCGATCGTTCCAAGCTGGTGACGGCCCTCTCGAAGGAGGCCGTACGGGCCGAGCGTGAAGTGGGCTGCCTGATCCAGGTCGCCCTCGACGCGGGGGAGAACGAACGGGGGGAGCGAGGTGGCGTAGCGCCTGGGGGAATCGAGGAGTTGGCCGACCTCGTCGCCGAGGCTCCGGGCCTGCGGCTCGACGGGCTGATGACCGTCGCTCCGCTCACCGGGGAGTACGCGGGTCGCCAACAGGCGGCGTTCGAACGGTTGATGGTTTTGTCGACTGACCTGCGCCGAGCTCATCCGGCTGCCAACATGGTCTCGGCAGGGATGAGTGCGGATCTCGAACAGGCCGTGGCGGCCGGAGCGACACATGTACGCGTCGGCACCGCGGTACTCGGAGTCCGCCCCAGGCTCGGGTAACGTCGCCAGGAAGTCGGACCACAGCAGAAAATATGGTCATTACCGCTTAAAAGCGGGCATAACGACCTAGTGGATCGCGGGCACTTGGCAGTCGTCAGTCGATCCACCACAGAGCGGAGGACTCAGAGAATGGCCGGCGCGATGCGCAAGATGGCGGTCTACCTCGGCCTCGTGGAGGACGATGGGTACGACGGCCGCGGTTTTGACCCCGATGACGACTTCGAACCCGAACTGGACCCGGAGCCCGAGCGGGACCGTCGACGGCATGAGCCGTCGCTCCAGTCGCACCAAGCTCATCAGGCACTTCAGTCCGAACGGGACGAATCGGTACGAGTGGTGCAGCCCTCGGTGCCGCGTGACCCGGTACCCCGATCCGCTTCGCTCGCCGCGGAATCCGGGCGCCCGGCGCGCATCGCGCCCGTGGCATCCATCACACAAGAACGCGCAAGTCTGGAGAAGAACGCACCGGTGATCATGCCCAAGGTCGTGTCGGAACGAGAGCCGTACCGGATCACCACACTTCACCCCCGGACCTACAACGAGGCCCGTACCATCGGGGAACACTTCCGCGAGGGCACCCCGGTGATCATGAATCTGACTGAGATGGATGACACAGACGCCAAGCGACTTGTCGACTTTGCGGCCGGTTTGGTGTTTGGTCTTCACGGCAGCATCGAGCGGGTGACGCAGAAGGTGTTCCTGTTGTCGCCTGCTAACGTCGATGTCACGGCGGAGGACAAGGCCCGCATCGCAGAGGGCGGGTTCTTCAACCAGAGCTGAGATGCACCACCGGAAACAGCAGTACGAGCAGTACCCAGCAGCACGGAACAGGGGAGAGGGAAACACCAGCAATGAGCGTGGTCCTGCAGGTCATCTACGTCGCGCTGATGTGCTTCCTGATCGTGCTCATCTTCCGGTTGGTCATGGACTACGTCTTCCAGTTCGCCCGCTCGTGGCAACCCGGCAAGGCGATGGTGGTCGTTCTGGAGGCCACCTACACTGTCACTGACCCACCGCTCAAGCTTCTGCGGCGGGTCATCCCGCCGTTGCGTCTCGGGGGCGTGGCGCTCGACCTGTCCTTCTTCGTCCTGATGATCATCGTCTACATCCTGATCACCGTCGTGGGGAAGCTCGCGGGGTGACAGTGGACGATACGGTCTTGCCGACTGCCGATGACTACGTTGAGGTGAAGAAATGCCGTTGACCCCCGAGGACGTGCGGAACAAGCAGTTCACGACCGTCCGCCTCCGAGAAGGCTATGACGAGGACGAGGTCGATGCCTTCCTCGACGAGGTCGAAGCCGAACTGACCCGCCTGCTTCGCGAGAACGAGGACCTGCGCGCCAAGCTGGCCGCGGCCACGCGCGCTGCTGCCCAGAACCAGCAGAACATGCGCAAGCCTCCGGAACCGCCCCAGGATCAGCAGCAGCAAGGCATGCCGCAGCAGGGTATGCCGCAGCAGGGCATGCGCGGTCCGGGCGCTCCGGTGCCCGCCGGCATATCTGGCCCGCCGCAGCAGCAGATGGGTGGCCCCATGGGTGGCCCGCCCCAGCTGCCGAGCGGTGCCCCGCAGCTGCCCGCCGGTCCCGGCGGAGGCCAGGGCGGCCAGCAGGGTCCCGGCCCGATGGGTCAGGGTCCGATGGGTCAGGGTCCGATGGGCCAGGGTCCGATGGGTCAGGGCCCGATGGGTGGTCAGCCCCCCATGCAGCAGCAGATGGGCGGCCCGATGGGTGGCCCCATGGGCGGTCCGATGGGCGGCCCCGGTCAGGGCCCCGGTGGCGACAGCGCCGCCCGTGTCCTCTCGCTGGCCCAGCAGACCGCCGACCAGGCGATCGCCGAGGCCCGTTCCGAGGCCAACAAGATCGTCGGCGAGGCGCGTTCGCGTGCCGAGGGTCTCGAGCGTGACGCCCGTGCCAAGGCCGACGCCCTGGAGCGGGACGCGCAGGAGAAGCACCGCGTCGCGATGGGTTCCCTGGAGTCCGCCCGCGCCACGCTGGAGCGCAAGGTCGAGGATCTGCGCGGCTTCGAGCGCGAGTACCGCACGCGGCTGAAGTCCTACCTGGAGTCGCAGCTGCGTCAGCTGGAGACCCAGGCCGACGACTCGCTGGCCCCGCCGCGCACCCCGGCGACCGCGTCGCTTCCGCCGTCCCCGGCGCCCTCCATGGCACCGGCCGGTGCGAGCGCTCCGTCGTACGGAGGCAACCAGGGCATGGGCGGCGGTCCTTCGCAGGCCGGCCCGTCCTACGGCGGACAGCAGCAGATGTCCCCGGCGATGACCCAGCCGATGGCGCCGGTACGGCCGCAGGGCCCGTCGCCCATGGGCCAGGCTCCCTCGCCGATGCGCGGGTTCCTCATCGACGAGGACGACAACTGACGGCCATTAGTACGCCTCAGGCGTCGGCAGCGTTCAAAGGGCGGGGCCCCGGATTCCGATCCGGGGCCCCGCCCTTTTGCCTGGGCCCAGGAGGACGCCGGTTCGAATCCGGCCCGCCCCCATGCGTCAGCTGTACGTGCGCACGCAACGCCGAAGGCCCGGGTCCGCCAAGATTTCTGGTGGACCCGGGCCTTCCTTCGTGGCGAGGGTGACGCGCCTTGAGGGGTGACGCGTTGAGGGTTACGCCTTGCGCAGGCGGAACGTCAGGGACAGGCCCTCGTCGGTGAACGGGGTGCCGTAGGTGTCGTCCGCCTCGCCCTGGGCGAAGTCCGTGGCGAGGACCTCGTCCGCGATGAGCTCGGCGTGCTCGTTGAGCGCCGCGATGACCGCCGGGTCCGTGGACGTCCACCGCAGCGCGATGCGGTCGGCCACGTCCAGGCCGCTGTTCTTGCGGGCCTCCTGGATCAGGCGGATCGCGTCACGGGCCAGGCCCGCCTGCCGCAGCTCCTCCGTGATCTCCAGGTCGAGGGCGACCGTCGCCCCCGAGTCGGAGGCCACCGACCAGCCCTCGCGCGGGGTCTCCGTGATGATCACCTCGTCCGGCGCGAGGGTGATCGTCTCGCCGTCGACCTCCACCGACGCCGTGCCCTCGCGCAGGGCGAGGGAGAGCGCGGCCGCGTCGGCACCGGCGACCGCCTTGGCCACGTCCTGGACGCGCTTGCCGAACCTCTTGCCCAGGGCACGGAAGTTGGCCTTCGCGGTGGTGTCGACGAGGCTGCCGCCGACCTCACTCAGCGAGGCCAGCGCCTCGACGTTGAGCTCCTCGGTGATCTGTGTGTGCAGCTCCGGGCTCAGGGTGGTGAAGCCCGTCGCCGCGATCAGCGCCCGCTTCAGCGGCTGCCGCGTCTTGACGCCGGACTCCGCGCGCGTGGCCCGGCCCAGCTCCACCAGGCGGCGGACCAGGAGCATCTGCCTCGACAGCTCGGGATCGATGGCCGCGAGGTCCGCCTCCGGCCAGGACGTCAGATGCACCGACTCCGGTGCGCCCGGGGTGACCGGAACGACCAGGTCCTGCCAGACCCGCTCGGTGATGAACGGGGTCAGCGGGGCCATCAGCCGGGTGACCGTCTCCACGACCTCGTGCAGCGTGCGCAGCGCGGCCTTGTCGCCCTGCCAGAAGCGGCGCCGGGACCGGCGTACGTACCAGTTGGACAGGTCGTCGACGAACGCCGAGAGGAGCTTTCCGGCGCGCTGCGTGTCGTACGCCTCCAGGGACTGGGTGACCTGGTCGGTCAGAGCGTGCAGTTCGGACAGCAGCCAGCGGTCCAGGATCGGGCGGTCGGCCGGGGCCGGGTCCGCCTCACTGGGCGCCCAGTTCGCCGTGCGCGCGTACAGGGCCTGGAAGGCGACCGTGTTCCAGTACGTCAGGAGGGTCTTGCGGACGACCTCCTGGATCGTGCCGTGGCCCACGCGGCGGGCCGCCCACGGGGAGCCGCCGGCCGCCATGAACCAGCGGACCGCGTCGGCACCGTGCTGGTCCATGAGGGGGATCGGCTGCAGGATGTTGCCCAGGTGCTTGGACATCTTGCGGCCGTCCTCGGCGAGGATGTGGCCGAGGCACACCACGTTCTCGTACGACGTCTTGTCGAAGACCAGGGTGCCGACCGCCATCAGCGTGTAGAACCAGCCACGGGTCTGGTCGATGGCCTCGCTGATGAACTGCGCCGGGTAGCGGGACTCGAACAGCTCCTTGTTCTTGTACGGGTAGCCCCACTGCGCGAACGGCATCGAACCCGAGTCGTACCAGGCGTCGATGACCTCCGGCACGCGGGTGGCCGTCTTCTCGCACTGCGGACAGGCGAAGGTGACCTCGTCGATGAACGGGCGGTGCGGGTCCAGGTCCGACTGGTCCGTGCCCGTCAGTTCGGTCAGCTCCGCGCGGGACCCGACGACGGTGAGGTGGTCGTCCTCGCAGCGCCAGATCGGCAGCGGGGTGCCCCAGTAACGGCTGCGGGACAGCGCCCAGTCGATGTTGTTGTTCAGCCAGTCACCGAAGCGGCCGTGCTTGACGTTCTCCGGGAACCAGTTGGTCTTCTCGTTCTCCTGGAGGAGGCGGTCCTTGATGGCGGTCGTGCGGATGTACCAGGACGGCTGCGCGTAGTAGAGCAGCGCGGTGTGGCAGCGCCAGCAGTGCGGGTAGCTGTGCTCGTACGGGAGGTGCTTGAAGAGGAGGCCGCGCTGCTGGAGGTCCTCGGTGAGCTGTTCGTCCGCCTTCTTGAAGAAGACGCCGCCTACGAGGGGGATGTCCTCCTCGAAGGTGCCGTCCCGGCGGACGGGGTTCACGACAGGCAGGCCGTACGCGCGGCAGACCTTGAGGTCGTCCTCACCGAAGGCGGGGGACTGGTGGACCAGACCGGTACCGTCCTCGGTCGTCACGTAGTCGGCGTTGACCACGTAGTGGGCCGGTTCCGGGAACTCGACGAGCTCGAACGGACGCTGGTAGGTCCAGCGTTCCATCTCGGCGCCGGTGAAGGTCTCGCCCGTGACCTCCCAGCCCTCGCCGAGAGCCTTCTCGACGAGCGGCTCGGCGACGACGAGCTTCTCCCCGCCGTCTGTGCCGTCCGTGCCGTCCGTGATCTTCGTCGCGACGACGTAGGTGACGTCGGGGTGCGCGGCGACGGCGGTGTTGGAGACCAGGGTCCAGGGGGTCGTCGTCCACACCAGGAGCGCTGCCCGGCCGGCGAGCGGACCGGAGGTGAGCGGGAAACGGACGTACACGGACGGGTCGACGATCGTCTCGTAGCCCTGTGCCAGCTCGTGGTCCGACAGACCCGTCTCGTCACGCGGGCACCACGGGGCCACGCGGTAGTCCTGGACGAGCAGACCCTTGTTGAAGATCTCCTTCAGCGACCACCAGACGGACTCCACGTACTCCGGGTCCATCGTGCGGTACGCGTCGTCCAGATCGACCCAGTAGCCCATGCGGTTGGTGAGCTCGGTGAAGGCGTCGGTGTGGCGGGTCACCGATTCGCGGCACTTGGCGTTGAACGCGGCGATGCCGTACGTCTCGATGTCCTTCTTGCCGTTGAAGCCGAGTTCCTTCTCCACGGCGATCTCGACCGGGAGGCCGTGGCAGTCCCAGCCGGCCTTGCGGGCCACGTGGTAGCCGCGCATGGTGCGGAAGCGGGGGAAGACGTCCTTGAAGACGCGCGCCTCGATGTGGTGGGCGCCCGGCATGCCGTTCGCGGTGGGCGGGCCTTCGTAGAACACCCACTCGGGGCGGCCCTCGGACTGCTCCAGGCTCTTGGCGAAGATCTTCTGCTCGCGCCAGAAGTCGAGCACAGCGTGCTCGAGCGCGGGCAGGTCGACCTGGGCGGGCACCTGGCGGTACGTCGGCGTTGTCATCAGCGAGCTTCCTCCGGCGGACTTGCTGCCTTCCGTCCGGAGGGACGAGAGCTGTGTCATTCCTGCGCCGCTTTCGGCGCGCTCCCGCGGTACCACCCTCCTTGGCCCTCCGGTGCGCGGTGCACATCGGTGAGCCCCCTCATTGGGGTCGCGATGCCGGGTCTACTCGCTGCTGCCGCGCTTGCTGCTCGGCTGCGGATTTCTTCCGGCGGCTCCGGGGTGATCTTCACGTCGCGCTCACCCCCGGGCTTCCACCGTCCCCGGGTCGCTCTGGGCTGCGTACGCCGCTACTCGTCCCCATCCACGCTTTTCGCTCCGCCCAGTGTACGGCGCCGTGAGGACAGCGGCCGACCGGTTTTCCGGCGCCGGGGGAGGGGGCGGGCACGGCCTGGGGGTGACCCGAATGGCGGGGTGCGGGTGTTCGGGTGCTCGGACGGTCCGTTCGGCGGATCATCTGGCGAAATTCTTGGCGGATTACCTGCAGGGGAGCTGGGCACAACGCATGCAGGTTTGCCGCGCGGTGTCCGCGAGGCGGCGAATCGGGTGGTGTGCCCCGTTGCCGCGGGACTCAAGTCGATTTATCGTCCCAGCACGATTCGCGAGCAAGATCACATATGTGAAGGGGCCGCGGCCATGGTGGCGAAGAAGACCGCCGCACAGCAGTCGGCGTCCAGGTCCACGGGTGCCTCCGGCGGTGCGGCCAAGGACGTCGGTGGGAAGAAGAGCGCACAGGGGGGCGCGGCCAAGAGAGCGGCCAAAGCGGTGAAGGCGGTGGGGTCGGCGGCGAAGAAGGCCGTCGGGAAGAAGCCCGGTGCAGGGACGCGCGGCGGGAGTGCGGGGGCGGGTGGCAGGACGGGTGCGAGAACGGGGGGTAAGCAGGGCGCTGAGAAGAAGGCGGTGGGCGGGGGCGCGGCCCGAGCCGGTGGAACCGAGGATCACCACGTCCTTCGGGCCGGTGCCCGCGACCGGGTCGTGGACGAGGTGCGGG
>JODI01000115.1 GCA_000720805.1 Streptomyces violaceoruber
CGGCATACGAGATTCGCCTTAGTCTCGTGGGCTCGGAGATGTGTATAAGAGACAGGTGCATAGGCAGCCGGGGCGGTGTCCCGGTGCGGGGCGGACGGCGCGTGGTCGGCGGGATCAGGGCCTACGTCCCCGGTGCCCGCGCCCCCGGTGCTCGCGTCCCCGCGGGCCGCCGCGGACCAGGCCCCCGGCGCGTGGTCCCCGGTCCCGGTCTCCGTGCTCCCCCCGGGCCGCGCTTCCCCGGTGTTCCTCGCCGAGGCCGGCGTCCGTGTGCCCGTGTCCCTCTCCTCCGGCGCCCCCGCCAGCAACAACGCCGCCCGGCCCGCGTCCTGCTTGCGCAGGAGGCGGATCGCGTCGGCGGCCGCGGACGGGGTGGTGACCGCGAGGGCGTCGGCGGCGACGCCGAAGGCGGCGGCCAGAGCGACCTCGTGGCCCGGCGTGACGGTCAGGAGTCCGGCGGCGGGGCCGAGCAGGCCGCTGAGGCGGTCCTTCGCCGCGAGCAGCGCACCCGTGCCGTCCTTGCGGCGCAGGCCCAGGGCGAGGGCCTCGTGGCGGGCCTGGGTCGCGGCCCGTTTGCGTTCCGCCGCGGTGGCCGCCTCCCGGGCCGCCGTGAACGCGGCCTCCGCCTCGGCGAGTTGCCGCTTGGCGGCGTCGTGTCGCTCGGCGAGTTCGGCGTCGCCGGCGTCGAGGCCGTCGACCTCGGCCTTGAGCGCCTCGTACTCCTCCTGCGCGGCGAAAGCCCGTTCCTGGGCCTCGTCACGGGCGGCGGCCAGGCGGTCGATCTCGGCCTGGGCGGAGGACGCGCGGGAACGGGCCGCGTTGACCTGGCCGTTGAGCCGGGCGAGGCCCTCGCGGCGGTCCGCGATCGCGCGGGCGACGTCCTTCAGTCGCCGCTCCTCATGTGCCAGCTCGCGTTCCAGGTCGGCCCGGTGGGCGACCGTGTCCTCCAGGGCACGCTCGGCCGCCTCCAGGGCCGCTTCGAGCTCGGCCTCCTGCTCACGGATCCGGGCGGCCTCGCGCTCCATGTCCTCGGGGTCGCGGCCGCGCCGCTCCTCGGGAGGCACGGAAGTCGCGCTCTTCACACGCGCGTCGGCCAGGGAGATCGTGCCGCGCACTCGCTCGGCCAGCTGGGAGAGCTCGTACCAGGTCTGCTGGGCGCGCTGGAGCCGGGGGGTGAGCTGCCGTACCTCGTCCTCCAGGAGCGCCTCGCGTTGGAGGGCCTTCTTCAGCTCCAGCTCGGCGCCTTCCTTGCGTTCCTTGAGCGCGGCCTCGTCCGCGATCTCGGCTTTCAGCGCTTCCCGCAGTCGTACGAGATCGTCGGCGAGCAGGCGCAGGCGCGCGTCGCGGAGGTCGGCCTGGATCACGGCGGCGCGGCGGGCGACCGCCGCCTGCCGGCCGAGCGGCTTGAGCTGGCGCCGGAGTTCGTCCGTCAAGTCCTGCACGCGCGCGAGGTTGGCCTGCATCGCGTCCAGCTTCCGCAGCGCCTTTTCCTTGCGCTTGCGGTGCTTGAGGACTCCGGCCGCCTCCTCGATGAAGGCCCGGCGGCCCATGGGGTCGGCGTGCAGGACGGAGTCGAGCTGGCCCTGGCCGACGATGACGTGCATCTCGCGGCCGATGCCGGAGTCGGACAGCAGTTCCTGGATGTCGAGGAGCCGGCAGGTGTCGCCGTTGATCTGGTACTCACTGCCGCCGTTGCGGAACATGATCCGCGTGATGGTGACCTCGGCGTACTCGATGGGCAGGGCCCCGTCGGAGTTGTCGATGGTCAGGGACACCTCGGCGCGGCCCAGCGGAGGGCGGCCGGTGGTGCCGGCGAAGATGACGTCCTCCATCTTGCCGCCGCGCAGCGACTTGGCGCCCTGTTCGCCCATGACCCAGCTGAGGGCGTCCACCACGTTGGACTTGCCCGAGCCGTTCGGTCCGACGACGCACGTGATGCCCGGCTCGAACCGGAGCGTGGTCGCCGATGCGAACGACTTGAACCCTCGGAGGGTCAGGGCCTTCAGGTGCACGCCGCTGGACTCTACCTTCCGGGGGTGTCTCACTCCATGAACCCACGGTTTCACCAATGAACGTGCAGGGCACACCAGACGTTAAAGACGGTGAAAGGATGCGTGGGTCAGCAAAGCGGGGGAGAACGCGGAGCGGGGGCAAGAAAG
Organism: Streptomyces violaceoruber; assembly: GCA_000720805.1. Classification (GTDB taxonomy): domain Bacteria; phylum Actinomycetota; class Actinomycetes; order Streptomycetales; family Streptomycetaceae; genus Streptomyces; species Streptomyces cellulosae_A. The sequence goes on from JODI01000115.1 coordinate 2,157, forward strand.
AAGGGACGCCGAAGCGTCCCTTGCAACTCTGACAACTTAGCGGTTGATATGGGCTGCCCAACCACTGCGTGAGCTGTCGTGGAGCGATGCAGTGATCAGGTGAGCGCAGGCTCCGCCTGGTGTGCGTCGATGCTCTCCATGATCCTGTCGTGAGAAGCGGCAGCCGCGAGCGAGTCGTTCTCGGCCTGGATCCGTACAAGCTCGGATTCCAGGTCCTGGACGCGCTGCTGGAGCCGTCGCATCTCGGCGAGGAGTCGAGGGTCGGAGCCGCCGACGTAACCGAGAAGCGCCTTTGCCATGATGGATGGTCCTCCACACTGAGTGACCGACCGAAGCGGTGTGGGTCGTGAGGGATTCGCACCCGCATTGCTTGGCATTGTTGAGTTGTGCTGCCGTTCAACCATGCCAAACAGGTAAGGTGCGCGGGGTGCTTTCAGCGTCTCACCAAAAAGTTTGACGGTCAACACGATCACGCCCCGTATTGGCGGGCACCCCGGTTCTGCGCGGCCTGGAACGGCGGCGCGACGGCTCTCACAGGGCCCTCGGGGCGTGTCGATCATCCTTACGTGCGGAGCCTGCCACTGCAAGGGGTTCTTGGCAACCACCAGGGCCTTTCTGCTCCAGGCATGTGCCGGTGGCAGGTCCCTCCGCTTCCGCCTGCGTCGTTTTACAGAATCGGGTCAGCGGATGGCGAAGCCGTCATAGCCCCCGCGCGGTGTGTCCCAGATCTCGGTGACCCCGTCCACGCGCCCGGGCGTGTCGTCACCCTGGAGCCAGTCGAGGAGCCCCTGGCACCCCGGACGCGGGCCCTCCGCGACCACCTGGACCCGGCCATCGGCCAGATTGAGAGCAAAGCCACTCAGGCCGCCGATCTCCAGGGCCTTGGCACGGGTGAACCAGCGGAAACCCACACCTTGGACGTGTCCCCGCACCCAGGCGACCAGCCGTACATCCTCGCTCATGACTGCAACCTAACCGGGCAATGTCTCGTCTGACACTTCCTCCCCTGGCGCCATGCGGTACCGTCCTCCACCAATGAATCTCATACGAAACTCACTCGATCGTGTGAGTTTTGTGACCTTGGTTGGCCGGGGGGACGCGTCGACCGCCAGGACGAGAAAGGCAAGGACATGGGACGCCACCGACGCTCCGCCGCCGGCCGCGCCGCCACGGGCCGCGCCACGGGAGTCACACCGAACGGCTCTTCCACGGGGAGCCACCATCCGCAGGACTCGTACAGCTTCGACTACGAGCCGCGGGGCTCCTACGTTCACGGCGCGCAGGACTCGTACGCGGGAGACCGCCCCACGATGGGCACAGCCGCCTATCTGAACCCCGAGGGTCACGCGGAGCCCCCCGCCCCGGCCCCGGAGACGTACCCCGAGACCCCCGACCCGGCTCTTGACGCGTACGCCGAGACGGCCGCAGCACGCAGTGCCGCCTACCTCTTCGCGACGGAGGAGGACTACGCCACGGTCTTCGGCACCGACGGCTTCAGGCCCGACGGAGGGTCCCGGCGCGGGCGCTCGCGCCGCCGCAAGAAGAGGACCGCGACGCCGGTCAAGACCGGTCTGCTCGGCGTCTCCGCGGCGGTCGCCCTCGGCACGGTAGCGGTCGCCACGGGCGCCGTGCCCGGCCTCGACAACTACAAGATCGGCGGGGGCGGCCAAGGCGGCGGCGACAACGTGCAGGCCGCCGGCACCCCCACCAACAGCCCGGCCGAGCAGGGCGGCACCTCGGGCAGTGCCCAGAGCCGCGACGACTCCGCGTCGACCAGCCGCGGCGCCGAACGCACCGTCTCCCCCACGCCCTCTCCCTCGACTTCCACCTCGACCTCGCCGTCGGCGGCCCCGACCAAGACACCGCCGAAGAAGCCGACGGCCACGCCCAGCGAGAAACCGAAGCCCGACCCTCAGCCTCCGCGCAGCCAGGCCACCAAGGCGCCGGAGGAGCCCAGCGCTCCCGCCGCGACCGTCTCCGCCGAGGCCCAGGCGGCGGCCGAGGTGCTCAAGCTCGTGAACGAGGAGCGGGCGAAGGTGGGCTGCGACGCGGTCGCCGCGAACAGCGCGCTGTCCGAACTGGCCGAGGGCTTCAGCCAGGCCATGGCCGAGCAGGGCTTCTTCGACCACACCGACCCGAGCGGCGCGACGCCGTGGGACCGTGCGGCGAAGGCCGGGATCACCGGCCTGGGCGGCGAGAACATAGCCCGGGGCCAGGCCGACGCGGCCGCGGTGATGGAGGCGTGGATGAACAGCCCCGGCCACAAGGCCAACATCCTCAACTGCGACTTCACGACGCTGGGCGTCGGCGTGCAGTTCGGGGCGGGCGGCCCGTGGTGGACGCAGGACTTCGGCTACTAGGTGCATGATCCCCTGATCGCCCTGGGGGCGCGGCAGCCGTGGCCCACAGCGCACTAACCCACGGTTAGTGCAACCTGTTGGTTAGCGCTGTGGTCGCGTACGCTTGGGCCATGGACGCCATGCAGGAGCGCACGGAGGCGCAGGACCTCCCGTACGACGTGTTCGCCAGGGCCTGCCCTTCGCGCGGCACGCTGGAGCACGTCACGGGACGCTGGGGCGCGCTCACCCTGGGCGCCCTGCACGAGGGCTCGCTGCGCTTCAACGAGTTGCGCCGCCGGGTCGACGGCGTGAGCGAGAAGATGCTGTCCCAGACCCTGCACGCGCTGGAGCGCGACGGCCTGGTCCACCGCGAGGCCCAGCCCACCAACCCGCCCCGGGTGGACTACGAACTGACCCCTCTCGGCCACGAGCTCGCCGAGCGCCTGCTGAGCCTCATCCGCTTCGTGGAGGGCCGGATGGACGACGTGCTCGCGGCCCGGCAGCGTTACGACGTGACGCGCGGGGCGCGCTGACAGCGCGGGCAGAAGTAGCTGGACCGGTTCATCCAGGGCCGCCGGCGCATCGGGGTGGCGCAGCGCCTGCAGGGCAGGCCCTCACGCCCGTACGCGTCGAGCGAGCGGTCGAAGTAGCCCGATTCGCCGTTGACGTTGACGTACAGGCTGTCGAAGCTGGTGCCGCCGACCGCGAGGGCCTCGTTCATCACGTCCCGGATGTGGCCCAGGAGTTCGGCCGTCCGCGGGCGGGTGAGGTTCGCGGTCGGGCGCTCGTAGTGGATGCGGGAGCGCCAGAGGGCCTCGTCCGCGTATATGTTGCCGACGCCGCTGATCAACGACTGGTCCAGCAGGGCCCGTTTGACGGTGCTGCGCTTGCGGCGCAGAGCCTGGTGGAAGGCCTCGTCGTCGAAGAGCGGGTCGAGGGGGTCGCGGGCGATGTGCGCGATCACGTCGGGCAGTCCGTCGGGGCTCGTGTCGTGCAACGACAGGCCGCCGAAGGTGCGTTGGTCGACGAAGCGGAGCTCGGTGTCGACCTCGTCCGCGAACCTCACCCGGATCCGCAGGTGCTTCTCGTCCGGCGCCGCGTGCGGCTGGACGAGCAACTGGCCGCTCATACCGAGGTGGGCCAGGATCGCCTGCCCCGTGTCCTCGAGCGGCAGCCACAGGTACTTGCCGCGCCGGCTGGGGGTGCCGACGCGGTGCCCCTTGAGCCGGTGGGCGAAGTCGTCCGCGCCGGCCACGTGACGGCGTACGGCACGCGGGTGCAGCACCTCGGCCTCGGCGACCGTCCGATGGGCGACCCATCGCTCCAGGCCGCGCCGGACGACCTCGACCTCGGGCAACTCGGGCATGGGCTCCCCCGTGACAAACCGGTGTATGAGCCGAGCGCCCGCCCTCGGAACACGGGGGCGGGCGCTCGGACTGCGCTCGTTCGGTCAGGCGGAGACGGACGACGGACCGTCGTCGTCCTCCTGGGCGGCCTTCTCGGCCACCGTCGTGGCGCGCTCGTCCGCCGCGGCCCGGATGGACCGCCACGCGGATTCCGCGGCCTGCTGCTCCGCCTCCTTCTTGCTGCGGCCGGTGCCGGTGCCGTACGAGACGCCTCCGACGCGGGCGGCAGCAGTGAAGGTCTTCTCGTGGTCGGGGCCGGTCTCCGTGACCAGGTACTCGGGCACGCCGAGCCCTTCGGTCGCGGTGAGCTCCTGGAGACTGGTCTTCCAGTCCAGGCCGGCTCCGAGATTCGAGGACTTCTCGATCAGCGGGTCGAACAGGCGGTGCACCAGCTCCGCCGCCGAGTCGAGACCCTGGTCGAGATAGACCGCGCCGATCACCGCTTCCAGGGTGTCGGCGAGGATGGATGCCTTGTCCCGGCCGCCCGTGCCCTCTTCACCGCGGCCCAGCCGGATGAAGGAACCCAGGTCGAGCCCGCGGCCGACCTCCGCCAGCGCACGCGAGTTGACCACCGCGGCCCGCAACTTGGCCAACTGGCCTTCGGGCAGGTCGGGGTGGGTGCGGTACAGCGTGTCCGTGACCACGAGGCCGAGGACGGAGTCCCCGAGGAACTCCAGGCGCTCGTTGGTCGGCAGGCCGCCGTTCTCGTATGCGTAGGAACGGTGGGTCAGCGCACGCACCAGAAGGGCGGACTCGAGTGTGTACCCGAGCCGCCCTTCCAACAGCGTGTGGGACGAGGCCATGTTGTCCGCCGGGTCACCCGCACCTGTGCGGGCACCGTTCTTCTTAGGCGTGGACACAGTGCCTCTCACCAGCCGCTCAGACCTCGAGGACCTGGCGCTTGTTGTAGGTGCCGCAAGACGGGCACGCGATGTGCTGCTGCTTGGGCTCGTGGCAGCGCTCACACGCAACCAGGGTGGGGACCGCAGCCTTCCACTGCGACCGGCGGTGGCGCGTGTTGCTGCGCGACATCTTCCGCTTCGGAACAGCCACGGCTACTTCTCCTGCTTCTCGTCGACGCCCGCTTCGGCGCCGCTGATCTCGTCCTTCTCGCCATCTTCGAGTGAACCGGCGAGTCCCTGCAGTGCCGCCCAACGGATGTCGACGGCGTCATGGTGGTGGTCCGGGTCGTCCGCAAGGCGCGCGCCGCACTGGGCGCACAGACCTGGGCAGTCTTCCTGGCACACCGGCTGCATCGGCAGTGCGAGCACCACCGCGTCCCGCAGCACGGGTTCGAGGTCGAACAGGCCGTCCTCGATGAAGAGCCTGTCCTCGTCGTCCTCGGCGTCGTCGGCCGGTTCCGCTTTCAAGCGGCCCCGGTCGTCGGCGTCAGGGTACGAGAACATCTCCTGGAAGTCCGCTTCGAGCTGCAGCTCCAGCGGCTCCAGACACCTTACGCACTCCCCCTCGGCCGTTGCACGGGCGGTGCCGGTGACAAGCACACCTTCCATGACCGACTCGAGCCGGAGTTCGAGCTTCACCGGGGCGCCTTCCGGCACTCCGATGACCCCCTGGATCCCGAGATCCTTGGGGGCGTCGATCGTGCGGGTCAGGCGCTGCAGCGCACCAGGCCGCCGACCCAGCTCGTGTGTGTCGAACACGAGAGGGTTGCGGTGGTCGAGGCGGGCGTTCAGGGCCATTCCTGCTTTCGATCTGCTGAGCTCGGGGAACACTGCCCTTCGGTGTTCCCGGGCAGCGTTGATCGCGGACGTACACGCGACCGAAGAGCCAGGATACTGGACCTTTCGCGAACGGCCCAATCCGGTGGTCGCTGCCCGCCGGGCACGGCTGTCAGCCGTTGCCGCGTCCCTGCTCGTAGGCCCGCAGCTGCTCCGCGCTGATCATGCTGGTGTCGAAGAGACTGGTCTCGTCGAGGGCGTGCGCCTGCTGCGGGATGTACCCCTGCTGGTCCTGCTGGTTTTGCTGGTCCTGGTGGGACTGGTGGGACTGGTGGGGCTGGCCCTGGTGGGGGTCGTACGCGGGCTGCTGGCCCTCGTAGCCCTGGTAGGCATACGGATCGGCCTGCTGGTAGCCGTACTGGTCCTGCTGGGTGCCGTACTGCTGCGGGTAGCCGCCGTAGGGATCGGCCGCCTGGTGCTGGTATCCGTACGCCGGCTGCGGGGCCTGCTGGTCGTAGTGCTGCGGTACGGGATGCTCGGCCGGGGCGGCAGGAGCGTCCGCCTCCGCCAGGGCGACCAGGTCGGCGAGGTAGTCGGCGTCGCTGGAGTGCTGCACGGTGGAGTCGTCGTCGGCGAGCAGTCCGAGGTCGTCGCTGGCGATCCGGCCGTGCAGCTTCTGGCGGCCGCGGCCGACGGCCTCCAGGGTCTTGGCGAGCACCGCCTCGAAGGCGCCGAGCTTGACGTCGACGTACTCGTCGGCGGTGCGGCGCAGGGTCTGAGGGTCGTGGCTGCGCTCGGGGGCGTCCTCGTCCTCGTAGCCCTGCTCGTCGGTGCCCGGGCCGGTCCCGAGGAGCTTCTCGCGGCCGCGGCCGACCGAGCCGAGGGTCTTGGTGAGGACGACCTCGAAGTTGGCGAGCTTGGAGTCGACGTAGTCGTCGGCCTCCGCGCGGATCTCCTCGGCCTCCTGGCGGGCCTCGGCGAGGATGCGGTCGGCCTCGGCCTGGGAGCGGCGGGCGACCTCCGTGTCGGAGATCAGCGAGCCGCGCTCGGCGTGCGCCTGCCCGATGATCCGCTCGGCCTCCTGGCGGGCCTGCTCGACCATCTGCTCGCGGTCGCCGATCAGCTCCTGGGCCTGCGCCAGGGAGCCGGGCAGGGCCTGGCGTACCTCTTCGAGCATCGCGAGCAGGTCGGCGCGGTTGACCACGCACGAGGCCGACATGGGCATCGACCGGGCACCGGAGACCGTGGCCACGATCTCGTCGAGCTTCTTCTGCACGTCCACCTGTGCTCGCCACTCTCTACAGCTGTGTTGGAGACGGACGGGACGACTGTAGCCCCATCAGTCCTTGCGCAGGCGCTCGTTCAGAGCCTCGAGAACCCTGGGCGGCACCAGGTGGGAGACGTCTCCGCCCCAGGTCGCGACCTCCTTGACGAGCGAGGAGGACAGGAAGCTGTAGGTGGGGTTGGTCGGCACGAAGAGCGTCTCCACACCCGACAGGCCGTTGTTCATCTGGGCCATCTGCAGCTCGTAGTCGAAGTCGCTGACGGCGCGCAGGCCCTTGACGATGGCCGGGATGTCGCGTTGCTTGCAGTAGTCGACGAGGAGGCCGTGGAAGGCCTCGACGATCACGTTGCCGTACTCGGCGGTGACCTCGCGGATCAGGTCGATCCGCTCGTCGATGTCGAACAGGCCCCGCTTGGACTTGTTGATCATGACCGCGACATAGACCTCGTCGTACAGACGGGAGGCGCGGGAAATGATGTCGAGGTGTCCGTTGGTGATCGGGTCGAACGACCCGGGACAGACGGCGCGGCGCACTTGAGATCCCTCGCTCTCCGGTCCGGTCATCGTGCGTCTTCGCACGTAGAGGCGGCGCGACCGTACCAAAACGTTCCCTCGCCGTAGCGACGGGCCCGAATCGCCTCGAAGCCGTCCGGCCAGTGGAAGGTGCCGCCTCTGGTGCTGCGCTCCACGGTGACGAGGGCGTCGGTCGCGAGCCAGCCCCCCGAGCGGAGTGTGAGCAGGATCTCCCGAAGATCGTCGTCGGAGACGGCGTACGGGGGGTCGAGGAAGGCGAGGTCGTACGGCAGGGCCGGCGGTTCCTGGATGATCTGCCGGGCCTTGCCGGCGCGGACCTCGGCGCCGGGCAGCCCCAGGGTCTTCACGTTCTGCCGGATCGTGCGGGCCGCTCGGGCGTCGGCCTCGACGAGGAGGGTGTGTCCCGCGCCGCGGGACAGGGCCTCCAGGCCGACGGCGCCGGAGCCCGCGTACAGGTCGAGGACGCGTTCGCCGTCCAGGGGGCCGCCGAGCAGCGACTGCCAGGTGGAGAAGAGGCCTTCGCGTGCTCGGTCGGAGGTGGGGCGGGTGCCGGTCCCCGGCGGGACGGCCAGGCGGCGTCCGCCGGCTGCTCCGGCGATCACGCGGGTCATGTCCTCGGTCCTTGTCCGTACGTCGGTGGAGCTCGGTGGGGGTCGGTGGGGTTCCAGTGTCTCAGCCGGTGGGCTGTGCGCACCGGCTCACCCCTTGTCACCCCTTGTCACCCCTTGTCGAGGTACTGCTCCCTCTCCTCGTCCAGCAGGGCGTCCAGGGCTGTGCGGAGGCCCGGGAGTCGGGTGAGTTCCGGGTCGGCGGCGACGAGGGCCGCGGCCTCCTCGCGGGCCTCGGCGATGATCTCCTCGTCCTCGATGACGGCGAGCATCCGCAGGCTCGTGCGGGCGCCGGACTGGGCCTGGCCCAGGACGTCGCCCTCCCGGCGCTGTTCGAGGTCGATACGGGAGAGCTCGAAGCCGTCGAGGGTGGCGGCCACGGCGTTGAGCCGCTGGCGGGCCGCGCCGGCCTCGGGCATCTCGGTGACCAGGAGACACAGGCCGGCCGCCGAGCCGCGGCCCACCCGGCCGCGCAGCTGGTGCAGCTGGGAGACGCCGAAGCGGTCGGCGTCCATGATCACCATGGCGGTGGCGTTGGGCACGTTGACGCCGACCTCGATGACCGTGGTGGCGACCAGGACGTCCGTCTCGCCTGCGGCGAAGCGGCGCATGACGGCGTCCTTGTCGTCGGGGTGCATACGGCCGTGCAGGACCTCCACCTTCAGTCCCTGGAGGGGACCCTTGGTGAGCTGGTCGGCCACGTCGAGGACGGCCAGCGGGGGCCGCTTCTCGGCCTCGTCCTCGGCGGACTTCTTCCGCTTCTTCGGGTCGTCCTCCTCGTCCCCGATACGGGGGCAGACGACGTACGCCTGATGGCCGTTCTCGACCTCCTCGCGCACCCGCTCCCACGCCCTGGTGAGGAAGTGGGGCTTGTCGGCGGCCGGGACGACATGACTGGCGATCGGGGAGCGGCCGGCCGGGAGCTGGTCGAGGACGGAGGTCTCCAGGTCGCCGAAGACGGTCATGGCGACCGTGCGCGGGATGGGAGTCGCGGTCATGACCAGCAGGTGCGGCGGCTGCTTGCCCTTGCCGCGCAGGGCGTCCCGCTGCTCGACGCCGAACCGGTGCTGCTCGTCCACCACGACCAGCCCCAGGTCGTGGAACTGCACCTTGTCCTCGATCAACGCGTGCGTGCCGATGACGATCCCGGCCTCCCCGGTGGCGAGGTCCAGCATCGCCTGCCGGCGCGCGGCCGTCCCCATCGACCCGGTCAGCAGCACCACCTTGGTGGCCTTCTCGGCCCCGCCGAGCATCCCGCCCTCGGCCAGCTCCCCCATCATCTCCACGACCGACCGGTGATGCTGCTGGGCCAGCACCTCGGTGGGCGCGAGCATGGCGGCCTGGCCACCGGCGTCGACCACGGTGAGCATGGCGCGCAGGGCCACCAGCGTCTTTCCCGAGCCCACTTCTCCCTGCAGCAGCCGGTGCATCGGGTGGTCGCTCGCCAGGTCGTCGAAGATCTCCCGGGTGACCTTCTGTTGGCCGTCGGTGAGGGTGAAGGGGAGGCGGTCGTCGAAGGCCGTGAGGAGGCCGTCCGGCTTGGGGGTGCGGGGCACGGCCGGGAGTTGGGCGTCGGCGTGGCGGCGGCGGGCGAGGGCGACCTGGAGGACGAAGGCCTCGTCCCACTTGAGGCGGGAGCGGGCCTCGTCGATGTCGGCCTTGGTGTGCGGGCGGTGGATCTTCAGGAGGGCTTCGGGGAGGGAGACCAGGCCGCGGCCCTCGCGCAGGGAGCCGGGGAGCGGGTCGACGGCTTCCTGGGCGCTGGGCAGCACCGTCTGGATGGCCTTGCCGATCTTCCAGGACTCCAGTTTGGCGGTGGCGGGGTAGATCGGGATGAGGGCACCCGCCCAGGTGTCGACGGTCTCCGCCGCTTCGTCGTCGGCGCCGCGCAGCAACTCGTAGGCGGGGTGGGCCAGTTGGAGGCGGCGATTGAACACGGAGACCTTGCCCGAGAACATCGCGCGGGTGCCCGGCAGGAGTTCCTTGTGGGGTTTGTGAACTCCGTGGCCGAAGAAGACCAGTTGGAGCCGGCCGCTGCCGTCCGTGATCGTGACTTCCAGACGCTGCCCCTTGCCCCGGGGGGCTTTGGCGGAGGCGAAGGTGTGCAGGCGGGCGTCGGCGACCTGGGCGACCACCGTGACGTGCTCTTCCATGGGCAGGTCGGCGAGGTGGGTGAGCTGGCCGCGCTCCTCGTACCTGCGCGGATAGTAGTGCAGGAGGTCGCCGACGGTATGCAGGCCGAGATGCTCGGCCATCACCTTCGCGGTGGCGGGGCCGAGCACCGACTTCAGTGACTGTTGCAGTGGTTCTTTCAGCGCGGGCACGAGATCCATTGCACACCACACCACTGACAATGCCGTATATGTCCCGGGAAACCCCTGGTCAGACGGCTGGTTGGCACCGTAGGATGACGCGCTCCCGGCCCAGCCACCTCTGCGGTCACCGTCCTACAGGGACCGCCCGACCCCGCGCCGTCGCCTGTCCCCCCACCGGCGCTGCGACGATGGATTCCCAGACCTCACAGTCATCCCAGGCTTCCCAGCCACCTCATACGTTCCAGGTCGACCTGCGCGGCCTGGTGGACCTGCTCTCCCACCACCTCTACTCCAGCCCCAAGGTCTATCTGCGCGAGCTGCTGCAGAACGCGGTGGACGCGATCACCGCCCGGCGGGCGGAGCAGCCCGACGCCCCTGCCCGGGTGCGGCTGTACGCCGAGGGCGGCTCCCTGCGTGTCGAGGACACCGGCGTGGGGCTCACCGAGGCGGACGTGCACACCCTGCTGGCGACCATCGGGCGCAGCTCCAAGCGGGCCGACGGGTTGCAGGAGGCCCGTTCGGACTTCCTCGGGCAGTTCGGCATCGGGCTGCTCGCCTGTTTCGTGGTCGCCGAGCGGATCCGGGTGGTCAGCCGCAGCGCCCGTACGCCGGGTGCGGCGCCCGTGGAGTGGACGGCGAGCGACGACGGTTCGTACACCGTGCGGACGCTTGCGGACGAGGCCCGGCCCGAACCGGGCACCACCGTGCATCTGACGGCCCGGGCCGGTGCCGGCGAGTGGCTCACCGGGGAGCGCGTCCTGACGCTGGCCCGGGACTTCGGGGCGCTGCTGCCGTACGACGTCCGGGTGGGCGAGGAGGAGGTGACCGATCTGCCGGCGCCCTGGGACCGGGCCTATCCGAGTCCCGCGGGCCGCCGGGTGGCGCTGGCGCGGCACTGTCACGACCTGTTCGGCTTCACCCCGCTGGACGCGATCGACCTGTCCGTCCCGGTCGCCGGGATCCGTGGGGTGGCGTACGTGCTGCCGTCGGCGGTCAGTCCGGCGCAGCGGGCGGGTCACCGGGTGCACCTGAAGGGCATGCTGCTGACCGAGCGGGGCGAGCAACTGCTGCCCGACTGGGCGTTCTTCGTGCGCTGCGTCCTGGACACCGACAGTCTGCGGCCGACGGCCTCGCGCGAGTCGCTGTACGAGGACGAGACGCTGGCCGCCGTACGGGAGGCGCTCGGCGAAAGGATCCGGTCCTGGCTGACGGGCCTCGCGGCCGGTGATCCGGAGCGGCTGGCCGCGTTCCTGTCGGTGCACCACCTGGGTGTGAAGTCCCTCGCGCGGCACGACACGGAGATGCTGCGCACGATGCTGCCGTGGCTGCCCTTCGAGACGACCGACGGACGGCTGTCCCTGGAGGAGTTCGCGCAGCGGCATCCGGTGGTGCACTTCACGCGGTCCGTCGAGGAGTACCGGCAGGTCGCCCCGATCGCGTCCGCACAGGGCGTCGGGGTGATCAACGGGGGCTACACGTACGACAGCGAGCTGATCGAGGCGCTGCCCTCGGTGCGGCCGGGGACGGTGGTCGCCGAGCTGGACGCGGACACCGTGACCGCGCACCTGGACGCGGTCGACCCGGCCGAGGAGCTGGCGCTGTCCGGCTTCCTGGCGGCCGCCCGGGCCAGACTCGACCCCCTGGGCTGTAACGTCGTCCTGCGTGCCTTCCATCCGCTCTCGGTGCCCGCACTGCACCTGGACGACCGGGCGGCCCGGCACGAACAGGCCCGCGCGGAGGCCGAGGAGCAGGCCGACGACCTGTGGGCGGGCATCCTGGGCTCGCTGCGGGGCAGCGCTCCGCGCGCGCGGCTCGTGCTCAACCATCTCAACCCGCTGATCCGACGGATCAGTTCACTCGGCGACCCGGAGCTGATCGGCACCGCCACGGAGTCCCTGTACGGGCAGGCCCTGTTGATGGCGCAGCGGCCGCTGCGGCCTGCGGACTCGGCGTTGCTGAACCGGGCGTTCATCGGCCTCCTGGAATGGGCCACGCACAGCGAGGACGGTCACCGATGAGCGGGATCACGGACTTGGACGCGCTCCGTCAGGCGATGGCGGAGAACTCCGAGCAGCCGGAGGGGCCGGCCCGCAACGCGCGCGCGGAGCAGTTGCTCGCCGAGGCGGAGAAGCTGAACGTCCCGCTCGCGGTGATCGAGGCGCTCGGGCACCAGCTGAAGGTCTACAACTACAGCTCCGAGAAGGACAAGATGTTCGTCCCCTTCGCGCGTCTGCTGCGCATGTGGGACGAGCGGCCCGGGGACTTCGACGAGTACGAGACGCACTCGCTGCACTGGGTCTTCAAGTGGATGTCGTCCGGCATGCTCGACCAGCCGCACATTCCGCTGGCTTCCGTCGAGAAGTGGCTCGGCGAGATGGAGCACCGCTACCGGCTCGCCGGTCACTCCGAACGGGCCGTGCGGAGCGCCGAGTTCAGCGTGGCCGCGCACATCGGGGACGTGGCGCGGGCGGAGCGGGCGTACGCCGCGTGGCTGGCCGCCGACCGCGACAGCATGGCCGACTGCCACGCCTGCGAGCTGCACGGGCAGGGCTGGTGGCAGGCGGAGCGGGGGCGGGACGCCGAGGCGCTGGAGCTGTGGGCGCCGGTCCTGGAGGGCGAGTTCAGTTGCGCCCACGAGCCGCACACGGTCCTCGCGTCCTCCCTGGCGCCCCTGCTGCGGCTGGGCCGTGTGGACGAGGCGCGCGCCCACCATCTGCGGGGCTTCAGGCTCGTACGGGCCATGGAGAGCATGCGCGGCGCCTACGCGGACCACGTGGAGTTCTGCGCGCTGACCGGCAACGAGGCGCGCGCGCTGGAGCTGCTCGCGGAGCGGCCGGCGTACTTCACGGACGACGGGCATCCGCGCAGCGCTCTGGACTTCATGGCCGTGGTGACGCTGCTCATGGACCGGCTGACCGAGCTCGGGCTCGCCGACCAGCAGGTGCCGGGGCCGGCCGGCCGGGCGTGGACCGCCCGCGAACTCGCCGCCCACGCGCGCGGACAGGCCCTCGCGCTGGCCGCCCGCTTCGACGAACGCAACGGCACCGGGCACGTCAGCGAGCGGGCACGCGCGCGTATGGCGCAACGGCCTCTGGTGGAGAGGCTGCCCCTGGGGGTGCGTTCGGTCCGGACCGCCCCTGTGGCGCCGGTCGCGCAGGTGCCGGCGACCGGGGGCCCCGAGGAGCCCGACCTGGCAGCGCTGCTCACCGAGGCGCGGCGGCTGTCGGACACGCTGCAGCCGAACGCCGTCGAGGCGTGGGCGGCCGTCGCGCGCGCCGCGGAGGGAGTCGAGCTGGACGCCCGCGACCGGGCGGAGATCGCCGACCACCGGGCCATGGACCTCGGCCCGGAGGGCATGCCTTTCTTCGAACGCGCCGCCGAACTGTACGCGGAGGCCGGTGACCCGGGCGAAGCCCTGGCGGCACACACGCGTGCGGCCTACGTCCGTGCCCTCACGGGCCACGTGGACGAGGCGCTCGCGGCGGTCGCCGGGCCCTACGACGAGATCCTCGCGCTGTACGCCGAGGGCGGGACGGGCGTACAGCAGACGGCGTCCGTGCTGATGGGACGGGCGCGGATCCTCATGCGGCGGTTGCAGGAGGGGGACGAGCCGCGTGAGGAGCCCGGCCCGGACGACGAGCCTCTTGAGGGCGCGGCGGTGAACGGCGGCTCCGTGGCGGGCGATGAGGTCGGTGGCGGCTCCGCGGAGGGCTCGGTCGGGACGGACGGGCTCGTGGAGAAGGCTGCCGGGACGGACAGGCTGGTGAAGGAGGCTGCCGGGACGGACCGGCTCGAAGAGGGGCCCGCCGTCACGGACGGCCTCGTAGGGGGGCCTGCTGGAACACACGGACTTGCAGAGGGGGCCGCGCGAACGGGCGACCTTGCAGAGGGGCCCGCTGGAACGCACAGCCTCGAAGAGGGTTCGGCCCGCGCTGAGAGCCTCCTGGAGACCTCCACGGGAATCGACCGCTCTCAGGGTGACGCAAGTGGAGGCGGTGGCTCCTCGTTCGGCTCGGTGCTCGCCGAGGCGGAGATGGCCGCGCGGGAGGTGCTGGCCCTGGTCGACGGGCGCATCGGGGACGACGTCCGGCTGGCCACGCGGGCCGCCGAGGCGCAGGCCATGCTCGCGGAGCTGGCGGCACAGTCCGGGGACACGGAGACGGCCGCGGAGCTGTTCACGCGGGCGGCGGAGGGATTCGTCGGGGCCGGACTGCCGTGGTTCGCCGTGGAGTACGAGGCCCGGCTCGCCGCGCTCGCGCACCACCTCGGCGACCTGACCGAGACGGAACGGGCACTGCGGTCCGCCCTGGAGCACGGCGGACCGCACCTGGAGCCGACGGGGCGGGCACAGCTGCACCTCCAGCTCGCCGAGGTCGTCGGCGGCCGGGGGAACGCCGAGGAGGCCGCCGAGCACGCCCTGGAGGCGGCGCACTGGGCCGACGAGGCCGGGGAGGGTCCCACACTCGGCACCTGGGCCCGGCACCAGCTCGGCGGGTTCCTGCTGCGGCAGGGCCGCTGGGCCGAGGCCGCGGAGGTGCTGGAGTCGGCGCTGCCCGACCTGAGCCCCGAGACGCACGGTGACGGCGCGATCGTGCAGACGCAGTGGTGGCTCGGCGACTGCCTGAGCGAACTCGGCGAGCACCGACAGGCGGCCGAACGGCGGCTCCAGGCGGCCGAGATCGCCCGGCACTGGCCGGAGCAGCACGACCACGCGACGCTCGCCCATCTCGCCGCCGAGTCCCTCGGACAGGCGGGGCTGCCCGCCGAGGCGGACCGCGCTTACGCGCGCGCGGGCGAGCTGTGGCGGGCCCTGGGCAACGTCCACGGACTCGTCCGCTCGCTACGGGCCCGCGCCTGGCTCGCGCTGCGCACCGAGGACGGGCCCGACGCGGCGCGCGAGTTGATGGCGGGCGCGGTCCGTGAGTGCGAGGCGGCGCTGGGGGCGGCCCCGGACGACGAGGAGACGCGGCTTCGCCTGGTGGCCGAACGCGGCCACACCCACCGGCAGTTCGGTGACCTGCTCGCCCGTTCCGCCGCCGAGGACGCCGAGGACGACTCGATCCGGGCCGTGCTGGAGGAAGCCCTGGCCCAGGTGGCGGAGGCGATCGTCGTGTTCTCCGCCCTGGGACCAGAGGCCCTGCCCAGCCGCACCGGCGCCGAACTCGCCGCGGGCTGGCTGGAGGCCGACCTGAGCCGTCCCGCGGACGCGGCCGCACGCGCGCGTGCGGTGCTGGCGGCCTACGCCGGGGACCAGGACGAGACCGCGCGGGCACGTCGGTCCGAGGCCCGCCAACTGCTCGACGTGGTGGAGGAGCAGACGGCCGGCTGAGCAGCGGGTGGGGAAGGGCAGCCGGGCGGCGGGCGGCCAGGCGGACAGCCGGTCGAACAGGGGAGGGCCCGCGACAGCCAGTCGGCTGAGCAGCGGGCAGGGGACGGACAGCCACTCGAGTGGCAGACGGGGAAGGCTCACGAGGTCGTCCCGCAGCCGGGTCGCGGGCAGGTCGACCTCAGCCGACCGGGCGGCCTGCGTTGAAACCGACAGCCGACCGGGCAACTGGGCGGCGAACAGCCGGTCAGCCGATCGGCAGACGCACAGCAGACAGCCAGCTCAGCGGCGTTCGGGAAGAGGCAGGCCGCAAAGGACCCCGCACCCGCACCCGCACCCGCACCCGCACCCGCACCCGCACCCGCACCCGCACCGGACCATCACCGCACCAGACCATCACCATGCCCCTGCCGTAGCGGCGACCGCGAAACGCGGCTACTCGACCCCGATGAGCAGCACGGCCCCCTGCCGCCCGCCCCGGTACACCACCGTGTCGACGGCGAGGTACGACTCCCGGACCCGCGCTTCCAGGTGGTCGGCGACGGCGTCGGGGGCCTCGTCGCCCAGGACCAGGGTGACCAGTTCGCCGCCGGCCGAGAGCATGCGGTCGAGGACGGTCTCCGCGGTCGCCCGGACGTCCGCGCCGATCACGGCCACGTCTCCCTCGATGAGCCCGAGGACGTCACCGGCCTGGCAGATGCCGGCCATGGTCCATGACTGGCGTTCCGCGACGACGACTTCGGCGTACCGGGTGGCTCCGGCCGCCGAGGTCATCGTCACGACGTCCTCGTCGAAGCGGCGTTCCGGCTCGTGCACGGCGAGCGCGGCGATGCCCTGGACCGCGGAGCGGGTCGGGATGAGGGCCACCCGGATACCCTCGGTGCGGGCCTGTTCGGCCGCCGCGGCCGCGGTGTGGCGCAGATCCGCGTCGTTGGGCAGCAGCACCACCTCGCGCGCGTGGGCACGCCGTACGGCCTCCACGAGCTCCCCGCTCGCGGGCGGTTCCCCGGGCCGGGCGAGGACGGTGGTCGCGCCCGCCTCGGTGTACAGCCCGGCGAGTCCCTCACCGGGGACGACGGCCACGACGGCACGCTGGACCCGCTCCCGGGGCGGCCGCCCGGCACCGGTGGTGTGCACATCGCCGAGCCCGAAATGGGTGATCCTGATCCGGTACGGCCGCCCGGCCTCGACGCCCGCCTCCACGGCGGCGCCCGCGTCGTCGACGTGCACATGGACGTTCCACAGCCCGTCGCCGCCCACCACGACGAGCGAGTCCCCGAGGGCGTCGAGCCTGGACCGAAGCCACTCGACCGCCTCGTCCTCCGCCTCCAGGAGGTAGACCACCTCGAAGGCCGGCCCGCTCTCCACCGGACGCGCCGGCCCGTCCCCGCAAGCCCCGACGTCGTCCGGATCCGCCGGATCCGCGGACCCGCGCGCGGGGGACGCCACACCGCCGCGCCCCTGCCGCTCGACACCCTCCACGCGCGCGTGCGTCCCGGAACCGGACACCACGCCCGGCGACTCCCCCGTGAACGTCTCCGCCAAGGCCCCGAGGACCGCCACCAGCCCCCGTCCGCCCGCGTCCACCACCCCGGCGCGCTCCAGGACGGCCAGCTGGCCAGGAGTCGCGGCAAGGGCCGTGCAGGCACCCTCGTGGGCGGCCCGGGCCACCGCCGCGCAGTCGCCCTCGGCTCCGGTGGCCGCGTCGGCGGCGGCCGAGGCGACCGTGAGGACCGTGCCCTCGACCGGGTGGGCCACGGCCCGGCGGGCGGAGTCGGCCGCGTGCCGCAGCGCGGACTTGAGGCCCTGGCCGTCGGTGTGAGCGGCCTCACCGTCGGCGGCGAGCACCTGCGCCATGCCCCGCAGCAACTGCGCGAGGATCGTCCCCGAATTGCCTCGCGCGCCGATCAGCGCCCCGTGCGCCATCGCCCGCACGGCATCGGCGAGGGTCGGCTCGCCGAGGGCCCGGTCGGCCTCGTGACCGGCGAACACCGCCTCCACGGCTCCGGCGGCGGACTCCACGGTGAGATACAGGTTGGTGCCGGTGTCCCCGTCCGCGACGGGATACACGTTGATCGCGTCGATCTCCTCCCGCGCCCGTCCGAGCGCGGTCAGTGCCAGACCGCACCAGGTGCGCACCGCGAGAGCATCGAAGAATGTCTGCGGCACCTGCGCCACCTGCGCCTCCCTGAGCTGCTGGACGTGGGACGCAGCGTAGACCTCGGGGGGCGGTCCACCGGAAGCGGGCCGGAGCAGAGCGCTGAGCAGCCATGGTAGTTTCGTTCTACTGGCGCGGTCGTTGTATGCTGCTCCGGTTGCCCGATCCAGATCGGGCATTCTCCCCCTGGCAGCGCCACTCAGATCTCTGATCCTACGATCTCGATCCCCGGCATGCCGGGATCCACCGTAAGTGCATCTGAAGTCTTTGGAGTGACCCGTGGCTGCCAACTGCGACGTCTGCGGCAAGGGGCCGGGCTTCGGCAACAACATCTCGCACTCGCACCGCCGTACGCCCCGTCGCTGGAACCCGAACATCCAGCGTGTGCGTACCGTGGTGGGCGGGACGCCGAAGCGCGTGAACGCTTGCACCTCGTGCATCAAGGCCGGCAAGGTCTCGCGCTGACGCACAGCTAAGCGCGCGGCCACTGCTGGTTCGCTGCAGATAGCCGGTCCCACCCTGGTGGGCCCGGCTTTTTGCATGCCCACGCCCACCCGCTCGAAGAGTCCGCTCCATCGGGAAGCCGACCGGGAAGGCGTCGACCGGCATCGGGCAGCGGGACTACCCGGCCCCTTCGGAGCCCTGAGGGTGGAACGCCCAGCCGTGGTCCACCGGTCCGATGCCGCCTCCCAGGGCGAACCCGGCCGCGATCGCCCCGGTGACGAACTCCTTGGCCGCCGCCACCGCCTCCGGCACGGACTGCCCCTTCGCGAGCTGCGCCGCGATCGCTGAGGCAAGGGTGCAGCCCGTGCCGTGCGTGTGCCGGTTGTCGTGGCGCGGGGCACGCAGCCAGTACTCCTCGGAACCGTCGGTGAGCAGGTCTACTGCCTGGCTCCCACCCACCGGCTCTGCCTGGTCCCCACCCACCCCCACTGCCTGGTCCCCACC
>JODI01000116.1 GCA_000720805.1 Streptomyces violaceoruber
CAGTGGCTGCACACCTACAATCACCACCGCGGACACACCGCGCTGAAGGGCCAGCCACCCGCCAGCCGCGTTCCGAACCTCTCAGGGCAATACACCTAGCGGATGCGGGATTCCCCGTTCATGCCCAGCTTTGTTACGTGATCTATTGGTTGACCCGGGCCGCGGGCGGGCAACTGGTCTGGCGGCTGTCTCCGCAACTCCTCGACGACCGAGCACTCGCTGACGACATGGGATTGAACCGCGATGTCGTCGCGAAGTACCGCGGAGTACACCTGAGATCCACACCGTCACAAACGCGCACCTGACGATGGCGGAACGGGCGGTAGGCAGTCGGTGGTCGATCGTCTGTCCCTCGACGCCGGCACCATGGGTGCCTTGACGACGTCATCGTCGAGGCGCCTGAGACCCGCCTCACCCACGGGCTTCCCTCGCTCCGCGTGCTGCTGGAACGGGTGAGGGGCGGTCAGGACAACGCGAGGATCCAACGCCAGTCCCCCGGACGGCCCGCTGCCTTGCTGGGAACGCGCGGTCCCTCATTCAGCGTTGAGATGGCTGAGGGCCAGGGCGGGCAGCGCTGCCTCCATCGGCGTTGACCAATAAGGCACCCCGTCACGTCAGCGTCGGCGACGAGCCGACCTCCTGACCTGCTTGCCCCGGAGTTGTTCTGCCGCCCAGGGGGCCGCAGAACAGCGCGGTCAAAGACGAGGGTTCCTGCCGGTCGGGTTCTAGGGTGCCGACCCGCCGTCTGTTCGGGTCGGATGGTTCAGAACTGCTGGATCAGGTCATCGACGACGTCAGTCAGATCATTTCGGCGCTGGTAGACCGCACGCTGGCGGTCAGCTCCGTTGCCCTGGGCCTGCAGGCGGCGCCAGCCGGTCTGTACGGCCTCCAGGTCGCCGTGGTGCTCCAGAGCGGGGCGGATGCGCTTCAGAGCGTGTTCGAAGAGCGAGACGGCGGGCGCCAGGCGTCCGGTGCGCAGGTCGATGCCCTGGCCGCTCAAACCATCGCGTGCCGCCCGCCAGTACGCGGCACGCAGTGTCTCCGGCCGCGGGCGCATGGGCGGTCGCCCGGCTTCGATGTCGTGCAGAGCGGTGTAGGCCAGAGCGCGCACCACGGCCACGAGCAGGACGGTGTCTTCGGGAATGGAGGCGGCGTCGGCGGCTCTGATTTCCAGGGTGGGCACGTGGTGGGAGGGTCTGATGTCCCAGTAGAGCCCGGAGCGGTCGATGATGGTTTCGGTGTCGATCAGGTGGGTGACGAGATCCTCGAAATGGGCCTGCGACTCGAAGTGGGGCGGAGGCCCGGCGGCCGGCCAGCGTGCCCAGGACATGGTCCGCCAGCTGGCGTAGCGGGTGTCGCGGCCCTCGTAGAAGGGTGAGTTGGCGGAGAGCGCGATGATGAGGGGAAGCCAGGTGCGCAGGTGGTTGCTGACGTGCAGGGCTGTTGCGAGGTCGGGCATGGCGATGTGGACGTGGCAGGCGCAGATGCTCTGCTCGTCGTCCAGGGCCCCGAACATGGCCTGGCTGCGGGCGTAGCGGGGTCCGTCGCTCAGTGAGGGTGGCAGTGGGTGGGACAGCACGGGGGCGCCGCTGGAGATGACGGCCAGCCCGTAGCGGGCTGCTGCTCGGGCCAGGGCTGCCCGCATGGTGCGGACTTGTCTGGCGAATGCGGTCAGACAGTGATGGGGGTCGGTACGGACCTCGACCTGGTAGCGCGTGAGCTCGCGGGTGACGCGGCCGCCGAGTTCTTTTGCTGCGGCTGCCACAACCAGCGCTGATTCTGGTCTGACCGTGCGGGTTGGCGGGTCGACGAGTAGGTATTCCTCCTCGCATCCCAGCGTCAGCACGTCTTTGCTCGGGGCGGGACTCGGTGCTTCGAGGACTGCGGGCGGGTGACCTTCAAGCGTCTTCGGCTGCTCGGGTGTCGGCACGTGGCCATGCTGGCACAGAGTGTGACATCCCGAGGAGGGCGCGCTGCGGGGATCTGCAGGCCGGGATGCGACCGCGATCGGGGCCGCTGTAGCAGCTGTGGTGGGCGTGGCGTGAAGTCGGTCGTTGGGTTGGGAGGCGGTCTGTCCACCGGCCGGAGCGGTGCGTTTCACTGGCGGACGGCGTGCTGTCGGGACGGTTCGTGGGAGGTCTGATGTGCGAGGGTCCGGCCGGTGAAACCGAGGTCTTGATAGTGGGCGGTGGGCCGGGCGGGTCAACGGCCGCGGCCCTACTGGCCCAGCAGGGGGTTCAGGTCACGCTGCTGGAGCGGGCTCGCTTCCCCCGGTATCACATCGGGGAGTCCCTGCTGCCCTCGCTGCTTCCCCTGCTGGATCTGCTGGGGGCACGGGAGCGCGTCGAGGCGCTCGGGTTCGTACGCAAACGGGGTGCTCTCTACGACTGGGGCGGACAGCAGTGGTCGCTGTCCTTCGGGGAGTTGGGTGACACCGAGTACAGCTTCCAGGTGGTCCGTTCCGACTTCGACCAGGCGCTCCTGGAACATGCCCGCGCTCAAGGTGTTCGCGTGTGGGAGGGCGTTGGCGTCCGCGAGATCGAATTCCGGGCTGGCCGGGCGGTGGCGGCCGCCTGGGTGAGCAAGGACGGTACCTGCGGCAGGACGGTGTTCAGGCAGGTGGTGGACGCTTCCGGCCGGGCGGGCGTACTCGCGGCACGGCATCTGCGTACACGGCGGTTCCACGACGCGTTCCGCAATGTCGCCGTCTGGGGCTACTGGCGGGGCGCGAGCGCCCTGGAAGGTGCTCCGCCGGGGGCGATCTGTGTGCTGTCGCTGCCTGACCACGGCTGGCTGTGGGCCATCCCGCTGCACGACGGAACCCTGAGCGTGGGTCTGGTCACCGACAAGGAATCGTTCGCCGCCAGCCGGGCGTCGGGCGTCGGTGTCGACGCCTTGTACAGCGAGAAGATCAAGCAGTCCGAGGCACTAAACCGGATACTGCATGCAGCCGAGCTCGTGACACCCTTGAAGGTGGAAAGCGACTACTCCTACGTCGCCGAACGGTTCTGTGGACCCGGCTACTTCCTTGCCGGCGACGCGGCATGCTTCCTTGACCCGCTGCTGTCCACGGGCGTGCACTTGGCGATGTACAGCGGCATGCTCACCGCTGCCTGTCTCGCCAGCCTGCACCGCCGTGACGTCAGCGAACAGCAGGCCCACGCCTTCTACCAGGGTGCCTACCGGCATGCCTACGAGCGTCTCCTCGTCCTGGTCGGCGCCTTCTACGACATTCACCAGGGCCGCGACGCACAGTTCCGGCGCGCTCAGGCCCTCAGCCATCGCGACCAGCGCGGCCTGCGCCTGCACGAGTCGTTCCTCAACATCATCAGCGGCATAGAAGACCTCCACGATGCCCAGGACACCGCCGTCGCCCAGGCCTTCACCAGCCTGCGGCGGCCGATGCCCGGACACCGCCCCGTGGGCCTGGGCGGGCATGGCGCCACCGCGATGACACCCTGGCCCACCACCCCCGAACGGTCCGTCGCGGGCCTGCGTCTCACAGTCCATCCGCACCTCGGCCTCTCCCGCCGGTGAGCACCCACGAGAGCGTGTGCTCCATAGGAGCCGTCAGCGGCGCTAAGGGGGCGAGGAGCCCATGATCGTGAACTCTTGTGCCGGACAATTGGTATGCACGGGCTCCTCGGCAGGGTTGTGGTCGCTCGGCAAGAGCAGATCACAGCGGTCGGGCTGGTGGCGGGCCGCCGATACCAGCGAGAACGCACGACCTGCTTGCGACGCGACTTGTCCATGCGACCGAACGACTTCGTCTCGTAGACGAGCAGTTCACTCCCCGCGGTGTACTCGAACAGGTCCCGGCCGCCGTCCCCGCCGCTGCCGTCGACCGCCCGCGCCCTTGGGCACAGCCGCACCACCAGCATCGTTGCCAACGCCTCGGACACCTATCGTGGCGCTCGTCCTTGAGCAGACCACCCGTGGTGTGGTCGAGGAGTCGCTGTCGGCGGCGACCAGGTCGTACAGGGACAGGCTGTCGCCCAAATCGGCATCGAGTGAAACAACGCGGCCGTGGCGGGTGCGCCGTCGCCCGATCGGCACCTGTTGTCGGTGGAGGGTTCGTGCTTCGGTCCGGAGTGCCCAAGTGCGGTGGCCGGCAGGTGCCCGTGCGACAGCAGGGGGGCCGCACCAGGTGCCGACATACCTGGCCTCCGGCCCGTCAAGTCTGGTGTGGAGGGAAGGCAGCACCAGAGATCTTGCTCGGTGCTCACTCAAGCCATGTTCACCATGGAGCGACCGAAGCGACCGAAGCCTGACGACGACAGAAGCCCCTGCCGTCTCCACGCCGGGGGCGGCCCTGGTTGGATATCGCACGCCATGGGCCTCAGAGCCCGGGCTCCGGGGCCTGGCAAGGGGGCCTGTCCCAGAAGAGAGGCCTGCGGGAGGGCCTCGGTGCTGCCTGGTCCGATTCTGTGTCCAACGTTGAGTCGCTCCAGTCGCTTGGGTCGCTGTCCTCGACCTGGAGAGCGACTGAACTGCCAGCGACCGGGTGGTTCTTCGGTCGCTGGGCCGCACGAGCAGTATCCGTGCAGGTCACGAAGCTGCCGCTAAGAATGAAGCGACTGAAGCGACTCATGCTGGCTATATGCCAGCTCTGTAGCTGTGCTCGTGCGTGTGACAAATAGTGTTGTTCGGTCGCTATTCAGGTTCTCCTATCCCTCTGACCTGCATCTTTTCCAGATTATTGCAAGGAGCGACTGAAGCCCACTCGGTCGCTGGCCCACTGCTCCGGTCGCTGGCAGGCAAGTTGCCGGTCGCATCATCAACACGGCGTCACCGTTGTTGCGCATGTACTCCACGACCACACCGGCCTCGTTCGCTAGTGTGTGTCCGTCGTTGGGTCGCTTCGGTCGCTGGAAGGAGATGCAGATGCCTGCTGAGCTGCAGTTTTCTCCCAGGACTCAACCGCGTACGCCGCACAGACGCGTTCAGTCGCTGGGATGCGCGCCCTTGCGCAGGCCTTCGCGAGGCGTGGCTGGCCTGTGCACCCTCTCGCTCCAGGCCGCAAGACCCCCGCCGCGAACTGCACCAACTGCCGTGAAACAGCAACGCTCCCGTCTCCTGCCCCTGCCTCGGGGAAGGACGGTGGTGCCACAGCCGACACCGTGCTGTGGGCCGCCGGAGACCTCGCAGAGAACATCGCCGACCGGGACCAGCTCGGCCGCTTCACCATGCAGGCCCTGGACAAGCACCGCGCCCGGACCATGTCGACCGCCGGCATGAACGCCATGCTCACCCAGGCCCGGTCCGCGCCCGGCATGGTCCTCAAGGCCGACCGCCTGGACGCCGACCCCTACGCCCTGTGCACCCCCGCGGCATCGTCGACCTGCGCACCGGACTCCTCAGGGACCCCGACCCGAACAAGGACTTCCACTCCCGCTCCACCACCGTCGGACCCCAGCAGACCCCGGTCCCGCGCTGGCTGCGCTTCTTGACCGACACCTTCGGCGACGACGCCGAAGGCCAGGAAATGATCGACTACCTGCACCTGCTGCTCGGCTACTCGATCACCGGCGACGTCGGCGCCCAGATCCTGCCCTTCCTGTGGGGGACAGGAAAGAACGGCAAGTCCGTCCTGCTCGACGTCATGATGAAACTCCTCGGCGACTACGCCGACGCAGCCCCGCCTGGCTTCCTGATGGCCAAACCGTTCGAAGGCCACCCCACCGACCTGGCCGAGCTCCACGGCCGGCGCGTGTACGTCTGCTCGGAGATCAAGCCCGGCGACAAGTTCGACGAGGCCCGCGTCAAACTGCTGACCGGCGGCGACCGCATCAAGGCCCGCCGCATGCGCCAGGACCCCTTCTCCTTCGAACCCACCCACAAACTCTGGCTGCTGGGCAACCACAAACCCGAAGTCGGCACCGGCGGCTTCGCCTTCTGGCGCCGCATGCGCCTGATCCCCTTCGAACGCGTCGTCCCCGACGACCCGCAAGATCGACAACCTGGCCGACCTCCTCGTCATGGAGGAAGGCCCCGGCATCCTGGGCTGGCTCATCGACGGCGCCCGCCGCTACCTCAGCGGCGGCCGCGACCTCGCCGGCCCCGAACGCGTCCGCATCGCCACCACCGCGTACGCGGAGACCGAGGACCACACCTGCCGCTTCTACGAGGAATGCTGCCGCCTTAGCTCCGACCTGCGCGCCGAACAGACCACGCTCTACGCCGCCTACACCAGCTGGTGCCAGAATGAAGGCGCGCAGATCATCTCCTCCCGCGCGTTCGCCGCCCGCACCCGCGAACTGGTCGGACTCGCGTCGCCGAAGGAGATGAAGGTGTCCAACCAGCGCAAGTACTACCCGGGCATCGGACTGCTCACCGACGAGGAAAGGGAAGCCGGCGCATGAGTTCCCTGATCGACGCGGACGAGATCAGCCACGAAGCCGACATCGTCTGGCTCGAAGACATCGACGACCTCGACTACGTCCGCCAGAGCATCGACCGCCTGCCCACCCGCAAGGGCCGCCCCCCCCGTACCGCCGGCCCGGCCGCATGGTCGGCTACGCCGTCCTCGGCCCCGACGCCAAGGCCTCCCGCGCCTCGGGCACGTTCCGCCGCCGCGTCTTCTGGCTCCAGCCCCACGACCGCGACTCGGAGCCCGACGGCCTCTACGCCAAGAGCGCCCCCGCCGAAGCCGTCGACCCCTGCACCCTCCAACCCCGCGTCAAGGGCTACAAGACCGAACGCTCCGAAGGCGGCCCGCCCTCCGCAGCCATGCAGGAACTCGGCATACAGCTCCCGCTGTGATCCGTGATGTCGCCACTCTCACGGTGCCCATGGCCCGTAACCGCGTCACTCCGAGCGTTTTCGGAAGGTTCAAACTCCACTCCGCCCTGTTCCCGGCCACATCGGCCAGGGGGAGAGACGCCTGAGAAGCCGTATCTCTATCGATCATGGGGACGGTTCTGATCGAACTGGATCCCTGGTCGGGTGATCTTGGTCGAGTGGGTGCATGAAAGCAGGGCCTCCGGTGCAGCACGAGGGTTGCGAAGCCAACTCGAGTGCAGGGAGGCCCTGTTGTTCCAGTCTTGCGTGACGCACCCGGTCGCGTCCAACTCCCGCGTGTCGTCGTGTGTTTGTCTCGCGCATAGGTTCGGGAACGCGGCCGCCAGGCCGGAGCGGGTGCGGCGGTATCCGTCGGACATGACGGACGCGCAGTGGGCGGTGGTACGCGAGGCGCTGCCGGTTCCGGCCTGGCTGGAGGGCCGGGGCGGCCAGCCGGAGGGCTATTGCCACCGCGTGATGCTGGATGCGGTCTTCTACGTCACCGACAACGGGATCAAGTGGCGCTCCATGCCTGCCGACTTCCTCGCCTGGGACCGCGTGTACGCGTTCTTCCGCAGATGGCGCGCGAACGGCCTGGCCAAGGAGCTGTCCGACCGGCTGCGCGGGAAAGCCCGCGTCGCCGAGGGCCGCCAGACGGAGCCGACCGCGGCCATTATCGACTCGCAGTCCGTCAAGGGCGCCGCCTCGGTGCCCGCCGTCTCACGCGGCTACGACGGCGGGAAGAAAAACAACGGGAGGCGCCGGCACGTCATCACGGACAGTCTCGGCCTGCTGCTGATGGTGCTGGTGACGGCCGGGAACATCACCGACCGGCAGGCCTCCCGCGGCATGCTGCCCCTGCTGCAAAGGCGGTTCCCGAAGATCACGCTGGTGTGGGCCGACGGCGGCTATGCCGGCCGCGTGGTCACCTGGGCGAAGGAGAAACTGCAGCTCACCGTACAGATCGTCAAACGCAGCGACGACATGACGGGGTTCGTGGTGCTGCCGAGAAGGTGGGTGGTGGAGAGAACGTTGGGGTGGCTGATGCGTTCGCGGCGTCTGGTGCGGGACTTCGAGACGCTGCCCTCCTCCAGCGAGGCGTTCATCTACTTCTCGCAGACCATGCTCCTCAGCCGCCGTCTTGCCCGCCCGGCGTCCCGGCCGCAGCAGGAACGCTCCTGGTGGGCTGCCGCGGCATAAACCGTCCCGACGGCAACACGGTCAGCCATCCCCGCTCGGTCAGACGCCTTGCCCGAGAGCGCACTCCCTCGATCTTCGCCGGCACCAGCGGCAGATCCAGCCCAGCCGCGATCTCCTTCGCCGAGGTCCCTTCACCGTTGCCCGCAGTGGACTCCACCAGTTCCACGATCCGCCGGTAGTCCGGCGCGAGCGCCTGCGCGGTCATACCCTCGCCATGCCGCGGCACGACCGACCCCGCGACCGGGAGTTTCTCCACCGCCGTCTCCCGCGGGCCGGGAACAGGCGCGGCCACCTGCTCGGCCGGCGCGGCCAGGGCCTCGGCGAGCTCCGCCAGCGCGATCACCCGGCGTTCCAACACCGCTTCCGCGTCGCCGAGTTCGGCAAGAACCCGCTCCGCCTCCGCCTGGAGCGCGTCGACCCGCACCCGGGCAGCCGACTCCCGCTCCTCCAAAAGCCCCATCACCGATGTCATCGGTCATCTCCGCGTCGCTGAGAACGAACTGATCGACCGAACCCTCCCGCAGCGACACCGAAACCATGCCTGAGCAGCGGAAGCTCAACGATCACATCCGGAAAGACAACGGCTTCTCAGGTCGTGCCCCAGCTCCGGATCCGTGAGCCATTGGTGGGTCGGCTCTCGTAGGGTCTCGACGACGTCGGCGACAGGATCGTCGAACTGACACAACCACGTCGACAGTTCCCTCACCCTGTCCGAGCCTTCTCGCGCCGCCCCCACACCTTCGAAGAGCTGCTCCCGGGCAACGGCCCAACTGGCGCGCAGGGTCACCGCTAGGTCCCGCGGGGTCGAATGAAGAACACCGGCCAATCGGAACGGCTTCGGCCGACGGGGGACGGATGAGAGGTCGACCGTGAGCGGACGGTTTCCGGTGTATCGCTTCACCGCCGAAGTGAACGACGCGTCATCGAGAAGCGCTCTGCTCTTGATCGCTTCCAATCGCTGGTGACGCCAATTGCGCGGCGCCTCAACAACCAGGCCCAGAAGTCCACCGCGGGCGAACAAGGCGGCACCTGACATGCCCTCCCACGGTGATCTTCCGCTCGCCAATTCGGGTGAGACGTCCTTGACGTCCAGCACGTATCGACCGCGCACGATGCCGGACGCCGGGCGTACCGCGCACTCGATGTGCTCGATGTCCAGGTTTCGCCCCTGACCCCACTGAGCCCGGGGGAACCCCATCGCCTGGCAACGGACCGGCGACTCGTCCGTGAGCCGTGCCCAGGTCACCGGCTGCAGACGGGTCGCCTCTTCTGGTCGGACCAAAGCTCGGCGCGACACGAGCAACGCGGCGTCGCACTCCGCGTCATGCCGCCGCCAGACGACTTCACACTGCTGAGCCCCGCTGCCACGCACCACCATCGCGCGGGCGCTGCCGTTGTCGCCGACGACGTGAGCGGCTGTGAGCACCAACCGGGCCGCTAGTAGATAGCCGCTGCCCGTCTGGCCGTTGCACAGCACAGCAGCGACACGCTCATGGCTGGGGCCGAGCGAACGCCCCTCAGGCAGGCGGCTGGTCACAGGGGCCCTGCGGTGCTGAGACCGGCGGTGCCGCCTTCGCCGTCCGCGGCGACGAGCAGCGGATCACCGTCTGCCCGCCGGGGTTCCAGGGTGAACGACACGCGATGGGTGCGAGTCCTGCTTCTTCCTGCGTCTACCTCTCCTGAGAGGACGTACGCCTTGATTCCACCCCGTGCCCGGACATCCCTGCGCAACTCGACGGTGAATTCCATCTGGATGGGTCCGACTTGGAAAGTGACGTCGTTCCCTGCTCCTCGTGCGGCCGCATTCAGCAACTCGTTGCGAATGGCTTCCACCGCTTCGGCGAGTTCCAAGTCCCTGGCCGTCACCACGCCCCCTCGGTCGATGGTCCTGCTTGAGGTGTCTGTCTTCAAGCTTCTGTCACAGTGTGAGTCGAGGTCTCACAGCCGCGTCGGAGTGGCCCCGATGCGGGCAGCCCCCGGAGTCAAGGGACCTCTTCCCGCAAAAGGGTCAGAAGCTCCTCATGCTTGTACCCCCAGTGGCGGGCGACCTCGTTCGGATCACGCAGGTCCTCGACCAGCGCCATGTGCCTGGCCAGGTGGCTTTCGACCTGCTCCCGATTGGCCTCGCCGTTACCCGAGGAGATCCACTCGGACAGTTCCGCGACGTTCGCGGCCAAGTCGTCACTCGCGCTTGCCTTGAACTTCCACCGCAGCCAGTTCGTCCCTGTCACCGGGGTGTTGCTCAACCTGTCCTGAGCGCTTCGCTTCTTCTTGGCGTCCCGCGCCTTGAAGGCGTTCAGCTGCGCTTCCTTGTGCAGGGCCGCGATCTGCTTCAGGATCGGAGGTTCTTTGTCGATTTGAAGCCTCAGCCACTGGCGGGCGGCGTTGCGATCTAACTTCTGTCCGGGCACGGATGCGGGATCCGGCTGCGCATCAGCACTCACAGGCCCTCCAAGTAAGGTCACTGCCAAGCTGGCGGTCATTATCCCCGTCTCGAAGTCGGAACAACAAGGCCATCGGGGTGGGCGGGCTGCAACGGCGCGCGTACAGGACCCCGCCGTACGGGCCCTGTCCGTCTCTTCCCGCGCACGGCGGCCTTACCGAATCCGCCTGCCCCGTCGCTCGATGCCAGCTTGCTCCATGCCGTGTACGGGCTTCCCGCCGTCGCCTACATCCGTTACCCGGAGTGATCCTTCTCGACGAACGCACTCCTTCCGCCAACCGGCACGCGCCGTCTCCTCGCAGCAGCGTGGACAGCCATATCGGGTTGTCGTCTGCGTCGCGGCGGAAGACCGGGCGGTGCTGCTGGCAGGTGGTGCAGGTGGCATGCGTGAAGCGGACAGTGTCCACGCAGCTCAGGCAGACCTGGCCTTCCGGCCAGTGGCGCTCGGCCTTGGCTGCGATGCCGCAGCGGGCGCATGGCCCGGGCCGGACACTGCGACAGTGTCGGCAGCGTCGGAGGCCGTCGTGGCGGGTGGTGAGCAGAGCAGGTAGCCGGCCGCAGCCCGCGCATAGTTCGGCGGCCGGTTTGACGATCTCCCAGCAGTAGGGGCAGTACGGTTGGCCGTCGAGTTTGCCGAGGGCTGGCCGGTCCTGGCCGCCCCATAGGCCGATCCGAACGGCGCGCGTCTCCGGCACCCGTGGGCCCGCCTGGCCCTGCCGCCCTACCTGACCGTTCGGCCTGGTAGGCCCTCGGTCTGCACGTCCGACAACGGACACGCCCCTCCGACCGAATCAGCTCGGCATGTCAGGCGTCCACGCCACGACCAGGTCCAGAAGGCCGGGGAAACGGGTGTTGAGGTCGTCGACCCGGACGTGGCTGCGGCGCTCCAGGCCGTACTGGCGCTGCCTGGTGACCCCCGCCTCGCGCAGAGCCTTGAAATGGTGGGTGAGGGAGGACTTGGGACGGTCGATACCAAACCAACCGCACGAGTGGTCGAACTGCTCCGACTCCAGGAGGAGTTTGCGGACGATCAGCAGGCGCAGCGGGTCACTCAGCACGCCCAGCACCCGCTCCAGCCGCAAGTCCTCGACCGCCGGCTCGGGCAATGGTTCGGGCAGGTCCGCTGGCTCCGACAGCACCTTGACGGCCGGTAGCCGGGTCGGCGCCGGACGCACTGTCGAAGACATAGCCAACTCCTCATAACCCGAATCCTATGTACGACTCCAATCGTACTGCATGCTAAGTTCGACTTAACTCGTACTGGGCTTGCTGGAGGGAGTGGCCATGTCGGAGAGTCGAACGGTGCCTGTGAAGGCGGTGGACGAACCGCAGAATCCCAGGGTGGGCGAGCGGTCGGAGGCGAGCGGATCTCCGGAGACCGGCCCCTCCCCGGCGCCCACCTGGTGGGTGTGGCTGGCCGCGTGGCCTGTCACCGCAGTCTTCGTCCTGTCCAACGCGGCGACCCCGCTCTACGTGCTATGGCAGCGCGACATCGGGTTCTCCAAGGGCACCCTGACCGTGATCTTCGCCTTCTACATCGTCGGGCTGATCGGCTCGCTGCTCGTCTCCGGCGTCGTCTCCGACCGGCTCGGGCGCAAGCCGGTACTGCTGCCCGCCCTCACGCTCGCCGTCGTGGCCTGCGTCATCTTCGCCACCGCATCCAGCGTGGCCGCGCTGATCGTGGCCCGGCTGTTCACCGGCATCGCCGTCGGCGCCGTCGTCTCCGCGGGCATGGCCGCCGTGACGGATGTGGCAGGCCAGGGCCGCAAGCGGCTCGCGGCCCTGCTCGCCTCCTGCGCGATGGTCTTCGGCGCCGGCCTGGGACCGCTCCTCGCGGGCATCCTCTCCGAGAGCGTCCCGGCCCCGACCGTCACCGTCTTCGTCGTCGAGAGCGTCCTGCTGGCCACCGCGATCCTCGCCGTACTGCGCATGCCCGTACGGCGTCCCGCCAAGGCCGCGAAAGGCGCCTGGGTGCGGGTGCCCGGCGTACCGCGCGGCAACGGCCTGCAACTCACGCTTGGCATCGCGGTGTTCGCACCTGGCATCACCGCGACGTCGTTCGTCCTCTCACTCGGCCCCTCGCTGCTGTCCGGCCTGCTCGGCACCACCAGCCGGATCGTCGCCGGAGCCATGGCCTTCGCGATGTTCCTGGCCGCCACCGGCGTGCAGTTCGCGGTCCAGAAGCTGCGCCGGCGCACGATCCTGACCACCGGAGCGGTCAGCACCACGCTCAGCATGGTCACGCTCATCATCACCGTGCATACCTCGTCGGTCCCCGTGCTCATCGCCTCCGCGCTGCTTGCCGGCGCCGGCCAGGGCATGGGGCAGCTCGGCGGCCTCTCCCTGCTCAACCACAGCGTTCCGCCGCAGCGGTTGGCCGAAGCCAACGCGGCGCTCAACGTGGGCGGTTACGTCCCCGCGGGCATCCTGCCCGTGTCGGCGGGCTACCTCAGCGATGCGGTGGGCCTCACCAACGGGGCGACGATCTTCGGCACCGTCCTGATGGGCCTCGCGGTCATCGGCGGCCTGGTCGTCGTGGCGAGCCGACGCCGGGTGTCGGAGCCGGCCTGAATCCACCTGGCACACGCGTATCGCGAACCGTGCGAACCACCTGGCATACACGCGTGCCGCAACGGCAGCGCGTCGCGGCACCACCCGCGGCGCGCTGCCGTACGCGGATACCGATGCCGGCACCGCGGCACCACGGCCCGCCCGACACCGCGACACCGCAGCACGCCCGATGCCCGCGCCGCGACGCCCGGCGCCGGTACACCTCAGAGCCGTCTCACCTCGCGCGAATCGCGTACACAAGCAACTCACTCGTCTCGGCCCAGCGGTCCACGACGTCCGTCCGGCCGTGCAGCACGTCCGAGATGTGCTGTGCCCCGAAGAACGCGGAGACCAACGACCGCGCCGCCGCCTGCGGCGAGACGCCCTCCCGGAGTTCGCCCGCCTCCTGTGCGGCGACGAGCAAGGACGCCAGGAGCTCGATCCAGTCCACGTACGGCGTCGGCAGCTCGGCGTCGATGTCTTCGGGCCGGAGGTCGTCGGTCGGGATGCCCAGGGTGAGTACCCCCACCAGGCTGGTCTCCGGGGGCGCGGCGGTGTCGATGAGCCCGTAGACCAAGCGGACGGCGGGCCTTATCTGCATCTGTCATATTTGGTAGCAGGTCAGGAGGATGAGGCACTTACAGGCACGTCAGGCACGGACGTTGCCCGCGCCCGCACATCACCGTGCATACGGGAGCGCTGGCTCCAGTCAGCGTGTTGACTCCGGACCGCCTGCTCCGTAGGAAGAGCGCCGGCGACGCGCCCGCTTGCTGGACGAAGCCGGGAACGTGACTTCGGCATTGCCCGCCCGCTTGATTGGCTGGGGGAGAACTGAGTGGCCGTTGACATTGATCAACAAGTGTTGCGTCGAGCGCCATCAAGCGTTCCCGGGGCTCTTCATCGTGCGTTTCTGCTTCGCGCCGAGACGGTCAATCTGCTCGGCAAGCCTGTCGCCGTGCTCGCGGAGCGCGCTCTGCAGGTGGCGGACGAGCGGGCCCGGTTGCCTGCTCGGGAAGACGGGCAGCGTGAGTTCGTAGGCGCCGAATCGTGCTCTTTTGATCTCGACGAGGCCGATGCTCGGTCGATTCTGGAGCATGGGTGCCCATTGCCAGCCGCCCTGCGTGACCTGGGTCCAGATGATCGCCGAGGCTGCCAGGTGTCGTGCCCGGTCCCATCGGATGCGATGGCGGTGGGCGGGCTCCAGTTGCTGGACGACCGCCTCGATGATCTGCCGCCAGTCGTCGGGTGGGAGGGTGCTGGTAGTCGATGGGTGAGCTGGCTGCCGCGAGTCGGTCGGCGAGGCTGTCGAGGGCGTATGCGTACTTCCGTGCGTTGTCGCCGTCCGACTGCCATGCGCGGAGTTGAGTACTCGTGTTGTGACTCACGGCGGGAGTGAATCCCAAGTAGAGGGTCGTTTCTCGGCGGGTACCGCCGTGTGCCATCTGCACCAGTCGGATGGCGGTGTCGCGGCGGAGAGGTTGGGCGGGGGCGCTAGGACCTGTCTGACAAATGATCTTGGCTGGGTTCGCGGAGCCAGAGGATGAGTGCTGCGAGATGGAGTCCGGCCCGGTAGCGGGCGGCGAGTTTGCCGAAGCGGGTTGCGATGGCGCGGAACTGCTTGAGCCGGTTGAAGCAGCGTTCGACGACGTTGCGGGCCTTGTAGAGGTCGCGGTCGAAGGCCGGCGGTCTGCCGCCGGCCCGGCCGCGTCGTATCCGGTTGGCCTTCTGATCAGCTCTTTCCGGGATCACCGCCCGGATGCCCCGGCGCCGCAGCGTCTGGCGGATCGCCCGTGCCGAATACGCTTTGTCGGCGATGACCGCGTCGGGTCTGCGACGCGGCCGCCCGATGCCGTCCCGGGGCACTCGCACCGCGTCCAGAACCGCGTCGAAGGCGGTGGAGTAGTTGACGTTGCCGGGCGTGACGAGGACGGCCAGGGGCAGGCCCCGGCCGTCACAGGCGAGGTGAACCTTGGTGGTCAACCCGCCGCGGGACCGGCCGAGCGCCTGACCAGCCGCCGCGCGTGCCGGATCTTCCAGTTCGTCCCCCGCCGACGCCCCTTTTTGCGGGCGCCGGCGGCGTGCTGATGGGTTCGGTTGATCGTGGAGTCGACCGACACGGTCCACTCCACGGCCCCGACGGAGTCGTCGCGGACCTGGGCCTCCTCCAGCAGGCGGGCCCAGGTCCAGTCCGCCTCCCAGCGGGCGAACCGCTCGTAGACCGTCTGCCACGGCCCGAAGCGTTCCGGCAGGTCACGCCGCGGAGCACCCGTCCGCAACCGCCACAACACCCCGTTGATCACCTGCCGGTGATCCCGCCACGGACGACCCCGCCCGTCAACACCCGGCAACAACGGCGCTATCCGCTCCCACGCCGCATCCGTCAGCTCACCACGACCCACCACAAGATCAATTATCAGACACGGCCTAGCTTGATCTTTAACCTGTGCGGCGGGGTCGTGGGGTCGTTGACTTCTTCGTTCGCTGCTTCGCCGTCGGTGTTTTGGGTGTTTTGCAGGGCGTGTGCACGTCGTGGCGGGGTGTGGGTCGGGTGTTTTTGCGGCCGGGTGGTCGCCCCGGGCCGGGGCGGGAGGGTTTCGGTGCTTGGGCCGGGCAGCTGGCCTTGGGGCGGATGTGCCGAAAGTCGCGGCGGACGCGGGCCGGGGTGAGCCTGTTCGGCGGGCTCGGCTTCTCCCACGGCCGACGCAGGTCAGCCGCCAGCGGTCGGGCCAGCCGCAGCTGGGTGTAGACGGCGAGGATCAGCCAGGTCCACCGGTCGGCTGCTTCGGGGGTGCGGATCTTCGGAGAGGTCCAGCCGAGGGTCTGCTTGAACAGACGGAAGGTGTGCTCGATGTCGAAGCGTCGCAGGTATGCCTGCCAGAGACGGTCGGCGTCCGATGGGGTGGCATCGGTGCCTGACCACCACAGCCAGACCGGCTTCGGTGTTGCTCCGCTGGGCAGGTGGCCGATGTCCAGGCGGATCACCGTGCCTTCGACGATCGGGAGGGTGCCGTCGTCGGCTGCCCAGGAAGAGCGGTGGGTCAGCTTGGGGTGCAGCCGGTTCCAGGAGCGTGCGGTGGCGGTGCCGTAGAGGCAGGTGTCGGCGACGGTTTCGGTGTCCGGGGTGCCCCAGGTGTCAGGCTGTCCGAAGACGAACTCGCCCCCGTGCCGGGGTGGTCGGCCCTGGGTGTGCGGGAGGCGGGGTGGGGCAGCCCTGCGCAGGACGCGGTCGGATCGCATCCTGGCCAGCACCTTAACCGGCAGGTCTTTGAGGAGGTAGCCGAGGCGGGGTGCGTCGTATCCGGCGTCCGCAACGATGAGGATGTCCGGGTCGCCCGTCTGCCACTGCCCCGTGGTGATCAGTCGCTGAAGCAGATCGCGCAGTTGCCGGGCGGTGACGGTGGCGGTGTCGTCCCCGGGCATCAGACGCAATGCGTCCAGCGGTGCGGTCCATGAGCTGCGGCCCGGCTCGAGCGCGCAGACGATCGAGTAGGGCCAGCCGGGCACCGGGATGTGCTGGTCCTTGCCCCGGCCGTAGGTGTGACACAGGATCCGTTGGGGTGAGGTGTGGGCGTCGGGCCGCAGCCAGCAGGTGACCTCGACAGCCAGGACCAGCCGGCCATCGACAGCCCGCGGCAGCGGCACTTCGGCCAGTGCCCGCCGCAGCCGGCCGGCATCAACGCGTCCACGGGCCACAGCCGCATAGAGCCCTCCATGGCCGCGGCGGTGTTCGCCCACCAGCGACAGTTCGGCCAGCGATCTCACCGGTCCGTCGCCGCACAGAACGGCGTCAGCCAGCTCGAACAACGCGTCCGAACGGGCGGTCAGACAGGCATAGAACTCGCCCCGGAAGCATGACAGTTGCTCCAACGCCTCTCGCCGGGCGTAGTGATGCAGCAGACTCATCCTCACGGCCTTCGTGCTGAACGTGTGTGTTCCTTGGTCGGAGCACATGTTCAGCCGAAGGCCGCTCCCATGTACGGCGGTTACCGGACCAGGTGATCAAGTTCGACACACCATTCGACGCCGGACGTTAAAGATCAAGCTAGGGTCTGTTGCGAGAGTGGATCTTGTTCGTTGATGATCACGTCCTGTGGGACGTGGGGATTTGACGAACGGCCAGTGGGCCCGGCTTAAGCCGTTGCTGCCGCAGGGCATCAAGCCGGGTCGTCCGCAGGTGTGGACACGGCGGCAGCTGGTAGACGGCATACGGTGGCGGACCCGGACCGGCGCTCCGTGGCGGGACGTGCCCGAACGTTATGGGCCGTGGGATCGTGTCTATGACCTGTTCCGGCGCTGGCAGCGGGACGGCACCTGGGCGAGGATCTTCACTCAGCTCCAGGCCGAGGCGGACGCGAAGGGCCTGATCACCTGGGACGTCAACGTCGACTCCACCGTCTGCCGGGCCCATCAGCACGCCGCCGGGGCGGCGAAAAGGGGGACCTGCAGAAGGAGCCGCCCGGCGGAGTGTTCGACGAGCCGGCCGACCACGGCCTCGGATGCTCCCGCGGCGACTGACCAGCAAAATCCACCTGGCGGTCGAGCAGGGCCAGAAGCCCTTGTCCGTGGTGATCACGGCCGGGCAGAGGGGCGACTCCCCGCAGTTCGAAGCGGTCCTGGAAGCCATCCGGGTTCCGAGACTGGGGCTCGGCAGGCCGCGCAAGCGCCCGGACCGGGTGCGGGCCGACAAGGCGTACGACTCCCGCGGAAACTGCTCCTACCTGCGCAGACGCGGGATCAAAGCGTGCAAGGGAGAGGGCCTGATCATCCGCGAGCAGCACCTACAAGGTCCGCATCCCCGCAGGCCTCAAGGACGGCCAGGAGGTACGGATCCGCGAACTCGGCGGCCCCGGCACGCACGGCGGTGCGCCCGGAGACCTGTACGTCACCGTCCACATCACCGACTGATCAGCCGCCCGACCCGGGCTCGCGGAACTCCGCCACCCCGACCTCCACACCTGACGCCTCTGGGCTGGACGCGGCGGCCCGTGTCCTCCGGCACCGCACCGGGCGCGCACACGGCGGTCGGCCGATCAGCAGCAAGAGCAGGGCGCCTGGGGCTGGCACCCTCCCGCCGCCCTGCGCGCCGCCGGGGCCGAGCACCTCCTGCCCGAGCCCGCCAGCATCGGGCCGTCCCTGCTGCACCACCTGCCCCTGATCGACAGCGCGTGACCCAGCACCACCACTACAGTGGACGGCGCCCCTACGGGCACCCCTTTGCACTTCTGCACCCAGAGGACACAGGCGAATGCACGTGATGCCGCGACGAGCGCCCGGCGCCGAGCTGGAGCACTGAGGACCCCGCTCCTCAGCCCCGACTCGCGGTCCGGCTCGGCGCGCAGGGTGAGGCGATTCTCGTCTGGCGGCGTGGACGGCGAGATCCTTCTCGTTGCCATGGTGTTGCTCTCGGGAGGACTGTTGTTCCTCGCGGAGCTGGGAGCGAGTCGCGATAGCCCACTGATCTCGCTGCTGTGGATCGTTTCCGGAGGCGGCGGCAGGGCCCTGATCGCGTTGCGGCGCGACGATCTGGTCGAGTGGATGGAGACCAACCGATCGCCGCTGGCCGTTGCCTGCCTGCCCGTCGCGCTCTTGTTGGGCGCGCTGGCGATGCGCCGCCAGCGGCTGCGGGAGACTCGCTGACGCTGTCGTCAGGAAGATCACGGGGGTACGCGCCGGGGTCAGAGGCTCTGGCCGCCGGACACGTCAATGATCGCGCCGGTCGCCCACTGGAAGGCATCGGAGAGGATGGCGGGGACCGCCGCGGTAATGTCGTCGGTCGTGGCGATCCGGCCCTGGGCTACGGTCTGGGCGGCGAGCTTCTGCACGTCGGGCGAACGCATGATGCCTCCGCCGAAGTCGGTCACGACCGCGCCGCCCATGAGGGTGTTGACCCGGATGGACCGCTCGGCGAGTTCGACCGCCTGGTAGCGGGTCAGGACCTCGATCGCGCCCTTGGTGGCGGCGTAGGCGGACATCCCCGGTACGACGCCCCGGGTCAGAGCGGTCGACACATTGAGCACGCGGCCACCCTCGTTGATCAGGGGCAGCAGCGCCTGGGTGAGGAAGAACGGCGCCTTGAGATTGATCTGGACCAGTTCGTCGAACTGGTCGGGTGTGGTCACCGCGTACGGCGCGTAGGTGCCGATGCCCGCGTTGTTGACCAGGTAGTCGAAGGTCTCCACGCCGAACCGCTCCCGCAGCCTGCTCCGCACGGCGGTGACGAACTCCGGGAACGTGTCGATCCGGGTGACGTCGAGCCGGCAGAAGACGAGGTCCGGCCCGGTGGCCTCGGTGGCTGCGCGCTCACTGGTGAGATAGGTGCCCAGCACCGCGACACCCGAGCGCGTCAGGTGTCGCGCCATGCCCAGGCCCAGCCCGCGCCCAGCGCCGGTGACCAGCGCGATCTTCCGGTCCGCCATGAGAGTCCTTCCATCGGTGGGAACGATCTCCAACACGATGCAAGAAGCGCCTCGCCCGGGCGAGGAGTTGTCCGCTGAGCGGACAACCGCCGGATCACAGCGCGGAAAGCCTGCGTTCCAGTGCGACGGCGGCCCGGTGGACGGGCGCCGCGAACCTTTCCGCGGGCCGCTGCGCCGCGGTGGCGATCTGTAACGACGCCCGCCGCCCACCGGGCAGGCCGACCGGCACGGCGTAGCAGGTCAGCCCCGCGAACACGTCCTGGTCGTCGACCGCGGCGCCGAACGGCCGCCGCCGCGCCGCCGGCATCGCACCGGGGGCCAGCACCAGCCCGGCGGCCGTCGACGCGGGCATCTGCGCACCGCTGCGCGCGTCGATCGGCAGCGCGTCCCGGCCCGGGACCATCTCCAGTGCCACGAACGAGCCCTCCGACGGTACGACCAGGGACACCGCGGCGCCCGTCTGTTCCCGCAGCCGCTGGATGACCTTCGAGGCGCTCTCCCGTAGACCGGCCAACGGCTCGACCTGTTGCGCCAGGCCCAGCAGCGACGCCGACAGGGCCCAGTGGCCGTCGGCCCACTCCACCGCGCCGGATTCGCGTAGCTGGCCGAGCAGCCGGTACACCGTCGGACGCGGCAGCCCGGTCAACTGTGCGAGACGCGCCACCTGATGCTTCCGGCCGGCCTCGGCAAGAGCCCGCAGCACCCGGAAGGCACCGTCGACGACACCACGCGGTTCCCGCTCAGCCATCACACCCCCTGCTTCCACCACAACCACCACCGCGGATGAGGACAAGGGTATGAGTCGCGACCTGGCACGACTGGTGTTCGCCTTCGAACGGCTTCAGAAGCGTCGGCACCGCAGGTCAGGAGCCCGCCGCCCAGGCAGCGGGGCGGACGGGCGTACGGCGCTCTCACAGGCCTTGAAGGTGGTTTGGCCTCAAGGCCGGCGTCTGGCCTTGGCTCACGTTGCCTGCATGCCGCCGTCGACGGAGAGGACCACCCCGGTGCCTCGCGACGTTCGTCGGCGCGGTCACCGGATCGCTGGCGGCCCCGCCTGATCAACAAGCTCAAGGCCGGGCGCAGCATCGCCATCCGGTACGGCAAGACCCCTGGCAGCTACCTCGCCAGCCTCCACCCTCCGCTCTTCAGCGGAGATGCGTCTTCCAGGCCCATGAACCGGAGACTACAACGCCGACACAGTGAGCCTCTTTCAACCTGCTTCCGCAGCACAGTGGTTGGGCTGACAACGTGGTGAAGCCCCTGGTAGATGGGTTTTCGACCAAGAGAACCGTCTCCACCAGAGGCTT
>JODI01000117.1 GCA_000720805.1 Streptomyces violaceoruber
GCCGGAAGCCCTCGTACTGGACGTACTTGGGCTTTCGGCCGGTGCGGCGGTGGGGGCCCCTCCCGCTCGAGCGAAGCCGAGAGTGGGGGAGCGTGCCGGGCGTCGCGACGGGGCGAACGTTGCCTGCCGCGGCACTAGCATGGCTCCGGATGACGCACGCGGTGACGGGGGTGGGCATGGCACGCGATGAGCGTGACGAGGACTGGCTCGATCTGGCTGACGCCATCGAGGTACTGCGGTCCCAGTTGTCGGAGGCCCAGCGCCGCGGTCAGGACTCCTCCTTGCGCTTCGTACTGGGTGAGATCACGGCGGAGTTCGAGATCGAGCTGGTCCGGGCGAAGAACGGCGGCGGAAAGCTGCGGTTCGGTGTCGTGGAGGCGGACGCCCGCGGTGAACGCTCGGCACGGTCCACCCAGCGCGTGACCCTACGGCTGAACCCGGAGCGGCGCGGTGGCGGGGACGTGGCTGTGGGCGACGTCGAGTAGTCCGGGGACAGGCTCATGGAGCAGGAGCAGGTCGTCCAGGTTCGCAGCGCCACCGACGGCCCACCCTCGGGTACGAGCTTCGGCAGTGGCTACCTGATCGCACCCCGGCTCGTCCTGACCGCCGCGCACCTGCTGCCGCCGGACGGACACGGCGACATCACGGTGTCTCTCCCGGACTCCACCGCACGGTTCCCCGCACAGGTGCGGTGGCGACGCTACGACGAGTCCGTGGACGCCGCCCTGCTGGAGATCCCCGTGGCCGCCCGGAACTGGCCGACGCCACCGACCCTGCGGGGCGCCCCGTACCGCCACCCGCAGCGCTGGGGCCGGTGCGTGACGGGCGGCACCGAACTGCGGGCGACCGCCACTGGGTTCCCCCGGCAGGAGCGAACCACGAGCGGCCGCAACCAGACGGCGCTGGCCGGCCGGGTCAGGCCGCACGGTGGCGCCACCTTCGAGATCCTCGACGACATCGCGCCGTTGGAGGCCGACGTCTCGGGGCTCGACGCCGAAACCGCCGCGAGGACCACCGCATGGTCCGGGATGTCGGGCGCGGCCGTCTTCCTGCTCGGCGAGAAGCTGCTGCTGGGCGTGGTGCGAGCGGACCGCCGGCCGCGTCAGGGCACGCGGCTGAGGTACACCCGCAGCGACGACCTGCTGGCCTGTGCCGACTTCCGCGCGGTCGTCCGCGCGGCGACCGGCGTCGAACCACAGCTCGAAGCGGCCGAGTTCACGGGCCTGCTGGAGCCCGCGCCGCCCAGACGGGACGTGCTGTCCCCCATCGCGCTGCTCCGGGCCGACGCCGAGGTCGTCTCGTTCCACGGCAGGGAAGACACACTCGCCGACCTGGAGGAGTGGTGCCGGACGGATCCGTACGGTCCTCTCGCCGTCCGGGTGCTCACCGGTCCGGGCGGGCAGGGCAAGACCCGGTTGGCGCGGCAGCTCATGGCGCGGATGCGGGACCAGGGCTGGGTGGTCGGACAGGTGTCCCACGAGCCCGGCGACCTGCACGCCCTGCGCGCGGTCCAGTACCCGTTGTTGCTGGTCATCGACTACGCCGAGACCCGGCCCGAGCTGGTCAGGAAGCTGCGGGAGCAGACCCGTCAGGCCCGGCATCCGGTGCGCCTGCTGCTGCTCGCCCGCTCGCTCGGCTCCTGGCGGACCCGGGCGACCGGCGCCCTGCCCGAGACCAGACTGCATGCGCTCAGCCCCGGCGCCGCCGACCGGGAGGAGGCGTTCCGGACGGCGGTCCGCGACATCTCCCGCCACCTGGCGGAGGTGATCGGCAGGACCGGCGTCGACTGGCCCGCTCTCGCCGACGCCCTCACCGCCGTCCGCCCGGCGGCGGGCCCTGGGGCGCAGACGGCACTGACGGTGCAGATGGAGGCGCTGGCCGCACTGCTGCGGCGTGTCCGGCCACCCCAGCGGGACGCGAGGACGCTGGAGGACGAACTCCTGGACCACGAGAGGACCTACTGGCAGGAGACCGCCCACGGGTGGGGCATGGGGCCTCGGGGGAACAAGCTCCTCGAACCTGCGGTGGCGGCGGCCGTGCTGTGTCCCGCGCAGGACGAGCAGGAGGCCCGGGCGACCATCGAACGGCTGCTTCCCGGCGAACTGCCGGGACACATCACGGACATCACCGCCTGGTTGCGCGACCTGTATCCGCCGCCCGAGGGCCGTCACTGGGGTCAGCTGGAGCCGGACCGGCTGGCGGAGTACCACGCCTCGGGGCAGATCGTCGCCGACAGGGGGCTGCTCAGGAGACTTTTCGACAGGGCCCCGGACCACCAGCGGGTGCAGACCCTCACCGTGCTGGCCCGGTCAGCGGTGGCCCACACCAACCAGGGCCGTGCGGCCGTGGCGCACACCGTCATCGACCTGTTGCGCGAGGCGCTGCGTTCCGTCCCCGCCTGCGCACCGCTGACCGCTGCCGTGCTGCGCGCACATTCGGACGCGCTGCCGGAGCAGTCCCACGTCCTGCGCGACCATGCGCTCGATGTCGCCCGCGAACTCAGCCGCGTGTGTCATGCCGCGGGAGACGCCCCGCAGGCACGGCGCGACCGCGCCTGGGCGCTCCACAACCTGGCCGAGCGGCACCAGGCGGTCGGCGACTGGGAGGACGCCCGGGAGGCAGCCGCCGCGGCCACGGCGCTGCGCGAGGACCTGGCCCACGACGGGGCGTTGACGCTCCGCACGGAATGGGCCGACTCGCTGCTGGTGCTGTCGCACGCCTGCCGCATGACCGGGCGTCTGATGGAGGCGTACGACGCCGGCGATCAGGCGTTGG
This sequence comes from Streptomyces violaceoruber, assembly GCA_000720805.1. Classification (GTDB taxonomy): domain Bacteria; phylum Actinomycetota; class Actinomycetes; order Streptomycetales; family Streptomycetaceae; genus Streptomyces; species Streptomyces cellulosae_A. The sequence goes on from JODI01000117.1 coordinate 2,776, forward strand.
GCCTCTTCCGCGCGCTGGCGCAGGAGGACGGCGAGGAATGGGAGAAGCGCGAGCGCGGACTGGTGCGGGCGCTCATCAACCAGTCACAGGCGGTCTGGCAGCTCGACCCGAGCACGATTGCCTTCGATCAGGTCGCCCGGTCCGACGATCACACCGAGGAGGCCGTCCGGCGCGCCCGCGCACTGGTCTCCGGGCACCCCGAACTGGACCCGCTTCTGCTCGTCAGGGCGCTGACGGAGCGAGGCACGAACCTCTGGCGCCTGCAGCGGCATCCGGAGGCGCTGTCGCTGGGCGAGGAGGCGGTGAAGGCCTCTCGCCGGTTGGCGGAGGAGAATCCCGACGCGTACACCGCCGACCTCGCGCGCGCCTTGATGGGCCTCGCCGTCGACTACAGCGCCGCCTCGCGGCCCCGCGGCGAGGCCATGGCGCTGGAACGGGAAGCGATCGCACTGCTGCGTCCGCTGGCCGGGGAACTTCCCGGAGTCCACCGCTCCACCCTGGCGCAGACACTGCACAACCTCGCCCTGGGCCAGTCCCAGGAAGGGGACGACGCGGGGGCGCGGGAGTCCATCCGCGAGGCCATCGAGCACCGCAGGGCCCTGGCGCGCGACCCGCACGGCATCGCGGTGCCCGGCCTGGCCCATTCGGTCGGTGTGCTCGCCACTCTCCATGAGCGCACGGGTGACGACGCGGCGGCGGCCGAGGGCTTCGAGGAGGCCCTCGAGATCTACGCGCACGCTCCTCTGCCGCTCAACGCGAGCAATCTGAACGCTCAATCCGGAACCGCTCTGGATCTCGCCCGCGCCTACGACGCCCTCGGCCGCCCGGCAGAGGTGGCCGCTCCCCTGGGTCAAGCCCTTGCCATCCGGCGGCGCCTCAGCGAGTACGCCCCGAGCCTCTACATGGAGGGGTATGCCAGCAGCCTCCACGACGGTTCCTACCTGTACTGGAAGCACGGCCGTCCCGTCGCGGAGCGCATCCTGCTGCGCCAGGCCCTGCCGCACCACCGCCGCATGGCCCGCGACAGCGAGGAGGGGCGCGAGTGGCTGGCCATCTGCCTGCATGACCTCGGCACCAGCTACGCGAGGTCCTCGGCGACGGTCCACCGGGCGGTTCCCGCACTGCGGGAGGCGTACGAGCTGCGTGTGGAACTGGCGGCCAGTGATGCGCGGTACGAGGCGGGCCTGGCCGACACCTGCACGGAACTGGCAGGAGCGCTCCTGTGGACGAGCCGCTTCCGCGACTGCGTCCCGATGGCGGAACACTCGGTACGCCTTCGCCGCAAGCTGCTTGTCGCGGACCCTGGCATCCAGGAGCAGCCCTTCTGCTACGCCCTGCTGCGGCTGGCCGAGGCGCAGGCGATGGCGGGGCACGCCTCGGCGGCCTGGCGCACCGTACTGGAGGCCGAGGAGTCCTGCCGGGCGCTGACCGACCGTCCCGGCCGGTCACCTGAGCAGAACGCCTTCCTCCTCCAGCGACTGGCCCGCGCGTTGAGCCTGTGCGGTCGGCACGACTGGCGCCGGGCCGTCCAGGCGGTGGAACCAGCCCGGCGGGCCACCCGCATCTTTCGGGACCTGGTGGATCAGGACCCGAACCAGGCCGTGGCCCACGCCAACCTCAGAGAGGCCCTCACCCTGCTCGCCAGGATTCTGGACCGCGTCGGCCGCCACGACGAGGCCATCGAGGCACAAATGCGCAGAGGAGCATGACGCCATGACAGCACCCCGTGAAGAGGGGCAGGACGAGTCGCTCGACGACATCCGGCGCGACGAGGAGAACGCCGCCCGCCCGGCAGAGCTCTTCTACGCGAACGTCAATGAATTCGTCACCGAACGGCTCATTTACTTCGTTCCCCGCCCCGCTCCCGAATCCGGGCGGGCCTGGTGTTCGCAATGGTTCCGTCATGCCGAGGCACTGTCCCGGCTGGACTCGGTCTGGCGGGCCTGGGAAAACCTGCGCTTCGACCCTGCCCTGGGCATGTCGAACTGGTGGATCCACCACGCGGACCCGCATCTGCGTGCCTTGATGGACCCGGTCACAGGACCGTTCGGCGGGTGCGTCGACGGCCACCGGAGTCAGGAGCCGCTGCCGGTCGACACCCCGCCGGAAGGACTGTTCTCGGACCAGAGGGGGCAGCTGGGCAGCAACGACCCGTTCGCCCTCGGCTGAGCCGTCCTCGTGCGGGCGAAGGCCCGGTCCGCGCGGTGGCGGGTCGGCGCCCCGGCTCAGGAGACGAGGTTCAGCCGAGCCCCCAGGCCCGCCCGAGCCGGTAGGCGGCGCACAGGTTCACGTCGAGGAGGTACGCCCCCGCCGTCCCGCACTGCTCGCTCCCGCTCCCGGGGTCGACGGGCTGTCCGTGTCCCATGCCGCTGACGCTGTACGTCTCCACGACGGCGTGCCCCTCGGCGTTCGCGAAGACCTGGTGGGGATACCCGGCCACGGTGTCGCTGACGTCGGCGGTCCGGTCGGCCCCGTGGACGTCGGTCCACTGCTCGGCCAGGTCGGCCATGTTGACGGGCTTCACCGTGTAGTCCGCCGTGCCCTGGAAGACGGTGAGCGTGGGCCAGGGGCCGCCGTACCCGGGCCGGGCGGCCCGCACCCGGTCGCCCCACTGCCGCGGGGTCTGGGTGGCACCGACGTACATGCAGACGTACGGCGACCCGGCGGCCTGCGCGCATCCGTACGGCAGTCCGGCGACGACGCCGCCGGCGGCGAACTTCTCCGGGTACGCCGCCATCATCACGGAGGTCATACCGCCGCCGGCGGACAGGCCGGTGACGTAGACGCGCGAGGCGTCTGCGGTGAGGTCCGCGAGCTGCCGGTCGACCATCTGCGCGACCGACGCGGCCTCGCCCTGCCCGCGCTGCATGTCCCCGCTCTGGAACCAGTCGAAGCAGCTCGACGCGTTGTTGGCGGTCTGCTGCTGCGGCAGCACGACGGAGAAGCCCCAGCGGTCGGCGAGCTGGATCCAGCCGCTGCCGGTGCCGTAGCCGGCGGCGTTCTGCGTGCACCCGTGCAGCGCGACGACGACCGGCCGTCCGGCGGGCAGCCCGTCGGGGACGTACCGGAACATGCGCAGGGCACCGGGGTTGGTCCCGAACCCGGTGACCTCCTGGAGGGAGGCGGCCTCGGCCCGGCCTGGGGTGAGGAGAGCGGCGAGAAGAGCGACCAAGAGGGTCACCAGATGGAGAGGGCGGCCTACGGCTCTGGTGTCTGTGCCTGTGTCTGTCATGAGGACGGACCGTAGAAGCGTGAACGGCCGTTCGACATGGGGCGGCACACCACAACGAGCGGGGCGCGCGTGTTCTTACATGACACAGGCCCCGCCGCTCGAAGCGACGGGGCCTGTGCCCACATGGGGTACCCGCACAGACGTGCGAGCGAGTGGAGATGGCGGGAATCGAACCCGCGTCCAACGGTGCGGAATCAGGGCTTCTCCGTGTGCAGTTCGCTGTGATTTTCTCAGCCCCGGCGATCACGCGAACAAGTCGCCGACGGGCTCAGTCACTGTTTGATTTCCCTCTTCACCCCGTGACCGGGATCGAGGTTTAGTTCCCTAGCTGATGCCAGGATCCGGGTCGGGAACGAGCCCGGGCTGACACTCCCCTAGTAAGGGGCAGTCGCCTCGTTACCTAGATCAGGCAGCGAGGGCGAACTGCGTCGCCTTGGGAGAATCGCTCTTGAGAGTGGCGATTATTTTTTGCGACATATGGTTTACGAGATCATTGCCGCTTCCTCGACACGCTTCCCCTGCTTCGACAGCCGCTGTCGAAACCGATCATCCCCATGTTGATTTTTCAATGCGCACACCGGGCTCGCCGGTGTTGGTGCCATCGTACGTGACCAACGCGGGACGATGCCACCGCATTCCCGGCGGCTCGCCCTACTGGGCGGCGCGCTGCTTCCGCTTCGCCGCCGCGATCGCCCGGTCCGACTCCCGCCGGTCCTGCTTCTCGCGAAGGGTCTGGCGCTTGTCGTACTCCTTCTTGCCTCGCGCGAGGGCGATCTCGGCCTTCGCCCGGCCGTCCCTGAAGTACAGGGCGAGGGGCACGATCGTGTGACCCGTCTCCTGAGACTTGGCCTCCAGCTTGTCGATCTCCTCGCGGTGCAGCAGCAGCTTGCGCTTGCGGCGCGCGGAGTGGTTGGTCCAGCTGCCCTGGTGGTACTCGGGGATATGGGCGTTGTGCAGCCACGCCTCCCCCCTGTCGATCTGGACGAACCCGTCGGTCAGCGACGTCCGCCCCTCGCGCAGCGACTTGACCTCGGTGCCTGTGAGGACGATGCCGGCCTCGTAGGTGTCGACGATCGCGTAGTCGTGCCGGGCCTTCTTGTTCTGGGCGACGATCTTGCGCTTGCCGCCCTTCTCGCCTTCTCTGGCCTTCGCGGCCGTCCCGCCCTGCTTGGCCTGGGACTCCTTCGGTACGTACATTCCCTTGCTCATAGTGCGGCCCATTTTCGCACTACGGAGGGGGTTTGCGCGAAGCCCATTTACCGGGGGCCCTAGGAGGAGGCCCGCTACCGCCCGAGTCCGCTCAGCACCGTCCCGGCCCGCTCCAGGACGTTCCGCTCGACGTCCAGGTCGGGCGTGATGCCGTGACCGTCGACGCTGCGGCCGGCGGGGGTGCGGTAGTGACCGACGGTGAGCTCGGCGACGGAGCCGTCGGGCAGCCGGCTCGGCATCTGGACGGAGCCCTTGCCGAAGGTGCGGGACCCGACGACGACCGCGCGGCCGCGGTCCTGCAGGGCGCCGGTGAGCAGCTCGGCCGCGCTCATCGTGCCGCCGTCGACGAGCGTGACCAGGGGCCTGGTGGTGTCGCCGTCGGCCGTGGCGTGCAGGGCACGCTGGTCGCCGTCGACGTCGTACGTGGCGACCAGGCCGCCGTCGAGGAAGGCGGAGGCGGTGGTGACGGCCTCGGTGACCAGTCCTCCGGAGTTGCCGCGCAGGTCGAGGATGATCCCGGTGTCGGCCGGGGCCTGCCGTACGGCGGTGCGGACGGTGTCGCCGACGCCCTTGGTGAAGGCGGCGACCCTGATGACGGTGACGCCGTCGGCGAGGGTGCGCACGGTCACGTCGTCGGTGGACAGGAGGGCCCGGCGCAGCGTGAGGCTCCACGCGCGCGGGCCGCGTTCCAGACCGAGGCGGACGGTGGTTCCGGCTGCCGCGTCGGTGGCGTCGCCGCGCAGCGCGGAGACCACCTCGGTGACGGGCCGCCCGTCGGCCTTCCTCCCGTCGACGCTGCGCAGCCGGTCGCCGCGCCGGATCCCGGCGTCGGCCGCGGGCGACCCGGAGGCCACCTTGGTCACTTCGATACGGCCGTCCCGCTCGCGCCGCGCCCACAGGCCGACGCCGGTGTACTGGCCGTCGAGGGCGTCCTGGAACTCCTCGTACTCGTTCTCGGAGTAGACGGCGCCCCAGCGGTCCCCGCTGCGGCTGACCGCGCGTTCGGCGGCCTCCATGGGGGACGTGCCGTTCGCCATGGCCTTCTCGGCGGCCTTCGCCACGTCCTCGTGACGGCTCATGGAGGCGGCCGACAGGGTCGGATCCGAGACGGGTTTCCGGTCGCGGTCGGCGGCCTGAGGGAAGGTGCCGGTCGCGGCTCCGGCGATGAGCACGCTGGCGAAGACCAATGTCAGGGCGGCCCCGCGACGGATGCGGCGGGGCTGGCACAAAGGGTCTCGGCCGGACATGCCGGTGAGTCTAGGACAACGCGAAGGGCCGTACGGTCGGTTGCCCGTACGGCCCTCTTGGAGTGCGTCACACCTTCAGGTACTTGCGCAGCGCGAAGAACGCGGCCAACGCGGGCATCAGCAGACTCGTCGCCAGGATGAGCGGCAGCTTCGTCAGAACGGCGTCCCAGCCGATGAAGTTGATCAGGTTCAGCTTCTCCGACAGGGCGAGGCCGTGGTCGATGAGGAAGTACCGGGCGACCACCAGGAACCCGCACGCGACCGTGCCGCCGATCAGTCCGGCGACCGCGGCCTCCATGATGAACGGCGCCTGGATGTAGAAGCCCGAGGCGCCCACCAGGCGCATGATCCCGGTCTCGCGCCGCCGGCTGAACGCGGAGACGCGCACCGTGTTGACGATCAGCATCAGCGCCACGACCAGCATCAGCGCCATCACCGCCCGCGCCGCCCAGTTCATGCCGTTGAGGAGCCCGAAGAGGTTGTCCAGGATCCCCTTCTGGTCCTGCACCGACTGCACCCCGTCCCGCCCGTCGAAGGCGGTCGCGATGACCTGGTACTTCTCCGGGTCCTTCAGCTTGATGCGGTACGACTCCTGCATCTGGTCCGGCGTGAGGGAGGCGGCCAGCGGGGAGTCGCCGAACTGCTCCTTGTAGTGCTTGTACGCCTGGTCCTGGGACTCGTAGGTCACCTTCTCGATGACCGACATCTTGCCGAGGTCGGACTTGATCTCCCGCTTCTGCTCGTCGGTGACCGCGCCCTTGGCGCAGTGCGGGTCCGACTCGGCGTCGCTCTTGTTGCAGAGGAAGATCGAGACGTTGACCTTGTCGTACCAGTAGCCCTTCATCGTGTTGACCTGGTCGCTCATCAGGAGCGACCCGCCGAACAGGGCGAGCGACAGGGCGACGGAGACGATGACGGCGAAGGTCATCGTCAGGTTGCGGCGGAGACCCACACCGATCTCCGACAGAACGAACTGGGCGCGCATGGCGTGTGGTCAAGCCTTTCCGTGGATCGTCAGTGCTGGTAGCCGTAGACGCCGCGTGCCTGGTCGCGGACGAGACGGCCCTTCTCCAGCTCGATGACGCGCTTGCGCATCTGGTCCACGATGTTCTGGTCGTGCGTGGCCATCACGACGGTGGTGCCGGTCCGGTTGATGCGGTCGAGGAGCTTCATGATGCCGACCGAGGTCTGCGGGTCGAGGTTTCCGGTCGGCTCGTCCGCGATGAGCAGCTTGGGCCGGTTGACGAAGGCGCGCGCGATGGCCACGCGCTGCTGCTCACCACCGGACAGCTCACCGGGCCTGCGGTCCTCCTTGCCGCCGAGCCCGACGAGGTCGAGGACCTGCGGCACGGACTTGCGAATCTCGCCCTTCGACTTGCCGATGACCTCCTGCGCGAAGGCGACGTTCTCCGCGACCGTCTTGTTCGGCAGGAGCCGGAAGTCCTGGAACACCGTGCCCAGCTGGCGCCGCATCTGCGGCACCTTCCAGTTGGTCAGGCGCGCGAGGTCCTTGCCCAGAACGTGCACCTGACCGTGGCTGCACCGCTCCTCGCGGAGGATCAACCGCAGGAAGGTGGACTTTCCGGAGCCGGAGGACCCCACGAGGAACACGAACTCGCCCTTCTCCACCTCGAGGGAGACATCCCTGAGTGCGGGGCGGGTCTGCTTGGGGTAGACCTTGGATACGTTGTCGAATCGGATCACGGATGCACCACGGGTCGCCGGGGGTAGATGTGCGTGACCATACGCGAACCGGGTAGGCACGCGCAGGCGCCGGTCGGGTTGCGTAACAGTTGTGCGTTTTGTGCCTGTCCTGGTCCCACGGGAACCCCGCGCTGAACTCCAGGGAACCTGGCACAGTGGAGGGGAACGTTCGCGGTCCCGCAAGCGTTGTGTACATGGAACCGGTGCAAGGAGGGCGAGCGCATGACGTACGACCGGCTGGTGTGCGCGAACTGCGCCGCGCCTGTGAGCGAGGGCCGGTGCCCGGTGTGCCGCGCGAACCGCGAGCGGCTGCAGCAGGAGAACAACCCCTTCGCGGGCCTGAACCCCATGACACTGATCGCCCTGCTGGCGGTGCTGATCGCGGCGGTGGCGCTGCTCGCGCACCAGACCGCGTAGCACGGTCGAAGCACGCACACACGAGGGGCCCGGAGCGCGTCACGCTCCGGGCCCCTCGTCGTACGACACGCGTACGGTGGGTACGCGAACGGCTACCGTCAGGCAGCCGCGCCGCCCCGGCCGCCCATGAGGCGCGGCAGGATGCGGAAGCCGACGCCACCGGCGATCATCGTGGCGGCACCGAGCACCAGGAAGGTGGTCTGCGCGGCACCGGTCTCGGCGAGCTCCTGACCGTTGCCCTGGGCCTGGGCCGAGGTGTTGTTCGGCGTCGAGGCGTCCGTGCCGGTGTCGGTGAGGGCCGAGGTGCCCTCCTCCTGCGCGGAGGCGCCGGAACCGCCGTCGGGGTCGGCGTTGTTTCCGCCGCCGGCACCGTTGCCGTTGCCGGCACCGTTTCCGTTGCCATTCCCATTGCCGTGGCCGTTGCCGTTGCCGTTGCCATTCCCGTTGCCGTTACCCGGGGTGGTCGGGTCGTCGGTGGGCTCGGTCGGCTCAGTCGGGTCGGTCGGGTCCACGGTGGGGATGCCCGGGTCGGTCGGGATGCCCGGGTCGGTGGGGAGGCCGGGGTCGGTCGGCTCATTGGGCTCGGTCGGGACGCCGGGGTCGGTCGGCTCGTTGGGCTCGGTCGGGATGCCCGGGTCGGTCGGCTCGTCATCGAGACCCGTGTCGACGTTCACCCCGATACCGCTGTTGTCCACGTTCACGCCGATCTCCAGCGCGGAAGCGGCTCCGGCAGCGGTCAGCGAGGCACCAGCCGCGATCACGGCACCGGCGGCTATGCGCGCGATCCGGATCCGCGTCTTCTTCGTCATGTGGTTGCTACCCCCAGTAGCTCATCGTCAGTGAGGCGGCGCTCGGGGGCCGTGATCGACGGAGGAGGCAGCTGCACTCAGATCCCCCGGTTCACATGCGCCCCAGAGATACGCATGCCGCGCCTCACCATTCCCATTTTTCAAAGCAACGTCAAGGCCGTTGCGCGCGTGATGTCCAGGTAAGGGATCTTTGCCGGAGATTGAAACCTGTGAGTGTGATGTAAAACCCAGACATCAGGCATGCAAGCGGGCACACAAAAGGCAACTGCCGCCCGGGGAACGGCAGTTGCCTTGTCGACAAACTTACTTCTCCTGCTGCTTGCGCCAGCGAATTCCGGCTTCCAGGAACCCGTCGATCTCACCGTTGAACACGGCCTCCGGGTTGCCCACTTCGAAGTCGGTGCGCAGGTCCTTGACCATCTGGTAGGGGTGCAGGACGTACGAACGCATCTGGTTGCCCCAGGAGTTGCCGCCGTCGCCCTTGAGCGCGTCCATCTTGGCCTGCTCCTCCTGGCGGCGCCGCTCCAGCAGCTTGGCCTGGAGCACGTTCATCGCGGAGGCCTTGTTCTGGATCTGCGACCGCTCGTTCTGACAGGAGACGACGATGCCGGTGGGCAGGTGGGTGAGCCGCACCGCGGAGTCGGTGGTGTTCACGCCCTGGCCGCCGGGCCCGGAGGACCGGTAGACGTCCACGCGCAGTTCGGACTCGTCGATCTCGATGTGGTCGGTCTGCTCGACGACGGGCAGGATCTCGACTCCGGCGAACGAGGTCTGGCGACGCCCCTGGTTGTCGAACGGCGAGATGCGCACCAGGCGGTGGGTGCCCTGCTCGACGGAGAGCGTGCCGTACGCGTACGGCACGTGCACGGCGAAGGTGGTCGACTTGATGCCGGCCTCTTCGGCGTACGAGGTCTCGTACAGCTCCGTCTTGTAGCCGTGCCGCTCGGCCCAGCGCAGGTACATGCGCTGGAGCTTCTCCGTGAAGTCGGAGGCGTCGACGCCGCCGGCCTCGGCCCGGATGGTGACGACGGCCTCGCGTGAGTCGTACTCGCCGGACAGGAGGGTGCGTACCTCCATCTCGTCCAGCGCCTTCTTGACGGCGACGAGCTCGGTCTCGGCCTCGGCACGGGTGTCCGGGTCGTCCTCCTCCTCGGCCATCTCGAAGAGGACACTCAGGTCGTCGATCCGCCCACGGAGGGCTTCCGCCTTGCGGACCTCGGCCTGCAAGTGCGAGAGCTTGCTGGTGATTTTCTGCGCCTCGTCCGGGTCGTCCCACAGGGACGGCGCGGCCGCCTGCTCCTCGAGCACGGCGACGTCTGCCCTCAGCTTGTCGAGGTCCAGAACGGCCTCGATCGACTCCATGGTCGAGGAGAGGGACTTGAGCTCTTCGGATACATCGACGACTGCCACGCCTCCAGCCTAACGTCTGCCGCAAGCGACCTCGGCCGGGTGGCACGGGTCATTGAGACGGGCGGGTGCCCGGACACTTCTTCCGCGCGGGAGCGTCCGACAGAGCCGGATGGTGCGCACAGGCCCGGGCCCAGGGGCGGAGCCGCGGTGTCTCAGGGAGACGCCGGGGACGAATGGTGACTGTCCCGGGGTGTGCCCGCGTCGTCGCCCGAGGTGGCCAGCCACGTGCCCACGCCGACCGCGGCCGCCAGAGCCACAGCCGCTCCTCCCAGCACCAGCCGCCGCCTCCGCGTCACCGCCCGGTGCCGCGCGGAACCCGGCCGCGGCGCGCCCGCCGCACGCGGTGCCCGGGCCGTGCCCCGCGCACCCCCCGCCAGCTCGTCCGGTGCCGGCACCCTCATCGACGTATGCGTGTCCCGGTTGGAGTCGGCCGGCTTCGCGCCCGGTACCAGCGGCACCGCGCCCCGCCGTACCCGGGCCGAGGACACCGGCTCGTCGGGCGTGGCCTCGCGCGGCTCCTCCTCGGGCTCCGTGTCCGGCTCGTCCACGTCCAGCGGAGGCATCCCGGCCAGCATCGGCTGCAGCTCCCGCAGCCGCGCGCCCAGCTCGGAGGCCCGCAGCCGGGAGGCCGGTGCCTTGGCCAGGCACTGCACGATCAGCTGCCAGAGCTCGTCCGGGATGCCGGGCAGCGGGACGACCGTCTCGGTGACGTGGCGGCGCAGGACCGCGCCCGGGTGGCCCCCGCCGAACGGGGTGAAGCCCGCCAGCAGCTCGTACAGGACGGTCGCGAGGGCGTAGATGTCCACCGAGGCGCGTGGCGGCAGGCCCTCCACGATCTCCGGCGCCAGGTAGTCCGGCGTTCCGATGATCTTCGTCGCGCGGGTCCGCCGGGGGGAGTCGATGAGCTTGGCCACACCGAAGTCGGTGAGCAGCGCCGGGTGCGACCCGCCGGGGCCGAGCGGGCCCTGCATGTCCAGCAGCACGTTCTCCGGTTTGACGTCCCGGTGCACGACGCCGGCCGCGTGGGCGGCGGCCAGTCCGTCCGCCACGTCCGCGACGATGGCGACCGCCGCCTCGGGCGCGAGCCGCTTCTCCCGGTCGAGCCGGGTGCGCAGGTCCGTGCCCCGGACCAGGTCCATGACCAGGGCGAGGTCGTTGCCGTCGACCACCAGGTCCCGTACGGAGACCACGTTCGGGTGCTCCAGGCCGAGCAGCGCGGTGCGCTCCTGCACGAAGCGTCCGACGAGCTCCTGGTCGGACGCGAGGTCCTCGCGCAGCAGCTTGATGGCGACGGGCCCCTCGGGTCCCTCGCCCAGCCACACCGTGCCGGCGCTGCCCCGCCCCAGGATCTGGTGGGCGGTGTACCGGCTGCCGATCTTCCGTGCCAAGGCTGCTCCTACGGACGCGTGTTGTCGCTAAAACTACGCGCCGGAAGAGCCAACCTTCACCGCGGAGACGGAAATCACCCGCCAGGTGTCGACAAATCCCCAAGCTCGCTCCCGCGAGCGAGATCATTCGGGGTCGTCACTTGCCGGAAGAGGAAGAACCCCCGCCGAGGTCACCGATGAAACCGGTGACCTGCTGGTACCAGTAGCTGATCTCCTGCCAGTAGCCCCGGCCGGTGCCGATCCAGTCCTGGAGCGGGCTCAGCTCCCAGATCAGCCAGCTCGCGACGAACAGGATGATGATCGTGAACAGGCAGCCCTTGAGGCAGCCGAGGCCCGGGATCTTCATCGGGTTGGCGCTGCGCTGCCGGGGCTCGCGCGGGGCTCGTCGCGGCTCCTGCCGCTCGGGCGGCGGCGGCGCGTGCCGCTGCGGTCGCGGCTGCTGCCGGGGCTGCTGCTGCGGAGGGGCGTACTGCTGCGGCTGGCCGTAACCGCCGCCCTGCTGCGGCTGCCCGTAGCCGGCCTGCTGCGGCCGCTGCTGCCTCGGCTGCTGCGGGGGCTGCTGCTGCGGCCGGGCGACCTGCCGCTGGGGGCGGCGGCGCAGCGGGTCCTCGTTCGGGTCGAGGTACTGGACCTGCGTCTGCTCGTTGCGGTCCCGTGCGGCCCTCAGCTGGTTCTGCCAGGGATGCGGGTCCTCAGGCCCACCGGGGCCCCCAGGTGCCCCGTGCTGCCCCGGCTGCTGTCCCGGCTGGCCGGGCGGCACCGGCGGCATGACGGCGGTGGGATCCGCCGCGCCCCGGTTCGGGAGGACGGCGGTGGGGTCGGCGGCGCCCACCGGGTGGCCGGTGTGCGGCATGACGCTGGTCGCGGCGTTCGGGTCGTACGCGCCCGCTCCGTGCGGCAGCACCTGCGTCGGGTCGGCGTCGCCGGGCGCGCCCGGGACGGCCGCCGGGGCCGGGTCGGGCGCCAGCAGCGCGCCGACGCCCTCGGCCGCGGCGATCTGCGCGGAGTTCGCGTGCACGCCGATGCCCTCGGCGACGGTGCGCAGGCCGCGGGCGAGGTTCTCGGCGCTGGGCCGTTCGTCCGGGTTCTTGCGCAGACAGCGTTCGATGACCGTCCACAGCGGGTCGGGGATCGTGGAGGGGCGGCGCGGTTCGGCGCTCAGGTGCTGGTGCAGGACTTCGAGGGCCGAGCCGCCGGAGAACGGCGGACGGCCGGTGACCAGCTCGTACAGCAGGATGCCGGCGCCGTAGATGTCGACGGCGGAGGTCTGCGGGCGGCCCTCGGCGGACTCCGGCGCGACGTACGCGGGCGTGCCGACGAACTCGTGGGTGCGGGTCAGGCCGGGGGAGTCCGCCAGTCGGGCGATGCCGAAGTCGGTCAGCAGCGGGTGCATCTGGTCGCCGTACTGCCGGAGCAGGACATTGGCCGGTTTCAGGTCGCGGTGGACCACGCCGTCCGCGTGGCTGGCGGCGAGCGCGTCGGCGATCTGCGCGGTCAGCAGGGCGGCGCCGACTGGGCTGAAGGGGCCGTTCTCGCGCAGATAGCGGTGCAGGTCGGGGCCGTCGACGAGGTCCATGACCAGGGCGAGCAGATCGCCCTCGACCACCAGGTCGCGCACCCGCACGATGTTCGGGTGGGTCAGGCGGAGCAGGACGGAGCGCTCCCGCAGGAACCGCATCACGATGTCGGGGTCGCTCGCGAGCTCCTCCTTGAGGACCTTGATCGCGACGGTCTCCCCCGGCTGGCCCTGCACGGCCGCCTCGGCACCGGCGGCCTCACGCTGGCGGGCTCGCCAGACGGTCCCCGTGGCACCGCGTCCCAGCGGCTCCTCGAGGAAGTACTTGCTGCCTACCGGCCGCACGTCATGCGCTCCCTGCTGCTTGCCTGTGTCCCGAGCTGCTTGCCTGTGTCCCGACCTACTGTAGTGCCGCCCGGCTGGACGGCAGCTTCTCGCCGTTCCGCGCCCCCTCCGCGCCTCTTACGTACCGCTCGCCCTCCCTGTTCGAAGGAGAGACGCTCGGCTCGGTCGGCTGGTTGCCGGACTCGGACGTGACCGATCTCAAGCGGTCACCGGTGCGGTACCGGTCAGGCACTTTTGCGGGCAGAGCCGACGAATCAAGATCATTTGATGTCCTGCGGCGGGCGCGTTGTCAGTGGCAGGTGCGAGGATGCTTTCCGTACTGGCCGACGTGCTCGTAGGGGTGGGGGAAGTCCGCGGTGGGGGACCGCCGGGGCGGCTTCGTCCCCGTTCAGCGGGCGCCCGCGCGGAAGGGACCGCTGACGGCGATGCAGATCCGGCTGACCGTCGTAGACCCGCAGGGCCCGCCCGATCGGGCGGGGGGCCGCGCCGCGAGCTGCGATGTGCTGGTGACGGCACCCGCGGGCACCGCCCTGGCCGCGGTGGCGTCGGCGCTCGCCTCGGCGGTCTCCGCGGGCGACGGCCCGCTCGTGCTGTACGCCGGCGGGGAGCGCCTCGACGACCGGCGCTGCACCCTCGGCGAGCCCCCGCTGATCGACGGCGCCGTGCTGTCCCTGGGCACCCCCGGCGAGCCGGAGGCCCACCCCGAGCTGGACGACGCCCCGACCCAGCTCCACGTGATCGCCGGCCCGGACGCGGGCGGGGTCCACCTGCTGCACGGCGGCCAGATCCACATCGGCCGCTCCGCCGACGCCGACGTCCCGCTCGACGATCCGGACGTCTCCCGGCTGCACTGCGCCGTCACGGTCGCCGCCGACGGCCGGGTCTCGGTCGCCGACCTCGACTCCACCAACGGCACCACGCTGGACGGCACCCGGGTCTCCAGCCGCCCGGTCCGCTTCGCCCCGGGCGCCCTGCTGCGGCTCGGCGAGTCGGCCCTGCGGCTGACTCCGGCCGGCGGTCCGGGAGCCCGGGTGCGGACGGCCCCGGACGGCGAGGGACACGTGCGCGTACCGACCGGCGGCGACACGGGGGACGGCCCGGCGCGGGCACCCCTGTCCGACACCGGTCCAGCCCCCTCCAGCAGAACACGTCACGGGTACGGCCCGGCGGGTTGGGGCGCCTCGGCCGGCACCCCGGGCGCGCCGGGCCACAGCACCGCCGAACCACCCCCTCTCGTCCCGGGCCAGGGCGGGGCCCCGCACATCGAGGCCGGGGCGACATGGCCGTACGGCCGGACGAGCGCCGTCCCCCGGGACGGCTCCGGCGCGGGCCCCGGCGGCAGCGGGGCGACCCACGCCGGCCGGTTCGGGGTGGGCGCCGTGGGCGGCGCCTCGGTACCCGGCGAGGGCCTCCGCCAGTCCCGCGGCGATTCGTCCGGGACCGGCCGACCGCCGGGTGGCGTCACGGGGGCCGACGGGCAGCCCCGCGCGGCCGACGACCACGGACACGGCGCGATGCCCGACGGTCCGGACCCGGCGGCCGCCGCCGAAGCCGGCCGCCGCAAGGGAACCCCCCTCCGGGGCACGGACGTACCGCAGGGCGTGCGCAAACGCGGCGGCCTCTCGGCGTGGGCGCGCCGGCTGACCGGAGGACGCGGCGACCAGGACACCGCCGCGCGCGGGTCGTACGACGACGACTGCGAGGCCGACGCCGTTCCCCCGGCGGAGCCGGAGCTCCCGGCCCCCCTCTCCCAGGCCCCCGAGACCTGGCCCGACCCGGCGGCCCTGCTGCTCACCGCGCTGGGACCCGGACCGCGCCTGTGGGAGCGCGGCCCCGGCCACCCGGAGGCGCTCACGGTGCGGTTGGGCACGGCGGACCGGGCCGCCCCCGACGGCTCGGGGCTGCTGCCCGCGGTGCCCGTGACCGCCGACCTGCGCGAGGTCGGGGCGCTGGGGCTGGCGGGCCCGCGCGCGCGGCTCGCGGGGCTGGCCCGCGCGGTCGTCGCCCAACTCGCCGCGCTGCACTCCCCCGAGACGCTGGAAATCGTCCTGATCAGCACGGACCGCTCCCGCCCGGTGCAGGAGCGCACTGCCGAGTGGTCCTGGCTGGGCTGGCTCCCCCATGTCCGCCCGGCACACGGCCAGGACTGCCGCCTCCTCCTCGCCTACGACCGCGAACAGGCCACCGCCCGCACCGACGAACTCCTCCGGCGCCTGGAGGATCACCTGGCGGACACCGGGGCGGGAACGCGAGCGGCGCTCACCGGCCGCCCTGCCTCGGGGTCGGGCGCGGGATCGGGATCGGGATCGGGTCGGCGCCCGTCCTGGGCCAGGGACGACGAGGCGGACGCGGGCGGCTTCCCCGGCCCGTACACCGTGGTCGTCGTGGACGGCGATCCCGGCGGCGCCGCCGTGCGGGAAGCGGTGGCGCGGCTGGCGCTGGAGGGCCCCCGGGCCGGGATCCACGTGGTGTGCCTCGCCGAGACGGCACCCGCGTCGCCCGCCTCTCCGGTGACGGAGACGTACGAGACGGCGTGCGCGGCGGCCCCGGCGTTCCGGGACTGCGGTGCCGTCGCCCTGCTGAGCGGGGACGTGGCCACGGCCCTGCGGCTGATGAGGGTGGCACGGTCGGGGACGGAACCTGCCGGCGCCGGAGCGGAGACTTCACGGACCGCGGCCGGCGATTCCCGGACGGCCGGGGACACTTCGCGGACCGGCACGGGCAATTCCGGGACGCCCGGGGACACTTCACCGACCGGCGCGGGCGCCCCGGGGACAGGTCCGGACACCCTCCGCACGGGGCCGGGCCGCTCCCGGACCGGACCGGCGACGGACACCGTCACCACCGGCACGGCCCGCCCCCACCCTGCCCCCGGGGGACACGGCTCCACAGGCTCCGGCTCCGTCGGCCCGGGCACCGCGGGAACCCGCCCCCCGGCGCACGGCCCGGTGCCCCCCGGCACCGTCGCCGCCGTGGACGCCGTCTCGCCGGCCTGGGCCGAGCGGTTCGCGCGGGCGTTGGCGCCGTTGCGGGCGGAGGGCAGTGCCGGTGGGCGGCACCCGCGGGTGTCGGCCCCGCTGCCCCAGGCGGCCCGGCTGCTGGACGAGTTGGGGCTGGCCCGCGCCACCCCGGCGTCCCTGATGGCGCGATGGGCGGACGCGGCCGACGACACGGAGTCGCTCGGCGGACGGGCCTGGGCGGTGCTCGGTGCCGGACCGCGCGGCCCGGTCTGCGCGGACCTCGCGGCCGAGGGACCGCACCTGCTGATCGAGGGCCCGCCGGGCAGCGGACGTACGGAGTTGCTGCGGGCCGTGGTCGCCTCCCTCGCCGCCGCCGAGCGCCCCGACCGGCTGAGCATGGTCCTGATCGACGGCCGGGACAGCGTGGGCACGGACGCCGGCGGCCACGGCGAAGGCCTGCGGGTCTGTACGGACGTACCGCATGTCACCACCCACCTGACCGCCAACGATCCGGTCCGTATGCGGGAGTTCGCGCAGTCCCTGAGCGCCGAGCTGAAGCGGCGCGCGGAGCTGCTCGGGCGGTCCGACTTCGCCGAGTGGCACACCGGCCGCGAGCTGTCGGGCCGTCTGATCACCCAGCGCACCCCGCCCGCACGCGGCACGTCCGCCGCCGTGACGGGCACGAAGGCGGCCCCCGGAACGGGCACCAGGAACGGCACCGGGGCGGACGCCCGCACCGGCGCCGCTCCGGGAACCGGACCGGGTTCGAAGAACGGCACCGCCCCAAGCCCCACCCCCGACCACGCCTCCGGCGATCTCAACGGCGACCTCGACAGCCCGCCCAGCTCCACCCTGCGGCTTCGCCCGGCCGCCTCCCGGCGCGGGCCGGAGGCGGCACCGCCCCTGCCCCGGCTGGTGGTGGTCGTCGACGATCTGGACCTGTTGGTGTCCCCCGCCTTGGGGTCGCCGGGCAGGCCCGCGGCCGGCTCGGTGATACGCGCGCTGGAGGCGGTGGCCCGGGACGGCGAGCGGCTCGGCGTGCACCTGGTCTCCGCGGCCGGTGTCGGCGGCCGTACGGCCCAGTCGGAGCCGGCCAGACGGGCCACCCTGCGTGTCACCCTCGACGCCCCGGTCCCCGGCCCGGAGGAACCGGCACCCGGGCGCGGCCGCCTGGCCTGGTCCGACGGACGGGTGACCGCCTTCCAGGCCGGCCGGGTCACGGGCCGTATCCCCCGCACGGCGACCCTGCGCCCCACGGTCGTCCCCCTGGAGTGGGAACGCATGGGAGATCCCCCGGCCCGCCGCCCCGTCCGCGAACTGGGCAACGGCCCGACGGACCTGGCCCTCCTGGCCAGCGCCCTGGAGCGAGCGGCAAGAGAAGTCGCGGCGAAAGAGGTCCCGTCACTCCTGTGACCCGACTGCCCGAGCCGCCGTCACCGAGACACCCGTAGCCCCCGCCGAGCCGCCGCAGTCGCCGCAGTCGCCGTAGCGAGCCTCGGCAGCCGCCGACACGGACTTGCCACGGCCGCCCCACCTTGGGCTGCCTCGACCGCCGTTCCCGAGCCCCTCCCCCGGCACCCCCGGCAC
>JODI01000118.1 GCA_000720805.1 Streptomyces violaceoruber
AGATTCGCCTTAGTCTCGTGGGCTCGGAGATGTGTATAAGAGACAGGCCCAACTCACCCCGCCCCCCGCTTGAGGACAAGCCCGTTCACGCCGATAGCGGAGTCTGGGGTCGGCAGCCCCCGGCGGACGCGAGCCGTGCCACACCCGTGCCTGGTCACGACGGCATCACGATCCCCCGCTTGACAGCGGATGCGCTCTTGCCGCCCCCAACCCCCGGGGCGTAGACCAGACCGCACGGGACAGCGCTCGAACGTTCGACGAGGCACGAAGAACGGGGCAGTGATGCAGAGCACGATCAGCAAGAGCCGCACACCACGGGCTGCCAAGACCGCAGCCTTCCTCCTCTCGGGAGCGCTGGCACTGGCGCTCACCGGATGCAGCAGTAGCGACGACAAGGGCGACGAGGGCACGGGAGGCAACGCCTCCGAGAGCGGCAGTTCGCTGAAACTCCCCAAGCTGAACGGCCAGACCCTGGAGGTCGCGGCCGTCTGGACCGGAGCCGAACAGGAGAACTTCACCAAGGTCCTTGACGAGTTCAAGAAGCGCACCGGCGCCAAGGTCGACTTCGTACCGACCGGCAACAACACCTCCACGTTCCTCGGCACCAAGATCCAGGGCGGGCAGCCGCCGGACGTGGCGTTCCTGCCACAGGTGGGCGTGCTGCACCAGTTCGCGCAGAAGGGCTGGCTCAAGCCCCTCGGCGCGGAGGCGAAAGCCCAGCTGGACAAGAACTTCTCCAAGGGCTGGAGGGACCTCGGGGCCGTCGACGGCACGCAGTACGGCATCTATGCGAAGGCCGCCAACAAGTCTCTGGTCTGGTACAACACGGCCGCCTTCGAGGCCGCGGGGATCACGGACCCGCCCAAGACGTGGAAGGACTTCATGTCCACCGCGCAGACACTGTCCGACGCGGGCACCCCGGCCGTCTCCATCGGCGGCGCGGACGGCTGGACGCTGACGGACTGGTTCGAGAACGTCTATCTCTCGCAGGCCGGCCCGGAGAAGTACGACCAGTTGGCCCAGCACAAGATCAAGTGGACGGATCCGTCCGTGAAGCAGGCGCTCACCACGCTCGCCGAGTTGTGGGGCAAGGACGAGCTGATCGCGGGCGGCCGCAAGGGCGCGCTGGGGACGGAGTTCCCGAAGTCGGTCGTCCAGACCTTCTCCGGCGACACCCCCGCCGGGATGGTCTTCGAGGGCGACTTCGTCGCCGCGAACATCAACGCCGACACCAAGGCCAAGATGGGCACGGACGCCAAGGTGTTCCCGTTCCCCGCGGTCGGCGCCGACTCCCCGGTGGTCAGCGGCGGTGACGTGGCCGTGGCGCTGAAGGGCGGCGCGGGCGCCCAGGCGCTGCTGACCTTCCTGGGCTCGACCGACGCTGCCGAGATCTGGGCCGCGCAGGGCGGCGTCATCTCCCCGAACAAGGAGATGGACCAGAGCAAGTACAAGGACCAGGTGGCCCGGGACATCGCCAAGGCGCTGATCGCGGCGGGCGACAACTTCCGGTTCGACATGTCCGACCAGGCGCCGGCGGCGTTCGGCGGCACCCAGGGCGTCGGCGAGTGGAAGGATCTGCAGGACTTCCTGAAGGACCCGAGCGACGTGGCCGGCGCCCAGCAGAAGCTGGAGGCCGACGCGGCCAAGGCCTACAAGAGCGGCTGACGGACCATGTCGTCCGCCGTGGCGAAGACGACGGAGGGCGCCGGCGCCATGCCGACGCCCTCCGTCGAACCGCGCAAGAGCGTGACGAGGAGCCGCTGGTGGGTGGCGCTGCTGTTCCTGCTGCCCGCCCTGGTCCTCCTCGGCGCGCTCGTGGTCTACCCGATCGGGTACTCGATCTGGCGCAGCCTCTACGACGCCGACGGTTCCGGGTTCGTCGGCCTGGACAACTACGTCGACATCTTCACCACCGACTCGACGCTCACCGCGGTCCGCAACACCGCGATCTGGGTCGCGGTCGCCCCGGCCGTGGTCACCGCGCTGGGGCTGATCTTCGCGGTGCTGACCGAACGGGTGCGCTGGGGAACGGCGTTCAAGCTGGTCGTCTTCATGCCGATGGCGATCTCCATGCTCGCCGCCGGCATCATCTTCCGGCTGGTGTACGAGCAGGACCCGAGCCAGGGCGCGGCGAACGCGGTGGCGAAGTCGATCCACGACACGTTCGTGTCGTCGTCGGTCTATCCGAAGGCACGCCCGAACGCCACCGCAAGTGATCTCAAGCCCTCCGGCGGCGGGTCGTTCACCACGACCGGCACGGTGAAGGCGGGCACCCCGGCGCTGCTGCCGCTCGTGGGCATCGCCCCGAACAAGCTGCCGGGCAGCCCCGAGAACGCGAAGGCGGCGAGCGGCTCCGGTGTCACCGGCACCGTCTGGCTGGACTTCAAGCTGGGCGGCGGCGGGACGAAGGGAAAGGTCGACGCGGGTGAGAAGGCGCTGAAGGGCGTCAAGGTGGAGGCGGTGAAGGACGGCAAGGTGGTCGCCTCCGCGAAGAGCGGCGCCGACGGCACCTTCAGCCTTCCGCAGGACGCCGACGGGGCCCGACTGCGGTTGCCGGGCTCGAACTTCGCGGCCGCGTACGGCGGCATCGACTGGCTGGGCCCGACGCTGGTCACCCCGTCCATCATCGCCAGCTATGTGTGGATGTGGGCGGGCTTCGCGATGGTGCTGATCGCGGCCGGGCTGGCGGGTGTGGACCGCAATCTGCTGGAGGCGGCCCGGGTGGACGGCGCCAACGAGTGGCAGGTGTTCCGCCGGATCACCGTGCCGATGCTGGCGCCGGTGCTGGTCGTCGTCCTCGTCACACTGATGATCAACGTGATGAAGGTCTTCGACCTGGTGTACATCATCGCCCCGCAGCCCAGTCAGGACGAGGCCAACGTACTGGCGCTGCAGTTGTTCCTGTCGTCGTTCGGCGGGGGCGGCAACTACGGCGTGGGCAGTGCGATCGGTGTGATCCTGCTGCTGCTCGTTCTTCCGGTGATGTACGTCAACATCCGCCGGCTGCGGAAGGAGCGTCAGCGGTGACCACTCTCGAAACGGCCGCGCGCCCCCGGCGTTCCTTCGCCGCACGGGTGGCGAGCGGCGCGGCGGGCGGGGTGATGCGGGTCTTCCTGATCCTCGTCGCCGTGTTCTGGCTGGTGCCGACGTTCGGTCTGCTGGTGT
The DNA here is from genome assembly GCA_000720805.1 of Streptomyces violaceoruber. Taxonomy (GTDB): domain Bacteria; phylum Actinomycetota; class Actinomycetes; order Streptomycetales; family Streptomycetaceae; genus Streptomyces; species Streptomyces cellulosae_A. Next base: position 3,166 of record JODI01000118.1, read on the forward strand.
CGTCGTTGCGCGAGCCGACCGACATCGCCTCCTCGGGCTGGTGGAAGGTGTTCACCGCGCCCGGCCAGCTGACCGCCAAGAGCTATCAGACGCTGCTGGAGAACGACGCGATCACCAGTTCGCTGTTCAACACCATCTGGATCACGGTGCCGGCGACGTTGCTGGTGGTGCTGATCGGCGCGATGGGCGGATACGCCTTCGCCTGGATGGAGTTCAAGGGCCGCGACTGGTGGTTCCTGGTGGTCGTCGCGCTGCTCGTGGTGCCCGTGCAGGTGGCGCTGATCCCGCTGTCGGACCTCTTCGGCAAGATCGGGATCTTCGGCGAGATCATCGGCGTGGTGCTCTTCCACGTCGGCTTCGGACTGCCGTTCGCGATCTTCCTGTTGCGCAACTTCTTCGCGGAGATCCCCCGGGAGCTCCTGGAGGCGGCGCGGCTGGACGGCGCGGGCGAGATCCGGTTGTTCGCCACGGTGGTGATGCCGCTGGCGGCCCCTGCCCTGGCGTCCCTGGGGATCTTCCAGTTCCTGTGGGTGTGGAACGACATGCTGGTGGCGCTGGTGTTCTCCAACTCGGAGTCGCAGCCGCTGACGGTCGCGCTGCAGCAGCAGGTACGGCAGTTCGGCAGCAACATCGACGTTCTGGCGCCCGGCGCGTTCATCTCGATGGTGATCCCACTGGCCGTGTTCTTCGCGTTCCAGCGGCAGTTCGTGTCCGGTGTGATGGCGGGCGCGGTCAAGTAGCCCGTAGGTCAGGCAGGTTGGACAGGGGGCGGGCCGTGACCGGCCCGCCCCTTTCAGTCCGACCGGCATTCCCCCGTATGCCGCACACGGCGTAACCGGGTCACTCCATTGGCCGTTCCCGGGCAGAACGCCCGCGCCCGCGTCGACCCATGGATGTGCCGTGCCCAGGTTCAGTGTCATCGTCCCCGCGTACCAGGTTCAGGCGTACCTGCAGGAGTGCCTGGATTCGGTGCTGTCCCAGTCGTATCCGGACCTGGAGCTGATCGCGGTCGACGACGGTTCGCCGGACGCGTGCGGCGCGATCATCGAGGAGTACGCGGCCCGTGATCCGCGGGTGCGGCCGGTGCGGCCGCCGGAGCACCAGGGGCTGGGCGGTGCCCGTAACGCGGGACTGCGCGCGGCGGGCGGCGACTACCTTCTCTTCCTCGACGGCGACGACACCCTCACCCCCCACGCGCTGCGGGCGATCGCCGACCGGCTGAAGGAGACGGACGAGCCGGACGTCCTGGTCCACGACCACGTGCGCCCCTGCCGGAACGGCCGCACCGTCCGCGGCCGGACCGCCGGCCCGCTCACCGAGCTGGGCCCGGCCCCGTTCCGGCTGGAGGACCGCCCGGCACTGCTGCGGTTGCCGATGGCGGCGTGGACCAAGGCGTACCGCCGGGAGTTCGTCGAGCGCGAGGGCCTCGCCTTCCCGCCCGGCCACTACGAGGACACCCCGTGGACGTACCCGGCCCTGATGACGGCCGAGTCGATCGTCACCCTCGACCGGGTGTGCGTGCACCACCGCCGGCGCCGGCACGGCAGCGTCCCCCGCTCCGCCGACCGCCGCCACTTCGACCTCTTCGAGCAGTACGACCGGGTCTTCGCGTTCGTCGAGCAGCGTCCCGAACTGGCGTGCTGGCGGCCGGTGTTGTTCCGCCGCATGGTCGACCACCTGGCGACGGTGTTCGCCCGCCGGGACCGGCTGACGCGTCGGGCCGCCGCCGAGTTCCTGCGCACCGCCCGCGCCCACTGCCGTCGCCACCGCGTCCCGGGCCACCCGGCCCCCGCCCGTTCCCGTCTCCGGCACGGCCTCGTCCGCCTGGGCATGCACCGCACGTTCCGCGCGCTCCAGTGGGCGTCGACCGCGCGCCGCCGGGGCGTCAAGGCGACCGTCCGTCTGCTGAAAGCCGTGCGCTCCATCGCCCTGCGGCTGCACTACCGCGTCCAGTTGCGGCTCCCGCTGCGCGCCGACCGCGCCGTCTTCGCCGCCTACGGGGGCCGTGGCCACAGCTGCAACCCGGGCGCCCTGGAGACCGCGTTCCGCACCCACGCCCCGCACATCCGCACCGCCTGGATCGCCCGCCCGGAGCACCACCACACGATCCCGACCGCCACCCGCCGGGTGACCCCGGACACGGCCGCGTACTGGACGGCACTCGCCCGCTCCACGTACCTGGTGGACAACACCGGCTTCGACCGCCGTCTGGTCAAGCGCCCCGGCCAGATCCTCGTGCAGACCCAGCACGGCACCCCGCTCAAGCACATGGGCCTCGACCTGCGGGAACGCCCCGCGGCCGCCCGCTGCACCGACTTCGCCGAGTTGCTGCGGGGCGTCGGCCAGTGGGACTACGTCCTGTCCGCCAACCGCCACTCCACCCTCGTCTGGGAGCGGGTGTTCCCCGGCGGCTACACCACACTCGCCCACGGCCAGCCCCGCAACGACGTGTTCCTGCGGACGACGTCGGCGGACGTGGCCCGGCTGCGCGCCTCGCTCGGCATCCCCGACGGCACGGTGGCGATCCTGTACGCGCCCACCCACCGCGACTACCACCGCACCCAGCGCCCGACGCTGGACCTGGACCGCGTCCTGCGCCGCCTGGGCACCGGCTTCACCGTCCTGGCCCGGGCCCACCATGCCTACGGCGGGCCGCTGGTCGAGCAGCCGTACGAATCGGCCCGGATCATCGACGTCACCGACCACCCGAGCGTCGAGCAGCTCTGCCTGGCCTCGGACGCCCTGGTCACCGACTACTCGTCGATCATGTTCGACTACGCCAACCTGGACCGCCCGATCGTGATCCACGCCCCCGACCGCCAGGCATACGAGGCGGCCCGCGGCACCTACTTCGACCTGCGGTCCTTCCCGCCGGGCGCGGTCGCCCGCAGCGAGGACGAACTGATCGACATCTTCGGCACCGGCCACTGGCGCGGCTCCCGCTCCGCCCAACTGCGGGCGGCCTTCCGCGAGCGCTTCTGCCCGTACGACGACGGACGCGCCGCCGAACGGGTCGTACGCCAGATCGTGCTCGGCGAGGACGAGTCGGCACTGCCGCCGGTCGTACCGCTCGCCGCGCGGCACCCCGTGCCGTCGCCCTCCGCCGCGCTCGACCCCGCCCGGGCGGGCGGACCTCCTGCGGTCAGGTCCTGCGGCCCCTCGCGGGGGTACGTCACTCGATGACGAGCTCGACCTCGATGTTGCCGCGGGTGGCGTTGGAGTAGGGGCAGACCTGGTGGGCCTGCTCGACCAGCTTGCGGCCCGTCTCCGCGTCCACGGTGTCGGGCAGCTCGACACGGAGGGCGACCTTGAGGCCGAAGCCCTCGCCCTGCTTACCGATGCCGACCTCGGCGGTCACGGCGGCGTCGCTCACGTCGACCTTGGCCTGACGGCCGACGACGCCGAGGGCGCTGCCGAAGCAGGCGGCGTAACCGGCGGCGAACAGCTGCTCCGGGTTGGTGCCCTGACCGTTGCCCCCCATCTCCACCGGGATGCCCAGTGCGAGGTCCAGGGTGCCGTCGGAGGAGACGGCACGGCCGTCCCGGCCGTGGGTGGCGGTGGCGACAGCGGTGTAGAGCGCGTCCATGGAAAACCATCCCTCTCGAGTTCAACGTCGCGGCGGCCCGTTCCCGACCGCCTCACGACGACAAGTAGAGCACACAATTAAATTGTGCACAACTAAATGGCGCATCGGGCTATCCTGGATCCATGACAGGCATGCCCCGGACCCCGACCCCGTCCGCCACCGAGACCGACACCGACACCGCCGCTGCCGACACCGCTGTCGCCGTTGCCGCCGCCTCCGACTCCGCCTCCGCCGCCGAGGAGGACTGGCTGCGCCTCGACAGCCAGATCTGCTTCTCCCTGCATGCCGCCTCCCGCGCCTTCAACGGTGTCTACCGGGTGATCCTCAAGGACCTCGGGCTCACCTACCCGCAATACCTGGTGATGCTGGTTCTCTGGGAGCGGGGCGAGATGCCGGTCAAGAAGCTCGGCGAACATTTGCGCCTCGACTCCGGCACACTCTCACCGCTGCTCAAGCGGCTGGAGGCGGCCGGCCTGGTGCGCCGTGAGCGCAGCGTCCGCGACGAGCGCTCGGTGGAGGTACGGCTGACCGAGGAGGGCGTGGCGCTGCGCGAGCGTGCGGTGCGGGTGCCGCGCCGGATCGCCGCCGCGACCGGCTTCGACCTGGACGAGATCCGGGACCTGCGCGAGCGTCTCGACCGACTCACGTCGACGCTGGACTCTGCGGAACTGGACTCGGCGGAGCTGGAGATGCCGGGGGGCGACAGGTGACGGGGGCGACAGGTGACGGGGGCGACAGGTGAGGCGGCAGGTGACGGGGGCGACAGGTGAGGCGGCAGGTGACGGGGCGGCGGCTCAGGGCCGGCGGACGTAGAGGCGGACGGTCACCCCGCCCTGCACGGTGTACCTCCTGGACTTCTCGGGCACGAACCGCTCCCGCAGCACGTCGAGCTTGACGCGGTCCACCAGGTCCTCCGGGGACCAGTGCCCACGCAGGGCGTAGGGCTCGGCCACGACCCACACCCGGTCCACCGTCGCGAGCCTGCGCCGCAGCGCCTCCGCCCCGATCTCCCGCCCGTACAACGTCCCCGACCGGGCCCCCGACTCCCCCAACGCGATGTCCCAGGCACCCCGGAACCCCTTCGGATACGCCAACGCCGGTCGCCGCGCGATCGACGGCAGGAACAACACCGGGTCACCCGGGCGGACCTCCCGGTGGACGATGGCGGAAACCGTGGCGAGATTGTCGGGGCGACTGGCGGGGGTGCGGTCCTCACGGTAGAGGGGGAGGTACTGAAGAAAGACCAGGCCGATCACCAGGGCGCCCGCGAGGGAGAGAACGGGCGAGAGCAACGGACGGCGGCCGGCCGCTCCGTCCGGGCCGGCCTCGACGTCCTGACCGGTGCCGCCGTCCACCAGCGCGTCCGACAGGGCGACAGGACCGCCCGCATCCGGCCCGCTCGACCCGCTCGCCCCCGCACGAGAAAGGGGAAGCCCGGGCGCAGGGCGCCCGGCACGCCGCAGCCCCGCGTGATCACCGGTCTGCGGAACCTCGCGCCGCCCCCGCCCTCTCCCCGCGGTCCTGCCCACGAGCCCCTCCACCAGCGCCGCCATCCGATCCGCACCGGCCGCCACCAGCAACGGCGCTCCCACCAGGGCGTACAGCACGTACCGGTCGTCGTACATCGGCTTCACCTGGGAGGCGGCCATCAGCAGGGCCGGGGGAATCACCATCAGCGGCACCGCCACCACCGACACCCGTAGCGCGGTCACCCCCACCAGCATCACCAGTACACCCACCCAGAACACGACCCCCATGGGCACCACCAGGAACTCGCGCGCCACCCGCAGCGCGCTCCGCCACCCGGGCACCTGCAGCCACCCCACCTGTGCCGACTGCGTCGACGACACCCACGCCAAGGGCAGCAGCACGACCACCGCGAACCCGGCCGCGCATCCCCAGCGTCCCCACACCCTCCTCGACACGCGCAGGCCCGCCAGGGTCACCGCGTGCGCCGCGACGACGAGCACCGCCATCTCGTGCAGGAGACACGTCACGGCGAGGAGTCCTCCGTACGCTCCCCACCCGGACCACACGCGGCGGGCCCGCCCCTCCACGGCGCGCAGCAACAACAGGGTGGTCCCCGTCGCGCCGGCCGTGACCAGGGCGTACGACCGGCCCTCCTGGGCGTAGTGGCCGACGAGCGGGGTGATGGCGTACAGCAGGCCGGCCCACAGGCCGACCCGGGCACGTCCGCCCAGCCGGGTGCCCAGGGCGCCCACCAGCCCCGCCGAGACCGCCGCCCCGCAGGCGGAAGGCAGCCGCAGGACGACCTCGCCGGGGTGCGGAACCGCCAGCACGACATGCATGAGCAGGTAGTACAGGCCGTGCACCGCGTCCACCTCGTGCAGCAGCCGCCAGATCTCCGGCGCCGACCGCCGCGCGACCTGGAAGGTGACCGCCTCGTCGCGCCACATGCCGCCCCGGTCGATCCCCCACAGACCGATCGCGAACATGACGACCGCGGGGACGATCACCGCCGCCACCCGCTCGACTCTCCTGGCTCCCCTGTCCCACACAAGATTATTTTGTGCCGTTGTCCACCGCTCGCCCACTGTTTGCCCCCCACCGCGAGTCGCTGCCGTGGCACATGGAGTCATCGCGTCTGCCCCGGCAGGCACCAGCGCCTGCTTCACTGAGGACGGATACGGGAGCCGATCCGCTCCACCTCAGGCCAAGGAATGAGGAGACGGCCGCACATGACCTGGCTGATCACCGGCGGCGCCGGTTACATCGGGGCCCATGTCGTACGCGCGATGACCGGCGCGGGCGAACGGGCGGTGGTGTACGACGACCTGTCCACCGGCATCGCCGACCGCGTCCCGGAGGACGTACCGCTGGTGACCGGCTCGACCCTGGACGCCGAGCGACTGGCACGCACCCTCGCCGACCACGAGGTCACCGGGGTCGTCCATCTGGCGGCGAAGAAGCAGGTGGGCGAGTCGGTGGAGCGGCCGCTGGAGTACTACCGGGAGAACGTCGAGGGTCTGCGTGTCCTGCTGGAGGCGGTGACCGCGGCGGGTGTGGCTTCCTTCGTGTTCTCGTCCTCCGCGGCGGTGTACGGCATGCCGGACACGGACCTGGTGACGGAGGAGACGCCGTGCGTGCCGATGTCCCCGTACGGCGAGACCAAGCTGGCCGGCGAGTGGCTGGTCAGGGCGACCGGCCGGGCCACGGGACTGGCCACGGCGTCGCTGCGCTACTTCAACGTGGCGGGCGCGGCGAGCCCCGAACTCGCGGACGTGGGCGTCTTCAACCTCATCCCGATGGTCTTCGAGAAGCTGACCGAGAACGCGCCCCCGCGCATCTTCGGCGACGACTACGCCACCGCGGACGGCACCTGCGTCCGTGACTACATCCACGTGGTCGACCTGGCCGAGGCGCACGTCGCCGCTGCCCGCGTCCTGCGCTCGTCCCCCGGCCGCGACCTCACCCTCAACATCGGCCGCGGGGAGGGGGTGTCGGTGCGCGAGATGATCGACCGCGTCAACGCCCTCACCGGCTACGACCGTCCCCCGACCGTCGCCCCGCGCCGCCCCGGCGACCCGGCCCGCGTCGTCGCCTCCGCCGAGCGCGCCGCCACCGAACTCGCCTGGAAGTCCAAGCACGACGTCCAGGACATGATCACTTCGGCCTGGGCAGGCTGGCTCCGCCTCCACCCGGAGGCGGCACGAACGCGCCGCTAGGGCCCTTCTGATCGGACGGGCCCTAGGGTCGGTCGACCCTCCCGCCCTGGTTGTTCAGGTACGTCAGCACGGCCAGCACCCGTCGGTGCCCGCTGTCACTCTGCGGCAGGCCCAGCTTCAGGAACGCGTTGCCGATGTGCTTGTGCACCGCGCGCTCGGTGACGACCAGCGTCCTGGCGATGGTCGCGTTGTCGTGGCCCTGCGCCATCAGCTTGAGGACCTCCCGCTCCCGGGGGGTCAGGGAGTCGAGGGGCGAGTCGCGGCGGCGGGTCAGCAACTCGGTCACGACCTCGGGGTCGAGGGCCGTGCCGCCGGCCGCGACCCGCTCCAGCGCGTCGAGGAACTCGTCGACCCGGCCGACCCGGTCCTTGAGCAGATAGCCGAGGCCGCCCGCTCCCCCGCCCAACAGCTCCGCGGCGTACGACTCCTCGACGTACTGCGAGAGCACGAGGACCGGCAGTCCGGGGATCTGCTTGCGCGCGGCGAGGGCGGCGCGCAGTCCCTCGTCACGGAAGTCGGGCGGCATCCGGACGTCCAGGACGGCCACGTCCGGACGGTGTTCCAGCAGCGCGGGCAGGACCTCGGGGCCGGTGCCGACGACGGCCACCACGTCGTGTCCGGCCGAGGTCAGCAGGAGGACGAGCCCTTCGCGCAGCAGGGCGTTGTCCTCGGCGATCACCAGTCTCATGGGAGCCATGGTCCTACGGGGCCGACCCGCACGTGTCGGCGCGGTCGGCGAAGGTGTTCCGACCGCCTCGATGGCCTCACACGGCGCCCGCTCCGCACACACGGCACCCTGCTCCGCACACACAGCGGCTCGCAGCGTCGTCAGCGGCTCACAGCGCCTTGATCGCCGCCGCCGTGGCCCGCGCCAGCGACCCCAGATAGCCCTTCGGGAGCTTCGGGCTGCGGATCACCACCGAGCGCCAGTACAGCGGGCCCGAGATCAGGTCGAGGGCCAGGTCGTCGTCGGCGTCCGCACGGACCTCGCCGCGCCGCCGCGCCGCCACCACGATCTTGCTGGCGACGCCCTCCTGCCCCTCGCGCAGGGCCTTCTGCATGGCCTCGGCGATGTCCGGGTTGCGGGCGGCCTCGGCCTGGAGGTCCGGGATGATCTGCGAGGCGACGGGGTGGCGCAGGGCGCGCGAGGTCACCTCGTACAGCAGGCGCAGGTCGCCCTCCAGGGACCCCGTGTCGGGCGCCGGCAGCCCCTGCACGGCGAGCGCCGAGACCACGTCGAGCACCAGGTGCAGCTTGGAGCGCCAGCGGCGGTACACCGCGGTCTTGCCGACACCGGCGCGGCGCGCGATCCCCTCGATGGACATCCGTGCGTAGCCGACGGCCGCGAGTTCCTCGAAGACGGCCGCCCGGATGGCCTCCGTCACGTCCTCGCGGAGCACGGCGGCTCCCGCGGGGGCCCGGCGGCGCGGACGCGTCTTCGGCTCCTCGGCGTTGGTCGTCATGCGGACCAGCATAGGGCGTTACGACGAAACGGTCCCGTCCTGACGCGATACGTGACGACGAAACGGTTGCGTTCCGACGTTCGTCGGCCTACGCTCACGTTGCGACGATACGGGCCCGTTCCGACGTAAGAGAACGTGAAGAGAAGCGTAAGAAATCGCCGGGCCACGGGCGCCTCCGTCACACGCACACCATGTGTCACAGCCACACGCACCATCCGAAACCCCCCGAGCGAAAGCAGCGGATGTGAGCCAGGTTCTCCACACACCGCCCCCCACGACGGTGACCGCACCCGCCGAGGACGACCTCTCGGCCCTCGCCGCCCGCCACGGCCTCACGGTCAGCGGCGCCCGCCCCTCCCTGCGCGAGTACATCCGCCAGCTGTGGGCGCGGCGCCACTTCATCACCGCGTTCTCGACCGCCAAGCTCACCGCCCAGTACAGCCAGGCGAAGCTCGGCCAGGTCTGGCAGGTGATGAACCCGCTGCTGAACGCGGCGGTGTACTTCTTCATCTTCGGTGTGCTGCTCGGCACCAAGAAGGGCGTGCCGGACTACATCCCGTTCCTGGTCACGGGCGTGTTCATCTGGACGTTCACGCAGAGTTCGATCATGGCGGGCACCCGGGCCATCTCCGGCAACCTGGGCCTGGTCCGGGCCCTGCACTTCCCGCGGGCCGCGCTGCCGATCTCCTTCTGCATCCAGCAGCTCCAGCAGCTGCTGTTCTCGATGGCCGCCCTCGTCGTCATCCTGCTCTGCTTCGGCGTACCGGTGTCCGCGTCCTGGCTGCTGGCCGTCCCGGCGCTGCTGCTGCAGTCCGTCTTCAACGCGGGCGTCGCGATGATCATGGCGCGGGCGGGGGCGAAGACCCCGGACATCGCCCAGCTGATGCCGTTCGTCCTACGCACGTGGATGTACGTCTCGGGCGTGATGTGGAGCATCGACAAGCTCGCCAAGGGACACAGCGACTGGCCGTCCTGGTTGGTCCCCGCCCTCCAGGGCAACCCGGCCGCCGTCTACATCGACCTCATGCGCTACGCGCTGATCGACAGCTTCCACGCCAGCCAGCTGCCCCACCACGTGTGGGCGATCGCGGCGGGCTGGGCGCTGCTCGCCGGTGTCGGCGGCTTCATCTACTTCTGGAAGGCTGAGGAGACGTACGGCCGTGGCTGACAACACACCACTCGCGCAGGAGAACGTCCCCACCGTCGTCGTCGACGGCGTCGACATCGTCTACCGGGTCAACGGCACCGGGGCCGGCCGCGGCTCCGCGACCGCCGCCCTGAACCGCATGCTGCGCCGCAAGCAGGTCGAGAAGGCGTCCGGTGTGCGCACGGTGCACGCCGTCAAGAACGTGTCGTTCGTCGCGTACCGGGGCGAGGCGATCGGGTTGATCGGCACCAACGGCTCCGGCAAGTCGACGCTGCTCAAGGCGGTCGCGGGCCTGCTCCCGGTGGAGAACGGCCGCATCTACACCGACGGCCAGCCCTCTCTGCTGGGCGTGAACGCGGCCCTGATGAACGACCTCACCGGCGAGCGCAACGTCTACCTCGGCGGCCTCGCCATGGGCATGTCCCGCGAGCAGGTCAAGGAGCGCTACCAGGAGATCGTCGACTTCTCCGGCATCAACGAGAAGGGCGACTTCATCACGCTGCCCATGCGCACGTACTCCTCCGGCATGGCGGCCCGGCTGCGCTTCTCCATCGCCGCCGCCAAGGACCACGACGTCCTGCTCATCGACGAGGCCCTGGCCACCGGGGACCGCTCCTTCCAGAAGCGTTCCGAGGAACGGATCCGCGAACTGCGCAAGCACGCGGGCACGGTGTTCCTGGTCAGCCACAGCAACAAGTCCATCCGCGACACCTGCGACCGCGTGCTGTGGCTGGAGCGCGGCGAACTGCGCATGGACGGACCGACGGAGGAGGTCCTGGAGGCGTACGAGGCGTTCACCGGCGGCCCGGACAAGGCGAAGCCGGCGAAGCCGCAACCGGCCAAGGTGGCCCTTCCCTCCTGAGGCCACCGGGACTGAGGCCCGGTGCGCTCACCCAGCGGCAGACGATGCGTGGCTCTCGCATCGCACTGCGCGCAGTCCATGGTGGTGTGCGCGGGGTGGCCCAGGCGGATGTCCCGCCCGTGCTTACGGCCCATATGGATCAGCGCCTGTTTGGTGGCGCCGACAGCGGCGTCAGCGGCCTTGCGGGCCATGGTGGTCCTGGCCAGGAACTTCGGACGGGAGTCCTCGACCGCGACGGCGTCGTGGTCGAGGACCACCTTCTTGGCCCACTTACGGCCGGTGTCCTCACGCTGCCCGGCCACCTCACCGCACGCCAGGAAAGAGGCCCCGAGCCGTTGTGGCCCGGGGCGCTCCGGTGATCTGTGTGCGTGCTGTCCGTGCCGGGGTTACGAATGCGTCCGCAGCAGCGTCCTCATCGTCCGCATCGCCACCGACAAGTTGGCCAGGTCGAACGTCTCCGAGCTCCGGATCTCGTCCAGAGTCGTCCGCGCCCGGCCCAGGATCGGCGCGTTCTTCTCCTCCCAGGCCTTGAAGCGCTGCTCGGGGGTCGAGGTGCCGTTGCCCACCGCGAGGATGTCGGCGGTGAGCGCCGCGTGGGCCGCGTACAGGTCCTCACGGATGGAGGCGCGGGCCATGGACTGCCAGCGGTCGGCGCGCGGGAGTTCGAGGATGCGGTCCATCAGCTGGGCGATGTGGAGGCGGTCGGCGAGGTCGTAGTAGACCTCGGCGACCTCCAGCGGGTCCCGGCTCATGCGGTCGCCCACCGAGACGATGTCGAGCGTCGGGAAGGCGGAGGAGAATCCGGCCACCCGGGTGGCGACCTCGCCGGGGACGCCGGCGCCGGTCAGCTCGTCGTAGATCTTCTGGTACCACTCCGCGTCCGCGCCCCGCAGCAGCTTCGGCAGCTGCGACCACACCTGCTCGACCCGGTCGGCGAAGAAGTCGACCGTCTCGGCGAGCCGGAGCGGCTGCGGCCGGTTGTTGAGCAGCCAGCGCGTGCCGCGCTCGACCAGCCGGCGCGAGTGCAGCCGGATACGGGTCTGGACGCCGGCCTCGACCGTGTTGTCGAGCGCCTCCACCGCGTCCCACACCACACCGGAGCGGAAGATCGCGCGGGCCGCGGTCTGCGCCCGGACGATCTCCTCCAGCGAGGCACCGGTCTCCTCGCGCAGGCGGTGCAGATACGTCGTACCGCCCGTGTTGACCGTGTCGTTGACCAGCACGGTCGTGGTGATCTCGCGGTGCAGCGGGTGACCGTCGATGCGGTCCTCGAACTTCTCGCGCAGCGCGGTCGGGAAGTACGCGTGCAGCAGACCGCGCAGGTACGGGTCGTCCGGCAGCGAGGTGTGCAGCAGCTCCTCGGCGACCGTGATCTTCGTGTACGCCAGCAGGACGGCCGTCTCCGGGCTGGTCAGGCCCTGCCCGGTGTTCAGCCGCTCGCGGATCTGGCGGTCGGTGGGCAGGAACTCCAGGGCCCGGTCGAGCAGTCCGGCCCGCCCCAGGTGGCGCATGTAGCGCTGCTGGGCGTGGAGCATGTCCTTGGACTGGGCGAGCGCGTTGGCGATGGCCGTGTTCTGCGCGTAGTTGTTGCGCAGGACCAGCCGGCCGACCTCGTCGGTCATCTCGGCGAGCAGCTTGTTGCGCTGCTTGACCGTCATGTCGCCGTCCGCGACCAGGCCGTTGAGCAGGATCTTGATGTTCACCTCGTGGTCGGAGGTGTCCACGCCCGCGCTGTTGTCGATGGCATCGGTGTTGATCTTGCCGCCCTGCAGCGCGAACTCGATCCGGCCGAGCTGGGTCAGCCCCAGGTTGCCGCCCTCGCCGACGACCTTGACGCGCAGGTCGGCGCCGTCCACCCGGATCGCGTCGTTGGCCTTGTCGCCGACTTCCGCGTGGGTTTCCGTGCCGGCCTTGACGTACGTACCGATGCCGCCGTTCCACAGCAGGTCCACCGGTGCCTTGAGGATCGCCTTCATCAGGTCGGCCGGCGTCATCTTGGAGACCTTCTCCTCGATGCCGAGGGCCTCACGGATGTGCGCGTTGACCGGGATCGCCTTGGCGGTACGGGGGAACACTCCGCCACCGGTGGAGATGAGCGCGGTGTCGTAGTCGGCCCAGCTGGAGCGCGGGAGCTCGAAGACGCGGCGGCGCTCGGCGTAGGAGGTGGCCGCGTCGGGCTTCGGGTCGATGAAGATGTGCCGGTGGTCGAAGGCGGCGACCAGGCGGATGTGTTCGCTCAGCAGCATGCCGTTGCCGAACACGTCACCGGACATGTCGCCGATGCCGACGACGGTGAAGTCCTCGGCCTGCGTGTTGATGCCCAGCTCCCGGAAGTGCCGCTTCACGGACTCCCAGGCACCGCGGGCGGTGATGCCCATGCCCTTGTGGTCGTAGCCCGCGCTGCCTCCGGAGGCGAAGGCGTCACCGAGCCAGAAGTTGTACTGCTCGGCCACCCCGTTGGCGATGTCCGAGAAGGTCGCGGTGCCCTTGTCGGCGGCGACGACCAGGTAGGTGTCGTCCTCGTCGTGCCGGACGACGTCGGCGGGCGGCACGACCTCACCGGCGACCATGTTGTCGGTGATGTCGAGCAGCGCCGAGATGAACGTCTTGTAGCTGCGGATACCCTCCGCCAGCCACGCGTCCCGGTCCACGCTCGGGTCCGGCAGCTGCTTGGCGACGAAGCCGCCCTTGGCGCCGACCGGCACGATGACGGTGTTCTTCACCATCTGCGCCTTGACCAGGCCGAGGATCTCGGTCCGGAAGTCCTCACGCCGGTCGGACCAGCGCAGACCGCCGCGCGCGACCTTCCCGAACCTGAGGTGCACGCCCTCCACGCGCGGCGAGTACACCCAGATCTCGAACGCCGGGCGCGGGGCCGGCAGGTCGGGAATCGCCTGCGGGTCGAACTTCATGGAGACGTACTCGTGCGGCCGGCCGCCCGCCGCCTCCTGGAAGAAGTTGGTGCGCAGGGTCGCCTTGATGACGGTGAGGAACGACCGCAGGATCCGGTCCTCGTCGAGGCTGGCCACCTGGTCGAGCGCGGCGTCCACCTCTTCGAGCAGCGCGTCGACGATCTCGAGCCCCGCCCGCTGCCGGTCCGGCGACATCCGCGCCTCGAACAGCGAGACCAGCAGCCGGGTGGTGTGCACGTTGTTGCGGAGGGTGTCCTCCATGTAGTCCTGGCTGAACGTCGAGCCCGCCTGCCGCAGGTACTTCGCGTACGCCCGCAGCACCATCGCCTGACGCCAGGTCAGCCCGGCGCTCAGCACCAGGGCGTTGAAGCCGTCGTTCTCCGCCTTGCCCAGCCAGCTGGCGGCGAAGGCGTCCTGGAACCGCTCGCGCCCGTCGTCGCCGAGGTAGTCGCCGCTGCCGCTCTTCGGCCGGGGCATCCGCAGCCCGAAGTCGTAGATCCAGGCCACGCTCCGGTCCGAGCAGCGCAGTTCGTACGGCCGCTCGTCCATCACCTCGACGCCGAGCCGGTTGAGGACCGGCAGCACCGCCGACAGGGTGATGGAGCCGCCCTTGCGGTAGATCTTGAACCGGCGCTCCTCGGGCGCGGCGCCCACGGGCTCGTAGAGGCTGAGCGCGAAGCCCTTCTCGTCGGACTCCTCGGTGAGCTGTTCGAGGTGCGCGATGTCGGCGACCGCGGCGCGCGGGGAGTGGTCGGCCTTGTAGCCCTCCGGGATGGCGTTGCCGAAGCGGCGCAGCAGCTCGGCGGCGCGCTCCTCGCCGAACTCGGCGTTCAGCGCCTCCGCGAACCCGTCGGCCCAGGAGCGGGCGGCCTCGACGAGCCGCGCCTCGATGCGCTCCTTGTCGCTGTCGCTGAGCTGCTGCAGCTCGGTGCCCTGCGGGACGCGGACCACGAAGTGCAGCCGGGAGAGGATGGACTCGGTGTTCCAGGCCGTGAAGTCGACGCTGATACCGCCGAGTTCCTCCTTCAGGATGTCGATGATCCGCAGCCGGACACCGGTCGTGTACCGGTCGCGGGGCAGGTAGACGAGGGCGGAGTAGTAGCGCCCGTACTCGTCCTGCCGCAGATACAGCCGCAGCCGCCGCCGCTCCTGGAGGTACAGCACGGACGTGACGATGGACTCGAGTTCCTCGGGCGGCGTCTGGAAGAGCTCGTCGCGCGGGTAGGTCTCGAGGATCTGCAGCAGATCGCGCCCGTCGTGACTGTTCGGCGAGAACCCCGCCCGCTCCAGCACCTCCTCGACCTTGCGCCGGATGACGGGCACCCGCCGCACGGACTCGGTGTAGGCGGCGGACGAGAACAGCCCGAGGAACCGCCGTTCCCCCACGACGTTCCCCTCGGCGTCGAACTTCTTGACGCCGATGTAGTCGAGATACGACGGCCGGTGCACGGTCGACCGGCTGTTCGCCTTGGTCAGCACGAGGAGCTTGTGCTCACGCGCCTTCTTCCGGGCATCCGCGGGCAGCCGCTCGAACGACGGGCTGACGGGGTGGCTGTCCCCGTCGCCGTGACGCGGATCGGACCGCAGAATGCCGAGCCCGGTGCCGGGAACGGCCGCCAGGGAGTCGTCCTCGCGGAGCTGGTACTCCCGGTACCCGAGGAAGGTGAAGTGGTCGGCGGCCAGCCAGCGCAGCAGCTCGCGGGCCTCCTCGACGTCCTGCTCGCGCAGATCGGAGGCGACCGGCTCCTTGGGCAGCTCGTCGGCCATCCGCAGGGCGGAGTCCCGCATTTTCTCCCAGTCCTCGACGGCCTCCCGGGCGTCGGACAGGACCCGCAGCAGGTCGGCGTTGATCTGCTTCAGATCGCCGCGGTCGGTCTCCCGGTCGATCTCGACATGGATCCAGGACTCGGTGTGCGCGTCGTGCGGGAGGTCCTCAGAGACAGGCGCGGTGAGCACCTCGATGAGCTTGCCGGTGACGTCACGCCGCACGACGATCTGCGGATGGATGACGACATGGATCCCACGTCCCTGCCGGGTCAACTCGTTGGTGACGGAGTCGACGAGGAACGGCATGTCGTCGGTGACGACCTCGACAACCGAATGAGTGCACGTCCACCCGTTCTCCTCCACGGTGGGCGTGTGGACCCGCACGTTGGCCGTGCCCTGCGGGCGGTTCTCGGCCAGCCGGTAGTGCGAGAGCGCGGCACCGAAGACGTCGACCGGGTCGCGGTCGGTGAGGTCCTCCGGTGCGGTGTGCAGGTAGTAGCGCTGGAGGAACGCGAGCACGGAGTCGTGATCCGGGGTGTCCGGGGTGCCCTCGCCCGTCGTCCTGGTCGGTAGGTGCCCCCCGACCGGGCTGTTCTCAGCGACCCGAGCAGCCCTCTCCAGCAACTCGGCCTTGGCTTCGTCCAGCTTGGTCTGCATTGTCCTCTGGCTCCTGTCGCGCGCCGTTGCGTGACGTAGAAGGAAGTTCGGTCTCTTCTCTTCCGACGTAACGCCGTGACGCGGGGTGTCCGGTCTGTTCCGACGCTATGCCGCAAGGCGAGATGAGCGGGGGGTTATCAGCCATTCTCGACACGCCCTGCGGGTGTGACGCTGCTCTCTGCGGCGCCGCGCACGTCCGGGGTGTGTACGGCGTCCTGGGGGCCCTAGCTCCCCCGTCCCGCCCGCGAAGACCAGCGACCGCCGCCCGGCCACGGAGGTAATCCGTGTTCCCCGGGCGCAGGGCAGGGACAACGAGGTCCCCGCGAACTATCGCGCTGATCACGCCACCAAGGCTATCGCTCCTCACCGGGCCCTCGTCATGAGCCGTATGTGTACAAAAGCAGGGGTGGAAGTTTGACGTTCTGCACAGACGACCCCAGACCCGGGACCCCATCGGAGCCCCTTCCACCATCGTTCGCCCTTGCGGACTCCCCTGCCGGAAGCCCCTTCACCACCAGCCTCGCCGACTCAGCCCGCCCAGGCCCCTCCGACACCGGCCTTGCCGGCTTGACCCATCCGGGCTCCCTTCAGGACCGTGCTTGCCGACTCGGCCTGTCCGGGCTCTCTCCGGCACCGGGCCTGCCGACTCGGCCTGTCCGGGCTCTCTCCGGCACCGGGCCTGCCGACTCGGCCCATCCTGGCTCCCTCCGGCACCGGGCCTGCCGACTCGGCCCATCCTGGCTCCCTCCGGCACCGGGCCTGCCGACTCGGCCCATCCTGGCTCCCTCCGACACCTGAGGACGAGGCCGTTCAGGCCGATGGGGGTCTGGGGCAGAGCCCCAGGCGGGGTGCAGGGGACGCAGTCCCCGCCCTCAGGGGGACCGGGGCACGGGGACGCAGTCCCCGCCCTCAGGGGGACCGGGGGCGCAGCCCCCGGCGGGGTCGAAGGGGCGGAGCCCCTGGGGATGGGACGGGTAGGGGCGGCGGGGGCGAGAAAAACCCAACCCCGACACCAGCCAACGTCACCCCACCGGCGCACGCCCCCTTGGCAACCCGCCCTTACCGATGCACGTTGCCGACATGACCGCAAAAATCCTCATCGTCACCGGCGACGCCGCAGAGTCCCTCGAGGTCCTGTACCCCTACCAACGCCTCCGCGAAGAGGGCTACGACGTCCACATCGCCGCCCCCACCCGCAAAAAGCTCCAGTTCGTCGTACACGACTTCGAACCCGGCTTCGACACCTACACCGAGAAACCCGGCTACACCTGGCCCGCCGACCTGGCCTTCGCCGACGTCGACCCCGGCCAGTACGCCGCCCTCGTCATCCCCGGCGGCCGCGCCCCCGAGTACCTCCGCAACGACCCCGAACTCCGCAAGATCCTCAAGTCGTTCTTCGACGCCGACAAGCCCGTGGCCCAGATCTGCCACGGCCCCCTGCTCACCGCCGCGATCGACAGCCTCCGCGGCCGCCGCGTCACGGCGTACCCCGCGCTGGAACTGGACATGCAGGCCGCCGGCGCCACCTTCCAGGACGCCGAGGCGGTGGTCGACGGCACCCTGGTCTCCTCCCGCGCCTGGCCGGACCACTCCAGCTGGATGCGCGAATTCCTGACGGTGCTGCGGGCGAAGGCACCGGTGACCTGATCCTCCACCTCCACCGCCCCGTGCCGCCGCCATCCCCCGGCCACCCGCGCCGCCCCTGCCACTGGGCGGCACGGGCGGCACCCGGCACAGGCGGCAGGCGCGGACGCCACCGCCGCCCTGGCCCACCACACCCTTGGCCCACCACACCCCTGGCCCACCACACCTCTGGCCCACGGCACCCCTACACCACCCCGCCCCCTACGCCGCCAACCGCTCCGCCTCCACAACCGCCTCCGCCAACGTGTCCACCACCGGCACTCCGACCTCCTCCAGGCTGGCCCGCCCGTGCGACCCCCCGGTGTACAGCACCGCCCGTGCCCCGACATGCAACGCCGCCACGGCGTCATCCGCGGCGTCCCCGATCACGACCGTCCGCGCCGGATCCACCCCCGCGAGGAAAGCCAGGTGCCGGACCATGTGCTCGGCCTTGCTGCCCCCGGACGGCCCCGTCCGCCCGTCCACCCGTATGAAGTGCGCCTCGATCCCGAACCCCCGCACCAGCGGGACGAGTTCGTCATGGCCGTACATGCTCAGAATCGACTGGCTGCGCCCTGCCGACCGCCACTCCGTCAGCAGCTCGACCGCCCCCGCCGTGAGCCCGCACCCCACCCGGTGCTCGGCGTAGTACCGGTGGAAGGTCTCGTCCATGACTTCCCACTCGGCGTCGGTGGGCAGCCGCCCCATCAGCCGCTCGTAGAACTTCGGCACCGGCACGCAGTACAGCGCCCGGTACTGCTCCAGCGTGATCGGCGCCAGCCCCAGCTCGGCGAACGCCGCGTTCGTCGCCCCGATGATCGCCTCATTGTCGTGGAACAGCGTGCCGTTCCAGTCCCAGACAATGTGCGCGTCCGTCTGCTTCCCCATGCCAGAAACGTACCCGCCGCCACTGACAATCAAGAGACCCGCGCCCCGCCCGGCAACGGATCCGCGACCTCGCTCGGCAACGGAGAACCCGCGGCTTCCCTCAGCACAAGCCTCGCGTCCCCGCTCAGTCCCCCAGCCCCACCAGGTTCGGGATCTCCTGCGTCGCGAACCACAGCAGCTCGTGATCCTCCGCCCCGTCCACCACGAACTGCGCGTCGTCGTCCCCGCCGTCCGCCGCCGCCAGTGCCTCCGCCGCGGCGGCCACATCCGCCTCCGCGTCATCCGCGTCGACGTGCACGGCCGCCGCTTCGGCCATCCGTACGGTCCCAGCGACCCGTACCTCGCCGAGCGCCGCCGGGTCCAGCGCCCGGTCGGGATCGGCGGTCGCCGTCCCGTCGGGCACGTCCACGGCGACCACGACCCGACGCCGCGTCGCACCCGGGTCGGCCGCCAGCAGCCGCAGCGAGGCCAGCGCGGCCCGGTTCAGCGCCGCGTACTCCAGTTCCTCGATGTCGTCGGAGAGGTACCACTCGCGCAACGCCGGCGTGACCGCGTACGCGACGAACGGTCCGGTCCCCAGCTCTCCTGTCTTGTACGCCTCGGCGAGACCGGGAAGGGCCAGGGGGACGTAGACGCGCATGACAGGCCGCTTTCGTGGTCGATTTTCCGTGGTCGGAGGCTCCGCACAGGTCCCCGGAAGGACGAGCCCGCACCCCCGGAGGGCTTCAGGATACGTGCGCGGCGTCCCCTTTCGAGTCCCTGCCCACACCCCCGCGAACGTCAACCCACGGCATCGAAATTCACCCACCACACCCTGCCCACCAGGCAATTCCGCGTCCAGACCACCCGGATAAGTGACCCCTCCGACCGCCCCACGCCGGTGCACCCCGCCTTGCCCCGGCACCCCGCGGCCCCGTACAAGATCCCCGACCACGAAGTTACTGCCCGGTACCTCCGGGTGGACCGAACGGGGACACACATGAACAAGGTCATGACCAGGGCAAGCCAGGCGAGCCACCACCCCGGCACCCGCCCGCCGAGCCGCCGCGACCCACGGCGCCCTGGCGGCACACCCCCACGCACCCCCCAAGGCGGCACCGCCCGCCCCACGACCCCCGGCGGCCGCCCCTCTGGCACTCCCTCCGGACGCGGCCCCTCCCTTCACACCAGGCCCGCCGGCAACCGCCCGTCGGCCTCCCCCGCCGGCACGGCGCCGACCCTGGCCACAGCAACAGCAACAACCGCGAACAGGCCGTCCGGCGCCACCCCCACAGCGACAGCCACCGCGACAGCCGCCCCCGCCGCAGCAGCCCCCACAACGACCCACGCGGCCCCGCCCCCGTCGCCCGCCCTCACAGCCCCCGTCCAGACCCCCCGCAGGTCTCTCCCCCAGCCCCGCCCCACCGACGTCTTCGCGGACCGCCTCCTGGCAGTCCTGAGCGGCCGTCGCCCCGTCCACTGGATGCTCCGGCACACCGCGGGCCACGCCTACGACGAACTGGCCTGGCTCGCCGAACGCGGCCCCCTGCGCACCACCCGGGGCACCGCACCGGTCGTCCGCGACATCGGCTACTACGTCCCGCGCCCCGGCGCCATCGAGGCCTTCGCCCGCATCGGCGCCGGCGACCAACTGCGCGCGATGGCCTTCCGCCTGGAACAGGGCCGGGACCGCCGCTGGCGCTGCACGGCGGTGGAACTGGGCGGCCCACGCCCACCGCGCGCCTCCGAGGACTGACCACGAGCATGCCGAAGGGCCGGGCACCCCAAGGTGACCCGGCCCTTCAAGCCGCTACCACACCGCTACGGCGTCGCAGGGCACCCGCAGGGCGCCCCGCCGGTACCGAGGCGTCACTTCTTGCGGCGCCGCCCCCCACGGGACTGCTTGCGCCGCTCCGCGCGCGTGAGGCCGTCGGCCTGGGAACGCACCGGCTCGTCCTCGTCGGCGAACTCACCCTCGATGACCCCGCCCTCACCGTCCACGGTGGGCGCGGAGAAGTGCAGCTCACGCCGCTGCGGGACGTCGAGCCCCTTGGCGCGGATCTCGGGACGCGCGCCCGCCTGCGCCGGCACCGCGTCCTGCTTGTCGAGGGACGGCGGGGCGTCCTCGACCGGGACCTCCTCGACCTGCTGCTCGACCTGGACCTCCAGGTTGAACAGGTAGCCGACGGACTCCTCCTTGATGCCCTCCATCATGGCGGTGAACATGTCGAAGCCCTCGCGCTGGTACTCCACCAGCGGGTCCTTCTGCGCCATCGCGCGCAGGCCGATGCCCTCCTGGAGGTAGTCCATCTCGTAGAGGTGCTCGCGCCACTTGCGGTCGAGGACCGACAGCACGACCCGGCGCTCCAGCTCACGCATGATCTCGGAGCCGAGCTGCTCCTCGCGCGACGCGTACTGGGCGTGGATGTCGTCCTTGATGGACTCGGAGATGAACTCGGCGGTCAGTCCGGCGCGGTCGCCGGCCGCCTCCTCCAGCTCCTCGACGGTGACCTTCACCGGGTAGAGCTGCTTGAAGGCGCCCCACAGCCGGTCGAGGTCCCAGTCCTCCGGGAAGCCCTCGGCGGTCTCGGCGGCGACGTACGCGTCGATGGTGTCGTCCATGAAGTGCTGCACCTGCTCGTGCAGGTCCTCGCCCTCCAGGACGCGACGGCGCTCGCCGTAGATGACCTCGCGCTGCCGGTTGAGGACCTCGTCGTACTTCAGGACGTTCTTACGGGTCTCGAAGTTCTGCTGCTCGACCTGCGACTGGGCGGACGCGATCGCGCGGGTGACCATCTTGTTCTCGATCGGCACGTCGTCCGGGACGTTCGCCATCGACATCACGCGCTCGACCATCTGGGCCTTGAACAGGCGCATCAGGTCGTCACCCAGGGAGAGGTAGAAGCGGGACTCGCCCGGGTCGCCCTGACGGCCGGAACGACCGCGCAGCTGGTTGTCGATACGACGCGACTCGTGCCGTTCCGTGCCGAGGACGTAGAGCCCACCGAGCTCCCTGACCTCCTCGAACTCCGCCTTGACGGCCTGCTCGGCCTTCTCCAGGGCGGCGGGAAGGGCCGCGGCCCACTCCTCGATGTGCTCCTCGGGGTCGAGGCCGCGCTGGCGCAGCTCCGCCTCCGCGAGGTCCTCGGGGTTGCCGCCGAGCTTGATGTCCGTACCACGGCCGGCCATGTTGGTGGCGACCGTCACAGCGCCCTTGCGGCCGGCCTGGGCGACGATCGACGCCTCACGGTCGTGCTGCTTCGCGTTCAGCACCTCGTGCTGGATGCCGCGCTTGGACAGCTGCTGCGACAGGTACTCGGACTTCTCGACCGACGTCGTACCGACGAGGATCGGCTGGCCCTTCTCGTGCTTCTCGGCGATGTCGTCGACGACCGCCTCGAACTTCGCGACCTCGGTGCGGTAGATCAGGTCCGACTGGTCCTTGCGGACCATCGGCTTGTTCGTCGGGATCGGAACCACGCCGAGCTTGTAGATCTGGTGGAACTCGGCGGCCTCGGTCATCGCCGTACCGGTCATGCCGGAGAGCTTGTCGTAGAGGCGGAAGAAGTTCTGCAGGGTGATCGTGGCGAGCGTCTGGTTCTCGTCCTTGATGTCCACCCCTTCCTTCGCCTCGATCGCCTGGTGCATGCCCTCGTTGTAACGGCGGCCGGCGAGGATACGGCCGGTGTGCTCGTCGACGATCATGACCTCGCCGTCGATGACGACGTAGTCCTTGTCCTTCTTGAAGAGCTCCTTGGCCTTGATGGCGTTGTTCAGGTAGCCCACCAGCGGGGTGTTCACCGACTCGTAGAGGTTGTCGATGCCCAGCCAGTCCTCGACCTTCGCGACACCGGGCTCGTGGATGGCGACGGTGCGCTTCTTCTCGTCGACCTCGTAGTCGCCGGTCTCCTCGATGCCCTTGAGGGGGTTGCCGGCCTCGCCGCGCTTGAGACGCGTGACGAGCTTGGCGAAGTCCCCGTACCACTTGGTGGCCTGGTCGGCCGGGCCGGAGATGATCAGCGGCGTACGGGCCTCGTCGACGAGGATGGAGTCGACCTCGTCGACGATGGCGTAGTTGTGGCCGCGCTGGACGAGTTCGTCCTGGGACCACGCCATGTTGTCGCGCAGGTAGTCGAAGCCGAACTCGTTGTTCGTGCCGTAGGTGATGTCGCAGTTGTACTGCTCGCGGCGCTGGGCCGGCGTCATGTTGGCGAGGATGCAGCCGACGTTCAGGCCCAGGAACTTGTGGACGCGGCCCATCATCTCGGAGTCGCGCTCGGCCAGGTAGTCGTTGACCGTGATCAGGTGGACGCCCTTGCCGGAAAGGGCGTTCAGGTACGCGGGCAGGGTGCCGACCAGGGTCTTGCCCTCACCGGTCTTCATCTCCGCCACGTAACCGAGGTGGAGCGCGGCGCCACCCATCATCTGCACGTCGTAGTGCCGCTGGCCCAGGACACGCTTGGCGGCCTCGCGCACGGTGGCGAAAGCCTCGGGGAGCAGATCATCCAGGCTCTCACCATCGGCGTACCGCTGCTTGTACTCATCGGTGAGGGCCCGCAGCTCGGCGTCGGAGAGGTCGACGAAGTCCTCTTCGATGGAGTTGACCTGGTCCGCGATGCGGTGCAGCTTGCGCAGGATTTTGCCTTCGCCTGCACGCATGATCTTCGAGAGGACGGACACGGGGGTTGGTCTCCTTGCCGGTCGGGCCTGGGACGGTCGGTTTCCATTGGACTTACTGAGCAACGGCCATCGTATGCGAGGACCCCACCACGCCGGGAGGCCTGCCGCGACGACGACCGTCCACCGCTTCACATCTCCGCCGGAGGGGGACTGCGGTCTCCCTCAGAACGGTCTCCTACAAAGGGGACAACGTCCGCGTGCCGCGGATGGTGCCGCCCCCGCCGACGAATTACGCGAATGGTGATCACCCGCTCACACACGGCTAAAAGTTGGCGCCCCGGGGACCGGCTGAGCAGAATCACCCGATGGACCCCGTCACACTCCGCACGGACCGCCTCGTCCTGCGCACGGTCGAGGCGCGGCACACCGACGCCGTGTACGCGGCCGCGCAAGACCCCGACATCCAGCGCTGGACGACCATTCCCGCGCCCTATCTGCGCGAGCACGCCCAGAGCTTCACCCAGCAGGTGGCCCCCGACGGCTGGGCCTGCGGTTCGATGTTCACCTGGGGTGTCTTCCTCCCCGAAGGGGAGGAACTGGTGGGCATGCTCAGCATCACCCTGCGCTCCCTAGGCACCGCCGAGGTCGGCTTCTGGGGCACGAAGGAGCACCGCGGCAACGGCTACCTGACGGAGGCCACCCGCGCCGCCGCCCACTGGGCCTTCGCCCGCGCCTCCATCGACCGCGTGGAATGGCGCGCGGAAGTGGGCAACGCCCCCTCGCGCGCCGTGGCGGAACGAGCGGGCTTCACCATCGAGGGCACCCTGCGCTCCGCCGTCAACAACAAGGGAGTACGGCGGGACTGCTGGGTGGGCTCCCTGCTCCCGTCGGACCTGGGACTGCCGTCGACAGCGCCGTACCTGCCGGCGCAGCCCTAGCTAGGGCCCTGGAGCAAACCGCAGCTCAGCCCGCACTGTCAGTCCCACCCCCTATCGTGCGAACCCATGACGACCTCGCACCCCACCACCACGCTCTCCGCAGACGAGGCCCGCCGTCTCGCCCTCAGAGCCCAGGGCTTCCTCGGTGCCCCCGACCGGAAGTCCGGCGTCCGAGGCGTCCTGCGCCACCTCGGCGCGGTCCAGCTCGACACCATCTCGGTCCTGGCCCGGTCACACGAACTCGTCCCGTACGCCCGCCTGGGAGCCGTGGGCCGTCGAACAGTCGAGAACGCCTACTGGAACAAGCCCACGACCGGCGCCCCGGAGGAACCACCCCACGCCTTCGAGTACTGGTCGCACGCCGCCTGCATCCTCCCCGTCGAGGAGTGGCCTCACTTCGCCTTCCGCCGCCGCGCCTACCGAGCCCGCCCGCACTGGAACCACGAACTCCCCGACGGCGCGTACGACCAGGTCATCAAGCAGCTCCGCGCCGAGGGCCCGCTCACCGCCACCGAGTTGGGCGGGGCCAAGAAGACCAGCGAGTGGTGGGACTGGTCCGGCGCGAAAGTGGCCGTCGAACGCGCCCTGATGTACGGCGAGGTGGTCTGCGTCGAGCGCCGCGGCTGGAAGCGCGTCTACGACCTCGCCGAACGCGCCATCCCGGAAGCCCTGCTCCACGACGACCTGGACGACGCCGAGTGCCTGCGCCGCCTGGTCCGCCTGGCCGGCCAGTCCCTGGGCGTCGGCACCCGCGCCGACATCGCCGACTACCACCGCCTCAAGGCCGAGCAGGTCGACACGGTGATCGCCGACTCGGGTCTGGTCCCGGTCACGGTCGAGGGCTGGGACAAGCCTGCCTGGGCCGATCCCGCCGCCCTGGAGACACCCCCGCGCGGCCGCCATCGCACCACGCTCCTGTCCCCCTTCGACTCCCTCATCTGGGAACGGGCGCGTACCGAACGCATATTCGACTTCACCCACCGCCTGGAGGCCTACGTCCCCAGGCCGAAGCGGATACACGGCTACTTCGCGATGCCGGTGCTGGCCGGCGGCCGGCTGGTCGGCCGGGTGGATCCGGCGCGCGAGGGCCGCACACTGGTCGCCCGGCAGGTCACGCTGGACGGCCCGAAGACGGTCCCTTTGGTCGCCCAGGCCCTCATCGAGGCGGCCGGGTGGGTGAACTGCGACGACGTACGGGTGGAACGGGTGGACGCACCCGAACTGCGCGAGCCCCTCGTGAGAGAACTCGCCCGCGCTCTCAGCTGACCGCGCCCGGCAGGACCGTCACCGGATCTCGAGCCGTCACCGGATCTCGAGGATCTTCTCCCGCATCGCGTAGACGACCGCTTCCATCCTGGAGTGCAGCTGCAGCTTCTCCAGGATGTTGCGCACGTGGTTCTTCACGGTGTTCTCGGAGATGAACAATTCCTTGGCGATGTCCCGGTTGTTCATTCCCGTGGCGACGAGTTTGAGTACTTCCAGTTCACGGTCCGTGAGCCGCGGCGCCGGCACGAGCCGGCGCTCGTCGGTCCGCTGGATCATCGACTTGAACTCGGTGAGCAGTTTCGACGCCATGGACGGGCTGATCTGCGACTGCCCGTCGGCCACCGCGCGAATGGCGGTGGCCACCTCGTCCGTGGAGATCTCCTTCAGGAGATATCCGGTAGCGCCTGCCTTGATCGCGTCGTAGAGATCGGCCTCCTCGTCGCTGATCGTCAGCATGATGATCTTCGCGCTGGGGGCCACCTCCTTGATGGACGTGCACGCCTCTATACCGCCCCGCTTGGGCATCCGTACGTCCATCAGCACGATGTCCGGCAGCAGGTCGGCGGCCTTGTCGACCGCCTCCGCCCCGTCACCCGCCTCACCGACGACCTGGATGTCCTCCTCGGCGGCGAGCACGATCTCCAGGCCACGGCGGAAGAGGGCGTGGTCGTCCACGACCAGGACACGGATCGGCTCCTTGCGTGGTGAGCCCGAGTCCGGGCCCATGCCGGCGACACCGTTGCCGGCGTCCTCGCCCTGCATCGGTCCGAAGGTGTCCGCCATCGTTCCTCCCCCTGAAGGCTGTGGCCTGTTGGTCCTGTGCCATCGCCAACCCAAGGCAACGGCCCAACGGTTGGGCCGGTGTGGCCATGATTCCATGCCCGGACGACAGTGAGGTGACAGAGCGGGACGTGAAGTGGTCGCACGCCGGTGCCCCTGGGGGCGCACGACGCGCACCAGGGGCACCGGCTCAGTCGTCTGCCGGATGGTCAGCCACCCAGCGTGCCACCCGCCGCTGGGGGTTGCGCCTGGGTGACCATCGGGTCCGTGCTGAGGTGGATGACGCCGTAGTCGTAGGCGTGCCGCCGGTAGACGACGCTGGGTTCCTTGGTCTCGGAGTCGATGAACAAGTAGAAGTCGTGCCCGACCAGCTCCATCTCGTAGAGAGCCTGGTCGAGGGTCATCGGAGAGGCGACGTGGGTCTTCTCGCGGACGATGAGGGGGCCCTCCCCCTTGATCTCCAGCGAACCGATCTTCTTGGTGGGGACCCCTTCGGACTCGTCGTCGTGGACGGCGTGGCCATTCCCGTTGCCGTTGAGGGTCGCCGCGCCCGGGACGTGGTCGGGGACCTCGGCCGCCGTCAGTCGGCGTGAGCCTCGACGGGTGTGGCGCTTGTCGTGCTGCTTGCGCAGCCGGGCATCCAGCTTCTCCGCCGCCAGGTCGAGTGCCGCGTACGGGTCGCTGGCTGCCGCTTCCGCCCGGATCACCGGACCGCGGGAGCGGAGCGTGATCTCCACTCGGTCACAGCGGTCGGCCTGTCGGGGGTTGGGCTCCTTGGACACCTCGACGTCGAGGCTGATCACCTTGCCGTCGAGCTTCTGGATCTTCTCCAGCTTCAGCTTCTCGGCCACGTGCTTGCGGAACCGCTCGGGCACCTCGGTCTTGCGGCCCTTGACGACGATGTCCACGCAGAACTCCGTTCCCGGATCGCTCCGCCTCGTTGCGGAGCATCTCCCTTTTGCACCCGGCTCCGGTGAGACCCGGAACCTCGGACTCGGTGACTTCCACCTCCTCCCCCATGGGCGAGATCTCCACGCCACCGGTGCGGATGATGATGAAAATCCCGCAGCACGGCATTCGGATTCGAGAGGGGTGGCCTGCGCCTTTCTCTCACAACCCGAACATATCTCGCCCGGACGGATGTCGTCACCCTCTACTGCGGTGTACCTCCGTTCAGGTGAATTGGTCCTGTCATTACCTGCAACGATGCAAGTTCTCAATCAGTTCCGGTTTATTTCGAAAGAATCCGGCGTGGACGCGACCACGGCCCCGCGGATCAGGTCATGTACGGCGCCACCGTCCACCGTTCCCGGCCGACCAGGCACCCACCTCGTCGCCTCCTCCGTCCCCCGGGTCATCCGTTCCTCTCTGCTTTCCCGACTTCCCGCCGCGTACACCGCCGCGGTCCCCCCGCCGTACACAGCCGGCTCGCCGACTCCCCCCGCCCGGCCGCGGGCCTGCTCCGCTTCCCGTCCGCTCCCCGAGCCACCGCGCGCAAGAGCCCCCCGCCCACCCGCGGGACCCCCGTACGCCACTCCTCCGCGCCCAGCCCGCGCCCGCACGCCACCTCCCGCTTCCTCCGTCGCCCACGCCGCCTCCCTCACCTGCGCCGCCTCCGGCACCTTCGCCAGCACCACCCGCACCGCGCGTGCCGCCTCCGCCAACGACGCCCCGGTCGTCATCAGGTCGTCGACGAGCACCACCCGGCCACCGGTGAGCAGCCGCTCTCCTCCTCCGGTCACCGCCAGCGCGCCCGCGAGATTCGCCAGCCGCTCCCGGGAGTTGAGCCCGGCCTGGTCGGCCACGGCCCGCCGCTGCCGCAGTACGGCGGCCACCCGCGCCGGTGTCCCGGCCCGCCGCAGCTCACGGGCCGCCGCGAGCGCGATCCGCCGCGCCGGATCGTGCCCCCGCGCCCGAACCGCGTGCCGCGCGGACGGCACGGGAACCAGCACCACAGCCTCGTCAGCCCGCGCCGCCCCTGCCCGCACAGCCCGAGCCAGCGCCACCCCCAGCGGTGCCGCGAGCGCCAGCGCGCCCCGCTCCTTGTGGGCCAGCAAGATCGCCCGCACTTCGTCCGCGTACCGCGCCTCCGCGTGCACGGCCGGCAGACCCGGTGGCTCCGGGACCGGTCGCACCCGGCGCGGTACCGCCCCGTTCAGCGCCGCCCGGCACTCCGGGCAGAGCACCGTGCGCGGCCTCCCGCAGCCTCCGCACTCGGCCGGCAGCACCAGGTCGGTGAGGTCCTGCCACCACCCCCGCATGTCCACCACTGTGCCAACGCCGAAGCGCCTCTGCCACCCCTGTGGACAACTGCCTGTGGACAACTCCGGGCACAGCGAAACGGCCGCTCCCACCGGGGTCCCACCCCCAGCGAAAACGGCCGCTCACGAACCTCACCGGTCGTACAAATCCATGAGCCCGTGGCCCACTCACCCGGGACTTGCCCGGAACAACCGGAACAACCGGCACTCACCCCGGATACACCGGCGCCGTCCCGTCCGCGTCCACCTTCTGCCACTGCCCCCCGGACGGCAGCCGTACGATCCCGTCCTCCGAATACGCCACCAAGGGCACCTGGTCGTCCTCCGAGGCGGCGATCTCCTTCACGCCCGTCAACGCCGCCGGCGTCGGCCCCTCCGGCGTGGAGCCGTCGACCTGGACGTACCGCATCTGCTGCACGCCGCCCTTCTCACGCCCGACCACCACGAGCCGGCTGTCACCGGCCCACGACATGGTGGTGACCTCCTCCAGCTCCGGTGTGGTCGCCCGAAGTTCCTGCACCGAGACGTGCGGGTGCCCGCCCGACTTCTCGCCCCGCTCGATCCGCCCGATGAGCAGCGACTGCTTGCCGCCCTTCTCCACGACGAGCGCGATCCGCACCCCGTCGGCGGCCACCCGGACGTCCCTGATTCGCCCGTTCAGCCCCGGAGCGTCCACCTTCAGCGGCTTGCCGGCGCCCCCTTCGAGCACCAGCAGCCGCGGGTCCCGCGGGTTGCGGTCGGCCACCCACAGGTCGCCCTCCGCGTCCCAGCTGGGCGTGGTCAGCCGGTCGTCGGGCGTGGCGCCCTCGCTGGTCAGCACGGGCTCCCCGAGCGACCCGCCCGACGTCAGTGACCCGACGTACAGCGACTTGCCTCCGATGCCGACCCCGGCCGCCTTGTACTCGTCCCGCGACACGGCCACCGCCTGGAGGTCCTTGGCGCCCTCGCCCAGCGCTCCGGGCACCGGATCGGGCTTCGTACCGCTGCCGTCGGCCGATATCCGCACCAGCCGGTGCTTGCCGTCGACGAAGTACAGGTACCCGGGATGCTGCACCGAGCCGCGCGCGGCGATGGCGTCGGCCCGGTCCCTGAGCGCGCACAACTGCTTGCCGCCGGCCCTCAGCTCGACCTCGTCCACCGCGGGCGTGACGTTCTCCAGGGTGAACAGGATCTGGGCCGCCATGTTGTCGCAGACGGTCGGACCGACCCGGGCGGCCTTGTCGTTCAGCGGGACGGTCAGCTTGCTCTGGTCGTCCGGCGTCAACGATGTGACGCCCTTCTGCAGCTCCGTCCCGGTGGGGAAGCTCGATCTGGCGACCGGCCGGAGCCAGGTCGTGGGCCCGTTGATCAGGGAGCGCACCATCTGTGTCATGGCGTCCACGCGCTCGCGCACGTACACGGGATCGGCGACCGCCACGGTCTGCGATCCCGTCGTGTTCGAGGCGAAGTAGTACTTGTCGACGGACATGTAGTTGCGCTGGAAGTCCGACTTGCCCATGACGACGCCCTGCGGCAGCCCGTCGATGCGCCACTGCTGGGTCTTCTGGTCCCGGACCAGGTGCACCGACTGGTGGTAGTTCCGGTCGGCGGGCGCGTACGACCCCTGCTCGTCCACCGCGCCGACCTCGCTGCCGGTCAGCGTGAACAGGAGGTCGTTGTTGTCCTCCCGGCCGCCCGAACGCGCCACATCGATCTCCGGCCCCTGGGCGAGCACCGTGGTGGCCCGCTCGGGCTCCCAGGTCTTCGCGGCGTCGGCGGTCAGATACTGGCGGGCCGTCTCATAGTGCGGATCGTCGCTGGTCAGCGCCTCCAGGAAGCCCTGCACGATCTCCTGGGACGGCGCGTTCTCCTGAGGCGGCATGGCGAAGACCCGTACCTGCGTGTCCTGGCGCGGAGTGGACTCCACACCGCGCAGATCCCCGCTGTCCGGCATCGAGGCACACCCTGCCAGCAGTACGACGCCACAGGCGGCGTACGCCAGCGCACGTCCCGCTCCCCGTCGGGCGCCCCTGCCGCGGTCAGCGCCCACGGAATGCCTCCCCCTGTTCGTACGACTCCACCGACAGATCCTCCGAAGACTCCGCGGACTCCCCCGGCGGGCTCTGCGCCCCCGTGTCCGGGCGGCTCACGGTCCCGCCTCGCGGCTCCTCCCCGGGAGCCGCCTCCTCCTGCCGTCGCGGACGCGAAGTCGACCGGGGCACCACGCGGGCACCGTTGCCGGGCAGCGCGGTCGGGTCGGCGGCGGGCGCCAGGGCGGTCGGCCGCGGCACGATCGGGTCCCGCGAGGACGTCTGGTCACCGGCCGACTGGGCGGGCACGGTGGCCGTCTTCTCGCTGCCCCCGCGCGGCAGGCCGGCGTCATTGAGGCCGCGGTTGCGGCGCGAGTCCTTGGGTTCCAGCGGTATGGGAGAGCCCCGAAGCGGCTCGTCCGCGGTGCGCGGCAGCGTCAGCCGGAACTGCGAGCCGCCACCCGGCTCGCCCCACGCCTGCAGCCAGCCGCCGTGCAGCCGCGCGTCCTCCAGGGCGATGGACAGCCCAAGGCCCGTACCGCCGGTGGTACGCGCGCGTGCCGGGTCGGCCCGCCAGAACCGGCTGAAGACACGGGTCGCCTCGCCGGGCTTGAGTCCGACGCCGTAGTCGCGCACCGCGACCGCGACGGCCCCGCCCGCCGCGGCGAGCTTGACGACGACGTCCTTGCCCTCTCCGTGCTCCACGGCGTTGACGACCAGGTTGCGCAGCACCCGCTCCACCCGCCGGGCGTCCGCCTCGGCGACCACGGGCTGCTGGTCGCCGACGACCCGAATCGTCGTCCTCTTGCGCTCGGCGAGCGGCTCGGCTCCGCTGACGACCCGCCGGACGACCTCCCTGAGGTCGATGGGCTCGGCCTCCAGGGCCGCCGCGCCCGCGTCGAAGCGGCTGATCTCCAGCAGGTCCGCGAGCAGCGACTCGAACCGGTCCAACTGGTCGGCGAGCAGTTCCGCGGACCGAGCGGTCACCGGGTCGAAGTCCTCGCGCGCCTCATGAATGACGTCCGCGGCCATCCGTACGGTCGTCAGCGGCGTCCGCAACTCGTGCGACACGTCCGACACGAACCGCCGCTGCATCCGCGACAGGTCCTCCAGCTGCTGGATCTTCAGCTGCAGGCTCTGCGCCATCTTGTTGAAGGCCTCCCCGAGCCGCGCGATGTCGTCCTCGCCGGTGACCTTCATCCGCTCCTGCAGCCGCCCCGCGGACAGCCGCTCGGCGATCCCGGCCGCCATCCGCACCGGAGTGACGACCTGCCGCACGACGAGCCAGGCGATGGCCCCGAGGAGTACGACGACGAAGAGGCCGGCCGTCGCCAGTGTCCCCTTGACCAGGCTGAGCGACTTCTCCTCCTGGGTCAGGGGGAAGAGGTAGTACAGCTGGTACGGGTCACCGTTCGGGTCGTTGACCTGCTTGCCGATGACCAGCGCCGGCTGGGAGTCCTTGCCGGGCTTGTCGTAGGTGATCCGCGTGTAGCTCTGAGCCGCCGTCGTGTAGCTGTCGACGCGCCCACGCAGTCCCTCGGGGACGCTGGCCGCCCAGTCGACGTCACCGGAGGCTCGCGGTCCGCGCCCGCCGCCGCTGTCGTCGCCGGCGGCGGCGGGCAGCGTCACCACGTCGAACGCGCCCTGGCCGCCGCTGGACAGCGACTCCACCAGGTCACCCATCCACGGGCTGACGTTCTGCTCGGTACGGCCGTCCGCCGGAGCGCTGTCGTCGCCGGTCCCGGCGGCCGCCTCGTCGGCCTTCTGCTTGGCCACCGCGAACCCGCCGGTGGCCTGGCTCTGAGAGGCCTTCACCTTGGCGTCCAGCAGCCCGTTTCGCACCTGCCCGATCACGACGAAGCCGAGCAGCAGGACGACGCCCAGCGACATCAGCAACGTCGTGGCGACGACCTTGAGCTGGATGTTGCGCCGCCACAACCGCATGACGGGCAGCAGCGGCCGGCGCACCCAACGCAGGAACAGACGCAGGACCGGACTGCCCTGGACTCCGCCCTGCAGCAACCCACCCTCGAGGAAGCGCCCCCAACGGGAGCCTGACGTCGTCCGGCCGACAGGCCGCCCCGCCTGAGCCCCGGTCCGTCCGGGCGACGAGGCGGCACTGTCTTCGGACATGTCAGCTGGGTCCTGCCTTGTATCCCACGCCACGGACGGTCACCACGATCTCCGGCCGCTCCGGGTCCTTCTCGACCTTGGAGCGCAGCCGCTGCACGTGCACGTTGACCAGCCGGGTGTCCGCCGCGTGCCGGTAGCCCCACACCTGCTCGAGCAGGACCTCACGCGTGAACACCTGCCACGGCTTACGGGCCAGCGCGACCAGCAGATCGAACTCCAGCGGCGTCAGCGCGATCGACTGCCCGTCCCGCTTCACGGAGTGACCGGCCACATCGATGACCAGATCGCCGATGGCGAGCTGCTCGGGCGCCGGCTCCTCGGACCTCCTGAGCCGTGCCCGGATCCGGGCCACCAGCTCCTTTGGCTTGAACGGCTTCACGATGTAGTCGTCGGCGCCCGACTCCAGGCCCACGACGACGTCGACGGTGTCGCTCTTGGCCGTGAGCATCACGATCGGCACCCCGGACTCCGCCCTGATCAGGCGGCACACCTCGATACCGTCCCGGCCCGGCAGCATCAGATCGAGCAGCACGAGATCGGGCTTGGACTCACGGAAAGCGGCCAGCGCCTTGTCGCCGTCGGCTACGAAAGACGGTTCAAAACCTTCACCACGCAGCACAATGCCGAGCATCTCGGCCAGTGCGGTGTCGTCATCGACGACAAGGACTCGTCCCTTCATGAATGCCATCATCCCATTAACTAAATCGTTACCTGGCGTGACCTGTCACACAGCTCTGCAAGCGCCTCAGCCGTCACGGGGGACACGGCGCCTTTTTCGGTGACGATGGCCGTCACCAGCTCCGGAGGCGTCACATCGAACGCCGGGTTGTACGCCTGGGTCCCCAGGGGTGCCACCGGAATCCCGCCTCCCGCTCCCGCCATCGTCACCTGGGGTGACGTGATCTCGGTCACCTCGAACCCGGGGCGCTGCTCGACCTCGATGGCCGCCCCGTCCGGGGTGTCCGGATCCACCGTCGTCACCGGCGCCACCACGATGAACGGCACATGGTGGTACCGGGCGAGTACCGCGAGCGGATAGCTCCCCACCTTGTTCGCCACCGAACCGTCGGCCGCGATGCGGTCCGCCCCGATGAGCACCGCGTCCACCTCTCCGGCCGCGAACAGCGAGCCCGCCGCATTGTCGGTCAGCAATGTGTACGCCATTCCGCTGCGAGCCGCCTCGTACGCCGTCAGGCGAGCACCTTGCAGCAACGGACGCGTTTCGTCCACCCACAGCCGCCTGAGCCGCCCCGCCCGGTGCGCCGCCAGCGCCACCGCGAACGCTGTCCCCTCGCCGCCCGACACCAGCGATCCCGTGTTGCAGTGGGTGAGGATCCGGTGCCCGCCGCCCGGCACCAACTCGTCCAGCAGCGCCAACCCCAGCTCGGCCATCCGGGCGCTGGCCTCGGCGTCCTCCCGGTGCAGCCTGCGCGCCGCGGCCAGCGCCGCCTCGGCGGCCTGCCGGTCGTCACCTCCCTTGCCGAGCTCGGCCCGGTACGCGGCATGCGCTCTGCGCACCCCGACGGCCAGATTCACCGCGGTGGGCCGCGCCCCCGCCAGCGCTGCCGCGGCGTCTTCCACGTCGAACCCGCGCGCGGCGGCGAGCGCGACGCCGTACGCCCCCGCGATACCGAGCAGTGGTGCCCCGCGCACAGCGAGCGACCGGATCGCCTCCACCAGCGCGGACGCGTCCGTACAGACGAGTTCGACCTCCTCTGCGGGCAGCCTCGTCTGGTCGAGAAGTACCAGGACGGGGCCTTCGGGCGGCTCTTCCCAGCGGATCGCCGGAATCTCGGTGAGCCTGCTGTTCTCGCCGGTTTGCGCGTGCTGATCAGCCATGCGGTCAGTCTGCCCCTTATCCGGCGGACAATTGAAGGTCTCCAGCCCACACCGCCGCTGGTCACTCGATGACCACCCCATGGCACGATGGCTGCCAACCTGCCGCCGCGACCGCGGACGGGCACCGTGAAGGAGCGACGATGAACGACACTCCGGGCTGGGCCTCGCCCGGATCCGCCCCGTCCGACGGGCAGCGGCCAGGTGCGTCCGGTCCCACCGAGCCCGCCGACCGGCCCGTCCCCGCGAACCCCGCGGACCAGCCGGGTACGGAGCAGTCGGAACCGGATCCACAGCGCCCAGGCTCGCAGTGGTCCAAGGAGCAGCCGCCCCCGGGCCAGTGGTCCGCGCCCACCGGCGCCGAAGCCCCCGGCCAGGCTCCACCGCCCCCACCGCCCGGCCCCGGCTCTGTCTCTTATACACATCTCCGAGCCCACGAGACTAAGGCGAATCTCGTATGCCGTCTTCTGC
>JODI01000119.1 GCA_000720805.1 Streptomyces violaceoruber
TGGCACAACCGCAACACGGGCCAAGCCATCACCCGATCACTGACCGCC
This sequence comes from Streptomyces violaceoruber, assembly GCA_000720805.1. Lineage (GTDB taxonomy): Bacteria > Actinomycetota > Actinomycetes > Streptomycetales > Streptomycetaceae > Streptomyces > Streptomyces cellulosae_A. The sequence goes on from JODI01000119.1 coordinate 49, forward strand.
TACGACCACTGACCAAGCCTTCGGACTTACTCGTCTAGGGCCCTTCTGATGACCCTAGTGCTCGCCTTCCAGCGGATGGCGGACCACCCGGGCACCGCGGTGGCCGGATCCCGACCGGCCCCAGCAGTCCCACCTGGACTTCGGTGTCACCGCCCTGGACCGGGCGCAGCCGGAGGTGCCGGCCGCGGGCGCGACCCTGCTCGACAGCCTCCCCGGCGGAGGGAGCCGGCGCGTCCACGCCGACCCGGCGGGACACCCCTTCCGCCCGGTCCGTCACTGACCGGTCACCGGACCGCAGACGCCGAGGACGCCGAGGACGCGGACGCGGAGGCCGAAGCGGACACCCCGTCATCCACGAACACCGACACCGCCGCCTTCGCCGCCCCCTCGACCAGCGAAATCCCCCGCGCCTTCGTCGAGTTGCCCTTCGACAGCGCGGCCACCAGACAGTCGTGGCCGGCCACGGTCACCCGCCCGATGCTGTTGATGTCCCACAGCCGGGTGGTGCTGCGCGCCAGCCAGCCGTTCTTCAGCGCCCAGGCGGAGCCGTCGGCCGCCGCCGACACCCCCCAGTGCTGGTCGGCCGCTATCTGCCCCATCAGCCCGCGCAGATACGCCCGTGAGACCTCGCTCAGCTCCGAGTCGTCCCCGAACACCTGCCGGAGCAGGACGAGTTGATCGGCCGCCGTGGTCTGCGTCAGCCCCCACAGCGCACCGTCGCCGCCCTCGGTGTCCGTGAGCCCCAGCCGCTCGTTCGCGGCATCGAGCCCGTCCGCCTCGCCGATGTCCCGCCACAGCGCCGACGCGGAGGCGTTGTCGCTGTTCTCGATCATGGTCGTGGCGTACGACTTCTGCCGCGCGGTGAGATGCGTGCCCGCGTCCTGCGCCTGGAGCAGCAGCGTCGCCAGGATGTCCACCTTGACGATGCTCGCCGTGTCGAACGCCCCGTCGCCGTACGTCGCGCTCCGACCGGAGTCCAGGTTCAGCACGGCGACCGACAGCTGTGCGGTGTCCTCCACGTCCAGCGTCTTCATGGCGGAGGCCAGCAGGGCGTCGTGGTCGACCACCGTCGGATCCGCGACGGGTTCCACCGATGCCTCCTCACTCTCGGAAGCCGACGGCATCGCCGCCGCCGACACGGTGCCCGTACCCGAGTGCGCCTGCGCCTTCACATACACCGTCCCGGCGGCCGTGGCGCCGACGACCGCCACGGAGGCGAGCGCGGCGGAGAGCAGCGGGCGCCGCGGGAAGGGGCGGGAGCGGGTGCTTCGTGCGGCCCTGCCTCGGGCGGCTCTGGAAGACTCCATGCCCGCGATGCTGGGTCCGCCGACTGTGTGAGCCGTTAGACGGACGTTAGAAGCGTGTCAGCAAAATCTGAGAAAGCCGTGAAAGCGGTCACGGTCAGGTTTCCGGACCCGCACAAGCCCAGCAGCATCCCCCCGATAGGGTCGGTGACCGTGGCGAACAAGAACATTCCCGACTCCGGCTTCTCCGACGACGACGGCTCGGCCGACCCCCGGCTCAGCGCGGCGCTCGCGGCCTGGGCCGAGGACCGCACCGCCGTGGGCCCGGTCCTCGAGGCCCTCAAGGGCGCCCGGCTCCTCGTGCCCGTGGTGGCCGTGCTCGGGGAGGTCGAGGAGGGTGAGAACGGACTGCGCCGCGAGAAGACCAGCGACATGGCCGTACCGACGCTGAAGGCGGGCCACCGCACCGCCCTCCCGGCCTTCACGTCCACCGACTCGCTGGCCCGCTGGGATCCCGAGGCCCGCCCCGTCGCCGTACCCCTGCACCAGGCCCTGCAGGCGGCGGCGCACGAGAAGGCCGACACGATCGTGCTGGACCTGGCCGGACCCGTGCCCTACGAGCTGACCGGACCCGCGCTGCTCGCGCTCGCGGAGGGCCGTACGACGGCCGACCCGCTCGCCGACCCGGCCGTGCGCGACGCCGTACGCACCGCGGTGGCCGCCGAGCCGGGCGTGCTCCGAGCCCACCTCGGTCCCGGCCGGGCCGACGGCACCCTCGCCCTCGTACTGGACGCCTCCGCGGCTCCGGCGGAGGCCGCCCGCGGGGTGGCCGAGCGCCTCGCCGCCGACGAGACGCTCAGGGCCCGCCTGGTGCGCGGCCTCGACCTGGCACTGCTGCCGGCCGGGGCGACGCCGCCGGGCGAGCCCTTGTACGTACGCGGATGAAACGGTTCGGGAACTGAGGAAATCTAGCCGTAGATCGGGCCCGTGTACTTCTCGCCCGGCCCCTGCCCCGGCTCGTCCGGGACGAGGGAAGCCTCCCGGAAGGCCAGCTGGAGCGACTTCAGGCCGTCCCGCAGCGGGGCCGCGTGGAAGGAGCTGATCTCGGTCGCGCTGCCGTCCAGCAGGCCGGCGAGGGCGTGGATCAGCTTGCGGGCCTCGTCCAGGTCCTTGTACTTGTCGCCCTCCTCCGTCAGACCGAGCTTCACGGCGGCGGCGCTCATCAGGTTGACGGCGACCGTCACGATCACCTCGACGGCGGGGACCTCGGCGATGTCGCGGGTCATCGCGTCGAAGTCGGGGGACTCGGGGGACTGGGGAGGGGTGTCACTCATGCCCACACGATAGGGCCCGGTGTACGCCGGTTCGCACCACCCCCGGCTTGCTGCTAACCTTGTGTGACGACCGGCCGGACGCGCATGTGTGTAAGTGTGACCGGCCCACAAGTGGAGGCTCCGATCTCCCACCTGACCGTCCCCCGGGACGGCGGGTCACCCCGGTCAGGCGGCCACCATCGTTCCGTACGGACGATGGAGTCGCCCGAAAGCGCGCCCCGCGATCATCGCGGCGGTGCTCCGGTAGTGCTTTGGAGCCCCGCCTGTGATCGTCCGGGGCATTTTTTGTGCTCCGGCGCGGTTAGGTCTGTCAAAAGAGACAAACGCGGCTGTCCGCCAGACCGCCGTGTGGTGCTAACCGAGGAGGATCCATCAGCGCCGAGCCCCGCATCAACGACCGGATTCGCGTTCCAGAGGTGCGACTTGTCGGTCCCAGTGGCGAGCAGGTGGGCATTGTCCCGCTGGCCAAGGCACTGGAGCTTGCGCAGGAGTACGACCTGGACCTGGTCGAGGTGGCGGCGACCGCCCGTCCGCCTGTGTGCAAGCTCATGGACTACGGGAAGTTCAAGTACGAGTCGGCCATGAAGGCCCGTGAGGCGCGCAAGAACCAGGCGCACACGGTCATCAAGGAGATGAAGCTCCGGCCGAAGATCGACCCGCACGACTATGACACCAAGAAGGGTCACGTCGTCCGGTTCCTCAAGCAGGGCGACAAGGTCAAGATCACGATCATGTTCCGTGGTCGCGAGCAGTCCCGGCCCGAACTGGGCTACCGACTGCTGCAGCGTCTCGCGGAGGACGTGGCCGACCTCGGGTTCGTCGAGTCGAACCCGAAGCAGGACGGCCGAAACATGATCATGGTTCTCGGTCCGCACAAGAAGAAGACCGAGGCGATGGCCGAGGCTCGCCAGGCGCAGGAAGCCCGCAAGGCTGAGGCGAAGGCCAACCCCGGCAAGTCGCAGAACGCCGCGGAGTCCGAGTTCGCCGAGGACGCGGACGAGGCTCCCGTCGAGGCTGCCGAGGCACCGGCCGAGGCTTCCGCCGACGCGTGACCCCGGGGGACGCAGGTCCCCAGGATGTAACCGATTCAAGTACGACGCTTCACCGTGCCCGGTTTTCGTGACCGGGCACCGGAGCGCCACCGACGAGGAGAGAACGGCGCCATGCCGAAGAACAAGTCGCACAGCGGTGCCAGCAAGCGCTTCAAGGTCACCGGCTCCGGCAAGGTGCTCCGTGAGCGCGCCGGCAAGCGCCACCTGCTCGAGCACAAGTCGTCGCGCGTGACGCGTCGCCTCACCGGCAACGCCGAGATGGCCCCGGGCGACACCAAGAAGATCAAGAAGCTTCTCGGCAAGTGACATCCGGCGCGCATCGCACGCCTGATATCTGACCGGGACCCAATCGTTTCCGGGCCGTGTGAGTCCAACCGCGGCCCCGCTACAAGGAGTTAACAAGTGGCACGCGTCAAGCGGGCAGTCAACGCCCACAAGAAGCGCCGGGCGATCCTCGAGCAGGCCTCCGGCTACCGCGGTCAGCGCTCGCGCCTGTACCGCAAGGCCAAGGAGCAGGTCACCCACTCGCTGGTCTACAACTACAACGACCGCAAGAAGCGCAAGGGTGACTTCCGCCAGCTGTGGATCCAGCGCATCAACGCCGCTGCCCGCGCCAACGGCATCACGTACAACCGCTTCATCCAGGGTCTGAAGGCCGCGAACGTCGAGGTCGACCGCAAGATCCTGGCCGAGCTGGCCGTCAACGACGCCGGTGCGTTCGCCGCGCTGGTCGAGGTGGCCCAGAAGGCGCTGCCGAGCGACGTGAACGCGCCCAAGGCTGCGTGACGCCGCGCGTCACCGCGCCGGCTGTGAGCCGACGTGACTGAACGGACCCGTGGGCAGCCGCCCGCGGGTCCGTTGTGTTGACTGGTAACCCGAAGGTGAGTTGCATGGCCCCCGCCACCCCCGAGCTGATCTCCCCCCGTTCCTCCCGCGTCCTGGCCGCCCGGCGGCTGGCCAAGCGGAACTTCCGGGGCAAGGAGCGGCTGTTCCTCGCGGAGGGGCCGCAGGCCGTGCGGGAGGCCGCGGGGCACGCGGACACGCTCGTCGACCTCTTCGCCACGCTGGACGCCGCCGAGCGGTACGCCGACATCGTGGGGGAGGCCCGTGCCGCCGGGGCCCGGGTGCACCTCGCCGACGAGCAGGTGATCGCCGACATCTCGACCACCGTCACCCCGCAGGGCGTCGTCGGGATCTGCCGGTTCCTCGACACCCCCTTCGAGGACATCCTCGTCGCCCGTCCCCGGCTCGTCGCGGTCCTCGCGAACGTCCGGGACCCCGGCAACGCCGGTACCGTGCTGCGGTGCGCGGACGCCGCCGGTGCCGAGGCCGTCGTCCTGACCGACGCGTCCGTCGACCTGTACAACCCGAAGGCCGTACGGGCCTCCGTGGGCTCGCTGTTCCACCTGCCGGTGGCCGTCTCGGTCCCCGTGGAGGACGCGGTCGAGGGACTGAGGAGCGTCGGTGTGCGGATCCTCGCCGCCGACGGCGCGGGGGCGCACGACCTCGACGACGAGCTCGACAAGGGGACCATGGGCGGGCCCACCGCCTGGGTGTTCGGGAACGAGGCCTGGGGGCTCCCGGAGGAGACCCGCGCGCTCGCGGACGCCGTCGTGCGCGTCCCGATCCACGGGAAGGCCGAGAGTCTGAACCTCGCGACCGCGGCCGCCGTATGTCTCTACGCGTCGGCTCGTGCACAGCGCGCCTCCACAGGGTGCCGCTCCGTCACCGACAGCTAGTAAGGTGACCAGCTCGGAGGCCCACTGCGCCGGCTGAGCGGCCGTCTGGGAGGTGGGGTACGGCGATGAGTGTCGGCACGAGCAGCGCACCGGGATCACGGGATGCGCGGCGACCGGCCGCGGCCCGGCCCGGTGATCTCGCCGAGCTCGGCATCGACCCCGACCAGCTGCCCGACGGCCTGGTCGTCGCCGACGAGCGCGGGCACGTGATCTGCTTCAACGCCGCCGCCCAGCGCGTCACCGGCGTCCTGGCCGCCGACGCCCTCGGACAACGGCTGGACAAAGCCCTCCCATTAGAGGACCTGGAGGGGCGCCGCTGGTGGCAGCTGACCGACCCGTACGGCGGCCTCGCCATCCGGGTCGGCCAGCCCGAACGCAACCTTCTGCTGCACGGCGGCCGGGAAGTCCTGGTCTCCGCCCGGTACGTCCGCACCGAGCCCACCGGCCCCGTCCGCCGTGTCGTGGTCCAGCTGCGTGACACCGAGGCCCGCCGCCGCACCGAGCGCAGCCACGCCGAACTGATCGCCACCGTCGCCCACGAGCTGCGCTCCCCGCTCACCTCCGTCAAGGGCTTCACCGCGACCCTCCTCGCCAAATGGGAGAGGTTCACCGACGACCAGAAGCGGCTGATGCTGGAGACCGTCGACGCGGACGCCGACCGGGTCACCCGGCTCATCGCCGAGCTGCTGGACATATCGCGCATCGACTCCGGGCGGCTGGAGGTGCGCCGCCAGCCCGTCGACATCGGCGCCGCCGTCGGCCGCCACATCCAGGCCTACGTCGCCGCCGGTCTGCCCGCCGACCGGTTCCTGCTCCGCATCGAGCAGCCGCTGCCCGCCCTGTGGGCCGATCCCGACAAGATCGACCAGGTGCTCAGCAACCTGCTGGAAAATGCGGTGCGGCACGGCGAGGGAACCGTCACCATCGACATCACGCCCACGGCGTCCCCCCGGGAAGGTGAGGACGTCGGTACGTCGGTCACGGTGAGCGACGAGGGGTCCGGCATCCCGGAGGAGTCCATGAACCGCGTCTTCACCCGCTTCTGGCGGGGCAGCAAGCGCGGCGGCACCGGCCTCGGGCTGTACATCGTCAAGGGCATCGTCGAGGCCCACGGCGGCACCATCACGGTCGGCCGCGCCCCCGGCGGCGGCGCCGAGTTCCGATTTACGTTGCCCGTGAGCGTTCCGGCCTACCTGACCTGAGCCGCCCACGGGCACATCCGTCCGTCCCCACCCCGTTAGACTCGGCCCTTGGCACCCATGTGTCCCATGGACGGCCCTCTGACCTCTGAGTGAGTCGGTGACGGGGACCTTCAGCCAGCCAATCGGAAGCACGGGAAGAGATGTCGGCACCGAACAAGTCGTACGACCCTGTAGAGGTCGAGGCCCTGAAACCGCAAGAGATCGAGCGCATGCGGGACGAGGCGCTCGCCGCCTTCGCCGCCGCGGACTCCCTCGACGCGCTCCAGGAGGCCAAGGTCGCCCACACCGGCGGTACCTCCCCGCTGGCCCTCGCCAACCGCGAGATCGGCGCCCTGCCCCCGCACGCCAAGGCCGACGCCGGCAAGCGCGTGGGCCAGGCCCGCGGCGCCGTGAACAAGGCCCTGGCCGCCCGCCAGGTGGAGCTGGAGGCCGAGCGGGACCAGCGGGTGCTCGTCGAGGAGGCGGTGGACGTCACACTGCCGTACGACCGCGTACCGGCCGGCGCCCGCCACCCGCTGACCACGCTCTCCGAGCGCATCGAGGACATCTTCGTGGCCATGGGCTACGAGGTCGCCGAGGGACCCGAGGCCGAGGCCGAGTGGTTCAACTTCGACTCCCTCAACATCGGCCCGGACCACCCGGCCCGCGGCGAGGCCGACACCTTCTTCGTGCAGGGCCCGGACGGCGGCACCGAGTCCGGTGTCGTGCTGCGCACCCACACCTCGCCCGTGCAGGTCCGCTCGCTGCTCGACCGTGAGCTGCCGGTGTACACGATCTGTCCCGGCCGCGTGTACCGCACCGACGAGCTGGACGCCACCCACACCCCGGTCTTCCACCAGGTCGAGCTGATCGCCGTCGACGAGGGCCTGACCATGGCCGACCTCAAGGGCACCCTGGACCACATGGTCCAGTCCCTGTTCGGTGAGGGCATGAAGACCCGGCTGCGGCCGAACTTCTTCCCGTTCACCGAGCCGTCCGCCGAAATGGACATGGTGTGCTACGTCTGCCGCGGCGAGTCCGTCGGCAACCCCGACCGGCCCTGCCGCACCTGCTCGTCCGAGGGATGGATCGAGCTCGGCGGCTGCGGCATGGTCAACCCGCGGGTGCTCACCGCCTGCGGCGTCGACCCGGAGAAGTACAGCGGCTTCGCCTTCGGGTTCGGCATCGAGCGGATGCTGATGTTCCGCCACAACGTCGAAGACATGCGAGACATGGTCGAGGGTGACGTCCGGTTCACCCGGCCGTTCGGGATGGAGATCTGATGCGGGTCCCGCTTTCCTGGCTGCGGGAGTACGTCGACCTGCCGGCGACGCAGACCGGCCGTGACGTCCAGGCCAAGCTCGTGTCCGCCGGCCTCGAGGTCGAGACCGTCGAGCACCTCGGCGCCGACCTCAAGGGCCCCCTGGTGGTCGGCCAGGTGCTGACCATCGAGGAGCTGGAGGGCTTCAAGAAGCCGATCCGGTTCTGCACCGTCGACGTCGGGCAGGCCAACGGCACCGGCGAGCCGCAGGAGATCGTCTGCGGCGCCCGCAACTTCGCCGTCGGCGACAAGGTCGTAGTGGTGCTGCCCGGCGCCACGCTGCCCGGCGGCTTCTCGATCTCCGCGCGCAAGACGTACGGCAGGACGTCCCACGGCATGATCTGCTCCAGCGACGAGCTGGGCATGGGCGACGACGGCACCAAGGGCATCATCGTGCTGCCGCCGGAGACCGAGGTCGGCAAGGACGCCATCGAGCTCCTGGAGCTGGTCGACGAGGTCCTGGACATCGCCGTCACCGCCAACCGCGGCGACTGCCTGTCCATCCGCGGTGTCGCCCGTGAGACCGCCATCGCCTACGGCCTGCCGCTGCGCGACCCGGCCCTCCTCGACGTCCCCGTCCCGAACGCGTACGGCTACCCGGTCCGCGTCACCGAACCGGTCGGCTGCGACCGCTTCACCGCCCGCACGGTGACCGGTCTGAGCCCCGAGGCGCGCTCCCCGATCTGGCTGCAGCGCCGCCTGCAGAAGGTCGGCATGCGCCCGATCTCGCTCGCCGTCGACGTCACCAACTACGTGATGATGGAACTCGGCCAGCCGCTGCACGCCTACGACCGCACGCTGGTCCGGGGCACCATCGGCGTCCGCCGGGCCGAGGAGGGCGAGAAGATCGTCACCCTCGACGGCGTCGAGCGGAAGCTGCACGCCGAGGACCTGGTGATCACGGACGACCGCGGCCCCATCGGTCTCGCCGGAGTCATGGGCGGCGCCAACACCGAGATCGCGGACCACCAGGATCTGGAGAACGCGACGACGGACGTGGTCATCGAGGCCGCGCACTTCAACCAGGTCTCGATCGCACGCACCGCCCGTCGTCACAAGCTGTCCTCCGAGGCGTCCCGGCGCTTCGAGCGCGGGGTCGACCCGCAGGCCGCGCCCGCCGCCGCGCAGCGCACCGTCGACCTGCTGGTGCTGCTCGCGGGCGGCACCGCCGAGGCCGGCGTCACCGAGGTCATCGCCCCGTCCGCGCCGCACACCATCACCGTGCCCGCCGACCACCCGGACAAGGTCGCCGGTGTCGCGTACGGCCGCGAGATCGTCGTACGCCGCCTCCAGGAGGTCGGCTGCGACGTGTACGGGCAGGACGAGCTGGTCGTCACCGTGCCGTCCTGGCGGCCCGACCTGCGCGACCCGAACGACCTGGCGGAGGAGGTCATCCGCCTGGAGGGCTACGAGAACCTGCCCTCCACGCTGCCCAGGCCCCCGGCGGGCCGTGGCCTGACCCGCCGGCAGCGGCTGCACCGCCGCGTCGGCCGGGTGCTGGCCGGTGCCGGGTACGTCGAGGCGCCGAACTATCCCTTCGTCAGCGAGCAGGTCTTCGACCAGCTCGGCCTGGACGCCGACGACCCGGCCCGACGGGTCGTCAAGCTGGTCAACCCGCTCAACGACGAGGAGCCCGCCCTCCGTACGTCGCTGCTGCCGGGCCTGCTGGGTGCCCTGCGGCGCAACGACGGCCGGGGCTCGCACGACCTGGCGCTCTTCGAGACGGGGCTGGTCTTCCTGCCGCGCGAGGAGCAGGCGAGCGCCGCGGCCCTGCCGGTGGACCGGCGGCCGACCGACGAGGAGATCGCCGAGCTGAACGCCGCGCTGCCCGAGCAGCCGCGCCATGTCGCCGTCGTCCTCGCGGGCGCCCGCGAGCAGGCCGGCTGGTGGGGCAAGGGCCGCCCGGCCGACTGGGCCGACACGGTCGAGGCGGCGCGTGCGGTGGCCCGGGAAGCCGGTGCCGAACTGGTCGTCCGCGGTGGGCAGTACGGGCCGTGGCACCCGGGCCGGTGCGCCGAGCTGGCGGTCGTCGGCGACGGCGGCGAGCGGATCGTCGGGCACGCGGGTGAGCTGCACCCGCGGGTGCTGAAGGCGCTGGGGCTGCCCGCGCGCACCTGTGCGATGGAGCTCGACCTGGACGCGCTGGAGGAGGTGGGCGACGCGACGGTGCAGGCGCCCAGCATCTCCGCGTTCCCCGTCGCCACGCAGGACGTCGCCCTGGTGGTCGACAGGTTCGTACCGCACGCCGATGTGGAGGCCGCGCTGCGCGACGGCGCGGGGGAACTGCTGGAGGCGATCCGGCTGTTCGACGTGTACGAGAACGCCGAGCAGCTGGGCGAGGGCAAGAAGTCGCTGGCGTACGCGCTGCGGTTCCGGGCGGCTGACCGGACGCTGACCGTCGACGAGGCCTCGGCGGCTCGGGATGCGGCGGTCGCGGTGGCGGGGGAGCGGACGGGAGCGGTTCTGAGGGGCTGAGAGGCTGAGGGACCCCACAGCCACCCCACTCAATCGGGTGCGGTCTGCTGGTGGTCCGGTCCCTCGGCCCATGCACTCGAAGAGATCGGACCGGCCTTTCGGGGCCGGTCCGATCGCGCAGGCGGGGCCTGACTGGGGGCGGCATGATCCGTGTCGAACCCAGCGCATGCCGCTGCCCCGCGCGTCGACGGGCTTGGCATCGCCGCCGCCCAGCTCTTCGCCGACCGCGGTGCCACCGTCGGGGGTGTCCTGCACGAGGCGGTCGCCCCCGAGTCCGGCGTACGGGTCGTGATGGGGGACGTCCGCGGACCGGATCGCCGCCATCGGCACCGCCGCGGCCGACCGTCCTCGGCGGCTTCCGTGAGGCGGTGCACGACGAGGCCCAACTCGACGGGGTCCTACGGCGGCTGGAGCGCGCCCCGGACCGGTACCCGCGCGAGCGTGCCCGGGCCGAGCGCCCCGCGGCCGGCCCGGCGCCGGACAACCCGGTCGCCGAGGAGTTCATGACCGTACCGCTGCCGCCGGGACGCCGAGATTCACGTTCTCCACCGCGGTCACCCCTCGGCCGTACCGGCTCAGCGGTACGAGGGTCGAGCCGCTCGCCCGCGCCGACCCACTTCCTGCTCTCGGCCTTTCCCGCTACCGCCCGCGGCGCCCAACCGGTGCCGCAGGGGCCGCCCATGAGCGATCCCCTGCCGTCCCACAGGCCGTACCGGGCTCCCGCACCACACCCGAGGGGCGCCGGCGGACGACGCGGCCTTGCTCGTCCTTCGCGACGACGTCGACCTCGACGCGGCAGAGCGGTACCGGGCCGCCGCTTGTACGAGGGGGAGCCGGCGGCCCGGTCGGCCTCTTTCGAGGGATTTCAGTCAACCGGCCGGAAACTCTCCGCGACAGCGCGCACACAGTGCGGATTCGAGTATTCCGTTCACACCCCGTGTGAAGGCGGACGCACTACTCTGTCGGCACCGAGCCACCGGGGGGCCTCCCATGCAGCCCAACACTCTGCTCGACGCGATCCTGGACGAGGCGGGGATCTCGAACGCGGGTCTCGCCGCCCATGTGAACCAGGCGGGCCGGGCCCGCGGACTCGCCCTCCGCTACGAACACACCGCCGTAGCACGGTGGTTGAAAGGACAGCGGCCCCGGGGCCAGGTGCCCGACCTGATCTGCGAGGTGCTCGCCGTCCGGCTGCACCGCCCCGTCACCCTCGACGACATCGGCCTCGGCGTCCCCGGCGAACCCGCCGCCCCGCACGGCACCTCCCTGTCCGGCTTCGTCGAGCGGGCCACCGCCCTGTGGCGCTCCGACGAGCAGCAACGCCCGCACATCCTGGGCGCGCCCGCGGTCACCGGCACGCCCGCCGTCATGCCGGTGTGGGAGTGGGAGAACCCGCCCGAGGACGTCGACGTGTCCCGCGGCGGACGGCACCGGGTCACCTCCGCCGACATCGAGATGCTGCGCGCGGCCCGCGCTCACTACGAGCAGATGTACCGCAAGGCGGGCGGCATCGCCACCCGCTCCCGGATCGTCGGCTTCCTCAACGCCGAGGCCGCCCCGCTGTTGCGCGGCAGCTACACCGACGAGACGGGCCGCCAACTGCACCGGGCCACGGGCGGGTTGGTCGCGGTCGCCGGGATCTGCGCGTACGACTCCGACGCGCACGGCCTCGCCCAGCGCTACTTCCACCAGGCGCTCAGGCTGGCGAAGGCCAGCGGGGACCGGGGACTTGGCGCGTATGTGATCGCGCTGCTGGTCAACCAGTCGCTGTTCATGCGGGAGTACCGGCAGGCCGTCGCCTTCGCGGAGGCCGCGCTGCGGGCCGCCGGCAAGCACATCACGCCCGCGCTCGCCTCCGACCTGTACGCGATGCAGGCGAAGGCGTACGCCCACCTCGGCGACGGCACGAGCGCGCTGTCCTGCATCCGGCGGGCCGAGCAGGCCGCCGAACGCATCCGGCGCGGATACGAACCCGACGAGACCGGCTATGTCCAGCCGGGACTGGTCAACGTCCAGGTGGCGGAGGCGCTGCTCAGCCTCGGCGAGGTGGCGGCGGCCCGGGAGCACGCCATGGCCGCCGTCGACAACCCCGCCCACGACCGGGGCCGGGTGCACCGGCTGGCCATGCTCAGCACGATCGAGTTGCGCCAGGGCAACGCCGACAGGGCGGCGGCCACCGCGGTGCAGATGGCAGAACAGGCCCGGGGCATGGAGTCGCGGCGGCTGCGCGACAGACTCAGAGCGGTGCGCGAACACCTGGTGCGCAGCGGCTGCGCGGGTACGTCCGAGGCAGCCGAACTCATCGACGGGGCACTGCGCGTACCGCTGTAGACCAGCCGCAGACCGGCCGCAGACCGGCACACGAGCACCCGCACCCCACAGTCCCTGCTGCGATATTGCCACTTACTCGACGGAAGGTGGCAGAACCGTGCAGTGGACGAAGCAGAACGAACAAACTGTGTATGAAAACCGCTGGTTCACCGTCAACCTGGCAGATGTGGAACTGCCGGACGGGCGGCACCTGGACCACTTCCTGATACGGCTGAGGCCCGTCGCCGTGGCCACGGTCGTGAACGAGGCCAACGAGGTCCTGCTCCTGTGGCGGCACCGCTTCATCACCGACAGCTGGGGATGGGAACTCGCGGCGGGCGTCGTCGAGGACGGCGAGGACATCGCGTACGCGGCCGCCAGGGAACTCGAGGAGGAGACCGGCTGGCGGCCGGGACCCCTGCGCCACCTGATGAGCGTGGAGCCGTCCAACGGTCTCACCGACGCCCGGCACCACATCTACTGGTCGGACGAGGGCGAGTACATCGGGCACCCGGTGGACGACTTCGAGTCGGACCGCCGGGAATGGGTTCCCCTCAAACTCGTCCCCGACATGGTCGCCCGTGGGGAGGTCCCGGCCGCCAACATGGCGGCCGCGTTACTACTGCTGCATCATCTCCGGCTAGGCCAGGACGCCATGCCCTGAAACCCCCCGCGCGTCCTGGGCCTCAGCGGCCGAGAGCCTGCCAGACCGTCACGACGAGCGCGCCCAGCGCGGTGAGTGCCGCGACCGCGGGCAGCGGCCAGCGGGCGTGCTCCAGGGCGACGACCCGCGCGCTCAGGTCGTCGAGTTCCTTGTCGGTTTCCTCGGTGCGGTGACTGAGCAGAGCCAGTCCTCCCTCGACGCGCGCGTAGGCGACGTCGAGGCGTCGGCGTAACTCTGCGAGTTCGCCATGGACCACGGGATGTTCGGGATCGGTGGTCACGGTGCCACTCCTTTGCGTAGTCGTCACATCCCTTGCATGCGCATAAGGAGTCAACTCGCCTGGTGGGCACGTGGGGAGAGTGTGCGACAGGCATATGCGGGCCCGGCGCGCACACGGTGTGTGAATGCGACGGGCCCGGCACTCCGAAGAGCGCCGGGCCCGTTGCCGTCGCACTGTGTAGCCGGCACCCTGGAACGGGCACTGTGCAACCGGCTGTCTGCCTCCGAGCCGAGGTGTCTCAGGCGTACGTGTAGAAGCCCGACCCCGACTTCCGGCCCAGCCGGCCCGCGTCGACCATGCGCTGGAGCAGCGGGGGAGCGGCGTACAGCGGCTCCTTGTACTCCTCGTACATCGAGTACGCGACCGAGGCGACCGTGTCCAGGCCGATCAGGTCCGACAGCTTCAGCGGGCCCATCGGGTGGGCGCAGCCCATCTCCATGCCGTTGTCGATGTCCTCGCGGCTGGCGATGCCCGACTCGAACATCCGGATGGCGGAGAGGAGATACGGGATCAGCAGCGCGTTCACCACGAAGCCGGAGCGGTCCTGGGCCCGGATCGCGTGCTTGCCGAGCACCTTCTCGGCGAAGACCTGGGCGCGGCCGAGGGTGCCCTCGGAGGTGGTGAGCGCCGGGATCAGCTCGACCAGCTGCTGCACGGGGGCCGGGTTGAAGAAGTGGATGCCGATGACGTGGTCGGGGCGTGCGGTGGCGACCGCCAGCCTGACCAGCGGGATGGAGGAGGTGTTGGAGGCCAGGATGGCGTCCGGCCGGGTCACGACCTGGTCGAGCACCTGGAAGATCTCCGTCTTGACCTGCTCGTTCTCGACGACGGCCTCGATCACCAGGTCACGGTCCGCGAACTCGCCGAGGTCGGTGGTGAAGCTGAGCCGCGCCTGCGTCGCCTCCAGCTCCTCCGCGGTGATCTTGCCGCGCTCGGCCGCCTTGGACAGGGAGTTGAACAGCCGGGTGCGGCCGATCTCCAGGGCCTCGCCGGTGGTCTCGGCGACCTTCACGTCCAGGCCGGCACGGGCGCACACCTCGGCGATGCCCGCTCCCATCTGGCCGCAGCCCACCACTCCGACGCGTTCGATGTCGGTCACATCGTCCCTTTCGCTGATCTACGGCTGTGGCAGGTCCGCCGTTGCTCCGGTGCCTGCTCCGTTCGTGCACGTTACTCCCAAGTATCGATGATCGATCGGCGGGGTGCGGGCATCCTGGGGTGCGAGGACGATCCGTGACCGGGCGGATCCAGGTCGTATGGGGGTTGTGCTGATGGGGCGAGTGTCACGTCGGGCGTTCGCACTGGCCGCGCTGTCGACGCTCACGTCGGCCTCGGGGGCGACGGCCGTGCCGCAGCGGCGGGTCACCACCGAGATGCGGGGCGTGTGGGTGGCGACGGTGAGCAACCGTGACTGGCCCTCGCAACCGGGATTGCCGGCGGACCGGCAGCGCGCCGAGCTCATCGCCCACCTCGACACGGCGGTCCGGTCCCGCCTGAACGCCGTGGTGTTCCAGGTACGCCCGACGGCCGACGCGCTGTGGCCCTCGCCGTACGAACCGTGGTCGCAGTACCTCACCGGCACCCAGGGCCGCGACCCGGGCTGGGACCCGCTCGGCACGGCGGTGAGGGAGGCGCACGCGCGGGGGCTGGAACTGCACGCCTGGTTCAACCCGTACCGCGTCGCCAACCACACGGATCCCACGAGACTGGCCGCCTCCCACCCCGCCCGCGAGCACCCGGACTGGGTGGTGCCGTACGGCGGGAAGCTCTACTACAACCCGGGGATGCCCGAGGTCCGCGCCTTCGTGCAGGACGCGATGCTGGACGCGGTGCGCAGGTATCCGGTGGACGCGGTCCACTTCGACGACTACTTCTACCCGTATCCGGTGGCCGGCCAGATCTTCGACGACGACGCGGCCTACGACCGGCACGGCGGTGCCTTTCCCAACCGGGCCGCGTGGCGGCGCGACAACATCGACAGGCTGGTACGGGAGACGGCGGCCCGCGTCAAACGGATCCGCCCCGCCGCCCGCTTCGGCATCAGCCCCTTCGGGGTGTGGCGCAACGCCGGCACCGACCCGCTCGGCTCGGACACGCGGGCGGGCGTGCAGACGTACGACGATCTGCACGCGGACACCCGCACCTGGGTCCGGGAGGGCTGGATCGACTACATCGTCCCGCAGCTGTACTGGAACATCGGCTTCGCCGCCGCCGACTACGCCGAACTGCTCCACTGGTGGGCCGAGGTGGCGAAGGGGAGCAGGACGAAGCTGTACCTGGGCGAGGCGCTCTACAAGGCCGGCGATCCGGCGCAGCCCGCGGCCTGGCAGGACCCGGCCGAGTTGTCCCGGCATCTGACCCTCGCCCGGAGTTATCCGCAGGCGTGCGGGCACGTCTTCTTCGCGGCCGAGGAGGTCGTGGCGGACCGGATCGGGGCGATGGCGCGGGTGGTCGCCGACCACTACCAGCGGCCGGCGAAACCCCCGCGCTGAGTCACCGCTGGTGGATTTCCCGGTGCCGGATCTCGGTGTCCGGGCCTGGTGAGCACACGCCCTCGTGCCCGTCCTCGAAGCGGACGCGGTACGGAGGGTTGCCCTCGCGGCCCATCACTTCGACGATCTCGCCGACCTTGTCCTGCTGTCCGACCACCCTGCCGTGCTGGACAAGCTGGTCGCCCACGGTTGCACGCATCTGTGGGGCCTCCTCACCTTGTGCGGGAGCAGCGGTCCGTGGCTTCGAGTCTACGGCGCGGGGACCCGCTGGGACCGCCGCGTGCACGCCACTCAGCCTCGGGCCCGCTGGGTGACGGCGATGCACACCAGCACCGCCACGGCCGTCAGCGGGGCGGCCACCGTCAGGTGCTCGCCGAGCAGCAGCACCGACCACACCAGTGTGAGCAGGGGCTGGGCCAACTGCAACTGGCTGGCCTTGGGGATGCCGATGGCGGCCATGCCCCGATACCAGACGACCAGGCCGAGGAACTGCGAGCCCGCCGCGACCCACAGCAGTCCGGCGACGCTCTGCGCGGTCAGGTGGACGGGCTCGTACGCCAGCGCCACCGCGGCGGCGGGCACGGCGAGCGGCAGACACAGCACCAGGGCCCAGCCGATGACCTGCCAGCCCGGCATGTCCCGGGCCAGCCGGCCGCCCTCGGTGTAGCCGGCCGCGCACACCAGCAGCGCGCCGAAAAGGTACAGGTCGGCGGCGGTGAGGGCGCCGCCGCTCTGCTGCACGGTGAAGGCGGCCACCGCGGCCGCGCCGGCCAGGGCCGCCGTCCAGAAGGTGCGGGAAGGGCGGGTGCCCAGGCGCAGGGCGGACAGCAGTGCGGTCGTCAGCGGGAGCAGGCCGACCACGACGGCCGCGTGCGCGGTGGTCGAGGTCCGCAGGGCGAGGGTGCTCAGCAGCGGGAAGCCGGCCACGACTCCGGCGGCGACGACCGCGAGCCCCGGCCAGTGCCGGCGGTCGGGCGCCGGGACGCGCAGCGCCACCAGACAGCCGCCGGCGACAAGCGCCGCGAGCACACAGCGCACGGCGACGAGGGACCAGGGCCCGAAGCCCTCGAGGCCCCAGGCGGTGGCGGGAAAGGTGAGGGAGAAGGCGACGACGCCGAGGGCGGCCAGGAGCGTGCCGGTACGGCCTGCGGGCCTCGTGGCCGGGGTGGTGGTGACCGCTATCCGGGTCGGCGTGATAGCGCTACTCTGTGCTCTCATGCAAGAGCGTAGCAGTGTGGGTGAACTGGCGGAACGCTTGCGAAGGGAGCTGGACCGCTACTCTCCTGGTGAAAAGCTCCCTTCGAGCCGGACCCTCGTCGAACGGTTCCGGGTGAGCCCGGTGACCGTCTCGCGGGCCCTCGGGCAACTGGCCGCCGAGGGGCTGGTCGTCACCCGGCCCGGTGCGGGTGCCTTCCGGGCCCAGCCGCGCGCGTCGGCCGCACCGGCCGGGGACACGTCCTGGCAGGAGGTGGCCCTGAGCGCGGACGGCGCCGCCGACCTCGTACCGCGCTCGGTGGACGCGTCAGGAGTCCTGGTCTCGCTGGCCGCACCCTCGCCCGGCGTGATCGAGTTCAACGGCGGCTATCTGCACCCCTCCCTCCAGCCCGAGCGGGCGATGTCCGCGGCCCTGGCCCGCGCCGGACGCCGGCCCGGCGCGTGGGGGAGGCCGCCCATGGAGGGGCTGCCCGAATTGCGGGAGTGGTTCGCGCGGAGCATCGGCGGGCCCGGCGGAGGCGTCACCGCCGCGGAGGTGCTGATCAGCTCCGGCGGCCAGTCGGCGCTGACCACCGCCCTGCGCGCCCTCGCGCCGCCGGGTGCGCCGGTGCTCGTCGAGTCGCCCACGTATCCCGGCATGCTGGCGATCGCCCACGCGGCCGGCCTGCGCCCCGTCCCGGTGCCGGTGGACGCGGACGGCGTACGGCCGTCCCTGCTCGCCGACGCGTTCCGGGCCACCGGCGCCCGGGTCCTCGTCTGCCAGCCGCTGTTCCAGAACCCGACCGGCGCGGTGCTCGCGCCCCAGCGGCGCGGTGAGGTACTGCGCATCGCCCGCCAGGCGGGAGCGTTCGTCGTCGAGGACGACTTCGTACGACGGCTCGTGCACGCGGACGCGGGGGAACTGCCGCGTCCGCTCGCCGCCGACGATCCCGACGGAGTGGTGGTCCATGTCAGTTCACTGACCAAGGCGACCTCGCCCAGCTTCCGGGTCAGTGCACTGGTCGCGCGCGGTCCGGTGCTGGAGCGGCTGCGCGCCATCCAGGTCGTCGACAGCTTCTTCGTCCCCCGGCCGCTGCAGGAGGCGGCGCTCGAACTGGTCGGCTCACCGGCCTGGCCCCGCCATCTGCGCGCGATCTCGGCGGAGTTGAAGGCCCGCCGCGACACCATGACGGCCGCGCTCCGGCTCGAACTTCCGGAACTGGCCCTGCCGTACATCCCGTCGGGCGGCTACCACCTCTGGCTCCGCCTGCCCGACGGCACGGGGGGCGCTGGGGGCACTGCCCAGGCGTTCGGCTCCGGGGGAGAGGCCGCCCTCACCTCCGCCGCACTCCGCGCCGGTGTCGCCATCACCCCCGGCCGCCCCTATTTCAGCGCCGAACCGCCTGCCGCCCACGTCCGGTTGAGCTTCGCGGCCGTGGCGGGGACGGGGGAGATCGTGGAGGGGGTACGGCGGCTTCGTGCGGCCTGTGACGGGGTGCTCCGGTCGTAGGGCGGCGGTGGGAGAGGCCCCTGGGGTCATGCCTCCGGCGTGGTGCCCGCCCCGGCCACGCACCGCGAAAACCACTCGACGCCGACGGCCATGAGCTGCGAATCTCCCCGCATGACCGACACCCCGCTCCTCGCCGAGGGCTACGAGATCTCCGCCGACACGAACCGCGTGGACGCCGAGCGGGTGCACCGCTGGCTGTCGACCGATGCGTACTGGGCGCTCGGGCGGCCCAGGGAGAAGCAGGACCGGGCGATCGAGGGGTCGCTTAACTTCGGGGTGTACGAGGTGGTTTCGGGGGTTCAGGTCGCTTATGCCCGGGTCATCACCGACCGGGCGACCTTCGCCTGGCTGTGCGACGTGTACGTCGACCCCTCGGTGCGGGGGAAGGGGATCGGCACGGCGCTCGTCGGGGCCGTACGGGAGCGTGTGCGGCCGTACGGGCTGCGGCGGATTCTGCTGGCCACGCACGACGCGCACGGGGTGTACGAGAAGCTCGGGTTCGCGGCTCTCCCGAAGCCGGAGCAGTGGATGGCACTCGTGTTCTAGTAGGGCTTTGTTAGGTGTCTTGTCGGGTCGGCGGTCTGGTGCTTCGCTGCGGGTATGAGGGCGGATGAACTCTACGCGTGTCGCGCCCGGTTGGA
>JODI01000120.1 GCA_000720805.1 Streptomyces violaceoruber
CCCACCCACCCGCCCGACTCGCTCGGACATGGGGTGACCGCCCCTTGGGGCTCCGCCCCGGAGCCGGGCGGGGACTCCGTCCCCCGCACCTCTGACGGCTCCACCGCGCGCCCCGCGGCTCGCTCGGCCACCCCGGTTCGGCGGATGCCAGTGGCCTTGGCGACGAGGCTCCTTCAGGGCCGAAACCGGGGCCTGGGAGGCAGCCCACGGGCGTCGCGGCCGGGCACGGAGGCCGGCCGGGAACGCCGAAGGGGCCGCCCGCACCACGGATGGCGGGCGGCCCCTTCGGGGCGTTCGGTGACCGGAGGTCAGGAGGCCTTGGCCTGCTCGGCCTTCGGCTTCTCCTCGGCCCTGGACTTGTCCTCGGCCTTGCTCGCGGCAGCGACCGGCGCCGGCTTGGCGGCCTCGTAGAACTCCTCGCGGGGAGTCTCCAGGGCACCCAGCGCGACGACCTCACGCTTGAGGAACATGGCGAGCGTCCAGTCGGCGAAGACGCGGATCTTCCGGTTCCAGGTCGGCATGGCCAGACCGTGGTAGCCGCGGTGCATGTACCAGGCGAGACGACCCTTGAGCTTGATCTTCATCTTGCCCATGACGATCATCGCGACGCCCTTGTGGAGGCCGAGGCCCGCCACCGCGCCCTTGTTGGCGTGCGAGTAGTCCTTCTGCGGGAAGCCCCGCATACCGGAGATCACGTTGTCGCCGAGCACCCGCGCCTGACGGAGCGCGTGCTGCGCGTTCGGGGGGCACCAGGCGTTCTCGTTGCCCGCCTTGCGGCCGACGAGGTCCGGAACCTGGGCGTTGTCGCCCGCGGCCCAGATGTAGTCCGTGCCCTTGACCTGCAGCGTCGCCTCGCAGTCGACGTGACCGCGGGGGCCGAGCGGAAGACCGTAGCGGGACAGGGCCGGGTTCGGCTTGACGCCCGCGGTCCAGACGATCGTGTTGGAGTCGACCTCGAGACCGTTCTTCAGCACCACGTGACCGTCGACGCAGGAGTCCATCGAGGTGGAGAGGTAGACCTCGACCCCACGGCCCTCCAGGTGCTCCTTGCCGTACTGGCCGAGCTTCGGGCCGACCTCGGGCAGGATCTTGTCGGCGGCGTCGACGAGGACGAACCGCATGTCCTCGCGGGAGACGTTGTTGTAGTACTTCGCCGCGTCGCGGGCCATGTCCTCGACCTCGCCGATGGTCTCCGCACCCGCGAAGCCACCGCCGACGAAGACGAAGGTGAGCGCCTTGCGGCGGATCTCCTCGTCGTTCGTGGAATCGGCCTTGTCCAGCTGCTCGAGGACGTGGTTGCGCAGGCCGATGGCCTCCTCGATGCCCTTCATACCGATGCCCTGCTCGGCGAGGCCGGGGATCGGGAAGGTGCGGGAGACCGCGCCGAGCGCGACGACGAGGTAGTCGAAGGGCAGCTCGTACGCCTCGCCGACCAGCGGGGCGATCGTGGCGACCTTGCGGTCCTGGTCGATGGTGGTGACCCGACCGGTGAGGACCTCCGCCTTGGGCAGCACGCGTCGCAGGGGTACGACGACGTGGCGCGGGGAGATGCTGCCGGCGGCGGTTTCGGGGAGGAAGGGCTGGTAGGTCATGTACGACCGGGGGTCGACGACCGTGACGGTCGCCTCGCCGTAGCGCATCTTCTTCATGATGCGCCGAGCTGCGTACAGGCCTACGTACCCACCGCCTACTACGAGGATCCTGGGACGCTCCGTGGTGCTCATGCCATCGAGTATCCACCTGCCCCAGGGGGGTCGCTCGTGCGCCCCTTCACAAGCTTGGTCGGTGTGTGTGCTATCCTCCGCCGCTCAAGTGATCCACGTCATGGCGCGAACCGGGAACCTGTGACCATGAGGACCCGTTGTCAATGCCGCGTGAGCTGCCCGTCCGGGTCGCCGGACCCTGCGTGAGCCCCCTCGGCCGACCCCGCGCGAACCCTCCCCCGGACCCCCTCCCACACCCCTTCTGAACATGTTCAAGGGGGTATCGAACCCCCGGAAGGGTCAACGGGGCCACTTTCGTGCTCCGGTAGGGCCATATTCCTTGTGAAGAACTTCACGAACTTTTCCGGCGACACGTCATCGAGGGGCCCCGGAGGACCCCTCGGACGCGCTCATACGTTGTCCCACCTGCTCAGCAGAGGCCAACAGAAGATCAGGAACGGGCGCCTACGCCACCGAGAACGCGATGCCGTCGAGGATGTCGTGCTCACTCACCACGACCTCCTCCGCACCGATCCGTTCCATGATCGAGAGGAGGACGAGAGCACCCGCGCCGATCACGTCGACGCGCCCCGGATGCATGGAGGGGACGGCCGCGCGCTCGGCGTGGGTGGAGTGCAGGAGCCGGTCGGTGACCTCGCGGACCTTGTCGTACGGGATCCGGGAGTGGTGGATCGCCGCCGGGTCGTACTCGGCCAGGTCCTGCGCGATCGCGGAGACCGTCGTCACCGAGCCGGCCAGGCCCACCAGCGTGCGCGCCTCGCGCAACGGGACCGTCTGCTCGGCGAGGTCGAGGGCCGCCTCGATGTCGGCCCGCATCGCCGCGATCTGCTCCGGCGTCGGCGGGTCCGTCACCTTGCCGTCCGCCACCAGGTGGCGCTCGGTCATCCGGACGCAGCCGACGTCCACCGAACGGGCCGCCCGCACGTGGTCCTCGCCCACGACGAACTCGGTCGAGCCGCCCCCGATGTCCACGACCAGGAACGGGCGGCGCAGGTCGTCCCGTCCCGCCAGTTCCCGCGTCGCCCCGGTGAAGGAGAACTCGGCCTCCTGGTCACCGGTGATGACCTCGGGCTCGACCCCCAGGATGTCCAGCACCCCGCGTACGAACTCGTCCCGGTTCTCCGCGTCCCGGGAGGCGGACGTCGCCACGAAACGCAGACGCTCCGCGCCGTGCTCCTTGATGGCCGCCGCGTACTGACGGCACGCGGCGAAGGTCCGCTCCAGCGCCTCGGGGGCGAGACGGCCCGTCCGGTCGACGCCCTGGCCGAGCCGGACGATCGTCATACGGCGGTCCAGATCGACCAGTTCACCGGTCCCGGGGTCCGCGTCCGCGACGAGGAGGCGGATGGAGTTCGTACCGCAGTCGATGGCGGCGACTCGGGTCACTGATCGTCCTCCTTCACGGGGCCGTCCTGCGGGAGCGTCACGCACGCCCCCTTGCGCCACCACTCGGGCAGCATCTGAAGCGCCTCATCCCCCAGCGGGTTCACACCGGGTCCGGCGGCCAGGGAGTGGGCGACCAGGACGTGCAGGCACTTCACCCGGTCCGGCATGCCGCCCGCGCTGGGAAAGCCCTTCAGCTCCTCGATCTCGTCGCGGCGCCGGATGTAGTCCTCGTGCGCGGCCCGGTAGGCGGCGGCCAGCTCCGGGTCGCTCTCCAGACGGGCCGTCATCTCCTTCATCACGCCGTTCGCCTCCAGCGTGCCGATCGCCGAGGACGCCTTCGGGCACGTCAGGTAGTACAGCGTCGGGAACGGCGTGCCGTCGGGCAGGCGCGGGGCCGTCTCCACGACGTCCGGCTGTCCGCACGGGCAGCGGTGCGCGATGGCGCGCAGACCGCGCGGCGGGCGGCCCAGCTGCTGCTTGAAGGCCTCGACGTCCGCGTCGGTGGGCTCGGTGCGCGGGGTGGTCGGCGGGGGCGTTTGCATGCCTGTACGAGAGTCTCTCTGAGGTATCTGAGGTCTGAGGTACTGCGGAATATGAGGTGGCCGGCGGTTCACTGGTCGGAGGCGTCGGCCTTGTCGACGCCGTCCCAGACGTTCGCGTACCAGGAGCGGTCGGCCGCGCCCAGATCGGCGTGTGACTGCTCGGCCGCCTTCGGGTCGATGACGATGAAACCGGTCTCACCCGGCATCACGTAGTGCAGCCGCCGCCGGATCTGCTGCGCCGCGTACGCGTCGTCCTGCCAGCGTGCCTTGAGGTCGCGCAGGTGCTCGACCCGCTGCCGGGCCTGCTCCTGCAGACGCTGCTGGTCGGCGATGTCGGCGCGCTGGGAGACGTACTGCCTTATGGGATAGGCGAGTGCCACGACCAGCGTGCACAGCACGAGGGCGAGCAGCGCCGCGCGGCCGGTGAGCCGGGAGCGGCGGGCCTGCCGTTTGGTCTGGGATCGGTAGACACGGGCCGCCGTCTGCTCGCCGAGCAGCCTGATCCTGGTCGCGGTGGAGAACCGGTCCCGGTCCTTCACGGCCATGTCCCGCCTCCCCATCACACGTGCGTACGTCCCCGCACACGGTACGGGACCGGGTACGGGGACGTACGTACGACTGGCTAAGGATTGACCCCGGCGAGGCCGGTCCTTGAAGCGACCGGCCCGTGAAGCGGTCAGCCCTTGAAGCGCGGGAAGGCCGAGCGGCCGGCGTACACCGCGGCGTCGTCGAGGATCTCCTCGATGCGCAGCAGCTGGTTGTACTTGGCGACGCGCTCGGAGCGGGCCGGGGCACCGGTCTTGATCTGGCCGCAGTTGGTGGCGACGGCGAGGTCGGCGATGGTGACGTCCTCGGTCTCGCCGGAGCGGTGCGACATCATGCACTTGAAGCCGCTGCGCTGGGCCAGCTCGACGGCGTCCAGGGTCTCGGTCAGCGAGCCGATCTGGTTCACCTTGACGAGCAGGGCGTTCGCGGCGCCCTCCTCGATGCCGCGGGCCAGGCGCTCCGGGTTGGTGACGAACAGGTCGTCGCCGACGATCTGGACCTTGTCGCCGAGCCGGTCGGTGAGGACCTTCCAGCCCGCCCAGTCGTCCTCGAACAGCGGGTCCTCGACGGAGACGAGCGGATAGGCCGCGACGAGCTCCTCGTAGTACTCCGTCATCTCGGCGGCGGAGCGCTCCTTGCCCTCGAAGAGGTACTTGCCGTCCTTGTAGAACTCGGAGGCGGCCACGTCGAGCGCGAGGGCGATCTGCTCGCCGGGGATGTAACCGGCCTGCTTGACGGCCTCGAGGATGAGGTCGAGGGCCTCACGGTTGGAGCCGAGGTTCGGGGCGAAGCCGCCCTCGTCGCCGAGGCCGGTGGACAGGCCCTTGGTCTTCAGCACCTTCTTGAGGGTGTGGTAGACCTCGGTGCCCCAGCGCAGCGCCTCGGAGAAGGACTCCGCGCCGATCGGGGCGATCATGAACTCCTGGATGTCCACGTTGGAGTCGGCGTGCGAGCCGCCGTTCAGGATGTTCATCATCGGCACCGGCAGCAGGTGCGCGTTCGGGCCGCCCAGGTACCGGAAGAGGGGGAGGTCGCTGGCCTCGGAGGCGGCGTGGGCGACGGCGAGCGAGACGCCGAGGATGGCGTTGGCGCCGAGCGAGCCCTTGTTGTCGGTGGCGTCCAGGTCGAACATCGCCTGGTCGATCAGGCGCTGCTCGGTGGCGTCGTAGCCGACCAGCTCCGGGCCGATCTGCTCGATGACGGCCAGGACGGCCTTCTCGACACCCTTGCCCTGGTAGCGGTTCGGGTCACCGTCGCGGAGCTCGATGGCCTCGAAGGCGCCCGTGGAGGCGCCGGAGGGAACGGCGGCACGACCCGTGCTGCCGTCGTCGAGGCCGACCTCGACCTCGACCGTGGGATTGCCTCGGGAGTCCAGGATTTCCCGGGCTACGACGACGTCGATGGACGGCACGAGCATCTCCTTCTGGGATGTGACGCGGGTACGCGGGCCGCAGGGCCCATGGTGCACGGAGCCGCGGTCGGCTCCGCGAGACGAGCCTAACCGCCCAGGGCCTCTCGGCCATGCGGTCGCCCACCCCTTGGGCAGAACCGAGAGTAAATTGTTTCCGAACGGAACAAATCCGGGGCCCAAAAAAGCCCCGCCCCGGTGCGTACGGGGGAATACGCACCAGGGCGGGGAGCCCGTGGGGACGGGGGGACCCTCACGAGGCCTCCAGCGTGCGGCCACTGAGGTGAGGGCGCTGTGGTTCGACCGAAAGCCGCCGCTTACTTCAGGTGCAGCTGCTGACCCGGGTAGATGAGGTTGGCGTCCTGGACGATGTCCTTGTTCAGCTCGAACAGCTTCGCCCAGCCGCCCTTGACGTCGTGCGCCTCGGCTATGGAGCTGAGGGTGTCGCCCTTGACGACCTTGTACTCGCCGTCGCCCTTCTTGACCTTCTTGCCGGTCGGGGTGGTGACGGTCTTCTTGGCGGCCGGACGCTCGACGGAGCGGGAGGCCGGCTGCTCGGAGGAGCGGGTGCTGGTCTCGCCGCTCTGGCTCTGGCTCTGCGAGGAGCCGTTCGACGAGGAGTTGTTCGACGAGGAGCCGGTGGAGCTGCCACCGGAGGAGGCGCCGGACAGGCCCTTGCCGCAGACCGGCCAGGCACCCTTGCCCTGGGAGGCGAGGACCTTCTCGGCTACGGCGATCTGCTGCGCCTTGGAGGCCTGGTTGGCCTGCGGGGCGTACTGCGTGCCGCCGTAAGCGGCCCAGGTGGAGGCGGAGAACTGCACGCCGCCGTAGTAACCGTTGCCGGTGTTGATGGACCAGTTGCCGCCGGACTCGCACTGGGCGACGGCGTCCCACTCGGAGGTGGTGGCGGCGGAGGCGTTGCCGGCCGCCATCAGCGGGGCGGCGACGGCGGCACCGGTGACACCGGCGATGGCGATGGCCCGAGTGGCCTTGGACGGACGACGGTGCTTGCCCTTGCCGGAAAACAGCATGGAAGGATCCCCTCACCGACGCCTGCGAGGTGAGCTGTCGGGTTCGGGCCGGTTGAGTTGCCCGGCCGCACACCTTTCGGTGCGCGGCTTCACCCCAAGCCGGTGCCGGCCGCGAGTCCCCGGAGGGCCTCGACTGCCGGACCCGGCGCTTACCTTGGGTCCCCCGCTCCTGCCTACGGCGCTTGACGCGACGACTGTTCCCGGGCAGCCGCTGGCAGGATTCGGCGTTGCGGCAGCCGGTGCTCGTGGTGACGAGCGGTCCTGACCGTAGACACGCGATCCGGGGAATTTCAAAGGCGATCAAGGCTTCTGAGACTCATCCCACACTTTCACCAACCCGGACATTCGGCGCGAAGTGTGTGTGAACTCCCGCTGCTTTTCGCCCTATTCGACACCAAGTCCAAGGGTCTGACCGGGAGTGATGCGACTCGGGTCGGTACCGATGGCCTGCTTGTTCTCCTCGTAGAGCGCACGCCATCCGCCTTGGAGGCCAAGGGAGTCGGCGATGGACCCGAGCGTGTCCCCGACGCGAACCGTGTACGAGTCACCGCGGGCGGCGTGACGGCCGCCGGAGGAGCCGGCGTCGTCGGCGTCGGCGAGCGTGCCTTCCGGGGCGCTGTCGCCGCGGTGCTTGCCGCCGCTGGCCGTGACGTCGAGGGCTCCGGTGTCGACGAGGCTCGAAGTGCCGCCCACCCGCCAGGAGTTGTCCGGGATATCCGAGTTGTCCTGCTTGGCGGCACCCGCGGACGTGTCGTCGGGGTTCTGCGAGCCACCGGATTCCGGACCGGAACCGGCGGCACCCGACGAACCCGAGGAATCAGAGGAAGAGTCGGACTTGGCCGAATTGTCCACCGGACCCGAGGAATTCGACGTACCCGAGGAGGCGTCCGACGACGGGGTGGAGGCGGACGGCGAAGGTGTGCCCGAGGTCGCACCCGAGGACGAACTTCCGGATGAACCGGACAGCAAACCGCCGGAGTCGGACAAGCCGGACGAGTCCGATTCGTTCGACGCGTCCGATCCACCGCCTCCCAGACCCGTGTCGACATCGGCCGACGCGGAGTCCTTGCTCAGCCCGTTGAGCAGGCCGCAGGTGGACCAGTAGCCGACACCCTTGTCGGCGAGGATCTTCTCGGCGACCGCGATCTGCTGGTTGCGGCTGGCCTGGTCGGGGCGCGAGGCGTAGTCGAGACCGCCGTGCTTCTCCCAGTCCGCCTGGGCGATGTGGAGTCCGCCGTAGTACCCGTCGCCGCTGTTCTCGCTCCAGGAGCCGCCGGTCTCGCAGTTGGCGACCTGGTCCCAGGTGGTGCCGCTGGCCGCGCTGGCGCCGGTGGCGGCGAGCAGCGGGATCGCGATGGCGGTGCCGGTCACTCCGGCCGCGACGAGGAGAGCCGGGGCCTGGCGGGGGCGACGATGACGGCCGTTCCCGGAGAGCATGCGGAGACCTTTCGCGAGACAACGGTGACCGACGCGGCACTCGACACTCGGCGCCGCGCTGATCCGTGAACGTATAGGCAGACGATCACTTGTCACAAGTTAATGCCGCGCAGATCACGTGAAGATCACAGACTTGAGCGCGTGTCACCTTTACGCAGGTGGGACCAGTCGGCCACGGGGCGTGAACTCGACGGGCAGCGTACGCAGTCCCCGCATGATGAGCCCGCCGCGCCAGCGCAACTCGGCCGGATCCACGGCGAGTCGCAGGTCCGGCAGGCGGGTCAGCAGGGTGGCGAGGGCGGTCTGGCCCTCCAGCCGCGCCAGGGGCGCCCCCAGGCAGTAGTGAATGCCGTGGCCGTACCCGAGGTGTTGGTTGTCACGCCGGGACAGGTCGAGGGTGTCCGGATCGGCGAACCGCTCCGGATCCCGGTCGGCGGCGGCGAGTACGACGAGGACGGGGTCGCCGGCCGCGATGTCCTGCCCGCCGATGCTGACCGGCCGGGTGGCGAAGCGCCACGTGGCGAGCTCCACGGGGCCGTCGTAGCGGAGGAGTTCCTCGATGCCCGTCTCCAGGAGCCCGCGTTCGCCGGCGGCGAGGGACTGCTGCAGCCGGTCACGCTGGTCGGGGTGCGTGAGAAGGGCGTAGGTGCCGTTGCCGATGAGGTTGACGGTGGTCTCGAACCCTGCGAAGAGCAATATGAAGGCCATCGCGGCGGCCTCGTTCTCGGTGAGGTGCTCACCGTGGTCGGAGGCACGGATCAGGCCGGAGATGAGGTCCTCGCCGGGGGCGGCCGCGTCGGGAAGAGCCTCGCGTTTGCGGTGGATGAGCTCGGCGAGGTAGCCGCGCATCTTCTTCACCGACCGGGCGACACCTCCGCGCGGCCCGCCGCCGTGCCGGATCATCATGCCCGCCCAGTCGCGGAAGTCGTCCTGGTCCTCGCGGGGAACGCCGAGCAGGTCGCAGATCGCGTAGA
Source organism: Streptomyces violaceoruber (assembly GCA_000720805.1). GTDB lineage: Bacteria > Actinomycetota > Actinomycetes > Streptomycetales > Streptomycetaceae > Streptomyces > Streptomyces cellulosae_A. Next base: position 9,049 of record JODI01000120.1, read on the forward strand.
TGGGGAGGGGGAAGGCGAAGTCGTGGATGAGATCGGCGCTCCCTTCCCGCACGAACTGGTCGATGAGGTCGTCGGTGAGTTCCCGCACGCGGGGGGCGAACTCGGCGACACGTCTCGGCGTGAACGCTTTGGACACGAGCCGCCGCAGCCGTGTGTGGTCCGGCGGATCGATGTTGAGCAGATGGGTCATCAACTCGGCCTTGCGCTCACCCGGGATGCCGGTCTTGCCCTTGGCGTGCGCGGGTTCGTCGTGATGTGCCGGGTTCTTGGAGAGCCTCGTGTCGGCGAGCGCCTGCTTGGCATCGACATAACGGGTGACCAGCCAGGCCTCCACCCCACTGGGGAGTTTCGTCCGGTGCACGGGGGCGTTTTCGCGGAGCCAGGCGTAGGTGGGGTAGGGGTCGGTGGCGAACTCCCAGGTGAAGAGCTCGGGAGGGTCGTTGGACAGGATCGGGGGGAGGCACTGGTCGATCGCCGGCTGGGTGGTCGCGGGCGGGTCGGCCGCGGGCAGGTCGGTCGGGAGATGGTTGCTCGGGCGATGGTTGGTCACTGCTCGACCTCCCGGATCGCGTCGCGATAAGCCCGCGCCGCCGCCCGCAGTGCCGCCTCCGGGTCGATACCGTCCGCCTCGGCCCGTACCGCCAGTGCGAGCAGGTCGTAGCCGATGCCCTCGGTCGGGGGCAGCGGGACGTCCAGGCCCGCCGTCCGTACCCGCGACGCCAGCTTCGCCGCCAGGGCGAGGCCCGGCTGGCCGAGGGGGATGCCCTCCGTCACCGAGGTGCGCTGCTTCTCTATCGCCTTGGTGCGCAGCCAGTGCTCCTTGACCTCTTCGGGAGTGGTGGCCGTCTCGTCGCCGAAGACATGGGGGTGACGGTGGATGAGCTTGGTGACGATGCCGCCGGCCACGTCGTCGATGGAGAACGGGGTGTCCGGGTCCTCCTCCGCGATACGGGCGTGGAAGACGACCTGGAGGAGGACGTCGCCGAGTTCCTCGCGCAGTTCGTCCCGGTCGCCCTCCTCGATCGCCTCGACGAGTTCGTACGCCTCCTCGATGCCGTACTTCGCCAGGCCCTTGTGGGTCTGCTGGGACGACCACGGGCACTCGGCGCGGATGCGGTCCATCACCTGGACGAGGTCGAGCAGGCGGGCGCCCGGCAGGTCGTAGGAGGCGGGGAGCAGCTCCAGCTCGGGCATCGAGACGCGGCCGGAGCCGGCGAGTCGGGCGAGGCCGTCGGTGAGGGTGGGCTCGCCCTCGCCGGTCGCCACCACGACCACCGTCTTCCCTCCGGCGCACGCGTCGAGAAGGTCCTCGGCGCTCGGCGACGCCACCTCGACCGCTGTTCCCGCCTCGCGCAAGTACGGCAGCTGCGGGTGCGCGCCGTCCGAGCACAGCACACGGTCGGCTGCGTGCAGCGCCTGCCAGGCGGGCCAGGACAGCAGGCCAGGAGCGACCCGGTGGCTGGTGGTGAGCAGGATGATCCTGCCGGCGGCAGGGACGGGGGCGGCTTCGGAGCTGGTTGCGTTCACGATTCGAAGCTAACGCACCTCGCCGAGGAGGCGATCCGGTTATCCACAGGTCAGGGCGTGCGGTGCGATCGTATGAACATCCAGGTCGGACGGCGCAGCCCGCGGCTCACGTCGTCTGCTGGGTCCCCGCCGCCGTGACCTCCCGTACCCAGGGGGTCTTCGCGTCGACGCGGGTGCTCTTCTGGACGTCCCAGGCGCCGTAGCGCGGGTTGAGGTCGATGCCGAGTTTCTTGGATGCCTCGGCCAGGGCGTTCCAGAAGGCGGGGTTGCGGGTGTCGGTGCCGAGCTTGGAGGCGAGCTTCTGGGCCTCCAGCTGGAGGCGGAGGTTGTCGTCGAGGCGCGCGGGGGCGATGCCGTACTGCTGCAGCCAGGCCGTCTCCAGCGCCTTGGAGCCGCCGGTCTGCTGCTCCAGGCCGGAGCGCATCTGCTGGATCTCCTTGCGGCTGACGGTCACGCCCGCGTCCTGGGCGGCGCGGTGCAGCACCCGGTCGAGCACCATGTTGTGCAGGGTGTCCCGGGTGAGGGTGCCCGTCTTCGCGATGACCTGCTGGTACTGCGCCTCGTCCGGCACCGCCGCGCGCTGCGCCTCGCGCACCTCGGTCACCCGGTTCTCCAGCTGGGCGACGGTGATCCGCTGACCGCCGACGACGGCCGCCGCGCCCGGATGCGCTTCGTTTCCGCAGGCGGTGAGGAGAGGGGCCGCGGTGATCGCGGCGGCGAGGAGGAGCGCGGTGCGGCGACGGCGGTGCAAGGAAGCCTCCCGAGGAGATTGTGCGACGGTGCACAAGGTCTTGCGATGATCGATGGTAGGCAGTGGGCAAGCTCTGGCCAACCCATTCGACCAACGATTCACCAGGACTTCGGGCACCGCCGCGCTCTCACCGTGCGGGGCGGTGTTCAGTCCCGCCCCGCCACCGCCCGCTCGACGGCGTCGGCGACGCCGGCCCGCACCCCGTCGTCGGCGCGGACGGGGGTCACGTTGGAAGCACCCGCCTTGCCGTCGCCCACGAGCACGAAGCCCACCTTCCGGTACTGCGGCGCGGTCTGCGCGGCGGCCGTGACCTCGGGCCGGCCGACGGCGAGGACGACGTCGCACGAGCGCTGGAGCAGGCCGTTGAGGAACGGTCGCGCGTTGCCGGCGCTCTGCTCTCCGGTCACCTGCGCGTAGCTCACGCGCGCGTGCGTCTTCGCGGAGGCGTCCTGCATGCCCTGCCACACCTCGGCGGCGGTGCCGGCCGTGATGCCCTTCTCACCGGTGAGCAGACAGGCGTCCGCCTCGGTGTAGTGCCGGGCCCGGGTGTCCGGCACGGGGGGCCGGTCGTCGCCCTGGCCGAGGAGTACGACGGTCACGACCACCGCGGCGGCGACGGCGCCCGCGCCCGCCGCCAGCGCGATGGTGCGCCCGCGCAGCGAGCGCAGCCACGCGACGACGACACGCCCCACGACCGCGAGCCGTCCGGTTCCGCCGGTCCGCTCCTGCCGGGCGGGGCGCCCCTGCGACACCTGTCTCACTTGCTTTGCCACTGCTTGCCTGCTTTCGGACTTGTCCCGCGTCGCTGTCAGCGCTGTCCGGCCCGGCGGGGCCAGACCGTCCATGCGTGCAGCGAGGCGCCCGCCATGGACAGCAGGATCAGCAGCAGGTCGGACGCGAACAGTACGCCGTGGGTGTCGTCCGGGGTCAGCGCGAGTTCGGTGACCCAGGCCACCAGCACCGCGCTGAAGCCGGCGAAGGCCCACCAGTCTGCCCGCGCCCGCCGCCGCAGGGCGAGGACGAGGGACGGCACGGGACACAGCAGCCCCAGGCTGACCACGGGCAGCACGGCGAACCCGGCCCGTACTACGGGCGTCCGCAGACCCGCCCCGGCCACGACGACCTTCATGTCACACCCCTCGTCCGCTCTCGCTCGGTCGGGATCAGCCGACGATGGCGACCGGGGCGTCCCACGCGTCGCGGTCCACGGTGATCGTGTAGCCGCCGCGCGACTCCTTGCTGTTGACCAGGTACTGGTGGCCTCGGCTGTGGTTGGTGTACTGCGCGGAGCCCCACGGCCAGTCCGCGGTGGTGGTGTTCTGCTTGTCCCAGAGCGCGTACCAGAGGTTGCCCGGCAGGTCCGTCTTGTTGGTGGCCGTCGCGACGGCCTTGGCGCTGGAGCTGGTGAAGCCGTAGTAGCCGGCGCGGTACGTCTTGGCGCGCAGGGTCTTGGTGAAGGAGCGGACGTACGTCAGCACGGCGTTGTTGCACGACGTGTTCGTGATGTCGTACGGCTCCATGTCGAGGTAGATCGCGCTGCCCGCCTTCATGCCGAGCGCCGATGCCTTGGCGACCGCGTCCGCCCCGTCGGTCGCGCCGAGGGAGGCGGCCGTGGTGGCGGTGAGCTTCTCGGGGCTGGAGCCGGTCTGGCAGGGCGGCTGGGCGCCGACGTAGATCGGGATGAGCTTCCAGCCGAGCGTGTTGACCGACTTCACCCAGGACGCGGTGAGGTTGGGCTGGGAGCAACCGCGGTTCTTGCCGCCGACATAGACGGCGGCGGCGCCGTAGAGGCCGCCCTTCCATGCCTTCATGGCGTTCAGTGAGGGCGCGGTGCAGGCGTCGAAGGCACGGCCGGTGTACGTCTTCTGCGCGGGCCAGGTCGTTGTCGCCGCCATGGAGGACTGCGCCGCGATCCCGGCTCCGGCCACGACGGCGGCACCCGCCGTCGCCCAGGCTATGTAACGGCCCTTCTTGGACAGCCGATGACTGGACATCCCCACCCCATGTTCGTGTTTCACACAGCACGTCACGGCATGCGTGACGTGCGGACCAAAAAATGATTGAGCTCCTGACGCCGGCACCCGTCCGGCACACCTGCGCGAGGTGTCCGGCCACTTGACGCCGGGGGAGGATCGCACCGTACCCGATGGGGCCGCCCCGACTGGGAAACCCGGCACCTAGATCATCACAAGGTTCCTTCAAATTACAGTAAAACCGCCTGCGTACGGAGGGGTCGGCGCCCACGGCTCACACGCGCCGGGTGCGCCGCGCGATCCGTACGGCTCACCAGGCCGCCATGGCGGCAACGCCCCGGAGAAAGACCGCGAGCGCGGCCCATTCGCCGGTGGTGGTCTCCGGGGCGAGGGGCCGAGGACGGTGTACGCGAGCGCCACGCAGGAGCAGAGGCCGGCGAAGATCCCGAAGACGACGAGCGCCGCCGCCTGGCCGCCCGTACGCCGCGCCGCCGCCGTCTTCCCTGCCCGGCGGGAACCCACGCGTCTCGCTTCGCAGGCAACGAAGTGCGTTGCGACCCCGCCCGAAATCGTCCTGCCGGTCAGGCCCGACCAGCACACCTCAACACTTACATCACAGGCTCTTATTCGAAAATTCCCGCATCTTCGTCCGCATAATATGCCTCGACCATATCTGCGTACGCCTGGGCGAAGCGCTGACTCCGAGCCAGGGCCGCATCTGAATCCTCAGTAGCCAACACATCGAGCCCACGAGCTTCGCCTTCGAGTGCAGGAAAATCCACGAGATCCAGACTGCTGGGAAATTCCTCTTCCTGGCTCATTTCAAGATGAGCCTCGGCGAGCTCGTCGGCGCGTTCGAGAGCGGCAGCCAGCTTGCTGGCATCAGTCGGCTCTTGCAGGTATTCGAGAACCTCTGTCGCAAATACCATGTGATCGACAATCTCAGCCTGAAATGGTGGACCGTCAGGATCATTCTCCTCCAGAACCTCATCAAGCTGTTGCTGAAGCTCAGCGAGGTTTGTCTGGACATCATCTTCGCGTACCAATTGGACAGCAGAATCGACCACTCGTCCGAGAACTTGCTGTTCCCGCTCGAACCAACGAGAGAACTTGGGATCGCGATAAATGCTGCAGTACCGAACAAGCAGAAGAGCGCCAACTCTCAGCTTGTCACCCAGCTCGAGTCGCCCAGCCTGGGCGACCACCTGCGAGATTTCGGTCACTGACCAAACAGCCTCTCACCCATGTAGGTCCCAACCGCGACCACCCCGGATCCTGCCTACCATCCGCTTGAGAGAATCCCGCAGCAGGATTGACTGTCGCTCATCGGGCGCCACCTCGAGTTCTCCTCGAAACGCAGGACAACACTTCGCCGATATTCACCGCCGCCCTCCGGACGTTCCCGACAGATTTCGATCACGAAATCATCCAAGGCATTCTTCACCATGCAAAGACGCCCGGAGCCCTTGCCGTCACCATTGCCGTCAGTTAGCCCGCGGCGCTTGGTCAGCAGGAATCAGCGGAATCACTCAACCGCCAGGGCAAGCCATTTCCGCCCCAATGCTGCCGACCGTTCACGTAGTTCCGTCATCAGCACCTCTGCATCGCCAACAACTGCTGACAGGTCCGCAATATCCCGCCGCTATCGCGACCGCCATCCGGGCGGAAGTGACACGCTTACGGCTGCCAAGGATTCACCTCTACTGCCATTGACCGGCCTGGCATAAATCGTGCCGTAATCATCCATGATCACCCACTGCGGGGCCTACCCTATCGAACTACATACTCACTGGCGGCCGACGACTGAGACTCTACGCGGGTCTACGAGGTTGACGCCCTTCTTCTCCAATCTGCCTTCCAGTGCCTCCAGGCCACGACGCTTTGCATATTCCGACTCTTCGGCGTAGATGGGCACAAGCCAGGTGAATTCTACGTCCTCCATAGAGTCGCCAGTCCACCTGAATTCAGGCGCCAGCGAGTAGGGGGGTGTAGCGAGGAGGCGATCAGCCTCGGAGCCCTCGATCCACGGACGTCCGAGATTCATGGTGGAACCAATTTCTACTCTATGCCCAGGGAGCGAGTGGAAGTGAGCGACCATGGCCAGGCTCTCCACATGCCGCACCGATTCCACCGGGGACAGGATAAGAAATTCACGTCGCGGGATACTAACCGCGTAGGCGCCGATTGATACGTAGACCCAGCTGTCCCCAGGACGCAGCGGAGCGATACGGCGAACATGGAACCCTGGGAGACTATCCTGGATGGGTCCTGCGGTCCATTGGAAATCCTCGTGCTGCCGTTCGGGCCACATAGCACGAAGGTGCGTATCGATTCCACGTTCCCGCATTTCGCCACCTCGAATCATCACCCTCGCCCCGGCCGCCTCATACCGAACGCCCTGGCCAAGTAACGTGTATACCTTGAGAGCACCGCACCTTGCTTGCGCTGACAGGTGAGACATTGCGTTCCATTGATGCCTTGCTGGGCATATGCACGACGCTCTTGGTCAGTCATTTCCCATCCGCCCTTGAAATAGTAGTGGATGGCAAGTTCCGGATCGTGCTCAGGTACCGGCTGCGTGGACGTCCCAGTGACCTGCACCTCACCACAGGAGATACAGCGCTGGTCTTCTCCCGCTGCGCGAGCCGCCTTGCCGGCAGGTCCGTTGGTCTGAGAACCGCCGTAATGCTGCTGACGGTTGTACCGCTCTTCGGGCATCTCGGGCCCCTGGCGGTCAGTGGCCACGCCATCGGAGCCGACTTCGAAGCGCGCTTTGTCTGCTGCCTCGCCCTCGCCACAGTTGTGAACGAGGACGGGGGCGTCTCCGGCCTCCACGTAGTACGTGTGGAGGGTGCCAATGGTGAGGTCGTACGTCGTGGTGTTCGCGTGGTATAGGCGGACGCCGGTGACCTCGGCGGTGCCCGTCGGGGTCTGGAGGACGTCCCCAGCGTGGAGGTCCTTGGCGTCGACAAACGCCGACTGCGTCTCGTCGTAGAACGGGTGGTGGAACGTCGTCGTCAGGTGCGCGCCCTGCACGCCCTGCGCTTCCGACGTGTCCCCGGCCGGCGCGCCGGCCGGCGCAGCCTTGGCGCCCTGCGCGGACGTCGCGCTGCTGACCGCCGCCACCGGAGCCGTCGCCGGCTCCTGGCCGTGCCCGTGGCTTGCCGCCAGGGCACCCAGGACCGCCGCCGACGCCGCCAGGCCGAACGCCGCCTTGCGGGCCACCTTCCGGGCCAGGGAGGACCTCGCCCCGCCCTTCATCCCGGCCTTCGCCCCGCCCTTCGCCCCGCCCTTCACTGTCTGCTGCGCCGCCGACGCGGCCGTCTTCTTGGCGGTCACATCCACGAAGTCGTGGTCCGTGTGCGTCACGATCACCGCGGTGACCTTGTGCGCCGCCGTACCCGCCACCCCCGGTACCGAGTTGGCGATCACATCGCCCACCCGCACGTGGTCGATCGCCTTCGCCGAGCCGTCCGCCATCAGCACCCGGGTCGAGCCCGTGAAACTGTGGACCGGGCAGCTCCTGCCCGACCCCGACTGACTCCGCGTCCCCGCCCCCTCCGACTCCGCCGCCGAAGCCGCCTCGTCCGTGGCATCCGCCGCCGCGGAATCACCGGCCTCGGTCACTCCCTTGCCGAACAGGCCGCCCACGGCCTCCATCGCCTTGGGCGCCACCTTCGCCAGGAGCTTGCCGCCGAGGCTGCCCAGCGCGCCGCCGAGCGCGCCCGCGGCCGCGCCCTCCACAGCCGAGCCCGCGAACGCGCCCGCGCTGCAGTCACCGCCGCCGTTCTGCGCGCACTTGAAGCCCTGCTCGACCAGGGAACCCGCCGCACCCGCCAGCGCGGCACAGCCGATCGTGCCCACGCCCGCGGTCGCCGCCTCACAGCCGGCGAACACCGCCGTGGAGACCACGAACGACGTGATCGCCGCCGCATGATGCTTCACGAACTTCGCCGTCGACTTCGCCGCCGACACCGTCGCGTGATACGCCGTCCGCGTCGCATGAGCGACCGCCTTCGCGGCCTTCTTCACCGCGTGCGCCACCTGGTGCGCCGCGTGCTTGACCGCGTGCACCACCCGGTGCACGACATGCGACACCTTGTGATACGCGGTATGCACCGCATGGACCGCCGCGTGATACGCGCGTCTGACATGCCGGGACGCGTAGTGGTACACGCGCCGCGTCACCCGCACCGTCGCCCGGTACACGTCCCGCACGCGGTGGACCACCTTGTGCGCCGCGTGCTTGACCGCGTGCACGACCTTGCGCGCCACGTGCTTGACCGCGTGGTAGACCTTGTGCACCACGTGCTTGACCGCGTGGCTGACGTGGTGCACGGCCTTCTTCGCCCCGCACACCACGTCGTACCAGGAGCAGTTGCCCGACTCGTCCGTACCGGCCATCGGGTTGTCGTCGACGTACGCGAACGGGTTCGCCGCCACCGAGTTCGGCACCGCGTCCAGCGACACGCTGTCCTTGTTCAGGAAGTCACCCGTGCCGGGGTTGTACCAGCGCGAGGCCGTGCCCACGTCGCCCGTGCCCGGTTCCGTCCAGCCCGACTGGAAGCCCAGGTGACCGGTGACCGTGTCGGTCGGGGAGACCACCTTGCCCAGCGGGTCGTACGACGCCGAACCCGCCAGGGACGTGGCGCCCGACGTGAAGGTGCCGACCACGTCGCTGTGCTGGTCCGTCAGGGCCAGCACACCCGTGCCGCCCGCCGGCTTGACGCCGATCACGCCGCCCGCCGGGTCGTACGTGTACGTGTTGTCCTCGTCCGAGGCGATCGTGTTGTCCGCGCCTGAGTAGGCGAAGGTCCGCGTCGACTGGTCCGTGGTGTCGGTGTCGGTGATGTTCCGGCCCAGCGCGTCCAGCGTGTACGACTGCGTTCCGGCCGTGATCTGGCCGCCGAACGCATCCGTCTTGTACTGCACCGACCCCGACGCCTGCGACTCCTGCGTCATCGTGCCGCGCGCCGAGTAGCCGTAGGTGTTCGTGCCGTCCGACGTCAGCTCGTCACGGGCGTCGTACGTGTACACGTCCGCGCCGTTGCGGATCCGGTTGCCGGAGGCGTCGTACGCGTACTGCGTCGTGTTCGTGCCGTTGTTCCACGAGGTCAGACGGTCCGACCAGTCGTAGGTGTAGGTGTTCGCCGACGCGCCCGACACTCCCGTCGTCGTCTTCGACGTCAGGTTGCCGTTGTGGTCGTAGCCGTACGTGAAGCTCGCCAGCGTCGACGCGCCCTGCGTCAGCACGTCGCTCGTCAGGTTGTGGGAGCTGTCGTAGCCGAAGGTGCGCGTCTGGCCCGTCGAGCCGTACTTGACCGTCTTCGGGTTGTTCAACTGATCGTAGGTGTACGTCAGTTGGGTGCCGGTCGCCGCGTCGTTCAGCGAGGACAGGCGGCCCGCCGTGTCGTAGCCGTAGGACGTGGTGCCCGCCGCGTCCGTCCGCGTCAGCATCGACGCGTCGTCGTTGTACGTGAAGCTGGAGGAGCCGGCCGAGCCGGACGCCGTGAGGACGTCGTCCCGGTCGTCGTACGTGAACGCGTCGTGCGTGGCGGCCTGGTGGTCCGCCGCCCCCGTGATGCCCGCCTCGTCCGTGTCCGCCGACAGCACCCGGCCGTCCGCGTCGTAGTTGAAGCTGCGCTTCGCCGTCGCCGCGTCCGCGCCGGAGCCGGACATCGTCTTCAGCTGGCCGTTCGGGTCGTACGTCATCGACGTCGTGACGCCGCCCGGCAGCGTGGCCGTCGTCAGTTGGCCGTCCGGGTCGTAGGCGAAGGTCGTGGTCGAGTCGGCGGCCGAGGTGTACTGGGCGGTCGTCGGCGCGATCACCTTCTCCTGCTGGCCCCATGGCGTGTACGTGTAGCGCCAGGAGTTGCCCCGGCCGTCGGTGAAGCGGGTGCGGTTGCCCGCCGCGTCGTAGCCGAAGGT
>JODI01000121.1 GCA_000720805.1 Streptomyces violaceoruber
GTCGAGGGAGGGGCGCGGGGGGCCGGGTGGGGGAGCGAGGCGCAGTTCGGCGGCGGTGGCCGACCGGGGTGCGCCGGTCGCATCGGTGGCGTGGGCCGGCGCGGGCGCGTCGGCCGGGTCCGCCGGAACCTTCGGTGCCGGCGACACAGCCAGTCGTACGTCCGCCACGTCCGCGTCCAGCGCGTACGGCACCGGGGTCGGGGTCGGGGGCAAGGCCAGGGTCGCCGTCGACGCGCCCGAGGCCAGTGCGGGCAGCAGGCGTTTGGCCGGGCCCGTGTCGTCCCGTGCGGCCAGTGCCGTGAGCAGGGTTGCCGCCGCGACCGTCTCCACCAGCGGGCCCGGCACCGCGTGCCGCCCCAACTCGACGAAGGCGACGGCGAGTTCGACGGGCCGCGGGCCCATCCCCTCGTAGGCCTCCGGTACCGCCAGCGCGAAGACCCCCGCCTCGGCGATACGGGACCACAGAGCGCGTCCGCTCATGGGGGCGCCGCGGCCCCAGGCCCGTACGACGGACGGCGTGTCGGCGGCCGTCAGCATCGCGTCCAGCGAGTCGGCGAACGCCCTCTGCTCGGGGGCGAGGAGGAACCGCATCACCGGCGTCCCTTCGGCAGGCCCAGCAGGCGCTCGGCGATGATGTCGCGCTGGATCTCGTTCGTACCGGCGTAGATGGGCCCGGCGAGCGCGAACACATACCGCTCGGCCCACTCCGTGTCCATCGACTCGCCCTCCTCGCCCAGGAGATCGAGGGCCGTCTCGGTGAGCGCGATGTCGTACTCGGACCAGAACACCTTGTTCAGGCTGGACTCCGGGCCGAGTGAGGCTCCGTCGAGGTGGCGGGAGGCGGCGGCGTAGGTGAACAGCTGGTAGGCGCGGGCGCCGATCAGGGCGTCGGCCACGCGGTCGCGGGTACCGGCCGGGCTGCCCTGCGCCCGCCAGAGCGCGAACAGCCGGTCGGCGCCCGCCAGGAAACGGCCGGGGGAGCGGAGGGTGAGCCCGCGCTCGTTGCCGGCCGTCGCCATCGCCACCCGCCAGCCCTGGCCGGGCTCGCCGATCACGTCCTGGTCCGGCACGAACACCTCGTCCAGGAACAGCTCCGCGAAGGCGGGCTTGCCGTCGAGGCGTGGGATGGGACGGACGGTGACGCCGGGCGCCCGCAGATCGAACATCAGGTAGGTCAGGCCCTGATGGGGTCTCGGTACGTCCGGGTCGCTGCGGAACAGGCCGAAGGCGCGGTCGGCGAACGCGGCCCGCGAGGACCACGTCTTCTGGCCGCTCAGCAGCCAGCCGCCGTCGGTGCGGACGGCCCGTGACCTGAGGGACGCCAGGTCCGAGCCCGCCTCCGGCTCCGACCAGGCCTGCGCCCAGACCACCTCGCCGGTGGCCATCGGCGGGAGCACCCGCGCCCGCTGCTCCTCGGTGCCGTGCTCGAAGAGGGTCGGCGCGAGCAGGCTGACGCCGTTCTGGCCGACGCGGCCCGGCGCGCCCGCCGCGTAGTACTCCTCCTCGAAGATCAGCCATCGGACGATGCCCGCGTCCCGCCCGCCGTACGCGGCCGGCCAGTCGACCACCGACCAGCGGTCCGCGGCGAGTTCGGCCTCCCACGCGCGGTGTGCCGCGAAGCCCTCCCCGGTCTCCAGGGAGGGCAGGGGAGCGGACGGCACATGGGCCCTGAGCCAGGCGCGGGCCTCGTCGCGGAACGCTTCCTCGTCGGGCGTGAAGTCGAGGTCCATCAGCGGCAGGTCCATCGGCGGCGATCCTTCCCTAACAAGTGTTTGGTAGGTTAGCGTGGCCCTATGACAGGCGTCGAGAGTCCGGCGTACGTGCCCGGACACGGGCTGCTGAGCGGACGTACCGCGGTCGTCACGGCCGCCGCGGGCGCCGGGATCGGCGGGGCGACCGCACGCCGCTTCCTGGAGGAGGGCGCGCGCGTGCTGATCAGCGACGCGCACGCGCGGCGGCTCAAGGAGTACGAGGCCGAGCTGGCCGGCGAGTTCGGAGCGGACGCGGTGGGCGCGGTGCCGTGCGACGTCACCGACGAGGGCCAGGTGCGGACGCTGTTCGACACGGCGGTGCGCGAGCACGGGCGCCTCGACATCGTGGTCAACAACGCCGGCCTGGGCGGGACCGCGGAGCTCGTCGACATGACCGACGAGCAGTGGTCCCGGGTGCTGGACGTGACGCTGAACGGTACGTTCCGGTGCACGCGCGCGGCGTTGCGGTCGTTTCGCGCGAGCCCGGACGGCGGAGTGATCGTCAACAACGCCTCCGTCGTCGGCTGGCGGGCCCAGGCCGGGCAGGCGCACTACGCCGCCGCCAAGGCGGGCGTGATGGCGCTGACCCGGTGCGCGGCGATCGAGGCGGCCGGGTACGGGGTGCGGGTGAACGCCGTCTCGCCGAGCCTTGCCATGCATCCGCACCTGGTGAAGGTCACCTCCCCCGAACTGCTGGAGGAGCTGACCGCGCGCGAGGCCTTCGGACGGTACGCCGAGCCCTGGGAGGTGGCCAACGTGATCGTGTTCCTGGCGTCGGGCTACTCCTCGTACATGACGGGCGAGATCGTCTCCGTCAGCAGCCAGCACGCCTGACGACCGGAGCAGCCGACAATGGATCCGTGCCTACGAAGAAGAAGCCCCAGGTGACCGCCACGCCTGCCCGCCGCCGCGAACTCCTCGACACCGCCGCCGAGGTCTTCGCCGAGCAGGGCTACAACGCCACCACCGTACGCAAGATCGCGGACCACGCGGGCATGCTCGCGGGCAGTCTCTACTACCACTTCGACTCCAAGGAATCGATGCTGGAGGAGATCCTGCGGACCTTCCTCGACGAGCTCTGGGACGGCTACGACACCGTCCTGGGCGCCGAACTCGGCCCGCGCGAGACCCTCGAAGCCCTGGTCACCGAGTCGTTCCGGGAGATCGACCGGCACCGCGCCGCCGTCGCGATCTACCAGAAGGAGAGCAAGCAGCTCGTCGCGCAGGAACGGTTCGCGTTCCTCGCCGAGTCCCAGCGCAAGTTCGAGAAGGCCTGGCTGTCCACGCTGGAGCGCGGGGTCGCCGCCGAGGTGTTCCGGTCCGACCTCGACGTGAGGCTCACCTACCGGTTCGTGCGCGACACGGTGTGGGTCGCCGCGTCCTGGTACCGGCCCGGCGGACAGCACAGTCCGGAGGAGATCGCCCGGCAGTACCTGTCGATGGTGCTGGACGGGATCGCCGTACGCGAATAGCCCTTTCCTGTGAGGGAGTTGCCATGGCCGAGGCCTACATCGTCGAAGCGGTCCGTACGCCCGTCGGGCGGCGCGGGGGAGGACTGAGCGCCGTCCACCCGGCCGATCTCGGCGCGCATGTGCTGAAGGAGCTGGTCGCGCGGGCCGGGGTCGATCCGGCCGCCGTGGAGGACGTCGTCTTCGGCTGTCTGGACGCCGTGGGGCCGCAGGCCGGGGACATCGCGCGGACCTGCTGGCTGGCGGCCGGGCTGCCCGAGGAGGTACCGGGCGTGACGGTGGACCGGCAGTGCGGCTCCTCGCAGCAGGCCGTGCACTTCGCCGCGCAGGGCGTGCTGTCGGGGACGCAGGACGTGGTGGTCGCGGGCGGTGTGCAGAACATGTCGCAGATCCCGATCGCCTTCGCGACCCGGCAGGCCGCCGAGCCCCTCGGGTTCACCGAGGGCCCGTTCGCGGGCAGCGAGGGCTGGCGGGCGCGGTACGGGGACCGGGCGGTGAACCAGTTCGTCGGCGCCGAGATGATCGCCGGGAAGTGGGGCATCAGCAGGCAGGACCAGGAGGAGTTCGCGCTGCGCTCGCACCGGCGGGCGCTGCGGGCCATCGACGAGGGGCGCTTCGAGCGGGAGATCGTGCCGTACGGTCAGGTCGCCGTCGACGAGGGTCCGCGCCGGGACACCTCGCTGGAGAAGATGGCCGCGCTGAAGCCGGTCATCGACGGCGGCACGGTCACCGCCGCCTGCTCCTCGCAGGTCTCCGACGGGGCGGCGGCCATGCTGCTGGCCTCCGAGCGGGCCGTGCGCGAACACGGGCTGCGGCCCCGCGCGCGCGTGCACCACCTCTCCGTACGCGGCGAGGACCCGATCCGCATGCTGACCGCGCCGATACCGGCCACCGCCCACGCCCTGAAGAAGACCGGCCTCAGCCTCGACGACATCGACCTCGTCGAGATCAACGAGGCCTTCGCCCCGGTCGTCCTGGCCTGGCTGAAGGAGACCGGCGCGAACCCCGACAAGGTCAACGTCAACGGCGGCGCGATCGCGCTGGGGCATCCGCTGGGCGCGACCGGCGTCAAACTCATGACGACCTTGCTGCACGAACTGGAGCGGACCGGAGGCCGGTTCGGGCTGCAGACGATGTGCGAGGGCGGCGGGCAGGCCAATGTGACGATCATCGAGAGGCTGTGAGGGGCGGGGAGCGGAAGAGCGGGGGCGGGGGAGCGGGGTGAGAGGCCGGCCGTGTGACGGGCGCCGGCGCCTGTGACGCCCGGACACAGACGCGCGGCCCAACGCCTGTGACGCCCGGACACAGACGCGCGGCCCCGCGCCTGTGACGCTCAGGCACAGGCGCGCAGCCTCTCCCGTGTCTCCTCCGCCTCCTTCATGATCCGCTCCACCAGTTCCGCGCACGACGGCAGGTCGTCGATCACCCCGGCGACCTGCCCGGAGGCCATCACCCCGAGATCCGTACGGCCGTCCACCATCGCGGACCTGAGCAGCATCGGCGTGTTCGCGGCGAGCAGCACCTGGCTCCACGTCAGGTCCTTGCCGTGCTTCATGGCCAGGCCGTCGCGGACCAGCTGCCGCCAGGTGAGCCCGGAGAGCCTGCGGAAGCCGGCTGCCCGGCGGACGGAGTGCAGCAGGGTTCGGGCGCGGCCAAAGGACTCCAGGGCGTCGACCAGTTCCGTGCGCAGCATGCGGTGCGGCAGGCCGTCCACGGCCCGCGTCACCGTCACGTCCCTGACCGTCGCCGCCAGATACCGGGCCTTCACCGCGTCCGGGACCGTCGAGTCCGAGGTGAGCAGGAACCGCGTGCCCATGGCGACGCCGGCCGCCCCGTAGGCCAGCGCGGCGACCAGGCCGCGTCCGTCGAAGAAGCCGCCGGCCGCCACGACCGGGATGTCCACCGCGTCCACCACCTGCGGCAACAGCACCGTCGTCGCCACGTCCCCGGTGTGGCCGCCGCCCTCGCCGCCCTGCACGATCACCGCGTCCGCGCCCCACGCGGCGACCTTCTCGGCGTGCCGGCGGGCGCCGATGGACGGGATGACGACGACGCCCGCCTCCTTGAGCTCGGCGATCAGGCCGGGGGAGGGCGCGAGGGCGAAGGACGCCACCCGCACACCCTCCTCGATCATGATCCGCACCCGGTCGCCGGCGTCGGCCGCGTCGGCCCGCAGGTTGACCCCGAAGGGCGCGTTGGTGCGGGACCTCACCTCGCGGATCGCCTCCCGCAGCCGGGCGGGGGTCATCGTCGCGGAGGCCAGGATGCCCAGTGCCCCGGCGTTCGCCGTCGCGGAGACCAGGCGGGGGCCCGCCACCCAGCCCATCCCGGTCTGCACGAGGGGGTGGCGGACGCCGATCAGCCGGGTGAGCGGGGTCTCCATCAGCCGGCCTCCCGATCCGGCACCTCACGGGCCCGGGTCTTCCCCGGATCGATCACCTCGCGGATCAACTCCAGCTCCCGGTCCGTCGGTTCACGGGTGTACGGCACCTCGTTCGGCACGGTCAGCTCGAAGCCGGTCGCCTCCCTGACCTGGTCCACGGTGACGCCCGGGTGCAGCGAGGCCAGCCGCATCGAGTGGTCCGGGGTGGCGAAGTCGAAGACACCGAGGTCGGAGACGACCCGGGGGACGCGGTGGAAGCGGGCCGTTTCCGGATGCTCGGCGGCATGGTCGTACCCCACTCCGCACACCAGGTCGACACGTTCGACGAAGACCCGCCGGGAGTGCCTGGGGATCCAGTAACTGGTCGGGTTGTTGAGGGTGTTGACGGAGGCTCCCCGCACCCCGAGCAGCTGCCGCTTCGGCCTCGCCCAGTCGCCGATGCAGGAGATGTTCTGGTTGCCGTACCGATCGATCTGGCTCGCGCCCATCATCACGTGCCGTCGGCCGCCGGTGACCAGGGTGAGGTGCTGGCGGTAGGGCAGCCAGCCCTCGACGGTGCCGTCCGGGGCGACGAGCATCGCCTCGCCGTCGGTCAGCAGGAGGTCCGGGGAAAAGGTGCTGCGGGCCAGACGGGCACCGACGGAGGGGATCAGGCCCATGGGACTGGCGAGGATCTCGCCCGCGTCCCGCCAGGCCTCGGCGCAGGCGATCACGCAGTACTCGGCGCGGCTGACGGCGGTCATGTCGCCTCCCCGGCGGCCGACCTGACAGCCGACTGATAGGCCTGCTCGTCCCCGTCGAGGAACCGCGCCGCGAACTGGGCCCACGGCGTGGTCGCGTACCGCTTCTGGAACGCCTCGTCCCGCCCGTAGTCGGGGGCGCAGGACGTGAAGTGGGCGCCGTTCGGGGCCTCGACGACACCGGTGACCGTGTGCCGTTTGACCAGCAGGGACTGCGGGGCGGCCTCCTTGGTCAGCTCGGACGTGTCCACGATCCGCTCGCAGGAAACGTACGCGGTGTCGGCTGCCTCGCAGAACAGGTCGTCGAAGTACGGGTCGGGGCCCAGGTACTGGCCGTTGCCCCGCCGGTCCGCGCGGCTGACGTGCACCAGGGCGGCGTCCATCCGCAGCGCCGGCACCGCGACGAACGTCTCCCCGTCCTCGTACGGCGATGTCACCGTCCGCAGGCCGGGGTTGACCCGCATCACGTCCGAACCGATCCCGGCCCGCACCGGCAGGAACGGCAGCCGGTTCGCCGCCGCCCGCAGCCCCCACAGGAACATCGCCTCGTCGATCTCCATGAGGTCGAGGACGCCGCGCTCGCGGGCCGCCCGGTAGTGCGGTTCCAGGGGGATGGAGTCGAGGGTGACGAACGCGGTGACCAACGTGCGGATCCGGCCGGCCGCGGCCAGCATGCCGACGTCCGGACCGCCGTACGAGATGACCGTGAGGTCCGTGATCTGGGACCGGAGCAGTGCTCTGACCAGCGCCATCGGCTTGCGCCGGGAGCCCCAGCCGCCGATGCCGAGGGTCATGCCGCTCTCCAGGCGACCGACGGCCTCCTCGGCCGACATGGTCTTGTCGCTCACTCGGTGGCCTCCTTGCCGAAGTCGTCGCGCACCCGGCCGGCCGCACCGGTCAGGTCGGCCTCGAAGGTGAAGCCCTGTTCGAAGCGGTAGCTGCGGCGCACGTCCACCGGGTCGATGCCGTTGAGGGCGGCCTTGGCCAGCCGGATCAGCTCCCCGTCCTTGGCGGCGATCTCCCGGGCCAACTCCAGGGCGGCCGACTCCAGTTCCGGGCGTGGCACCACCCGCCACACCGACCCGTGCGCCCGCAGCTCGGCCGCGCTGACCGTGCGCGAGGTGTAGTACAGGGTGCGCATCAGATGCTGCGGGACCAGCCGGGACAGATGGGTGGCGGCGCCCAGCGCCCCCCGGTCCAGCTCGGGCAGGCCGAACGTGGCGTCCTCGCTGGCGACGACCGCGTCCGCGTTCCCCACCAGCCCGACCCCGCCGCCCAGACAGAAGCCCTGTACCGCCGCCACCACGGGCACCTCGCACTCGTACACCGCCGCGAAGGCCTCGAAGCAGCCGCGGTTGGCCCCGACCAGCGCGCCCCGCCCCCGCGCCTGGATCTCCTTGATGTCCACGCCCGCGTTGAACCCCCGCCCCTCGGCGGCCAGCACCACACAGCGCGCCCCGCTGTCCCGGCCGGCCGCGCGGACGGCGTCGGCCAGCGCGAACCAGCCGCGCACCGGCAACGCGTTCACCGGCGGGACGTCGACCGTGACGACGCGGACACCGTCGGCCGGGGACGAGACGGAAATCCCCTTTTCCGGGGACGAGGTGGAGACACCCATGGGCGCATCAGCTACCTTTCCACCAAACGTTTGTTAGGTGAAGGGTAGCGGCGAATGGAGCTGAACGGGAAGGTCGCGGTCGTCACGGGCGGCACCCGCGGCGTCGGCGCCGGCATCGCGCGGGCCTTCGTCGCGGCCGGCGCCGAGGTCGTGGTCTGCGCGCGCGGAGCGCCCGGGAAACCCGTCGAGGGAACCCGGTTCGTCGCCGTCGACCTGCGGGACCCGTCCGCCGTACGGGACTTGTTCGCCGCCCTGCCCCGCCTCGACGTCCTCGTCAACAACGCGGGCGGCACCCCCTACCGGCTCCTCGCCGACGCGGACGCCGAACGCCACGCCCGGGTCGTCGAACTCAACCTCCTCGCCCCGCTGACGGCCTCGCTCGCCGCGTACGAGCACCTGAAACGGACCCGGGGTTCCATCGTCATGATCGGCAGCGTCAGCGGCAGCCGCCCCTCGCCCGGCTCGGCCGCGTACGGGGCGGCCAAGGCGGGCCTGGAGAACCTGGCCCGCTCGATGGCCGTGGAGTGGGCCCCGCAGGTCCGCGTCAACACCCTCGTCGTCGGCATGGTCCGCACGGAGTCCTCCCCCCTCCACTACGGCGACGAGGACGGCGTCGCCGCCGTCGCCCGCACCGTCCCCCTCGGCCGCCTCGCCGACCCGTCCGACGTCGGCGCGGCGGCGGTCTTCCTCGCCTCCGACGCCGCCGCCTACATCACCGGAGCCGGTCTGCTCGTCCACGGCGGCGGCGAGCGGCCCGCGTTCCTGGACGCCGCGACCGCCAACAAGACCACCCGCAAGGAGGCAGGCCATGAGCGGACTCTGTGACGGACGGGTCGTCGTGATCACCGGCGCGGGCCGCGGACTCGGCCGCGCCCACGCCCTCGCGTTCGCCGCCGAGGGCGCCCGGCTCGTCGTCAACGACCTCGGAGTCGGCCTGGACGGCACCCCCGGCGCCGAGAGCCCCGCCGAACGGGTGGCCGCGCAGATCCGGGCGGCGGGCGGCGAGGCGGTCGCCCACGGCGGCGACATCGCCACGAGCGAGGGCGCCGCCGCCCTGATCCGGACCGCCGTGGAGACGTACGGCCGTCTCGACACCCTTGTCAACAACGCCGGCTTCCTGCGCGACCGCATGCTCGTCAACCTCGACGAGGACGACTGGGACGCGGTCCTGCGCGTCCACCTCAAGGGACACTTCCTGCCGCTGAAGCACGCCGCGGCGCACTGGCGGACGGAGACGAAGGCCGGGCGGACACCTGCCGCGCGGATCGTCAACACCAGCAGCGGCGCGGGACTGCTGGGCTCCGTGGGGCAGGGGAACTACAGCGCCGCCAAGGCCGGGATCATCGCTCTGACCCTGGTCGCGGCCGCCGAACTGCGCCGCTACGGCGTCCAGGTCAACGCCCTCGCGCCCGCGGCCCGCACCCGGATGACGGAACGCACCTTCGCCGAGACCATGACCGCCCCCGACACCGGCTTCGACGCGATGGCCCCGGAGAACGTCTCGCCGCTGGTGGTCTGGCTGGGCTCGGCGGCGAGCGCCGGCGTCACCGGGCGCGTCTTCGAGGCGGAGGGCGGCCGCATCACGGTCATGGAGGGCTGGCGGCCGGGCCCGAGCGCCGACAAGGGGGCACGGTGGAGCCCGGCCGAGGCGGGGGAGACGGCACTGAAGCTGCTGGCGCAGGCGGAGGCCCCGGGGGCGGCGTACGGGGCGTAGACCGGCCTCGCGGCCCAGGTGAGCCCAGGGCCCGGGGAGCCCCGGGGCGGTACACGCGGCCTACGTGTCGCACTCCAGCACCGTCCGGCACAGCGCACACCGCGCCCGGACCCGGCCCCGCACCGGCACCCTGATCCGCTGATGGCAGGTCGGGCAGGGAAAGGACACCCGCAATCGCCCGCCCACGTCCGGGGTGAAGGTGTAAGGGACCCCCGGCTGCGGGCCGGGACCGTCCGCGTGCCGGCGGTCGCGGGCGTAGCGGCGCCGGCCCGCCCACCCGGCCGCCGTCAGGGGAGGCTGCTGTTCGTCCTCGCGGGCCCGCGCCATGCCCTTGACGTACGCCGAGTAGGCCTGCGGGCTGGTGAACCACACCGACGGGTCCTCGCCGAAGACCAGGGCCCGCTTGGCGAGGACGTACCCGAACTCCTCCGGGGTGAGGTACCCCAGCTTCTGCGAGGACACCGCGTCCTCGCGGAAGGCGTCCAGGAGCAGCCACCCCGCGCCCAGGTAGGTCGTCGCCGTGTCGGTGAGGATCTCGTTGTCGCGCATGCCGGGGAAGGAGAGGTCCAGGCGGTGCAGATAGACGTGCATCACCTCGTGCGCGAGGGCCGCGCCGATGTCCCGGCGGTGCGTGCGGAACCGGTCGTTCAGCTCGATGAAGTACTCGGGCCCGGCGGTGAGCTCGACGTTCGCCGCGTGGGTCATCTCCCGGAAACCCACCACCATCCGCGCGTCCGGCAGCCGGTAGTGCCGCACCAGCTCACGCGCCACCCGCTGCGCCCCCAGATACAGGTCGTCGGTGTCGCAGAACGCCACGTCGACGGGGGCCACACTGGTCGCGAACGTCTGGATGGTGTCGTACGACAACCGCCTGTACAGCGCGGTGATGGCGGCCCGTACCGTCTCCAGGTGCGGGTAGCCGTGCTCGACCGGTCCGTCGTTCGCCACGCCCGTATACCCCCAAGACGCCCTGAACCCGGTTCCACTCTACGGGGACACGGCGACTCTACGGGGACACGGCGACGACCGACATGACCGTGCCGGTCGTGTCACCGGGCCCGGAGCCGAGGCCCGAGCGCGGCCTCCTCGAACTCCAGCACCCACACGTCGTTGACGCCCTCCCGCAGCACCGGACCCGGCACGTACAACGACCGCTGCGGGCCCGCCGACCAGTAGCGGCCCAGGTTGAAGCCGTTGATCCACACGAAGCCGCGCGTCCAGCCCGGCAGCTCCAGGCAGGCGTCCCCGGCACCGGCGACCGTGACCGTGCCCCGGTACAGACCCGGGCCGCCGTCCCCGGGCAGCGCCCCGAACGCGACCGGCGTGACGTCGTCCAAAGCGTCCAGCCGCAGCCCCCGCGCGCGGACCCCGTGCAGATACTGCCGCTCGTGCAGCAGCCCCCCGGTGATCCCCTTCGGTTCGCCGGTCCGCGGCCCGTAGTTGACCCTCCCCAGGGACTCCACCCACAGCTCCACGCGCGCGTGCCCCGCGACCATCTCCTCGAGACGGTCCTCCTCCTCGGTGAGCGTCCCGGCCCGCCGCCCGTCGACGTACACCACCGCCAGATCCCGCAGCCCCCGCACCGCCAGCGGATAGGGCCGCCGCGGCCCCGGCACGCCCACCTCGTAACGCACCACCCCCCGGTCGACATCCAGCTCCTCGAAAGTCGGCGGCACCGGAGCCGAGACCTGAGGGCCGCCGAGCACGTCGAGTACGGCGGCCAGGGGCGCCCACCCCGTCAGGGCCACCTCCGCCGGCGCCGCCAACGCCGGCGGCGGAGCAGGGGGAGCCGGCAGCGGGCCGTCGGCGTACTCGGCGAGGACCTCACGGAAACACCAGAACATCTCCGTCGGGTGACCGAACTCGTCGACCGGGGCACCGTAGTCGTACGACGTCACGTCCGGCTCCAGCGGCCCCTCGTGCAGCTCACCACCCCGATTGGCGCCCGCCCAGCCGCCGAAGGTCGTCCCCCCGTGCGCCATGTACAGGTTCACCGAGGCCCCGCACTCCAGGATCTCCCGCAGCGTCGCCGCGGCCTCCCGCGCATCCCGCACCGCGTGCTCGCCGCCCCAGTGGTCGAACCAGCCGCACCAGAACTCCATGCACATGAGCGGCCCGGAACCGCGATGCCGGCGCAGCGTCTCGAACGCCCCACGCGCGTGGGAGCCGAAGTTCACCGTGGCGAGCACCCCGGGCAGCGAACCACCGGTGAGCATGTGGTCCTCCGCACCGTCCGACGTGACCAGCGGGACGGTGACGCCCTCCGCGCGCAGCAGACCGGCCAGGCGCTCCAGATAGCGCCCGTCCGAGCCGTAACTGCCGTACTCGTTCTCGACCTGCACCAACAGCACCGGCCCGCCCCGGTCGATCTGCCGCGGCACGACCTCCCCCAGCAACCGCCGGAACCAGCGCTCCACCGGCCCCAGAAAACCCTCGTCGCTGGTGCGCCGACGCCCCGGCAGCCAGTGCGGCAGCCCCCCGTTCTCCCACTCCGCGCAGATGTACGGCCCAGGCCGCACGACCGCCCACAGCCCCGCCCGGCCGGCCGCGTCCAGGAACCGCCCCAGCGCCGCCACGTCCCGGAAGTCGCCGGGACGCGGTTCGTGCAGGTTCCACGGCACGTACGTCTCCACACAGTTGAGGCCCATCGCCCGCAGCATCGCCAACCGGTGCCCCCACAACGCCTCGTGCACCCGGAAGTAGTGCAGCGCCCCGGACAACAGCCGCACCGGACGCCCGTCCAGTACGAAGTCCGCGTCCCCCACCCTGAACTCGCTCATACGCCCCACCCTCACCCCTGGCGGCGATCACCGTCCATGGACAAAGATCGGCCCTGCTTGGACTCAAACGGCGGCTCGGACACCCAAGGGGAATCGCCGATGTACCACACCTGGATGCGGTTCTTCACGCCCGGCCCCACCCACCACCGGCTCGGCCTCGTCTGCCTCGGCGTCGGCCTCCAGTACGGCGCCCTGCCCACCGTCGGCCCCCGCACCCTCGACCACCACGTCGCCGTCGTGATCACCACGGGCACCGGCTGGTACCTGAGCCCCGACGGCCGCCGCACCACCGTCACCGCACCCGCCCTGCTGTGGCTCACCCCCGGCGTCCCCCACCACTACGCACCCGACCCGGGCGCCGGCTGGGACGAGGGCTTCGTCGACTTCTCCGGACCCGCCACCGCCACGTACACCGCACTCGGCTACATCGAACCCGGCCGGCCCGTCGTGCCCCTGTCCGACGCCACCGGCCCACGCGCCGTCATCGCCCGCATCGCCCGCGCCGCCCGCCGCGACAACCCGCTCCTGGAAGTGGAGACCGGCGCCGCCGTCCACGAACTCCTCGTCGCCCTGCGCCGCGCCCGCGCAGACCTCGCCCCCGACGGCGACCAGGTCCTCAAAGCACTCGCCCGCGACGCGTGCCTGCCCCTGTCGGTCGCCGACCACGCCACCCGGCACGGCATGACACCCGCCGAACTGCGCACCGCCGTCCGCCGCGGCGCCGGCTGCAGCCCCAAGGACTACCTCCTCGGCATCCGCCTCGGCCGCGCCAAGGAACTCCTCGCCGCCACCGAACTGCCCGTCGCCGCCGTCGCCCGCCGCGTCGGCTACGACGACCCCGCCTACTTCTCCCGCCTGTTCACCCGCCGCGTCGGCATGGCCCCCGTCCGCTTCCGCGCCCAGCAGGGCCGCACCGTCCACGGCGGCTGGAGCAACCAGGTCCCCGACCCCGCCGATCCACCCATGATCGAACGCCCGCACGCCCCGTAATGTGGTCGCCCATGACCACCAGCAACACCCCGGACGTCGACCCCGCCGTCCGCGAGGAACTCACCCGCCTGCGCGACAGCATCGACAACATCGACGCGGCCGTCATCCACATGCTCGCCGAACGCTTCAAGTGCACCCAGCAGGTCGGCCACCTCAAAGCCCGCCACCAGCTGCCGCCCGCCGACCCCGGCCGCGAGGCCCGCCAGATCGAACGCCTGCGCAGCCTGGCCGAGAACGCCAAACTCGACCCGGCCTTCGCCGAGAAATTCCTCAACTTCATCATCGCCGAAGTGATCAGACACCACGAGCGGATCGCCGAGGACACGATCAACGGCTCGACACCCCTGGCGAATTGACCACCCCAGACGCCCCCGAACACGTGACACACGAGCTCTGGAGCGACATGCTGCGCTGTGCACTCCTTGTCAGCTGACAAGCACTCACCGTCAGCTTTTCGGACATAAGCTGGGCTGTCCACGAGGGAGGGACGTCGGGCCATGCCGTCGGATGCCAGGATCCTCATCGTCGACGACCACGAGGACACCCTGTACGCGCTGGAGAGCGCCCTGGCCCCGCTGGGCTACCGGCTGGGCCGCGCCACCAGCGGCGACGAAGCCCTCAAACAGGTGCTGCGCGGACAAGTCGGCCTCCTCCTGCTCGACGTACGCATGCCCGCGGTCAGCGGCCTCGACGTCGTGCGCTACATGCGCCGCGTGGAACAGACCCAGCACATTCCCGTCATCCTGCTCACCGGCTTCGGCCCGGACCACGACCTCACCACCGCCGCCTTCGCCCTCGGCGTCGCCGACCTCCTCATGAAACCCATCGACCCCTGGGCCCTGCGCACCAAGGTCCGCTACCTGTTCGACACCCACCAGCGCCACCTCGCCCTCGAACACGAGGTGCGCGCCCTACGCGCCCTCGTCAAGGACCACGGGGACCACGGGGACCACGGGGGCCACGGGGACAACAGGGACAACGGGGACAACGGGGACAACGGGGACCACGCAGACCACACCGAAGCCGACGAACCACCCCGGCGACCCGCCCTGCCCCACCCGGACACCCGAGTCCCACTCCAACGGGCGCAGGGGGCGCACAACGGCAAGCTCGAACGGGACCGGACATAGGGCGCGTATACCGATCCGCCCCTGTGCC
The DNA here is from genome assembly GCA_000720805.1 of Streptomyces violaceoruber. Taxonomy (GTDB): domain Bacteria; phylum Actinomycetota; class Actinomycetes; order Streptomycetales; family Streptomycetaceae; genus Streptomyces; species Streptomyces cellulosae_A. The sequence goes on from JODI01000121.1 coordinate 14,604, forward strand.
GTGCCCACACCATCAGGCAGCATGGCCTGCATGTCCGTACTGACGCGCGACGAAGCGCAGACCCGTGCCAGGCTCCTCGACGTCCACCGCTACACGATCGACCTCGATCTGACCGCCGGGGACGACACCTTCGACTCCCGCACCGTCATCGCGTTCACCGTACGTGCGGACCAGGACGCCACGGACACCTTCGTCGAGCTCAAGCCCGCCACCCTGCGCTCCGTCACCCTCGACGGACAGCCCCTCGACCCGGACGCCCTGAACGAGAACCGGCTGCCGCTGAAGAACCTCACCCCCGGCGAGCACGAACTACGCGTCGACGCCGAGATGCGCTACTCCCGCACCGGCGAGGGCATGCACCGCTTCACCGACCCCACCGACGGCGAGACCTACGTCTACACCCAGCTCTTCATGGACGACGTCCAGCGCGTCTTCGCCGCCTTCGACCAGCCCGACCTCAAAGCCGTCTTCGACCTGACGGTGACCGCCCCCGCGGACTGGACGGTCCTCGCCAACAGCATCACCGACCACCTCGGCGACGGCCGCTGGCAGGCCGCCCCCACCCCGCTCATCTCCACCTACCTCGTCGCCGTCGCCGCCGGCCCCTGGCACTCCGTACGCACCGAACACCGCGGCCTGCCCTTCGGCATCCACTGCCGCCGCTCCCTGGCCCGCCACCTCGACGCGGACGCCGACGAACTCCTCGACATCACCCGCCAGTGCTACGACCACTACCACGAGAAGTTCGAGGAGCCCTACCCCTTCGACTCCTACGACCAGGCCTTCGTCCCCGAGTTCAACGCCGGCGCCATGGAGAACCCCGGCCTGGTCACCTTCCGCGACGAGTACGTCTTCCGCTCCGCCGTCACCGACACCGAACGGCAGCGGCGAGCCATCACCGTCGCCCACGAAATGGCCCACATGTGGTTCGGCAACCTCGTCACCCTGCGCTGGTGGGACGACATCTGGCTCAACGAGTCCTTCGCCGAGTACATGGGCTACCAGACCACCGCCGAAGCCACCCGCTTCACCGACACCTGGACCGACTTCGGCGTCTCCCGCAAAGCCTGGGGCTACGACGCCGACCAGCGCCCCTCCACCCACCCCGTCGCCCCCGAAGCCGTCGACGACACCGCCTCGGCACTACTCAACTTCGACGGCATCTCCTACGCCAAGGGCGCCTCCGCACTGAGGCAGTTGGTGGCCTGGCTCGGCGAGAAGGACTTCCTCGCCGGCATCAACACCCACTTCACCCGCCACCGCTTCGCCAACGCCACCCTCGCCGACTTCGTCGACTCCCTCGCCGCCCACACCGACCGCGACGTCCACGCCTGGGCCGACGCCTGGCTGCGCACCACCGGCGTCGACGCCCTCACCCCGCACATCACCCCCGACGGCGGCACCTGCACCCTCACCGTCGACCACACCGGCAGCCGCCCCCACCGCATCGCCGTCGGCCTCTACGACCAGGACGTCGCCGACGAAGGGCGCCACCTCGTCCTGCGCGAACGCCTCGACCTCGACATCCCCCAGACCGCATCCGGTGAGCCTCACCCCATCGGCAAGCGGCCCGCCCTGCTCCTCCTCAACGACGGCGACCTCACCTACGCCAAGATCCGCTTCGACCCCGAATCCTTCACGACCGTCAGCAAGGCCCTGTCCGGCCTGCCGGAACCCCTCACCCGCGCCGTCGTCTGGAACGCCCTCAGGGACGCCGTCCGCGACGGCCACCTCCCCGCCACCGCCTACCTGGACGCCGCCCGCACCCACCTGCCGTACGAGACGGACCTCGCCCTCGTCCAAGGCGTCCTCGTCTTCGCCACCACCCAGGTCGCCGGCCGCTACGTCACCCCCGACCAACGGCCCGCCGCCCTGGCCACCCTCACCGCCCTGTGCCGCGACCTCATGCGCCGCACCGAGGACGGCGACAACCCCGGCCTGCGCCTGATCGCCGTCCGCCACCACATCGACGTCGCCGCCCACCCCGACACCATCGCCGCCTGGCTCGCCGACGGCACCGTGCCCGGCGGACCCGAACTCGACCCCGAACTGCGCTGGCGCGTCCTGGCCCGCCTCGCCGTCCTCGGCGCCACCGACGAGAGCGCCATCGCCGCCGAACTCGAACGCGACCCGTCCGCCGCCGGCCAGGAAGGTGCCGCCCGCTGCCGCGCCGCCCTGCCCGACGCCGACACCAAGGCCAGGGCGTGGGCATCGATGTTCACCACCGACGACCTCTCCAACTACCTTTTCACCGCCACCGCCCAGGGCTTCTGGCAGCCCGAACAGGCCGACCTCGTACGCGAGTACGTACCCCGCTACTTCCAGGACGCCGTCACCGTCGCCGCCCGCCGGGGCCCCGCCATGGCCGACGCCGCCGGCCGCTGGGCCTTCCCCGCCCACGCCGTCGACACCGACACCCTGCACCTGGGCGAACAGTGCCTGCGCGACGGCGACCCGATCCCGGCACTGCACCGCAAGATCGCCGACCAACTGGACGACCTGAGGCGGGCACTGAAGGTCAGGGAAGGCTAGGACAGGGCGGGGAAGCCAGGCAGGGGGAGAACGACCCGACAGGACACGGGGAGGCGAGAACGCGGGCGCCGGGCGCCGGGCGTGGAGACGCGGGGCCGTAAGGGGGGCGGGTGTGTGAGGCGGCGCGGGCCCCTACGGAGGTGCGGGGTCGTACGGAGACGCTGGGCCGTACGGAGACGCGGGCCTGTAAGGGGGTGCGGCCTGTAAGGGGGCGCGGGCCCGTGAGGCGGCGCGGGGTCGTACGGAGGTGCGGGCCCGTGAGGCGGTGCGGGGCCGTGCGGAGGTGCGGGACCGTACGGAGACGTGGCCCCGTAAAGACAAGCGGCCCCGCCACACCGGCGCGAGCAGACACAGAGGCGTGATCCCACGCAGCGCCTCGTACCCCCCTGCGGGTTTCCCTCGTTGGGCTTTCCGGACGCGAGCACGCATACGCGTACCAGCTGGAACTCACTCCGCCCCAGCGCCCGGAGGACCCACCCATGAGCACACCGAGCCTCGCCTCCGGCCCCCAAGGCCCCCACGCCCTGCGCCCGTTGCTCCACACCGTCCTCGACGCGCTCCACGACGGCACCCTCGCCCGCGGCGGCCCCCTGCCCGCAGGCGGCCCCCACACGGTCACCGCCCGGATACGGGACGCGATCGGCGACGTACTGCCCGACGAAGGCGACCCCGACGCCCTACGACGCCTCGTCCACACCCTCGCCGAAGGCTCCGCCGACCCCGCCCACCCCCACTGCGCCGCCCACCTGCACTGCCCGCCCCTCGCCGTCGCCACCGCCGCCGACCTCGCCGCCGCCGCCCTCAACCCGTCCCTCGACTCCTGGGACCAGGCCCCGGCCGCCTCCGCCCTCGAAACCCTGGTCACACAAGCCCTCGCCCACCAGGCCGGAGCCACCGACGCCCTCGTCACCACCGGCGGCACCGAAGCCAACCACCTCGCCCTCCTCCTCGCCCGCGAAAGCGCCCGCACCACCCACGGCACCGACATCAGGCTCCTCCACGGCGCCAACGCCCACCACTCCCTGCCCCGCGCCGCCTGGCTCCTCGGACTGCCCGACCCCGTCGTCGTACCCGCCCCCGCCGGCACCCTCGACCCCGCCGCCCTCGACGACGCCCTCACCACCCTGCCCGGCCCCCTCCTGGTCGCCGCCACCGCCGGCACCACCGACGCCGGCCTCATCGACCCCCTCCCCGAAATCGCCGCCCGATGCCGCGCACACGGCGCCCGCCTCCACATCGACGCCGCCTACGGCGCAGGCCTCCTCTTCAGCGACCGCCACCGCCCCAAACTCGCCGGCCTCGACGCCGCCCACACCATCACCCTCGACCTGCACAAACTCGGCTGGCAACCCATCGCCGCAGGCCTCCTCGCCGTCACCCACCCCGGCGACCTCACCGCCCTCGACCAGCGCGCCGACTACCTCAACGCCGACGACGACACCGAAGCCGGCCTGCCCGACCTCCTCGGCCGCTCCCTGCGCACCAGCCGCCGCCCCGACATCCTCAAAATCGCCGTCACCCTCAAAACACTCGGCCGCACCGGCCTCGGCACCCTCGTCGACCAGGTCTGCGAACACGCCCACACCCTCGCCGCCCTCGTCCACGACCACCCCGGCTTCGACCTCTATGACCGGCCCACCATCAGCACAGTCCTGTTCCGGCCCCGCGACGCCACCGACGACGCCGTCGCCGCCGTACGCCGACACCTCCTCACCGGTGGCCACGCCGTCCTCGGCCGGGCCCGCCTCGACGGCCGGCTCTGGCTCAAGGCCACCCTCCTCAACCCCCACCTGAGGCCCGAGGACCTGACCGGCCTCCTCCGACTCGTCGAAACACACGCGGAAGGAAACACCTGTCTCTTATACACATCTGACGCTGCCGACGAATAGAGAGGT
>JODI01000122.1 GCA_000720805.1 Streptomyces violaceoruber
CGCTGAAGGAGCGGGAGCGGAACAGGCGCATCGGCAGCATCGGGTGCTTGGCGCGCAGTTCGTAGAAGACGAAGCCGACGAGCAGGGCGGCACCGGCGAAGAAGCCGCTCAGCACCGGGGTGCTGGTCCAGCCGTCGGCGTTGCCGCGCACCAGGGCGTAGACGATGCCGAACAGTCCGCCGCTGGCCAGAACGGTGCCGACGAGGTCGAGGGTCGGGTTCGGGCCGTGGCTCTCGTTCAGGCGCAGCAGGGCGAGCGGGATCAGGGCCAGGCCGAGGGGGACGTTCACCCAGAAGATCCACTGCCAGGAGAGGTTCTCGGTGAGCGTGCCGCCGATGAGCGGTCCGGTGGCCACCGCGATGCCGCTGGCCGCGCCCCAGACACCCAGCGCCGCGCCGCGCCGTGCGGCGGGGACGGCGGCCGACAGCAGGGTGAGGGTCAGCGGCGTGACGATCGCGGACCCGACGCCCTGCGCCGCCCGTGCGGCGATCAGTTCGCCCATCCCCGGTGCGAGTGCGGCCGCGGCCGAGGCCGTGGTGAAGATCGCGAGCCCGATGGCGAACATTCTGCGGCGGCCGAAGCGGTCACCGAGGGAGGCGCCGAACATGAGCAGGACGGCGAAGGTGAGGGTGTAGGCGCTGACTGTCCATTCGAGGTCTTCGAGGCCGCCGCCGAGGTCCTTGCGGATGGAGGGGAGGGCGGTGGTGACGATCAGGTTGTCGAGCGCGGTGATGAAGCCGGCCATGCTGGTGATGGCCACGGCCCAGACGGCGCTGCCGCCCCGAACCCGTTGCTTGCGTTGCTGTTTCATGGCGTTCCCTGCATTCCCTGGGCAGACGTACTTGGCGACGGATCAATGGACGTGGACGCCGGCGGGCGACGGCATGGCGGGCGACAGCGAGCATCGGCACCGGGCGGGCTCGGTGCGGATTCCTGGGAGGCTGTCCTCAGGGGAGCTGCGGGTAGAGCGCGGCGACGCCTCCGGCGAGGGCGGCCTGCGCCTGGCGGGAGGCGTCGTCCGCGAGGATCTCGTAGGCGTCGGCGGCGATGCCGTCGATCGCGGTCCGGGCGATGTCGGCGGGGTCGGACTTGGGCGCGTCGACGGTTCGGACCATGTCGGTGTCCATGTAGCCGACGTGCAGGCCGGCGACCCGGATGTGCTGGTCGGCGAGTTGCAGGCGCAGGGTGTTGGTGAGGGACCACTCGGCGGACTTGGCGGCGCAGTAGGCGCCGAATTCCGGGAAGCTGACCCAGGACAGGCCGGACAGGATGTTGAGGATCGTGCCGCCGCCGTTTGCCGTGATCTGGGGTGCGAAGGCGCGGACCACGGAGAGGGTGCCGATGTAGTGGGTGTCCATCTCCAGGCGTATGTCGTCCAGGTCGGCGGTCAGCAGGTCGGCGCCGGTGGAGGATCCCGCGTTGTTGACCAGGATGGTCACGTCGCCGGTGGCCTTGGCCGCGGCCGCGATGGAGGCGGCGTCGGTGATGTCGAGCGCGATCGGCCTGGCGCCCGGCAGGTCGACCTGGTCGGGGTTGCGGGCGCCGGCGTAGACGGTGGCGCCGCGGCTGAGCAGTTCGGCCGCGAGCGCGCGGCCGAAGCCCCGGTTGGCTCCGGTGACAAGGGCGGTGCTGGTGGAGAGGTCCATGGGAAGTTCCTGGTGAAGTGGAGAGGGATGAAGGTCAGAACGTCGGTGGCGTGCTGAGAGGGCCAACTCATTAAATTACGATCATAATGTTAAACAGGTGGGGTTGGTGATCGCAAACGATCCATGCTTCTGTGATGCCGTCGGGGTCAGGCTCTGTGTGACGCCAGGGTGTTTCGGTCTTGCGCTGCGACTGACGTGCGAGGGCCTCGCCGCGCGCACGGCAGGCTCCTCGTCGCGGCGTGACGGAGGCGGACTCAGAGCTTGACGATCATTTTTCCGACGTTCTCGCCCCGCATCATGGCGAGGAAGGCGTCCAGGGTGTTCTCCAGGCCGTCCCGCGCGGTCTCCCGGTAGCGGAGCCTGCCCTCGGCGAGCCAACCGCCGACCTCGCGGACGAAGTCCGGCTGGAGGTCCAGCTCTTCGCTGACCATGAAGGCCAGGATGTCCGAACGCGTCACGGACAGGTTCCACAGGTTGCGCGGGCCGACTACCTTCTCGTCGTTGTACTGGGAGACCATCCCGCACAGGACGATCCGCGCGTGCAGTTTGAGGGCACCGATCGCCGCCTCCAGGTGCTCGCCGCCGACGTTGTCGAAGAAGACGTCGATGCCCTCCGGGGCCGCCTTGGCCAGCTGCTCGGCGACCGGCCCGTTCTTGTAGTTGAACGCGACGTCGTAGCCGTACTCCTCGGTGAGCAGCTTGACCTTCTGGTCCGAGCCCGCGCTGCCGATCACCAGTCCGGCGCCCTTCAACTTTGCGATCTGGCCGGCCTGGGTGCCGACGGCGCCTGCCGCGCCGGAGACGAAGACCGTGTCGCCCTCCTCGATCTTCGCGAACCGCTCCAGTCCGATGTACGCGGTGAGGCCGGGTACGCCGAGCACGCCCAGGTAGGCGGGCAGAGGTGCGAGATTCGGGTCCACCTTCTGAGCGCCCGCCGCGTCGAGGACCGCGTAGTCGCGCCAGCCGAGGACGTGCACCACATGGTCACCGGGAGCGAAACCCTGCGCGTTGGACACCAGGACGCGTCCGACCGCCGGGCCGTCCATCGGCGCGTCCACGTCGTAGGGTTCGATGTAGGACTTCTTGTCGCTCATCCGGCCACGCATGTAGGGGTCGACCGAGAGGTAGTCGTTGGCGATCAGGAGTTGCCCGGCGCCGGGTGTGGGGAGGTCCACCTCGCGCAGCGAGAAGTTGGAAGCGGTCGGCCGGCCCGCCGGGCGGGTGTCCAGGTGCCAGGCGTGGGCGGTGGTGGGCAGGGTCTGCTCGGACATGTTGATCGGGTCCCTTCGGTGGAGCAGTTCGGATTGGCCAAAGGTCCGGCTACTGAACAGAAAGGTCTGTCCGCCGGATCGGGAAACGTGCCGCGAAAGGTCGCTTCCAGGAGCTGTCGGGGGCAGGCCGCGTCGAGCAGGTTGCGCGCCGCCCAAGCGCGGCCTCTGCGTCTTCCACGCAGGTCGCCGCCGGTGTGCCGTCGATGAGGAGTGTGAGCTGGAACGCGAGTGTGCCCGGGTCCGGGGCACCGGCCAGGGCGCGCACTCAGGCTCGTACGGCGCGGTCGGGTTTGGCGGTGGACGGCGTGGCAGTGGTGCCAGGGGCGTACTCCGCCACCGTGCGCGCAGCCGAGTACGCCCTCTCGCGCCGCGTTCTCGAGCGCGGTCCGGACGTCGGCGGGAGCGACCTCCGCTGCCAGGACCGGGACAACGGCGGGGTCCTGGAGGCCCCCCGGGCCGCCATCTGATCACGCCCGATCGGAACCTCGATCAGCAGGGTGGTGACGTTCAGGCCGTCGTCCGGAGCCATGTAGCTGTGCACCCGCACGTTGCCCGTCGATGACGGTGACTGTGCCCCTCATTTACCGCACCTTGTGTCTCAGCAACGGGTGAAACCATCAGCCGTTGCCGACACTGCGCAGGTCACAGTCCCGGTCGGCCAGGCATTCCACGTGGCCGGAACCTGCCGCGACGGTTGTCCAACCGTTCATGGAATCTGCCGATGTGGCAGAACGCCACGGGTGGGTCGGCCCCGTCGAGCATCGCGGCAGACTCTCCCGCGGCGAGAAGGGATCAGGAGGTCTGGTTGGCCAGGCCGACGTACTCGCCCAAGTGGTATTCGACGTCGAGACCCTTGTCGGCGATCAGCGTGCCCAGCGCCACAGCACGAGCCAGGAACCCCGGGTTCGTCAGCGAGTCCACGAACCCGCTGTAGCCGGCGACCAGGTCGGCGTCCGGCGGCAGCGTCGCTCGGTTGACCATCGACTTCGCGGTCGTCAATGCCTGCCGGTCGAAGGAGGCGAGGCGGGCGACCGTCGCGTCGACGAAGGCGTCGAGTTCCGCGTCGGGCAGGGCTCGTGTGACCCACCCCCAGCGCTCGGCCACGTCGGCGTCGTAGTCGACGCTGCTGAGAATGGCCTCGAGCGCTCGGTCGCGGCCGATGGATCGGGGGAGTCGCTCGGTTCCGCCTCCGCCGGGAACGATTCCGATGCCGACCTCGGGCTGCCCGAAGATCGCCTTCTCGCGACTGGCGTACCGCAGGTCGCACGCGAGAGCCAACTCGTTGCCGGCGCCGCGGGTACGGCCGCGGATGGCCGCGATGCTGACGTACGAGGCCTTACTCAACCGCATGACCATGTCGGTCCAGACCGGCGGGTCGTCCTCGTGCTGGGGTACGGGCAGGTCGCCCGCCGCGGCGCCGTCGAAGTGGTTGATGAAGAAGTCGGGGACCTCGCTGGAGAAGACGACGACCTGGATATCCGGGTCCTCGTCGAACCCGCAGACGATTTCGTGCAGCCTCACCACGGCCTCGGGAACCATGAGGTTCACAGGAGGATTGGCGAAGGTGATCCTGGCGGTCTGGAGGGTGGTGCGCTCGAGGTGGATCGCGCTGGGCTGACTCACGAGAGGGCTCCGTTTCCTAACGGACAGTGGTTTTGGGCGGCAGACAAGAAGCAGGAGGAGAAAGGGGGCTCAATGCGGTCATCGGGCTGACCGGACGCCGCGTGCTCGGGCGGGCTCAGCGCTGATCGAAGGTCGACGCCTGCTCGTTCACGGAGGCCTTGGACCGGTCGCGGAGATGGGTGATCCTGAATATTTGCTCAAGCGCGCGGCCGGATCCGTCGTGGCAGACTTCACCGTCCTGAGATGTCACGGCACTCGTCTCAAGTCGGAGCTGGGCTTCGCCGCGCTGCACGAACTGCTGTGGCCGGTGACGGAGCGGATCAGCAGGCAGTCGCAGCCCCAGCCGCAGGCCAAGCCCCTGAACGAGGCTCGGCATGAGCGGCGATGTGGAGGACTGGTTCCTGATCGGCGTGGCCGTACTGACGCTCGTCGGCGAGCTGGCCGAGGAACGGCCGGTGCTCATCATCGCCGACGAGGCTCAGTGGCTCGACGAGCCATCCGCAGTGAACATCCGGCTCCTGCTCAAGGCCCTGGACCTCCAAACGGACATCACCTCATGAACCGCCCACTCAGGGCTGCAACTGGGCGAAGAGCGACGCCAGGTCGATGAGGCCCCAGGCCTCGGTGATCTTCCCGTCGACCACCTTGAACATACGGAACTCCAGCACCTTGATCGGTCGGCCGGTGGCGGGAGTGCCGTTGAAGGGCCGGGTGCTCGTGCCGGCCCAGATGAAGGCGATGGCGAACCAATCGTCCTCGGCGATGACACGGACCGGCGTGAAGGTGACGTCGGGGAACGCGTCGAAGACCGACGCCAGCACCGCGCGGTTGTCCTCGACGCCGGTGGTGGTGCCGTCGGCGGCGTACAAGCGGGCGTCCGGCGCGAACGGGGCCAACGCGCTGTCGGCGTCCCGCAGGTTGAGTTGCCTCATCAACTCATCGGCGAACTGGTGCAAGTCAGTGGTGGACGTTTGGGTTTCGACGTTCGAGGAAGACACGTGCTTCTCCAATGTGGATGGCCGGAGCTGCTCCGCCCCGGTGATTGACTAGCCCATTGTCTTACGATCGTAATGCTATCAAGGTGATCAAGAGGCCGCAAGCGAGTTCCGAGGCGAGTGGGATCGTGTGGCGGCCTACCAGTCGAGCACCGGCGCACGCCGTCAGCCGTGAACGTCACGGCGGACAACGGGGCGCAGCGTGCGCGGCAGTGAGCGCGCCGCGTCGGCGATGACGAACACCTGACGATCACCTGGAAGACCATCACTGCTCTCGCTGACCGTCTCCCGGCCCACGCCACCTCGCCGTCCTCGACGAGGCCAGCGACCCCCTCCGGGCCGGTGATGTCTGCGAAGGTCTCGACCACGAACTACTGCCGAAGAACCTCAAAGGCATCCGCGCCAAGATGAAAGGCCTCGTCAAGCTCGATGCCCTCACCAGGCCGACACCGACAACTTCACCAGGCAGCGGTAGCCGACCGAGCCCCCGCGACCAGCTGCCCTGCACCAACCTCACCGGGCAACGGACATCACTCCACGAACCGCCCTCTGGCAGCCTCAACCGAGGCTGTCAGAGAGGGGGGCAATGAACCGTCGATCAAGGCGGGGTCTCCACATCGACCCGATCTACTCGCTTGGGCTACCTCCGATTCGCCCGGCGGCGAGTGCTCGCGCGTACGTCTCACGATTCAGCAGAGGGAGCTCGCCAGTGGCGTCCGTGGCGGCGATGTATTCGAGCATCCGCCTCTGCGCTTCCTTCGATTGATCTCTGACCAGGAACTCGGCGTGCTCGAGCTGCAAGCCGTCCTCGAGCGACAGGGAGCTGCCGAAGTAGATGGATCGCTTGATGGCTCCGAGAGATTTCTTCGAGCGCAGGCTCAGATACTCCGCGCGCTCGATCGACCGTGCGAGGACCTTCTCCTGGGGCACCACTTCGTCGACCGCACCGAGCGAGAGAGCCTCCGCGGGCGTGAACGGCCTGCCTTCCAGAACGGCGACCAACGTCTGCTGCCTACCGATCAGACGAGGCAGTCGCTGAGAGCCGCCGCCACCCGGTGTCAGTGCGAGCAGGACTTCTGTCAGGCCGATGACATGCTCCCCGTCCGCCATGATGCGCAGATCACAGGCGAATGCCAGTTCCGCGCCGACGGCAAGTGCCGAGCCGTTGAGGGCCGCGACGAAGATGGTGCCGCTTGCGTTCATCTTCAGGAAGGTGGCATGGAAGCTGTCGAGCTGCAGAAGTGTCTTGAGCCGGGTCATCCCCGCGAGCGTTCTGACAACCGGCACCCTGTTGATGAGTCTCGCCGTGCGCGCTACGAGCTTGGCGATGCGCGTGTTGATCGGCGGGAATCCTGTGCCGCCTTCTTGTAGCCAGCGCACGTCGGAATGGCTCAGGAAGCGGTCAGGATGCGTGCCGGTGAAGACGACCGCGCGGATGTCCGGATCGCGGTCTGCTCGATCGACCAGCTCTTTCAGCTGTTTGGTGATCTCGGGATCGAACAACGCGTGCGGGCCTCCGTCGATACGAGCGACAAGCACTCCGGCGTGGCCCTCGACGGCGATGTGTCCTGCGGGCTGCGAGTTGCTTCGCGACGTGCCCATGTGGTCCTCCGGTGAGTTGGCTGTGGTCGACGGTTTCCGGCGCTCGCACGGGTCACGCTCCTCCCGAGACGGCGACGCATTTTGTGTGCAGGGGGCGTGCCGGCTCGGCGACCGGGGTGGCAGGTCGGGCACGGTCATGTCACGCAGACGCCGCGTGCTCGGGCGGGCTCAGCGCTGATCGAAGGTCGACGCCTGCTCGTTCACGGAGGCCTTGGACCGGTCGCGGAGATGGGTGATCCTGAATACAAGGGACCTGTACGGCGGCGCCAGGAGCAGGCCGCCCTTGACCGGATCCTTGACGGTGCCGCCAAGCTCAGGGAGGCCCTGAACTCCATCTACGGCGGCGCCGACTCGAAAGGTGCCCTGAGAAGGCCGCCCGCGGCATCGCCTCCATCTCCGCAGCCTTCGCGTACCGACGCTGAGTCAACGTCGTGCGGTCCGGGTCGTAGGCCGGCCGGGGCTCACCCGGCAGGGCCCGAGCCGGGTGGCCCTCCCGGAACCCCGTCTCGGCCTCCAGCACGTGCGCCGCCCGCAGCCGGGCCCGCTCCAACTGGTCCTTGGTCAGGTCGGCCAGTGTCCTCGGCTGCCGGGCGACCGGCGGCGGGCGCCCTGACTCGACTGCCGGAAGAAGCCGCAGGTCAGCATGGTTGATGAGCCAACGGAACGAGCGGGTCTCCGCGCGGCCGTCGTCATCCACGAGGACGAGCCGGCCGAGTTGGCTGTGGACGTCGTCAACCGTCAACTCGACGCCATTGAGCGCGACCCGCCTACGCGGCGCGATCTGCAAGAATCCCCTCGCTGCCATCACGCCGCCCAGATCAGTGAGCTGTGGCGCAAGGGACTGCCCAGGTCAACGCCGAGCTCGCGGTGCCAGAGCAGCCGGACGATGTTCGCCCGGCCAACGGAAGGCACGCTGGTCGCCTCCGCCAGGTCGGAGAACGTCATCGCCTGCCCCTGCTGCCCGCTGACAGCGGTGAGCGGCTGCTCGCGCATGCCGAGAAGGTCCCTCGCCGGCCGCCGGCGCGAGGACAGGTGGTCAAGGACGCTCCAGACATGCGGTCGCCGGCCCGCGACCACCGAGTATTGCCAGCCGCAGGCAGCCGCCACTTCCCTGGCCGCCGCGGGCTTCAGCGCGTCCTCTTCCTTGATCAGCTCCATCGGGCGGACGTCCAGCAACCACATCCCACCGCCGATCACGGCCGGGAAGTCCGGGATGTGCCAGGCACGCCCGCCCGCATGCTCGAAATCAAGCCGGAACGGCTGCGACAGCACTTCCGATGCCCTCAAGAAGTCCAGCGCGACCAGCAGGCTCACTTCCTTCAGCGACTCGAAGCCATGCTTGCCGCCCGCTGACGCCATCGCCTCCGGGCCCGGGCGGTGCCGCTGCTTCGCCCGCCACACCCCCGCATCGGCCGGGACGACATCACCGGTACGTGAGCCATGTCCCGGACCGGCCAGCAGACCTCGTCGGCGCCCACCTGCCACGTCGAACTCGACCGACGCGGCCAGTCTCCCCGAGCCGCAGCCGATCCCGCAGTCCGGCTGGCACCTCCACGATGAGTGGATTGCATAAACGTGCAGCGAAACGTATAGTCATGCCATCCAGGAGGAGGATGACATGGCGGTACGTGCGGCGGTGGCCGGAGCGAGTGGATACGCGGGCGGAGAGCTCCTGCGGCTGCTCCTGGCGCACCCCGAGGTCGAGATCGGTGCCCTGACCGGCAACTCCAACGCGGGTCAGAAGCTCGGCGCGCTCCAGCCGCACCTGCTGCCGCTGGCCGACCGGATCCTGCAGGAGACCACCGCCGACGTCCTCGCCGGACACGACGTCGTCTTCCTCGCGCTGCCGCACGGGCAGTCCGCCGCCGTCGCCGAGCAGCTCGGCCCGGACGTGCTGGTCGTCGACATGGGTGCCGACTTCCGGCTGAAGGACGCGGCCGACTGGGAGAGGTTCTACGGCTCCGCGCACGCCGGCACCTGGCCGTACGGCCTTCCCGAACTGCCGGGTGGCCGCGCCCGGCTCGCGGGGTCCCAGCGCATCGCGGTGCCCGGTTGCTACCCGACCGCCGTCTCGCTCGCCCTCTTCCCCGCGTACGCCGCCGGGCTCGCCGAGCGCGAGGCCGTGATCGTCGCCGCCTCCGGCACCTCCGGGGCGGGCAAGGCACCCAAGCCGAACCTGCTGGGCAGCGAGGTCATGGGCTCCATGTCGCCGTACGGCGTCGGCGGAGTCCACCGGCACACGCCCGAGATGATCCAGAACCTCAGCGCGGCGGCGGGCGAGCCGGTCTCCGTCTCCTTCACGCCGACCCTGGCGCCGATGCCCCGCGGGATCCTCGCCACGTGCAGCGCGAAGGCCAAGGACGGCGTCAGCGCCGAGTCCGTCCGCGCCGCCTACGAGAAGGCCTTCGCCGACGAGCCGTTCGTCCACCTGCTGCCCGAGGGGCAGTGGCCCGCCACGGCGTCCGTCTACGGTTCCAACGCCGTTCAGGTGCAGGTCGCACACGACGAGGCCGCGGGCCGCATCATCGCGATCAGCGCCATCGACAACCTGACCAAGGGCACCGCGGGCGGTGCCGTCCAGAGCATGAACATCGCCCTCGGGCTTCCAGAGGAGCTCGGTCTTTCCACGATCGGAGTCGCACCGTGAGCGACACACGTGCGGCCACCGGGCCGCAGACGACGACAGCCGCACCGCTGCGCTGCGCGGTCGGAGAAGCGAACGAGGAGATGCAGTGAGCGTCACGGCAGCAAAGGGATTCACGGCGGCCGGAATCGCCGCCGGAATCAAGGAGAACGGCAACCCGGACCTGGCCCTCGTGGTCAACACCGGGCCCCGCCGCGCCGCCGCCGGCGTCTTCACCTCCAACCGCGTCAAGGCCGCCCCCGTCCTGTGGTCCGAGCAGGTCCTCAAGAGCGGCGAGCTGGCCGCCGTCGTCCTCAACTCCGGTGGCGCCAACGCCTGCACGGGCCCCAAGGGCTTCCAGGACACCCACGCCACCGCCGAGAAGGTGGCCGAGGTGATCGGGGTGGGGGCCGGCGAGGTCGCCGTCGCCTCCACCGGCCTCATCGGTGTCCTGCTTCCGATGGACAAGCTGCTCCCGGGAGTCGAGCAGGCTGCCGAGGCGCTGAGCGAGCACGGCGGTGAGAAGGCCGCCATCGCCATCAAGACCACCGACTCGGTCCACAAGACGTCCGTGGTGACCAAGGACGGCTGGACCGTCGGCGGCATGGCCAAGGGCGCGGGCATGCTCGCCCCCGGTCTCGCCACCATGCTGGTCGTCCTGACCACCGACGCCGACGTCGAGAGCGACGTACTGGACAGGGCCCTTCGCGCCGCCACGCGCACGACTTTCGACCGCGTCGACTCCGACGGCTGCATGTCGACCAACGACACCGTGCTGCTGCTGGCCTCCGGCGCCTGCGAGGTCACGCCGGAGTACGAGGAGTTCGCCGAGGCCGTACGGGCCGTCTGCGACGACCTCGGACAGCAGCTGATCCGGGACGCCGAGGGCGCCAGCAAGGACATCAAGATCGAGGTCGTGAACGCGGCCACCGAGGACGACGCCGTCGAGGTGGGCCGGTCCATCGCCCGGAACAACCTCCTCAAGTGCGCGATCCACGGCGAGGATCCCAACTGGGGCCGCGTGCTCTCCGCGATCGGCACCACCCGGGCCGCGTTCGAGCCCGACCGGCTCAATGTCGCCATCAACGGCGTCTGGGTCTGCAAGAACGGCGGCGTCGGCGAGGACCGCGACAAGGTCGACATGCGCTACCGCGAGGTGCACATCGTCGCCGACCTCGCCGCCGGCGCCGAGACCGCCACCATCTGGACCAACGACCTCACCGCCGACTACGTCCACGAGAACAGCGCCTACTCCTCATGAGCACCACGCGAAAGCACACAGCCCTGCCCAAGGCCCAGATCCTCATCGAGGCGCTGCCCTGGCTGGTGCGGCACAACGGCAAGACGGTCGTCATCAAGTTCGGCGGCAACGCCATGATCGACGAGGACCTGAAGGCGGCCTTCGCGCAGGACGTCGTCTTCCTGCACCACGCCGGCCTCAAGCCCGTCGTCGTGCACGGCGGCGGCCCGCAGATCAGCGCCGCCCTCGACAAGCACGGCATCGTCAGCGAGTTCAAGGCGGGCCTGCGCGTCACCACCGAGGACGCCATGGACGTCGTACGCATGGTGCTGGCGGGGCAGGTCCAGCGCGAACTGGTCGGGCTGCTCAACCAGCACGGCCCGCTCGCCGTCGGACTGACCGGCGAGGACGCGCACACCATCACCGCCACCAAGCACCAGCCCGAGATCGACGGCGAGTTGGTCGACATCGGGCGGGTGGGCGAGATCACCGACATCGACACGGGCGCGATCGAGGCACTGCTGGCCGACGGCCGTATCCCGGTCGTGTCGTCGATCGCCCGGAGCCAGGACGATCACCATGTCTACAACGTCAATGCCGATACGGCGGCTGCGGCACTCGCTGCCGCGCTGGGCGCCGAAACCCTCATGGTCCTCACGGACGTGGAGGGCCTCTACGAGGACTGGCCGAACAGCGACGAGGTGATCAGCCGTCTCACCGCCTCCCAACTGGAGAGGCTGCTGCCGGAGTTGAGCTCCGGCATGGTGCCGAAGATGGAGGGCTGTCTGCACGCCGTCCGGGGCGGCGTGAACACCGCCCGCGTCATCGACGGCCGGGTCCAGCACTCGATCCTGCTGGAGATCTTCACCGACGAGGGAATCGGCACGATGGTCGTGCCCGACGAGCAGAAGAACGAGCAAGAGGGGGAATCATGAGCAACGAGGAACTGACCGCGCGGTGGCAGGGCGCGCTCATGAACAACTACGGCACCCCCCGGCTGCCCCTCGTGCGCGGCGAGGGCGCCAAGCTGTGGGACGCCGACGGCAAGCAGTACCTCGACTTCGTCGGCGGCATCGCCGTCAACGCGCTCGGCCACGCCCACCCGGCGATCGTCGAGGCGGTCAGCACGCAGATCGCCGCGCTCGGACACGTCTCCAACCTCTTCATCGCCGAGCCGCCCGTCGCGCTCGCCGAACGGCTCATCCAGCGCTTCGGCCGCGACGGCAAGGTGTTCTTCTGCAACTCGGGCGCCGAGGCCAACGAGGGCGCGTTCAAGATCGGCCGGCTGACCGGGCGGACCCACATGGTCGCCACCGACGGCGGCTTCCACGGCCGGACCATGGGCGCCCTCGCGCTCACCGGCCAGCCCGGCAAGCAGGAGCCGTTCCTGCCGCTGCCCGGCGACGTGACGCACGTGCCGTACGGCGACCCGCAGGCACTGGCCGCCGCGGTCACCGACGAGACCGCCCTCGTCATCATCGAGCCGATCCAGGGCGAGAACGGCGTCGTGGTGCCCCCGGCCGGCTACCTCAAGGCGGCCCGGGCGATCACCGCGGCGACCGGTTCGCTGCTGGTGCTGGACGAGGTGCAGACCGGGATCGGCCGCACCGGCCACTGGTTCGAATACCAGGCCCACGAGGGCGTCCTGCCGGACGTCGTCACGCTCGCCAAGGGCCTGGGCGGCGGACTGCCGCTCGGCGCGACGGTCGCCTTCGGACGGGCCGCGGAGCTGCTCCAGCCGGGCCAGCACGGTACGACGTTCGGCGGCAACCCGATCGCCTGCGCGGCCGGTCTCGCCGTACTCGACACCATCGCGAACGACGGGCTGCTGGAGAACGTCAAGCGGCAGAGCGAGAAGTTGCGGGACGGGATCGAGGGCGCCGACGGCGGCTCTCGTCATCCGCTGATCGCTCATGTCCGGGGCGCGGGCCTGCTGCTGGGTATCGTGCTCACCGAGCCGCTCGCGCCGAAGGTGCAGCAGGCGGCTCAGGACGCCGGATTCCTGGTGAACGCGCCCGCCCCCGAGGTGGTACGGCTCATGCCGCCGCTGAACCTCGGCGACGCCGAGGTGGACGCGTTCCTCCAGGCGCTGCCCGGCATCCTGGACGTGGCCAAGGGGGACGGATGATCCGGAGAATGGGACGACGATGAGCCAGGCGCAGGAGCACGAGCAGACCGCCGGGCCTGCCGTACCGCAGACCCGCACCGCGCGGCACCGCCGGATCGTGGACATCCTCAACCGGCAACCGGTGCGTTCGCAGAGCCAGTTGGCGAAGCTGCTGTCCGACGACGGGCTGAGCGTCACCCAGGCGACGCTCTCCCGGGACCTGGACGAGCTGAACGCGGTGAAGATCCGCAACACCGACGGCGACCTGATCTACGCGGTGCCGAGCGAGGGGGGATTCCGTACCCCTCGGGCACCGCTGGGAGGGTCGGCGAAGGAGGAGCGGATGCGGCGGCTGTCGGCGGAGCTGCTGATCTCCGCGGAGGCTTCCGCGAACCTGGTCGTTCTCCGCACCCCGCCGGGTGCGGCCCAGTTCCTCGCGTCGGCGATCGACCAGGCGGAGCTGCACGACATCCTGGGGACCATCGCCGGGGACGACACGCTGCTGTTGATCAGCCGGGACCCTGTGGGGGGACAGGCCCTGGCTGATCACTTGTTGCGCTTGGCTCAGAACGGGCACTGAACGGGCACTGCTAGGGCGCTGACCGGGCGCTGAAGGGGTGGGGAGCACTCACCCGAGCCGAGCGGCCAAGCCCCCCGTGCACCTCACCTCGTCGCCCGCCGTGATCAGCAGCGCCTCCACCTCCGGCAGGCTCTCCAGCCAGCCCAGCGCCTCTCGTGACCCCATCGCGAAGGCCGCTGTCGCCCAGCAGTCCGCCCAGGTCAGCTGCGGGGCGACCACCGTCACCGCCACCAGGTCGGTCACGGCGGAGCGGCCGGTGCGGGGGTCGATGATGTGGGCGCCGCGTTCGGCCGTGCCGGAGGTGGCGACCGCCAGCTCGGAGGCGCCCGCGGCCGAGATGACCGCGGCCAGCCCGCCGGGGCGGAGGGGATCCGAGACGCCGACCCGCCAAGGGCGTTGGGGGCCGGGTACGCCGAGGAGCTGGACGTCTCCGCCGCCGTTCACGCTCACGCCACTCGCGCCGGACTCGGCCATGCGGCGGGCCGCGCGCTCCGCGGCCCAGCCCTTGACGATGCCGGTGGGGTCGAGGCGGCCCTCGTAACGCGTGCTGAACCAGCCGTCGCTGGTCCGTTCCGCCTCGGCGCCCAGGGCGAGCACCTCGGCGACCAGCGGATCGCACTCCTCGACGGTGAGTTCGCCCCGGGCGAGCCGGGAGACCTGGCTGTCGTCCCGGTAGGTGGTGAACACCTCGTTGACCCGGTGCAGCCCGTCGACCGCCTCCCGCAGGGCGGCCCGGACGGCCTCCGGGTCCCCGCCGCGGACGTCGAAGGAGAAGACCGTCCCCATGACCTCCTCCGCATGACGTACCGCGGCGGGAGCTTGTGCCGGTTCGGCCACGGTGTCAGCCACCGGCCTGGTCCAGCGCCGACTGCAGGGACTTCTTGTAGCCGTCGCTGGTGTATGTGGCCCCGGTGACCGTGTCGATGTCCGCGCTGCCCGCGGCCACGGCCTCCTGGTTGAGTCGGGGCACGGACAGGGCGGTCTTCTGGTCGCTGGTGCCGCCCTTGGGCGCCTGGACGGCCTCGGCCTTGGTGATCTTGCTGCCCGCGACCGTGATGCGGACCTGGACCGGGCCGTACTGGGTCTGGGCGACCGCACCGGTGACGGTCTTGGCGGCCTGCGCGTCACCCGCACCAGCCCCCGCACCAGCCCCCGCACCAGCCCCCGCGCCGGCCCCCGCACCAGCCCCCGCGCCCTGCCCCTGGGAGGACGCCGCCTTCACCTTGTCCAGCGCCGACTGCAGGGACTTCTTGTAGCCGTCGCTGGTGTACGTGGCCCCGGAGACCGCGTCGATGTCCGCGCTCTGCGTGGCGACCGCCTCCTGGTTGAGTCGGGGCACGGACAGGGCGGTCTTCTGGTCGCTGGTGCCGCCCTTGGGCGCCTGGACGGCCTCGGCCTTGGTGATCTTGCCGCCGGCGACGGTCAGCCGGACCTGGACGGCGCCGTACTGCGTCTGGGCCACGTCGCCGGTGACCGTGCCGGTCCCGGCGACCTGGGCGCCGCCCTGGGCCGACTCCTGCGCCACGGGAGGCGGGGACACGGCACCGCCGGCCGCCGCGGAGGCCGGGTCGGACGACGGCTTCAGCGACAGCAGCAGGACGACACCGGACACGGTGGCGGCGGTCGCGAGCACGACACGTCGGACGGGGTGACTCTTCCTCATCGCTTCAACAGCTCCTGAATCCCGTCGCTCACATCTCGAACGACTCGTGATGAATACGGCGGGCGGGTACACCCGCGCCGCGCAGTGCTTCGTACACGGACTGCGCGAAGCCGGCCGGCCCGCACATGAAGACGTCGTGCTTGTCGATGTCCGGCAGCTTCTGCTGCAGCCGCTCCGCCGAGATGTCGGGGCGCGCCCCGTCCGGACTGTTGACCGCGTACATCAGCCGGGCCCCGCGCTCGTCGGCGATCGTGGCGAGCTCGTCCCACAGGGCCAGGTCCTGGGTGCTGTTGGCCCGGTAGAGGAGGGTGATGTCACCGGCCGCGCCCGGCAGCGTCTCGAACAGCGCCCGCATCGGGGTGATGCCCACGCCGCCCGCGACCAGCAGCACCTTGCCGCGGCTGCGGCGGGACGCGGTCAGCGCGCCGTACGGGCCCTCCGCCCACACCTTGGTGCCGGGCCGCAGCTCCCGCAGCCGTTCGCTGTGGTCGCCGATCGCCTTCACGGTGATCCGCAGCATGTCGGGGCGCGGGGCCGCCGACAGCGAGTACGGGTGCGAGCTGAACCGCATGCCCGGCGCCAGGAACCGCCAGCGGAAGAACTGGCCCGCCTCCGCGCCCATCCGGTGCAGCTTCCGCCCGCCGATCAGCACCGACACGATGCCAGGGGTCTCCTCGATGACCGCCTCGACCCGCATCCGGTGCCGCAGGTTCAGCCGGATCGGGGTGAGGATCCGGTACCAGATCACCAGCGCCGTCACCGAGCCGTACAGCCCGTACCAGACCGTCTTCGCGACCGGTTCGACGGCGAAGTCGTTGCCGGTGGTCAGCTGGTGCCAGAACGTCAGGAACACCGCCGCGTACGTCAGCAGGTGGACGTGGTACCAGGTGTCGTAGGGAATCCTGCGGCGGACACCGCCGATCGACATCAGCCCGATGAGGAACAGCAGGCCGGTACCGATGGCGGCCTTGCCCATGTCGGGCAGCTGGTTGATGGAGTCGATGGTCTGCTGGACGATGTCGCCGAGGCCCTTGCCGGCCTGGAGGGCATAGCCCCACATGATCAGGAAGACGTGGGCGAGGACCAGGCAGAGGGTGTAGCGGCCGCTCATCGCGTGCCAGCGGGCCACCCGGTCGGAGCCCACCCGGCGCTCCAGCGCGGGCACCCGGGCCATCTGGAGCACCACGAGCGCCATCAGATAGCCCGCGAGCAGACCCGTGATCCGGCCCGCGTTGAGGATCTTGCCGTTGTTGTCGCTGATCGACGGGGTGTTGGCCCACCACAGCCACAGCACACCGGCCGCGCCGGCCCACACCGCGATCAGCAGGATGGTCGCCGGTGAGCGGCGCGGGCGGATGCGGCGCATCGTCTGGCGGCGGGCGGCGCGGCCGCCTGCGAGCGTCGTGGTCACGATTCCTCCGGGGACGGGGCAAGGGGGGTGGCGAGGTGGTCCCTTGGCCCACAGATACGTGGCCCGACGCCGGTGTGTTCAGCCGCCTGCCGAGTCCAGCGCGGACTGGAGTGACTGGCGGTAACCGTCACTCGTGTACGTGGCCCCCGAGACTGTGTCGATGTCCGCGCTCTGGGCTTCGAGTGCCTCACTGCGCAGCCGGGGAAGGGCGTAGCTGTTGATCTCCTGGTCCCGCGGGTTGTCCGTGGGGTAGGTGATCGCCGTCACCTCGGTGAGCTTGCCGTTCTTGAGGGTGACACGGACCTGGACGGGACCCCAGCGGGTCTGCACGGTGTCGCCGGTGACCGTCTTCGTGCCGGTGGTGGACCCGCTCGATCCGCCGGAGCCGCTCGATCCGCCCGAGCCGGTCGATCCGCCGGAACTGCTCGAACTGCTCGAACTGCTCGTCGGCGCCGGCACCGCCACGGCTGCCGCCGGTGTCGAGTGCGGCTTCAGGGACAGCAGCAGCACCATTCCGGAGACGGTGGCGGCACTCGCCAGCACGATGCGGCGCAACGGACGGTTCTTCTTCAGAGCGTGCACGTGGGGGTCCTCACAGCTCGAACGACTCGTGGTGGACACGCCGGTCCGGGACACCGGCAACGCTGAGCGCCTCGTAGACGTCCCTGGCGAAACCGTGCGGCCCGCAGATGTAGACGTCGTGCCCGGCGAGTTCGGGGACGGCCGCGCGCAGGGACTCGGCCGTGAGGTCCGGGCGCCGCCCGTCCGGCCCGTTGAGCGCGTACAGCAGCTTCGCCCCACGCCACCGAGCGATGGCCTCCAGCTCGCCGCCGAGGGCGAGGTCCTCGGCCGTCCGCGCCCGGTAGAGCAGGGTGACGTCGCCGGGCAGCGTCTCGAACAGGGCCCGCAGCGGGGTGATGCCGACCCCGCCCGCGATCAGCAGCGACTTCGGGGCCGTCTGCCGGTCCGCGGTCAGGGACCCGTACGGCCCCTCCGCCCACACCCGGGTGCCGGGCCGCAGCAGGGCGACGGCCGCGCTGTGGTCGCCGAGGGCCTTGACGGTGATCCGCATCAGGTCCTGGCGGGGCGGTGCCGACAGCGAGTACGGCGTCGACGTCCAGCCCATGCCCTCGCCCAGGAACCGCCAGCGGAAGAACTGGCCCGCCCGCGCGCCCAGCTCGTCCAGACGCCGTCCCCGTACCACCACGGAGTACATGCCCGGCGCCTCCTTGTGCACGGAGTCCACCCGCAGCCGGTGCCGCAGGTTCAGCCGCACCGGCACCAGGAACCGGAACCAGACCACGAGGGCCGCGACGCCCAGGTACAGGGCGTACCAGGCGGCCGTGGCCGTGGTGCTGCCGCTGAGGTCGTCGCCCAGCGTCAGCTGGTGGAAGAAGGCGAGGAAGACGGCGACGTACGTGAGCAGGTGGAGGTAGTACCAGAGCTCGTGGCTGAGCCGGCGGCGTGCGGCGCGTGCCGAGGTGATGCCGACCGCGAACAGGATGACCGTGCCGAACGTGGCCTTGAGCATGTCCGGGTAGTCCAGGACCACCGTGACCGTCTCGTGCCAGAGCGACGCGCGGTCCTGGGCCGCGTACCCGAGCAGGATCAGCGTGATGTGCGCGACCAGCAGGCAGACGGTGTACCGGCCGGCCATCGCGTGCCAGCGGGCCACCCGGTCGGAGCCGATCCGCCGCTCCAGCAGCGGAACGCGCGCCATCAGCCCGACGAGCACCGCGCAGGCGTACCCGCACAGCAGCCCGGCGATCCGGCCGGCCCCGGTCAGCCACCCCGCCGCGCCCACCACCGAACCGGTGTCCGCCCACCACAGGGCCACGACGGCCGCCGCCCCCGCCCACAACAGGGCGAGCACGGGGCCCGCGGGGGAGCGGCGCGTGGCCGGCCTCACGGCCGGTGCCGTCCGCCGTTCGTACACGGTGGTCATGTGTGCGTCCTTTCGCCGGCCCTTTCGCCTGCCGGGCCACTGTGCGGGGCGAAGCTCTCAGCAGGCTCTGAACCGGCCCCCTCGGAGCGGACTCAGAGGAAACTCAGAGCCTTCGCGGGCGGTCGCCGTCGCCGGCAGGGGTGATCCTGGAGAGGTCATGAACACCACCCGCTCCGGCCGCCCCGCCCTCACCCGCCCCGACGGCACCCCGCTGCGCGTCCTCGTCGTCGACGACGACCCCGACCTCGCCGAGGTGCTCTCCGGCGCCCTGCGCTACGAGGGCTGGCAGGTGCGCACCGCCGGCGACGGGGCCTCCGCGCTGACGGAGGCCAGGGAGCTGATGCCCGACGCCGTCGTCCTCGACGTGATGCTCCCCGACACCGACGGCTTCGCCGTGCTGCGCTCCCTGCACACCGTGAAGGCGGACGTCTGCGTCCTCTTCCTCACCGCGCGGGACGCGGTGGAGGACCGGATCGCCGGCATCACGGCGGGCGGCGACGACTACGTCACCAAGCCGTTCAGCCTGGAGGAGGTCGTCGCCAGGCTCCGCGGCCTGCTGCGCCGCGCCGGCATGGCCCGGCAACTGGACGAGGGGCCGCGGCTGATCGTCGGGGACCTGGTCATGGACGAGGAGGCCCGCGAGGTGACCCGTTCGGGGGAGCTGATCGAGCTGTCCCCGACCGAGTTCGAGCTCCTTCGCTTCCTCATGCGCAATCCGCGGCGGGTGCTGAGCAAGGCGCAGATCCTGGACCGGGTGTGGTCGTACGACTTCGGCGGCCGGGCCCACGTCGTCGAGCTGTACATCTCGTATCTGCGCAAGAAGGTGGACGCGGGCCGGGAGCCCATGATCCACACGGTCCGCGGGGCCGGGTACGTGCTCAAGCCGGTCACGTCATGAGATTCCCGCGGCGCCTGCCGCTCCCGCGCACCCTGCGCGCCCGGCTCACCTTCGGCCTGGTGGTGCTGCTGGCGGTGAGCTGCGCGGCGGTCGGCGTGGCCGCCGTCGTCGGACTGAACGGCTTCCTCACCAGCCGTCTCGACGAGCAGCTCGACCAGGCCGGGAACCAGTTCCCGGAGAGCCTGGAACACGGCGGCACGCTGCCGGACGACCTCCCCCAGTCTCGAAAGGTCTCGACCGGGGGGACCCCCATCGGCGACGAGCACGGTGACACCCGTCGGCAGACCACGGGAACGTTCGGCGCCCGGTTGGTCGGCGACGCCGTCACCAACGCGGCGGTGGTCCGGCCGGGGACCGTCACCGACGTGCGCCTGACGTCCGGGGACGCGAGGCACCTGGGCGCGGTCCCGCGCGACGGCAGGGGCCACACGGTTCGCCTCTCCGCACTGGACGCCTACCGCGTCATGGCCTCCTACGGCCTCGACGGCGACGTCCTGATCACCGGCCTGCCCCTGGAGCCGGTGGAGGCCACCGTCCACCGCCTGGAACTGGTCGCCGGGATCGTCTTCGGGGCGGCTCTGACCGCCACCGGTGTCGCGGGCGCCCTCTGGGTGCGCTGGTCGCTGCGCCCGCTGAGCCGGGTCGCCGCCACCGCCACCCAGGTCAGCGAACTCCCGCTGGCCAGTGGGGAGGTGGCGCTGCCGCCGCGCGCTCCCGAGTCGGACCCGCGCAGCGAGGTGGGCCGGGTCGCGGGCGCCTTCAACCGGATGCTCGGCCATGTCGAGGACGCGCTCACCAAACGCCATGCCAGCGAGGAACGGCTGCGCAGCTTCGCCGCCGACGCCAGCCATGAGCTGCGCACCCCGGTCGCCTCGGTACGCGGCCACGCCGAGCTGGCGCTGCTGCACCCGGGCCCGGTGCCACCGGAGGTCACCCGGGCCCTGGACCGTATCGCCGCCGAGTCGTCCCGGATGGGCGAGATGGTCGACGACCTCCTGCTGCTGGCCCGTCTGGACGCGGGCCGCCCGCTGGAACGTGCCCCCGTCGACCTCACCCGCCTGATCCTCGACGCGATCGCCGACGCACGCGCCGCGGGCCCCGGCCACCAGTGGGAGCTGGAGCTTCCGGAGGAACCGGTCACCGTGCCGGGCGACGAACACCGCCTGCAACAGGTGCTGGCCAACCTGTTGACCAACGCCCGTGTGCACACACCTGTGGGCACGAAGGTGACGGTGACGCTGGACGTCGTTGTGGATTGCGCCGCGGGCGGCGAGGGCCCCTCAGCCGTCCTGAAGGTCCACGACGACGGCCCCGGCGTCCCCGAGGACCTCCGCCCCGGCGTCTTCGAACGCTTCACCAGAGCCGACCGCCGCAAGTCCGAGTCGCCCGGCGGCGGTGCGGGCCTGGGACTGTCGATCGTGGCGGCCGTGGTGGAGGCGCACGGCGGGAGCGTGAGCCTGGACAGCCGCCCCGGCGCGACGACGTTCACGGTCGCCCTCAGTACCGCGTGATCGCGGTACCGCCTCCCGTCGTCCCCACAGCGATGTGCGGCTTCTTGGAGGGCGCGGCCCACCGCAGGATCCGCCGCATCGCGTCCGCGGACACCGACACACAACCGGCCGTGGCACCACGCCCGTTGACATGCAGAAAGATCCCGGCGCCCCGCCCGCGCACCGGCTTGTCGTAGTTGAAGCCGATGACGAAGGCGTACGCGTACTGCGTCGCGTACGAGATCAACCGCTCCGACTCACCCGCACGGCAGTCCGCGGGTCTCGGCTCCACCCACCGGTTGTAGAACCGCGAGTCATTGTCCTGGCACCACCAGGAGTTCTTCCGCACCACCCGGTACCTGTACGTCGTGCCGTCCGGCGCCCCCTTGATCCCGAAGGCGTACGGCAGGTCGTACAGACCGGTGGGCGTCGTGTTCGTCCCCTGCCGGCGCGCGGCCCCCTCGACGAGCCCCTTCGCCCCGAACCGGGCAGCCGCCGAACCGGCCTTGGCCCACTGCCCGTTCCGCCGTTCCCACCACGTCAGGGTCCCCGACGTGGAGCCGGTCCTCGCGGCCACCGCGGTGATCAGCTGGCTGCCGCCCCCGGTGTCGGCCATCCGCGCGGGCAGGGGCGGCGGCGAACCAGCCGGAGCGGCACCGAGGCCGAGCAGGGACGCGGACAGCAGGGCGGCGACGACAGCGGGGCGCATGGCCCCGAACCTACGGCGGGACAACGGCCACGGCACCGGGGCTGACCCGTTCGGGTCCGGCCCCGAGGTGCCGTCGCCGCTCTCCGGACCGTCCGCGCTCACTCACCCAGCGGATTCAGCAGATCCGCCCGCTCCTGGAAGGCGTACAGCATCAGATCGGTCATCTCGAACACGTGGCCGGCGTGGCGTTCCGCGACCGGGCTGAGGAACGGACGCCAGAACGGATCGCGCACGATGGAGTACCGGCTGCCCTCCATGGCCCGGTGGAACACCTCGGCGACGATCCGGCCCCCGACACCGGTCAGCCGTCCGCTGCCGTTCGCCTCGGCCTCGCGCAGGACGTAGAACCACAGCGGACAGTGCTCGACGAGTTTCTTGCGCAGCGGTTCGCTGAGCTGGGCGCCGCCGCCGTTCTCGAAGTCGGACGGCAGGAGCGGCTTCACCCCGAGGCGCTTGGCCATCTGCTGACCCGTCGCCAGGCTCATCATGTTCGCCCGGGTGAGATTGCGGAACGCGAGGTTCAGCTCGATCGGCGCGGGAGCCGGCCCGCCGCGACCGCCGAAGGACCCGAGCGGAAGGTCGGCCAGCGGGTTGACCAGCTGGGTGTCGATCCGCTTGGCGACGTTGAACTTCTCGGCCGGCACGCCCAGGTCGTCCCGGCCCGCCTCACGGAAGTCGAACAGGCGCCGGAAGTCGGCGATCCAGTTGGTGGGCAGCCGCTCGAAGGTCCCCGCCTCGGGATCGCCGGCGTCGGCGGGCGGCGGAGAGAGGATCCCGCTGGTGCCGGTGAAGCGGAACAGCAACGGCAGTGTTCCCCTGCCGTTGTCGAAGATCCGGTTCCAGTTGTAGGCGCCGCGCACCATGCTGTGGCCCAGTCGGTACGCGGCCACCGAGAACTCGATCGGCATGGTCGGGAAGTCGTGCTCGCCCGGGGCCGGCTCGAAGAACTTGCGGCCCTTGGTGAACACCTCCTCGACGATGCCCGGGTCGACGATCCTGGGCAGGAAGTCGTGCCGCAGCATCCACTGTAGTGCTTGACCACCGTCTCGCGTGCCGTCTCGAACAGGACCGCGCTGGAGACGCCCTTGTTGATCAGGTCGCCCACGACCCGGTTGTGGAACCGGATGAAGGCGCAGTGGATCTGGGCGACCACGAGGTTCTCGTCGTTGCGCGGATCCGGGATGAGGGGCCGGCGCCGCTCGGAGATCAGCGAGCCGGCGCCGACCCGGGGCAGGTCGAAGCCGCCGAGGGGCAGACCGACGATCTGGTCGTCACCGGGAGCGGGCAGGCCCTGGGTCGTGCCGGTGCGCAGGCGCAGGCCGTCGTCCTCGTAGAAACGGCGGTCGAAGCGGTGCTCCGGACCGAGGCCGTAGAGGCTGTCGAGGTCCAGCGCCGGGGAGCGGCCCTGGAGGAGCTGTCGGACGGTGACGTCCTCCTCCAGCTGTACCGCCGTGGCGTCCAGGGTCAGGTCGTGGTCGACGAACTGGCCGAGGTAGGTGAAGCCCGCGGGCACCGCCGGGTTGTTCGAGTCGGGCTGGGGGCCGGCCTTGGTCATCGCCTGCGCGAGTTCCTCGCGGGCGGGCCGGTCGAGCAGCTGGGCGGGCTTGGCGTGCGGGCCCAGCCGGGAGAACTGGAACTTGCGCAGAGCCGCGACGGTCGACGCCGTCGACGGCTGCGTGGGGCCCTCGTCCCCGGAGTCGGCGAGGATGCCCTCGCCGACCACGAAGTACGAGGTACGGACATGGCGTTTGGTCTGTGGTTCGCGCGTCGGTCGGAACATGATTCCCCCATCTGTTCGTGCGCTCAGGCTAGGCACGCGCGAGCACCGGACGGGAGAATTCCGTCAATATTCAGGCAAGTTGCTTGGGTGTGTATGGATGAAATAAGAGCTACGAAATCGGACGCAGCGGCAGCGGAAGTCCGGGCAGTCCGTCCATGCTTGTGGCGATGTGCTCCTTCTTGGCGAAGTACTCGCTGAGTGAGGCGTCGTCCTCGCGCGCGAAGCGTCGGCCATGCAGGTCGCGGTCCCCGTCGTACGACATGTAGGGCACCGCGTACCCGCAGGAGTCGCGGATGAGTTCGGCCCGTACGACGATCACGGCACGCAGTCCGTGATCGGTCGGGTCGATGTCCGGGAAGTGGGCGAGCAGTTCGGGGAAGCGCGGGTCGTCGCGGAAGACCGGCTCGCCGCGGCCGTGCACCCGCACGATGTTCGGCGGCCCCTGGAAGGCGCACCACATCAGGGTGATCCGGCCGTTCTCCCGCAGATGCGCGATGGTCTCCGCGGTGGAGCCGGCGAAGTCGAGGTAGGCCACGGTGAGTTCGTCGAGAATCACGAACGAGCCCTTGAGGCCCTTGGGGGAGAGGTTGACCGTGCCGTCGCCGGACAAGGGAGCGGATGCGGTGAAGAAGAGGGGCTGCGCCTCGATGAAGGTGCGCAGCCGGCCGTCTATGCGTTCGTAGTTCTTTCCCATGTCTAACGATTATGGGTGCAGATCGTTCGACGGTCTAAGGAATTCGGATGTCCATGCCGTCCATGCCGTCCATGCCAAGAGGACGGTCCTCGTGTGCATGAGGCCGTCCTCGTCGGGACGTTCAGACGCCTGTGGCCGCCCCGGCCGACGCTCACACGGGGCGGCCACAGCGCCTGTCACGTCACTGGTTGACCGTGCAGGCGGCCAGGGAGTCCAGACCCTGCGGCTTCTCGGCGGTGCGGCCGATGGAGATGGCGATGCGGTCGATGGTCGACTTCCGCTTGTCCGCCAGCGGGCCGAGGATCGCGTTCTGGACGAAGTTCGGTCCACCCTGGCCGACCGTGTCCACGAGGCGCTTGTCGGCCTCCTGGATCTGGGTGTCCAGAAGGGCCAGGTTGCGGTCGACCTCGGCCTGGGCGGAGGCCGGGATCGCGGGCAACTGCGAGGCCACGTCCGGGCAGTTGATGGCGCCGGCCGCAGCGGCGTCGCCACCCGCCTCCGCGCCGCCCTCCTGCGGGGCGGCCGCACTCGGCGTGGCCGCGGCCTCGCCGCCGGCCTCCGCACCGGCACCGGCCTCCGCCCCGGCTTCCTGGCCGGCGCCCGCTTCTGCGCCCGCGCCCGCCTCCTCGCCCGCGCCGGCGGCACCGTCGGCGTTGAGGGTGCACGGCGCGAGCGCGTCGAGCCCCTGGGGCTTCTCGGCGGTACGGCCGATCGCGGTGGCGATGCGGTTGACGGTGGCGATCCGCTTGTCCTCCAGCGGGCCGAGGATCGCGTTCTGGACGAAGTTGGGGCCGCCCTGGCCGACCGTGTCCACGAGCCGCTTGTTGGCCTCGTCGATCTGGGTCTGCAGCAGGGTCAGGTTGCGTTCGACCTCGGCCTGGGCGGAAGCCGGGATCGCCGGGAGCTGGGAGGCGACGTCCGGGCACGTGATGGTGCCGGGGCCCGCGGCCAGCGTCTTGGCGTTCGTGCTTCCGCTCTGCGCGGAGCCGGGCGTTCCGGCGAGGGCGGAACCGGCGATCACCGCGCCGGACAACACCACCGCGGCAGCGCCGCCGATCAACGCGACGCGACGCTTGTTGTACTTCGGAAGAGCCCTGGACATGCGGATGCCTCACTCGGGTCGGGGGGTCTCTCATTCACAAACGCGGCGCCTGCGTTCGGCGAGAGGTACGGGTAAGCGGTTTCAGGTGTTCAAAGGCCGAGCAAATTTCCTGCCGATGGGCTGGTCGGCGGGGGCTTGTCGCTCGGTGGGCGGTGGGTCTCGGCCTCGACGGGTGACTGGCGGGGCGCCCCGGGAGACGGGCCGGGCCTCGCCTCGCGAGGGGCTTTCGCCGCGCCCCGCGCCCGGCGTGTGCCCGCGCCTCGCCCCCGCGCTCTGCGCCCCTCGCCCCCGCGCTCTGCGTGTGCCCGCGTCTCGCCCTGCGTGTGCCCGCGTCTCGCCTTGCGCAGGGCGCCGCGCCCTGCGCGCGCCCCGCCCCGCGCGCCCCGCCGCCCCGCGGGCGATCGGTGGCAGCCAGGCGCTCCCCGGTCCGCCACTGTCCTGCGCCGGGAGGTGCCCGCCACAACCGCCTGCGCCCCTGGTTGCAGGCACCACCGCCTCCGCCCCCACCAGCAAGATCTGTCTCTTATACACATCTCCGAGCCCACGAGACTAAG
>JODI01000123.1 GCA_000720805.1 Streptomyces violaceoruber
GGTTACATTTCGAACCCGGAAGCTAAGCCTTACAGCGCCGATGGTACTGCAGGGGGGACCCTGTGGGAGAGTAGGACGCCGCCGAACAATCATTCAAAGGGTTGGGCCCAGAACTTCGGTTCCGGGCCCAACCCTTTTTTGTTCAGCGTCACTTGAAGTTCACGTTGCGCAACCAGCATCCAGGGCATGGGTACTGCTGCAATGCTCAGGGCCGCCGGCGTCGGTGTCGGTGACGAGGTCGTCGTACCGGCCTTCGGGAACGTGGAGGTTGCCGAGGCGGTCGTGCTGGCCGGGGCGCTTCCGGTGTTCGCCGACATAGACCCGCTCACCTACTGTCTCGACGCGGCCGCTGTCGAGGCGGCCGTGACTCCGCGAACGGCGGCCGTTGTTGTCGTCCACCGCTTCGGGCGGCCGGCCGACATGGTCCGACTGCTCGGGGTCGGGGAACGGCACGGGCTGCTGGTGTTGCAGGAGGGCGAGTCAGGGGCGCCGTACGACGAGGTCGCTCAGCGCAGGCAGCGGGCCGCCTACCTCGATACGAAGTTGCGTGGTGTACGGACGCCCGAGGGGGCTGCCGGCCACACCTATCAGCAGTACGTCGTACGGGTACCGGGGAACGGTCGGCCGGACCGGGACGCATTCGCCAAAGCCTTGCGGGCCCGGGGCGTCGAGTGCTGGGTGCCCGCCAAGACGCCCGTGCACCGGCTGCCGGAGTACCGGCGGTGCGTGGCGCTGCCGGAGACCGAGCGGGCCGCCGACGAGACGCTGGCGCTGCCCGTGGACGCCTGGTTGACCAAGCGGGACATGCAGCGGACCGTGGGCGCGTGCAATGCCCTCGGGGGGCTGCTGGAGCCTGCCTTCTGAGGAACTGTTCACCGGTGCGCGCGGTTGGGTGCACCGGTCTGTTCGGGGTATGATCTATTCCGTTGCCGCGGGGGAAACCTCGAAAAGGCGACCGGCCCCTATAGCTCAGTCGGTAGAGCGTCTCCATGGTAAGGAGAAGGTCAACGGTTCGATTCCGTTTGGGGGCTCCAGTACAAAAGGCCCTCGCCCTTTCGGGCGGGGGCCTTTCGCATGCCCTTGACGGTCCTCGTCAGTCCTTGTGCAGGCCGGGGACGCGCATGGCGAGGATCGCCATGTCGTCGGACGGGGCGTCCGACGCGAAGCGTTCCACCGCGCGCATGATGCGGGCCGCGACCGCGCCCGCTGTCAGGCCCGTGCAGGTCGTGAGGACGTCGGCGAGGCCGTCGTCACCCAGCATGCGGGTGCCCTCGCGGCGTTCCGTGACGCCGTCGGTGACACAGAGGAGGACGTCGCCGGGATCGAGGGTGACCGCCTGCTCGTACAGCTCGAGGTCCTCCATGACGCCGAGGAGCGGCTGCGGTTCGGCGGCCGGTTCGACCGTGCCGTCCTGGCGCAGGCGCAGCGGCAGGGGGTGGCCGGCGCAGACCACCTTCAGCTGGGCGCTGCCGTCCTCCTGGGGCCACAACTCGCCGTACAGGAGCGTCAGGAAGCGGCTGCGGGCGCCCTCGTCGAGGATCGCGGAGTTGAGGCGCTCCAGGACCGCCGGGCCGCTCAGGCCCTCGCGGGCCAGCAGCCTCAGCGCGTGCCGGGCCAGGCCGGTGACCGCGGCGGCGTTCGGACCCGTACCGCAGACGTCGCCGATGGCGAAGCCGTAGGCGCCGTCACGGATGGGGAAGAGATCGTAGAAGTCGCCGCCGACCTCGTTGCCCTCGCCGGCCGCGCGGTAGATGACCTCGACCTCGACGCCGTCGATCTCGGGAAGTTCCGGCGGCAGGAGGCTGCGCTGGAGGGACTGGCTGATGGCCGTGCGCTCGGAGTAAAGCCGGGCATTGTGCAGGGCGAGGGCGGCTCGGCGGCTCAAGTCCTCGGCGAGTTCCAGGATTTCCTGGCGGAAGTGCTCGTCCGTGGGCTTGCCCAGCGTCAGCATGCCGATGACCCGGTTGCGGGCCACCAGGGGGAGAACCACTGTTTCGCCGCCCACCGCCGACGCCGTGGCGAGGGTGGGGCCGATGCCCGAGGCGAGCTGACGGGTCGGGCCACCGCTGAGGCCCAGGCTGCGCATGGAGCTGCGCAGGGCCGCCTGGTGGGCCGCCTCGCCGGGGGCCGACCAGACGCGGGCGCCGGGTGTCGGCACGGGGTCCGGCGGGGGGACCTTCGACAGGAGGGCCTTGATGCCGTCGATCAAGTCCTCGTCCTCGTGCAGGACGTACGACAGGTACGGCTCGGAGGCCTGGTCGGCGATCGTGTAGACCGCGCACCAGGTGGCCAGGGACGGGACCGTCATCTGCGCCATGAGGGCGAGGGTCTGGTCGCGGTCCAGGGTGCCGGCCAGGAGGTCGGAGGCTTCGACGAGGAAGCTGAGGGAGCCCCTGCGCAGGCGTTCGAGCTCGCCGAGGCGGGCGGACTCCACCGCCAACGCGATGCGGTCCGCGGCGAACTGGAGGCGGAGGGCCTCTTCGTTGGAGTATCTGCCGGGAGATTCCGCCGCCACGCCGAGGGAGCCCGTGAGCCGGCCCTCGACCTTGAGCGGGACCGTGACGACCGAGCGCATGCCGGTGCCGCTCAGCAGCGGTACGGCCCCCGGTACGGCCGTGAGGTCGTCGTGGACGGCCGGCATGCGGGCCGAGCCGTAGCGGCCGGGGCCGGCCTCGACAGGGACGCGGGCGAAGCGCTGGCGGGCGGAGGGCAGGCCGGTGGAGGCGCGGACCTCCAACTCCGTTTCGTCGTCGGTCGCCAGGAGGAGGAAGGCGGAGTCGGCGTCGAGCATGTCGCGGGCTCGCTCCACCGTGCGCTGGAGGAGGCCGTCGAGGTCGTCCGGGGCCGGGGAGCCGATGAACACCTCGAACGGGTCGGTGCTCTGGCCGTCGGAGGAGGTGGACGTGTCCGAGGCCGGTACCCGCAGCGGGGTCTGCAGGACGGCTCGTTCGTGATCCCGCACGAGGAGGCAGACGGTGGAGGGCTCGCCGCCGGTGTCGCGGACGCGGAGGTGGGAGGCGTACACGGAGATGACGCGGCCGCTGGCGCCCCTGATGCCGTAACTGCCCTCCCAGCGGGAGAGCTGGAGGGCCTCCGCGATGCCTGTGCTGGTGCCCGGAGTGTGCGGCCAGGCGGCGAGGTCGGTCAGGGCCTTGCCGATGACCTGTTCGGCGGCGTAGCCGAAGAGCTCCTCGCCGTCCTCGTTCCAGGACGTGATGGCGCCGGTGCGGTCGATCTGGACGACGGCGACGCGGACTCGGCCGTCGGCGAGGGGGAGGAGGTGGGCGGGGAGGGACGGGCCCGCGGCGCGGGTGCCCACCGGGCGTTCGGGGAGGTCGAGTTGGAACCAGACCTGTTTGTGGGTGGGCGTGTAGTCCACGCCCCAGCGGGCGGCGAGGGCCGCGCAGAGCTGGAGGCCGCGGCCGCCCTCGCGGTCCAGGTTGCCCATGTTGACGGCCTGGCCCTGCAGGGGGATCTCACGCTCCGGGTAGTGGTCGGCCACCTCGATCCGTACGCCGTCGTCCGTGCGCAGGCACAGGACGTCCGCAAAGGTGCCCGCGTGCACCACGGCGTTGGTCACCAGTTCGCTGGTGAGTACGACGGCGTCGTCGACGATGTCGGCGAAGCCCCAACCCTGGAGGGTGTCGCGGACGAAGGCGCGGGCGCTCGCGACCGATCGCCCGACGGGCTCGAAGCTGGCGGCCGCGCGCGCGGTGATCACTGAACTCCTCGGCCTGTTGTCGGCGTGCAGGGCTGCCTGGCCGGTCGGCTCGTGCCGCTGCTGCGGCAGAGCGTCCGTCGGCCGGGGGTCCGGGGTCTGTCCCCCCGGGATCAGTCCGGTGGTCATGTGTGCGGCCGCCCTCCGATGCCCGCTCGTTCTCGTGCCACCGCCCAGGCCGGACGGACCGGCGTGGCTGGACAGCCGCATGCAAGGTTACTTACCTTCCCCGTCCGTGCGGATGCCGGTCTGCAGTGTTTCCGTCCGGAGGGTGTGCGGACGATGTGCGAAGCTGCCGAACTGTTATGGCCTGGTTCGGCCGGGGTGAAACACTGGGCAAGCTTCTGGTGAAGGTACCGGCAGGCTGAGTGTGGTTTGCATGTGATGGGCAGCAGCCCCTGGTCCGGCCCTGATATAGCGGACATGTATACCCAGCAGTAACTGGTACGTCGAGCAGTAGTACCGGACCACAGCAGTAACGGTCGACCCCTGCGGGAGGGACACAGTGGAGTCTGGCGCAGCGACGCGGGGCACTAAGACGCGCGCGAAAGGCGGACAGTCCCCGAGTAACCAGCGCAAGCCGCGGGGAGGCACCACCGCGGTGGACACCGCTGCCCTGGATCGATTGATGGCGGCGCTCGTCTCGATGCGCGACGGGAACTTCCGAAAGCGGCTCACGGTGTCCGGGGACGGCGTGATGTCGGAGATCGCCGCGGTTTTCAACGAGGTGGCTGACCGGAATCTCCACTTGACGGGTGAGTTGTCGCGTGTGCGGCGCATGGTGGGCCGTGAGGGAAAGCTCACAGAACGGCTGGAAACGGGCGCCTGTGAGGGTTCCTGGGCCGCTGCGATCGACAATTCGAACGCCCTTGTGGACGATCTCGTACGGCCTGTCTCCGAGGTGGGCCGGGTGCTCTCGGCGGTGGCGGAGGGCGATCTGTCGCCCCGTATGGAGCTGCGGACGCAGGCGCCGGACGGGGGCGGGCATCCGCTGCGCGGGGAGTTCCTGCGGGTCGGGCGGACCGTCAACAACCTGGTCGACCAGCTGTCGACGTTCACCGACGAGGTCACGCGGGTGGCCAGTGAGGTGGGCACCGAGGGCAAGCTGGGCGGGCAGGCGCGCGTGCGGGGCATGTCCGGTTCGTGGAAGGACCTCACCGAGTCCGTCAACACGATGGCGTACCGGCTGACGGCGCAGGTGAGGGACATCGCGCTGGTGACGACGGCGGTGGCCAAGGGTGACTTGTCCCGGAAGGTCACGGTTCACGTCGAAGGCGAGATGCTGGAGCTGAAGAACACCGTCAACACGATGGTGGACCAGCTGTCGTCCTTCTCCTCCGAGGTGACGCGAGTAGCTCGCGAGGTGGGCGTCGAGGGCGAGCTGGGTGGCCAGGCTCAGGTGCCCGGTGTGGCGGGTGTGTGGAAGGACCTCACCGATTCGGTGAACCTCATGGCCGGCAACCTGACGGCCCAGGTGCGCGGGATCGCCCAGGTGACGACCGCTGTCGCCAGCGGTGACCTGTCGCAGAAGGTGACGGTGTCGGCGCGCGGTGAGGTCGCCCAGCTCGCCGACACGATCAACCAGATGACCGAGACGCTGCGGATCTTCGCGGACGAGGTCACGCGCGTGGCCAACGAGGTCGGGGCCGAGGGGCAACTCGGCGGACAGGCGAACGTGCCGGGTGCGGCGGGGACCTGGAAGGACCTGACGGACTCCGTCAACACGGTCTTCCGGAACCTCACCACTCAGGTGCGCGACATCGCCGCCGTGACGACGGCCGTGGCCAACGGTGATCTGTCGCAGAAGGTCACCGTCGACGTGGCCGGCGAGATGCTGGAGCTGAAGAACACCGTCAACGGGATGGTCGACCAGCTCTCCGCGTTCGGTGCCGAGGTCACGCGGGTGGCGCGCGAGATCGGCGTCGAGGGTGAGCTCGGTGGACAGGCGCAGGTACCGGGGGCCGCCGGTACCTGGAAGGACCTCACCGACTCCGTCAACACCGCGTTCCGGAATCTCACCGGACAGGTGAGGAACATCGCCCAGGTCACGACGGCGGTGGCCAACGGCGACCTCTCGCAGAAGGTCACGGTGGACGTCTCCGGCGAGATGCTCCAGCTGAAGAACACCGTGAACACGATGGTGGACCAGCTGTCCGCGTTCGCCGACCAGGTGACGCGGATGGCCCGGGACGTGGGCACCGAGGGGCGCCTCGGCGGTCAGGCGGTGGTGCCGGGCGTGTCCGGTACATGGAAGGAGCTCACGGACTCCGTCAACTTCATGGGTGGCAACCTCACCTCTCAGGTGCGGCAGATCGCCCAGGTGACGACCGCGGTCGCCCGGGGTGACCTGTCGCAGAAGATCGACGTGGACGCGCGCGGCGAGATCCTGGAGCTGAAGAACACCATCAACACGATGGTGGACCAGCTGTCCGCCTTCGCCGACCAGGTGACCCGGGTGGCCCGCGAGGTGGGTACGGAGGGCCGGCTGGGCGGGCAGGCGCAGGTGCCGGGCGTCGCCGGTGTGTGGCGGGACCTGACCGACTCGGTGAACGGCATGGCAGGCAACCTCACGGCGCAGGTGCGCAACATCGCGCAGGTCGCCACGGCGGTGGCCCGGGGTGACCTGTCGCAGAAGATCGACGTGGACGCGCGCGGCGAGATCCTGGAGCTGAAGAACACCCTCAACACGATGGTGGACCAGCTGTCGAGCTTCGCCGACCAGGTGACCCGGGTGGCCCGCGAGGTGGGTACGGAGGGCATCCTCGGCGGTCAGGCCGAGGTGCAGGGTGTCTCCGGCACCTGGAAGGACCTCACGCAGTCCGTGAACTTCATGGCGAACAACCTGACCATCCAGGTGCGCAACATCGCCGAGGTCACGACGGCGGTCGCCAAGGGCGACCTGTCGAAGAAGATCACCGTCGACGCCAAGGGCGAGATCCTCGAACTCGTCACCACCGTCAACACGATGGTCGACCAGCTGTCGTCCTTCGCCGAGCAGGTGACCCGGGTGGCCCGCGAGGTGGGCACCGAGGGCCAACTGGGCGGTCAGGCGCGGGTGCCGGGTGTCACGGGCATCTGGAAGGACCTCAGCGACAACGTGAACCTGATGGCCAACAACCTGACCATGCAGGTGCGCAACATCTCCCAGGTCGCGGCGGCGGTCGCCAACGGTGACCTGACGCGTACGGTGACGATCGAGGCGCGCGGTGAGGTCGCGCAGCTCGCCGACACCTTCAACACCATGGTGAAGACGCTGAGTTCGTTCGCCGACCAGGTCACCAAGGTGGCACGTGAGGTGGGCACGGACGGAATCCTGGGCGGACAGGCGCGGGTGCCGGGTGTGGCCGGTACGTGGAAGGACCTCACCGAGTCGGTGAACCAGATGGCGTCCAACCTGACCGGTCAGGTGCGCAACATCGCCATGGTGACCACCGCCATCGCCAAGGGCGATCTGACGAAGAAGATCGACATCGACGCGCGCGGGGAGATCCTCGAGCTGAAGACGACGATCAACACGATGGTCGACCAGCTGTCCTCGTTCGCCGAGGAGGTCACCCGAGTCGCCCGAGAGGTGGGTACGGAGGGCCAGCTGGGCGGCCAGGCACGCGTGCGGGACGTCGACGGGACCTGGCGCGACCTCACCGAGTCGGTGAACGAGATGGCCGGGAACCTGACCCGGCAGGTGCGTGCCATCGCGCGCGTGGCGACCGCGGTGACCCGTGGCGACCTGAACCTGAAGATCGACGTGGACGCGTCCGGGGAGATCCAGGAACTGCAGGACTACATCAACAAGATGATCGCCAACCTGCGCGACACCACGATCGCCAACAAGGAGCAGGACTGGCTCAAGGGCAACCTCGCCCGCATCTCCGCGCTGATGCAGGGCCGGCGGGACCTGGCGGACGTGGCCTCACTGATCATGAGCGAGCTCACGCCGGTGGTGACCGCGCAGCACGGCGCGTTCTTCGTCGCCATGCCGCTCCTCGACGGCAAGGACCTGAGCACCGAGGAGGAGGACCGGTACGAGCTGCGGATGCTCGGGTCGTACGGCTACTCGATGGGTTCCATGCCGACGTCGTTCCGGCCGGGTGAGGCACTCATCGGGACGGCCGCCCAGGAGAAGCGCACGATCCTCGTGGAGAACGCGCCCAGCGGGTATCTCAAGATCTCCTCCGGGCTCGGAGAGGCGCCGCCCGCGCAGGTGATCGTCCTTCCGGTGCTGTTCGAGGGCAAGGTGCTCGGCGTCATCGAGCTGGCGTCCTTCACTCCCTTCACCCAGATCCAGAAGGATTTCCTCAACCAGATCGCCGAGATGATCGCGACCAGCGTCAACACCATCTCCGTCAACACGAAGACGGAGGTGCTGCTGAAGCAGTCGCAGGAGCTCACCGAGCAACTCCGTGAGCGGTCGGCCGAACTGGAGAACCGGCAGAAGGCCCTCCAGGCGTCCAACGCCGAACTGGAGGAGAAGGCCGAGCTGCTGGCCCAGCAGAACCGCGACATCGAGGTGAAGAACACCGAGATCGAGGAGGCGCGGCAGGTCCTGGAGGAGCGTGCCGAGCAACTCGCGGTCTCGATGCGCTACAAGAGCGAGTTCCTCGCCAACATGTCGCACGAGCTGCGGACGCCGCTCAACTCGCTGCTGATCCTGGCCAAACTGCTCGCCGACAACGCGGAGGGGAACCTCTCCCCGAAGCAGGTCGAGTTCGCCGAGACGATCCACGGGGCCGGCTCCGACCTGCTCCAGCTGATCAACGACATCCTGGACCTGTCGAAGGTCGAGGCGGGCAAGATGGACGTCTCCCCGACGCGGATCGCGCTCGTCCAGCTCGTCGACTACGTGGAGGCCACCTTCCGGCCGCTGACCGCGGAGAAGGGCCTCGACCTGTCCGTGCGGGTGTCGCCGGAGCTGCCCGCCACGCTGCACACGGACGAACAGCGGCTCCTACAGGTGCTGCGCAACCTGCTGTCCAACGCGGTGAAGTTCACCGACTCGGGCGCGGTCGAGCTGGTCATCAGGCCGGCCGGCCGGGATGTGCCGATGGGGATCCGCGAGCAGCTCCTGGAGACCGGTTCGCTGCGCGACCCGGGCGCGGACCTCATCGCGTTCTCGGTGACCGACACCGGCATCGGGATCGCGGCCAGCAAGATGCGGGTGATCTTCGAGGCGTTCAAGCAGGCGGACGGTACGACCAGCCGCAAGTACGGGGGCACCGGCCTCGGGCTGTCGATCTCGCGGGAGATCGCCCAGCTGCTCGGCGGTGAGATCCACGCGCAGAGCGAGCCGGGACGTGGATCGACGTTCACGCTGTACTTGCCGCTGCACCCGAGCGAGTTGCCGCCCCAGGGCTACCAGCAGCTCGCGCCCCCGCTGGAGGTCGGCGAGCTGATGGCGTCCGGCTCGGGGCTGCCGGAGTCCTCCGAGCTGTCCGACGTGGAGGTCGAGACGCCGGCCGAGGTGAAGTCGTACCGGGAGACACAGAACGGTCCGGCCGCGCTCTTCCGGCGCCGCCGCAGGCCCGTGCAGGAGATCGAACAGCGGCACGCGCAGCAGGAGGGCTGGCCGACGGCCACGGAGCAGGAGAGCACGCCCAAGCAGCCGCGGCGCGGCATCCGGTTCGGCGGGGAGAAGGTGCTGATCGTCGACGACGACATCCGCAACGTCTTCGCGCTGACCAGCGTCCTGGAGCAGCACGGGCTGTCGGTGTTGTACGCCGAGAACGGCCGCGAGGGCATCGAGGTGCTGGAGCAGCACGAGGACGTGGCGGTCGTGCTGATGGACATCATGATGCCCGAGATGGACGGGTACGCCACGACCACGGCGATCCGCAGGATGCCGCAGTTCGCCGGACTGCCGATCATCGCGCTGACCGCGAAGGCGATGAAGGGCGACCGGGAGAAGGCGATCGAGTCGGGCGCCTCCGACTACGTCACCAAGCCCGTCGACCCCGATCACCTGCTGGCTGTGATGGAGCAGTGGATGCGTGGGGAGTGACGGGAACGGTCGGGGTATGTTCGGGCTTCGTGACCATGTGGCGGGAACCTTCGGCAGGTGCCCGGAGTTGCTGACCCAGGGTGGCCGAAGTCGTGTAGAAGTACAGGATTCGGGGAACCTTCTGGTCTCTCGCCGCGTTTCTGCTACGTGCACAGTGACATCGCGGTGACAGGGTGTGTCGACGGGCGGGGTGCGGCTACGATGACCGGCACAAGGACGGGCGGCGAAAGGGAGTCGTCCCCCGGGGCGGCGTCGGTCGGCGTCACCCCGAGTCCTACGGACAGGGGAGGCCCCACGCCGGGGCGAGGAGGGCGGGCCATGGTGCAGAAGGCCAAGATCCTCCTGGTCGATGACCGGCCGGAGAATCTGCTGGCGCTGGAGGCCATCCTCTCTGCGCTCGATCAGACGCTGGTGCGGGCATCGTCCGGGGAGGAAGCGCTCAAAGCACTGCTCACGGACGACTTCGCGGTCATTCTGCTGGACGTCCAGATGCCGGGCATGGACGGATTCGAAACGGCCGCGCACATCAAACGGCGGGAGAGGACCCGGGACATCCCGATCATCTTCCTCACCGCCATCAACCACGGACCGCACCACACCTTCCGCGGGTACGCGGCGGGAGCGGTCGACTACATCTCCAAGCCGTTCGACCCCTGGGTGCTGCGCGCCAAGGTCTCCGTCTTCGTCGAGCTCTACATGAAGAACTGCCAACTGCGCGAGCAGGCGGCGCTGCTGCGGCTCCAGTTGGAGGGCGGTGGCGACGGCAAGGCCGCGGTCGGCGAGGCCAAGGAGCCGGCCGGGCTGCTCGCCGAGCTCTCCGCGCGGCTCGCGGCGGTCGAGGAGCAGGCCGAGGCGCTGTCCAAGCAGCTCGACGACGAGTCGGCGGACGCTGCGGCGGTGGCCACGGCGGCGCATCTCGAACGCAAACTCACCGGGTTGCGGCGGGCGCTGGACGCGCTGGAGCCGGGGACCGGGAGCGCGAATTCGGTGCCCTCGCAGAACTGACGCCCGGCGAGGTTGTGTTGTCGGCACGCGGTCCTTCGATACGAGGGGGGCCGCGCGGTCCGGCACCGGCGGAGTGCCCGCGCCCCCTTTCCCAGCTCGAGCGGCATCGCATGAGTCGGCGTCAGTGCCGCGCCCCGTAATGACGACACGAACGGGTGAAGCATCGGGCAGGCGTGTCCACCGTCGTCTCCACCGGTAACCTCACACCTATGGCCTCACGTCCCTCCGCAGCCAAGAAGCCCGCCAAGAAGGCGGCCGCTCCGGCGAAGGCTGGGGCGAAGAAGGCCGCCGCCAAAAGGGCACCCGCGAAGAAGGCGCCCGCCAAGAAGGCCGCGGCGAAGAAGGCCGCGCCCCCGAAACCGGCGCCCAGTCCGACCGGGGGCGTCTACCGCCTCGTCCGCGCCCTCTGGCTGGGCCTCGCGCACGCCGTCGGCGCGGTGTTCCGCGGCATAGGACAAGGCGCGAAGAACCTCGACCCGGCTCACCGCAAGGACGGCATCGCGTTGCTGCTGCTCGCCCTCGCCCTGATCGTCGCCGCCGGCACCTGGTCCAACCTGCGCGGGCCCGTCGGGGACCTCGTCGAGATGCTGGTGACCGGTGCCTTCGGCCGGCTCGACCTGCTCGTGCCGATACTGCTCGCGGTCATCGCCGTACGGTTCATCCGCCACCCCGAGCAGCCCGAGGCCAACGGGCGGATCGTGATCGGCCTGTCCGCGCTCGTCATCGGCGTGCTCGGCCAGGTCCACATCGCCTGCGGCTCGCCCGCCCGCAGTGACGGCATGCAGGCGATAAGGGACGCGGGCGGCCTCATCGGCTGGGGCGCGGCCACCCCGCTGACGTACACCATGGGCGAGGTCCTCGCCGTACCGCTGCTCGTCCTGCTCACCGTGTTCGGGCTGCTCGTCGTCACCGCGACCCCGGTCAACGCCATCCCGCAGCGGCTGCGGCTGCTCGGCGTGAAGCTCGGCATCGTCCAGGGGACCGTCCAGGACGAACTCAGCGAGGACGACGAGCGGTACGACGACCAGTGGCGTGACGCGGTGCCCGCCCGTACTCGCAGGCGCACTCCCGCCCCGGCGGCGTACGACCCCGACAGCGCGGAGCAGGAGGCCCTCTCCAAGCGCCGTGGCCGCCCCAGGCGCTCCGCCGTACCGCAGCCCGACATGGGCCGCCCCCTGGACGCCGTGGACGTCGCCGCGGCCGCCGCTGCCGCCCTCGACGGGGCCGTGCTGCACGGCATGCCGCCCTCGCCGATCGTCGCCGACCTCACCCAGGGGGTGAGCGTGGGCGACCGCGAGGAGACGACACCGACACCGACGCCGACCCCTGTACCGGCGCCGGCCGCGCGGCCCAAGCAGGAGAAGCTCGACACGCCACGCAAGGGCGAGGTCCGCGACCTGACCAAGGCGCCGCCCAGCGCGCCGCGCGAACTGCCGCCGCGCGCCGAGCAGCTCCAGCTGTCCGGCGACATCACGTACGCGCTGCCCGCGCTCGACCTCCTCACGCGCGGGGGTCCCGGCAAGGCGCGCAGCGCCGCCAACGACGCGGTGGTCGCCTCCCTCACCAACGTCTTCACCGAGTTCAAGGTCGACGCGGCAGTCACCGGTTTCACGCGCGGGCCGACGGTCACGCGCTACGAGGTGGAGCTCGGCCCCGCCGTGAAGGTCGAGCGGATCACCGCCCTCGCCAAGAACATCGCGTACGCCGTCGCCAGTCCGGACGTGCGGATCATCAGTCCGATCCCCGGCAAGTCGGCCGTCGGCATCGAGATCCCCAACACCGACCGGGAGATGGTCAACCTCGGTGACGTGCTGCGGCTGGCCGAGTCCGCGGAGGACGACGACCCGATGCTGGTCGCGTTCGGCAAGGACGTCGAGGGCGGCTACGTCATGCACTCGCTGGCGAAGATGCCGCACATGCTGGTCGCCGGCGCGACCGGCTCCGGCAAGTCGTCCTGCATCAACTGCCTGATCACCTCCGTCATGATGCGGGCGACCCCGGAGGACGTCAGGATGATCCTGGTCGACCCCAAGCGCGTCGAGCTGACCGTCTACGAGGGCATCCCGCACCTGATCACGCCGATCATCACCAACCCGAAGCGGGCCGCCGAGGCGCTCCAGTGGGTCGTACGGGAAATGGACCTCCGGTACGACGACCTGGCGGCGTACGGCTACCGGCACATCGACGACTTCAACCGCGCCGTGCGCGAGGGGACCGTCAAGAAGCCCGAGGGCAGCGAGAGGGAGCTGCAGCCCTACCCGTACCTGCTGGTGATCGTCGACGAGCTCGCCGACCTGATGATGGTCGCCCCGCGTGACGTCGAGGACGCCATCGTGCGGATCACGCAGCTCGCGCGCGCGGCCGGCATCCATCTGGTGCTCGCCACCCAGCGGCCGTCGGTCGACGTCGTCACCGGGCTCATCAAGGCGAACGTGCCCTCCCGGCTGGCCTTCGCCACCTCCTCGCTCGCCGACTCGCGGGTCATCCTCGACCAGCCCGGTGCCGAGAAGCTGATCGGCAAGGGCGACGGGCTGTTCCTGCCGATGGGGGCCAACAAACCGACCCGTATGCAGG
Source organism: Streptomyces violaceoruber (assembly GCA_000720805.1). GTDB lineage: Bacteria > Actinomycetota > Actinomycetes > Streptomycetales > Streptomycetaceae > Streptomyces > Streptomyces cellulosae_A. Next base: position 13,293 of record JODI01000123.1, read on the forward strand.
GCGCCTTCGTGACCGAGGAGGAGGTCGCGGCGGTCGTCCAGCACTGCAAGGACCAGATGGCGCCGGTCTTCCGGGACGACGTCACCGTGGGCACCAAGCAGAAGAAGGAGATCGACGAGGAGATCGGCGACGACCTCGACCTGCTGTGCCAGGCGGCCGAACTGGTCGTCTCCACACAGTTCGGGTCGACGTCCATGCTCCAGCGCAAGCTGCGGGTCGGCTTCGCCAAGGCCGGGCGGCTCATGGACCTCATGGAGTCCCGGGGGATCGTCGGACCGAGCGAAGGCTCAAAGGCTCGTGATGTTCTTGTGAAGCCTGATGAGCTGGACGGCGTGCTCGCGGTGATCCGCGGGGAGGCTTGAAGGGAGCCCAAGGCGGGTGGCCGATCGTGACTCACCCGTAAGGGATCGTTGAGCAACCGTTTCCCTTCGGCGTACGTCAAGTTGAGGGAAGCAAAAAGCTGCTGCCTCGCCATCGGCGTGTCCGGCCATACCGATGGCGTACAAAGTCCTACCGACCGGTTGCCCCACCCTTTCGTACCCGCCATAGACTGAACCTCCAGCACAGGCGGCTAAAACGCTCGAAAGGCGCCCCCGTGTCCCTCGGCAACTCCCCTGAAGACGAGCGTCCGTTCGAAGGCGACCGTGAGGAAGATCGCCTCTCGATCGGTCGTGCCCTCCAGCAGGCACGTATCGCTGCCGGGCTGACCGTCGACGACGTCAGTACCGCCACCCGGGTCCGCCTGCCCATCGTGCACGCCATCGAGGCGGACGACTTCGGTCCGTGTGGCGGAGACGTGTACGCGCGCGGACACATCAGGACCCTGGCCCGGGCCGTCCACCTCGATCCCGCTCCGCTGCTCGCCCGGTTCGACGCCGACCACGGCGGTCGTCCGGCGCCGACGCCGGCCGCACCGCTGTTCGAGGCGGAGCGGATCCGTCCGGAGCGGCGCGGACCCAACTGGACCGCGGCGATGGTCGCAGCGATCGTCGTCGTGGTCGCTTTCGTCGGGTTCACCGCCTTCAAGGGCGGCGACGACGGCTCGGGCGCCAACACGCAGGTCGCCGACGGCGCCAAGCCCTCGACCAGCGCCACCGCCTCGCCCACCCCGAAGAACGACAAGCCCGAGGTTCCGAAACCGGACACCTCGGACAGCGCCATCGCCGCCGCGCCCCAGGACAAGGTGACCGTCCAGGTCAGCGCCGCCGACGGGAAGAGCTGGATCTCGGCCAAGGATCACAGTGGCCGCCTCCTGTTCGACGGCCTGCTCAAGCAGGGCGAGTCCAAGACCTTCCAGGACAACGAGAAGGTCAATCTCGTCCTCGGCGACGCGGGCGCCATCCAGCTGTATGTCAACGGCAAGAAGATCGACGACGACTGGCAGCCGGGGGCTGTGGAGCGGCTCACGTATACGAAGGGCGACCCGCAGGTCGGTTGAGGACCTGGGGGCCGGCGGACGGGGCGGGCCGGGATCGGCCAACCCCGTCGACGTGGGGTGTCAGCGGGACGAAGTAGTCTTGAGCCCATGCCTGAACGCCGTACCGTCGCACTCGTCACTCTTGGCTGCGCCCGTAACGAGGTGGACTCGGAGGAGCTCGCAGGCCGCTTGGAGGCGGACGGCTGGGCCCTCGTGGAGGACGCCGCGGACGCGGACGTGGCCGTCGTCAACACCTGCGGCTTCGTGGAGGCCGCCAAGAAGGACTCCGTCGACGCCCTCCTGGAGGCAAACGACCTCAAGGGGCACGGCAGAACCCAGGCCGTCGTGGCGGTGGGCTGCATGGCCGAGCGGTACGGCAAGGACCTCGCCGAGGCACTCCCCGAGGCGGACGGCGTACTCGGCTTCGACGACTACGCCGACATCTCCGACCGCCTGCAGACCATCCTGAACGGCGGCATCCACGCCTCGCACACCCCGCGCGACCGGCGCAAGCTGCTGCCGATCAGCCCCGCCGCGCGGCAGGACTCGGCGGCGTCCGTCGCGCTGCCCGGGCACGGGCCGGCCGAGGAGGCAGCCGCGGCCGCCCCCGCCGACCTTCCGGAGGGGCTCGCTCCGGCCTCCGGCCCGCGCGCGCCCCTGCGCCGCCGTCTCGACGGCGCCCCGGTCGCCTCCGTGAAGCTCGCCTCCGGCTGTGACCGCCGCTGCTCCTTCTGCGCCATCCCGTCCTTCCGCGGCTCCTTCATCTCGCGCCGGCCCAGCGATGTGCTGAACGAGACCCGGTGGCTGGCCGAGCAGGGCGTGAAGGAGATCATGCTGGTCTCCGAGAACAACACGTCGTACGGCAAGGACCTGGGCGACATCCGCCTGCTGGAGTCCCTGCTGCCCGAACTCGCCGAGGTCGACGGCATCGAGCGGGTCCGGGTCAGCTACCTCCAGCCGGCCGAGATGCGCCCGGGCCTGATCGACGTGCTGACCTCCACCCCGAAGATCGCCCCGTACTTCGACCTGTCCTTCCAGCACTCCGCGCCCGACGTGCTGCGCGCGATGCGGCGTTTCGGCGACACCGACCGCTTCCTGGAACTGCTCGACACCATCCGCAGCAAGGCGCCCCAGGCCGGCGTGCGCTCCAACTTCATCGTGGGCTTCCCCGGCGAGACAGCGGCCGACCTGGCCGAACTCGAGCGCTTCCTGAACGGCGCGAGGCTGGACGCGATCGGCGTCTTCGGGTACTCCGACGAGGAGGGCACGGAAGCGGCGACGTACGAGAACAAGCTGGACGAGGACGTCGTCGCCGAGCGGCTGGCCCGGGTGTCCCGGCTCGCCGAGGAACTCGTCTCGCAGCGGGCCGAGGAGCGGGTGGGAGAGACCGTGAGCGTGCTCGTGGAGTCGGTGGACCCTGTCGAGGGTGTGTACGGCCGCGGGGCGCACCAGGCACCCGAGACCGACGGCCAGGTGCTGCTCACGAGCGACAAGGGGCTGAGCGTCGGCCGTATGGTCGAGGCGAAGGTGGTCGGTACGGAAGGTGTCGACCTGGTGGCCGAGCCGCTCGACGGTTCGCTCGCGGGTAGTGAGGAGGCGGGCAGATGACGGGAGTACCGGCGTCCGCCGCGGGTGGCTCCTCCGCCGCGAAGGGCGTGGCCACGGGTGCGGGCGCGGCGGCTTCGGGAACCTCGTCCGTGACCGGGGGCGTTTCCGGCGCTGCCGGTACCTCCGGTGCTTCCGGTCCGTCCGATGGTTCCGGTGGTCCGGGTGATGTCGGGGCCTCCGGTGCGGCCGGTGGTGCCGGGGCTCCTGCTGGTGCGTCCGACGCGAAGGCCCCGCGGGGCGGGAAGATCGCGGCCGCGGCCGTCAACCAGGCCAGTGTCTGGAACATCGCCAATCTGCTGACCATGCTCCGCCTGGTCCTGGTGCCCGGGTTCGTCGCGCTGATGCTGGCCGACGGAGGATACGACCCCGCGTGGCGTTCGCTCGCCTGGGCGGCCTTCGCCATCGCCATGATCACCGACCTGTTCGACGGCCATCTGGCGCGGACGTACAACCTGGTCACCGACTTCGGGAAGATCGCCGACCCCATCGCCGACAAGGCGATCATGGGGGCGGCGTTGATCTGTGTGTCCGCTCTGGGCGACCTGCCGTGGTGGGTGACCGTGGTCATCCTCGGCAGGGAACTCGGGATCACGCTGTTGCGTTTCCTGGTCATCCGGTACGGCGTCATCCCGGCGAGCCGGGGCGGCAAGCTGAAGACCCTCGTCCAGGGCGTGGCCGTCGGGATGTACGTCCTGGCGCTGACGGGGTGGCTGGCCACCCTGAGGTTCTGGGTGATGGCGGCGGCGGTTGTTCTGACCGTGGTGACCGGGCTCGACTATGTGAGACAGGCCATTGTGCTGCGTCGGCAGGGAATCGCCGAGCGCAAGGCGGCGTTGGAGGAGACGGAAGAGTGAGTTCCGGGGCCACCGAAGTGGTACGACTACTGACGGTGAGGGGCGAGACGCTCGCCGTCGCCGAGTCACTCACCGGCGGTCTGGTTGCGGCGGAAGTCACAGCGGTACCCGGGGCGTCCCAGGCGTTCCGGGGCTCGGTGACCGCCTACGCCACCGAACTCAAGCACCGACTGCTGGGCGTCGACGCGACTCTGCTGGCGGAGCGTGGAGCGGTGGACCCGCAGGTCGCGGCAGAGATGGCGGCCGGAGTGCGCAAGGCACTCGGCGCCGACTGGGGCATCGCGACCACCGGGGTCGCCGGCCCCGAACCGCAGGACGGCAAGCCCGTCGGGACGGTTTTCGTGGCCGTCGACGGACCGTCCGCACCGGATTCCGAAGCGCCCGGTGGGGCGACCGGTGGCGGGAAAGTGACCGCGCTGCGGTTGAACGGCGACCGGGCGGAAATTCGTAAGGAGAGTGTACGGAGCGTACTCGCACTGCTCCTGGAGGGGCTTGCGAGCGAACAGACTGGGAATGAGCGGGCACAGGATACGGAACGGAACGGGGGGTTTTGATGTTTGCAGCCCTGAGTGAACACGACATCGCTCCCCGCACGGCCGCGGCGCAAGGCGGTACGGTGGGGCGAGAAGGATGCGGCTACGCGGTCCGAGGAGGGAGCCACCGATGATTCTGCTCCGTCGCCTGCTGGGTGACGTGCTGCGTCGGCAGCGCCAACGCCAGGGCCGTACTCTGCGCGAAGTCTCCTCGTCCGCCCGAGTCTCACTCGGCTATCTCTCCGAGGTGGAGCGGGGGCAGAAGGAGGCTTCCTCCGAGCTGCTCTCCGCCATCTGCGACGCGCTGGACGTACGGATGTCCGAGCTCATGCGGGAAGTGAGCGACGAACTTGCCCTCGCCGAACTGGCGCGGTCTGCTGCGGCCACCCCCAGCGAGCCTGTGACCACGCCGGTTCGCCCGATGCTGGGTTCTGTCTCGGTGGCCGGTGTGCCACCGGAACGGGTGACCATCAAGGCGCCCGCCGAAGCGGTGGACGTGGTTGCCGCCTGATCGTTCGGGCGGTGTGCGCATGAGCTGACGATGCGCTGAGACGTGTGCGAGGCCCCGGCCGGGGTTTCTCCGGAGCACCTGGACACAGGTGAGCTGGAGAGGCGCCGGCCGGGGCCTTCGTGCATCGTGGAGCGTGGAAGGCGTGCCGCGTGCCGCCCGGCGCCGCCCTCTGCGCCGGCCTGCGACCGTGTGCTGTCGGTGCGCCCTCCCTCCGGGGGAGGACGGTCACTGGCGTCTGGCTGGAGGAGAGTCGATGGCACGGCCGATGGGGCGTCAGGGGGTCTGGCGGGGGCGGACGGCCCGCCAGCGCCGGCGGGACTGGCGGGTGTGCGGGGTCTGGGGGGCGGTTCTGGGCGTTGGGGGGCTGTGGTGGTGGGCTGTGCTGCGGCTCGTGC
>JODI01000124.1 GCA_000720805.1 Streptomyces violaceoruber
GCCGTGCGGCATGGGGGTCCCCCCGCTCGAGCGAAGTCGAGAGTGGGGGAGTGCGTGCCGGGCGTCGCGACGCCGCGGAGATCCATCAGAAGGGCCCTAACCAGGGACGTGTCCGAGCTTGTCCGGGTTGAGTACCGCGTAGATGCCTCCGATACGGCCGTCGCGGACATCGATCGTGACGACCTGCTCGACGCCGTCGACGGCCAGGGCCGCCGCCGGCCGGCCGTTGACGTCCACGCGGCGGGGCGTGCCGAGGGGGTGGCGGGTGACCAGGCTCGCGACGAACGGGATGACCTGATGACGGCCCTCGACCGGCCACAGGACCGCCCTGACCTTCCCGCCGCCGTCGTTCCAGGCGACCACGTCATCGGCCAGGAGTTCGATGAGGGCGGCCATGTCGCCGTTCTGCACGGCCTCCAGGAACCTCGTCAGCAGTTTGGCGTGGTCATCCTCCGAAAGAGTGAACCGATGGCGTCCGGCGGCGAGTCGGCGGGCGGTCCGCAGATGCATCTGACGGCAGCTCGTCTCGGTGGTGTCGAGAATGCGGGCGAGCTCGCCGTACGACACTTCGAAAGCCTCACGGAGGACGAACACGGCCCGCTCCGGGGGTGACAGACGCTCCATCAGGTGGACGGTGGCATAGGCGATGGTGTCCCGCAGCTCGGCCGTGTCCAGCGGGCCGAGCCGGTCGGTGGCCACGGGTTCGGGCAGCCAGGGACCGGTGTACGCCTCACGGGCCGCCCGGGCCGACCTGAGCCGGTCGAGGGCGAGCCGGGTGACGACGGTGATGAGGTGGACCCGGAGTTCGCGGATCCCGGCCTGGTCGGTGCCGGTCCACCGCAGGCAGGCGTCCTGGACGACGTCCTCGGCGTCCCACATGCTGCCGAGCAGCCGGTAGGCGAGCCCGAGCAGTGGGGGACGGTAGGTCTCGAACTGCTCGGTCGCCGATCCCGGGGTTTCCAATTCCCGTGTCCTTCCCAGTCGTTCGCTGTGCGGAGCGGTGGTGTGCGGTCGCCGTGTCCACCGTGCGGTGGCGGCGTTCACCGTGCCGTGGCGGCATTCACCAAGTGGTGGCCGCGCTCGGTGCGCGGTGGCCGTACTAGTCAACTCCGCTCCGCACCCGTCGCGCCACTCGGCGTGACGGGAACGCCAGTTCAGGGTAAAGACGGCGCGGCGCGTTGTCCGCGCCGCGCGGTTCGTTCACGGGCAAGGTCGCCGTCGCGGGAGACCTCGCGTGGCCAGGGCGGTCACACGGGCCGGGTGCGGCCCTCCCAGTACGGGTCCCGCAGCCGCCGCTTGTACAGCTTGCCGTTGGGGTCGCGGGGCATCTCGGTGATGAAGTCGACGCTCTTCGGCCTTTTGTACCCGGCGAGTTGCTCGGCGCAGTGGTCGAGGAGGGCGGCGGCGAGGGAGGGGCCGGGCTCGTGTCCGGGGGCCGGTTCGACGACCGCCTTGACCTCCTCGCCCCAGTCGTCGTGCGGGATGCCGAAGGCGGCGGCGTCGGCGACGGCGGGGTGGGCCAGCAGGACGGACTCGATCTCGGCCGGGTAGATGTTGACCCCGCCAGAGATGATCATGTCGATCTTGCGGTCGCGGAGGAAGAGGTAGCCGTCCTCGTCGAGGTAGCCGAGGTCGCCGACGGTGAAGAAGTCGCCGATGCGGTTCTTCCGCGTCTTGGTCTCGTCCTTGTGGTACGAGAAGCCGCCGGTGTTCATCTTCAGGTAGACGGTGCCCAGTTCGCCGGGCGCGAGCCGGTTGCCGTCGTCGTCGAAGACGGCGAGTTCGCTGATGGGCCAGGCCTTGCCGACCGTGCCGGGCTTCTTCAGCCAGTCCTCGGCGGTCGCGAAGGCCCCGCCGCCCTCGCTGGCGGCGTAGTACTCCTCCACGCACTCGCCCCACCAGTCGATCATGGCCCGCTTGACGTGGTCCGGACAGGGGGCGGCACCGTGGATGGCGTGTCGCATGGAGGACACGTCGTAGCGGGCCTTGATGTCGTCGGGGAGGGCCAGCAGACGGTGGAACTGGGTCGGGACCATGTGGGTGTGCGTGCACTTGTGGGTGTCGATGAGGCGGAGCATCTCCTCGGGCGTCCACTTGTCCATCAGGACCAGGCGGTGGCCGATGTGCAGGGACGCGCCCGCGAACTGGAGGACGGCAGTGTGGTAGAGCGGCGAACAGACGAGGTGGACGTTGTCGTCGAAGGGGCGGATGCCGAAGATGCCCAGGAAGCCGCCGAGGTAGGCCTCCTCGGGCGGCTTGCCGGGCAGCGGGCGCCTGATGCCGCGCGGTCGGCCGGTGGTGCCCGAGGTGTAGTTCATCACCCAGCCCAGGGTGCGGTCGGCGGGTGGTGACTCCGGTTGTCCGTCGAGGAGTTCGGCGTACGGCCTGAAACCCTCGACCGTGCCGACGGCGTACCGGTGGGTGGCGGGGAGGCCGGCCTCGTCGGCGGCGTGCCGGGCGGCGGCGGCGAAGCGTTCGTGGGCGAGGAGCACCTTGGCGCCGGAGTCCGCGACGATCCAGGCGATCTCGGGGCCGACCAGGTGGTGGTTGACCGGCACGAGGTAGAAGCCGGCCTGGGTGGCGGCGAGGTACGCGGCGAAGAACTCCGGCCCGTTGGGAAGGACGACCGCGAAGGCGTCGCCGCGTTCCAGTCCGGCCGCGCGCAGCCCGTGCACGAGACGGTTGGCGGCGGCGTGCAGGCGTCCGGCGGTCCACTGGGAGCCGTCGGGAGCGACCATGACCATCCGGTCCGGATCTTGGGTCGCCTGGGCCCAGAAGCCCGCGGGAGGTGTACCGGTCACTGGCCGCTCCTTCCGGCGATACGGTTGATGCGGTCCACGGCCCGCTCGAAGCCTCGGGTGAGGTCGTCGAAGACGGCCTGGACGCTGCGTTCACTGGTCATCCGGCCGACGATCTGGCCGACGGGGGTGCCCAGCAGCGGTTCGACCTCGTACTTCTGGATGCGCGAGACGGCCTCGGCGACCAGCAACCCCTGCAGGGGCATCGGCAGGGTGCCGGGCCCGTCGGGGTCGTCCCAGGCGTCGGTCCACTCGGTGCGCAGCTGACGTGCCGGTTTCCCGGTGAGGGCGCGGGAGCGGACGGTGTCGCCGGAACCGGCGGCGAGCAGTTTGCGGGTCAGGGCGGGCGAATGCATGTCGGCTTCCGTGGTGGTCAGCCATATGGAGCCCAGCCACACACCCTGCGCTCCGAGTGCCAGGGCCGCGGCCACCTGCTGACCGCTCCCGATCCCCCCGGCCGCCAGTACGGGCAGCGGGTCGACGGCCTCGACGACCTCGGGCGTGAGCACCATGGAGGCGATCTCCCCGGTGTGGCCGCCGGCCTCGTATCCCTGGGCGACCACGATGTCGATGCCCGCCTCCTGGTGCTTGCGGGCGTGCCGGGCGCTGCCGGCGAGGGCGGCGACGAGCACGTCCTGGTCGTGGGCGCGGGCCACCACGTCGGCGGGCGGGGAGCCGAGGGCGTTGGCGAGCAGCCGTATCGGATAGTCGAAGGCGACATCGAGCTGGGTGCGGGCGACCTGCTCCATCCAGCCGGTGATGCGCCAGCCGGAGGCCTCGCCCTCGGCGAGTTCGGGCACGCCGTGCTTGGCGAGGGTGTCCTGGACGAACTGCCGGTGTGTCTCGGGGATCATCGCCTCGACATCGGCCTCGGTGACTCCCTCCACCTTCTTCGCGGGCATGACGACGTCGAGACCGTACGGCTTCCCCTCGACATGTGCCTCGATCCAGTCGAGGTCGCGCTTGAGGTCGTCGGGTGCGGTGTAGCGGACCGCGCCGAGCACTCCGAAGCCGCCGACCCGGCTGATGGCCGCGGCGACGGCGGGGAACGGCGTGAAGCCGAAGACGGCGTGCTCGACTCCCAGGGTCTTGCTCAGCTCCGTCTGCATGGGCGCAGGATGCCGCAGTCCTCCGGACGACGGAAGAGGTTTTCTGATGCTCCGTCAGTTTTCTCTCCCGTCCGCACGCCCCGTTGACAGGTCGCACCTCTGACACGAAAGTTTCACCGCGCACAGTGAGCCGGGAAAGATACTTTCAGCCGGTGTGGCGGGAGGCCTCGATGAGTGCAGGCACGGCAGGCGACGACAGACCGATCGGGAGCCGACCGACTCGGCGCCAACTGGGCCGGACCGCCCTGGCGTTGGGAGGCGCCCTGGCCATCGCCCCGTTCCCGGCGGGCCCGGCCGACGCAGCCACGGCAGCCACGGCAGCCAGGGGAGCCACGGGAGCCACGGGAGGCACCGCATCCGGACGCCCCACCCTGCGCCACGGCTCTCCCGAGCGCGCCGGTCTTCTCCCCGCCCACCTCCGTCAACTCGTCGCCGACGCCGAGGCGTTCCTCGGCCCCTCCCCCAAGCACCCCTGGTACGCGGGCGCCGTGCTGCTCGCCGGGCGGGGCGACACGGTGGCGCTGCACCAGCCCCTCGGGATGGCGGTGCGCTATCGGGCCTACGACGAGCGGACCGACACCGGCGTGGAGTTCCCGGCCGGGCAGCAGATCCCGATGGCGAAGGACACCGTCTTCGATCTCGCCTCGGTGTCGAAGCTGTTCACCTCCGTCCTCGCCGTGCAGCAGATCGAACGGGGCGCGCTGGAGCTGGAGGGGAAGGTCGCCGCGTATCTCCCGGAGTTCGGCGGGGCGGGCAAGCAGGACGTCACGATCCGGCAGCTCCTGACCCACACCTCGGGTTTCCGCGCCTGGATCCCGCTGTACAGCGCCCCGACGTACGAGGAGAAGCTCCAGCTCATCTGGGACGAGGCGCCGCTCTACCCGCCGGGATCCACGTACCTCTACTCGGACCTCAACCTGATCTCTCTCCAGCTGGTGCTGGAGCGGATCACCGGCCACGCCCTGGACGCCCTCCTCCACGACGAGGTCACCGCCCCGCTCGGCCTGCGCCGCACCCGCTACAACCCGCCCGCCTCCTGGAGGCCGAGGATCGCGGCCACGGAGGACGCGCGCGCACCCTGGTCGGGGCTCGACAGAGGGCTCGTGTGGGGCGAGGTGCACGACGAGAACGCCTTCAGCCTCGGCGGGGTCGCGGGACACGCGGGCGTCTTCTCCGACGCCTGGGACCTGGCCGTCCTCGGCCGCACCCTGCTCAACGGCGGCACGTACGGCCGGGCCCGCATCCTGCGGCCGGAGTCGGTGGAGCTGATGTTCACCGACTTCAACACCGCCTTCCCGGGCGACGAGCACGGCCTCGGCTTCGAGCTCTACCAGCACTGGTACATGGGCGCGATGGCCACCCCGCGCACGGCCGGCCACACCGGCTTCACGGGCACCTCACTGGTCCTCGACCCGTCGACCGACTCGTTCCTGATCGTGCTCGGCAACTCCGTGCATCCGGTGCGCAGTTGGCGTTCGGGCTCCGCGCCCAGGGTGGCCGCCGGCACCAACCTGGCGCGCGCCGTGCCGGTGCGGCCGCCGCACGGCCGTACGGCATGGTTCTCCGGAACGGCGAGTGCCACGACCGCCACCCTCACGCTCCCCGCGCTCGACACGACCTCGGCCGGGCCCCGCCTGCGCTGCGCCCTGTGGTGGGACACCGAACCCCGGTCGGACGTCCTCGTCCTGGAGTCCGCGGTGGACGGCGGCGGCACGTGGCAGCCGGTCCCCTTCACGACGACGCGACGCGGCTCGGATCCTCAGGAGCATCCGGCCGGTTCGGTCACCGGGTGGTCGGGCCGCCGCTGGTACCGGCTCACGGCGGACCTCCCGGCCGCCCGCCGGCTCACACTGCGCTGGCGCTACACGACCGACCGGCTGTACGTCGGCCGCGGCGCCTACGTCGACGGGCTGCGCGTGGAGACGGCGGACGGTGTCCTGTTCGACGAGGCACGTCCGGCGGACGGGGCACAGGTCGAGGCGCGAGGCTGGACCGTCTCCGCGGACTGACGGCTCAGCCGGGAACGTCCATGCGTTGCGTACCGATCACCGACAGCAGCCGGAACGCCTGACGGCCTCGGCCGCCGTGACGTACGGTCCGGAGGGCATCCGCGTCAACGCGATCGCGCCCGGCACGACTCTGACCGAGATGATCGACGAGTGGGAGGCGGTCTCCCCCGGCATCGTCGACCAGCTCAACGCGCAGACTCCGCTGGGACGGGCCGCCGACCCGCACGAGGTCGCCGAGGCCGCCGCCTGGCTCCTGAGCGACCGCGCCTCCTACGTGACCGGCACGGTACTCAGGGTCGACGGCGGTATGCAGGCCTGAGCGGCGGAGTCGGCAGGCCCAGGAGCCGAGCACGTCCTCAGCGGTCAGCGGATTCCAGCACCGCCATCGCCGCGTTGTGCCCCGGCACCCCGCTCACCCCTCCCCCGCGCACCGCGCCCGCCCCGCACAGCAGCACGTTCGAGTGCCGGGTCTCCACACCCCAGCGGCCGGTGTCCTCCTGGGCGTACGGCCAGGACAGGTCGCCATGGAAGATGTTGCCCCCGGGGAGGCGAAGGTCCCGTTCGAGGTCGAGCGGGGTCTTCGCCTCGATGCAGGGCCGTCCGTCGGCGTCGATGGCCAGGCAGTCGGCGAGCGGTTCGGCGAGGTGGGCGTCGAGCTGGGCGAGGGTGGACTTCAGGAGTTCGTCGCGTACGGCGTCGTTGTCCCGGTCGAAGAGCCGGGCCGGGGTGTGCAGGCCGAACAACGTCAGGGTCTGGTAGCCCTGTTCGACCAGGTCGGGGCCGAGGATGGTCGGGTCGGTGAGTGAGTGGCAGTAGATCTCGGACGGCGGGGCGGCGGGCAGTTCGCCGGAGGCGGCCTGGGCGTGGGCGGTGGCCAGCTGCTCGTAGCCCTCGGCGATGTGGAAGGTGCCGGAGAACGCCTCGCGGGGGTCGACGAAGTCGTCGCGCAGCCTCGGCAGTCGCTTGAGGAGCATGTTCACCTTGAGCTGGGCGCCCTCGGCGGGGGCGGGGGGCTCGTCGCCGGTGAGGGCGGCCAGTTCCCGCGGGGAGGCGTTGACCAGGACGTGCCGGGCGGCGATCGTACTCTCCCCGTCGGCGGTCCGGTAGGTGATCTCGGCGGTGTGTCCGTCCGTGTCGATGTGGACGGCCTCGTGGCCGGTGGCCAGGACGGCGCCCGCCGCGCGTGCCGCCGTGGCCAGGGCGTCGGTGAGGGCACCCATGCCGCCGACGGGGACGTCCCAGGCGCCGGTGCCGCCGCCGATGACGTGGTAGAGGAAGCAACGGTTCTGCGTCAGGGCGGGGTCGTGGGCGTCGGCGAAGGTGCCGATGAGGGCGTCGGTGAGGACGACGCCCCGCACCAGGTCGTCGGCGAACCGGTCCTCGATCGCCGCTCCGATCGGTTCCTCGAAGAGGGTCCGCCAGGCGTCCTCGTCGTCGATGCGGACGCGCAGCTCGTCACGGGTGGGCAGCGGTTCGACGAGGGTCGGGAAGACCCGTTGGGCGACATGGCCGGTCATGGCGTAGAAGCGCTGCCAGGACTCGTACTCGTGGGCGCCGCCGGTGAGCCGCGCGAAGGCCTCCCGGGTGCGTCGCTCGCCGCCGCCGACCAGCAGACCGGTCGGCCTGCCCTCCCGCTCGACGGGGGTGTACGACGACACGGTGCGGGTGCGGACGCGGAAGTCCAGGCCGAGGTCCCGCACGATCTTCTTCGGCAGCAGGCTGACCAGGTAGGAGTAGCGCGACAGCCGCGCGTCCACGCCGGCGAACGGGCGGGTGGAGACGGCGGCGCCGCCGGTGCGGTCCAGCCGCTCCAGGACCAGTACGGAGCGGCCCGCCCGGGCCAGGTAGGCGGCGGCGACAAGGCCGTTGTGGCCGCCGCCGATCACTACGGCGTCGTAGGTGCGGTGTCGCTCGTGTGCAGGCATGGTTCTTGGTAACACGGGGTGATCCACGTCGGCCAGAGATGGGCCGTGCCCGGGCCGGCCGGCGAGGCTCCGCGGCTGCCCGGCGGTCAGTGGCGGCGGGGGACGTGCCGGTGCCCCGAGGTCAGTGATCACAAGGGCCGGGATGCTCCACGGTCCATGGCCGCGGGGGCCGCGGACGCCCCGCAGTCAGTGGCCACCCGTCCCTCGCTGCTGCCGCAGGACGGCCACTTGGCGGTACAGCTCCACGGCCTCGGCGCCCCGCCCGAGCTGTTCCAGGCAGTGGGCCTCGTCGTTGCGGCTGGCGAGGGTGTCGGGGTGGTCGGCGCCCAGGACGCGTTCGCGGGCGGCGGCCACCCGGCGGTATTCGGTCAGCGCGTCCGGCCAGCGGCCGAGCCAGCCGAGGCCGACGGCGACCTCGCGGCGGCTGACCAGGGTGTCCGGGTGGTCGGGGCCGAGCACCCGCTCGCGGATCGCGCACACGTCGCGGGACTCGGCCAGGGCCTCCTCCCAGCGGCCGAGGCGGCCCAGGTTGACGCCGAGGCCGTGGCGGGCCCGCAGGGTCTCCGGGTGGGCGGGACCGTGGACGCGGGTGCGGTCGTCGATGAGCTCGCCGTAGAGCTGGAGTGCCTCCGTGCTGCGGCCGAGGCGGCCGAGGCTGATGCCGACCTCGTAGCGGGCGGCGAGGGTGTCGGCGTGCTCGGGGCCGAGGGCCTGGGCGCGGGCCTCGGCGACCTCGCGGTAGGTCTGCAGGGCTTCCGGCCAGCGGCCCAACTGGCCGAGCGCGTAGGCGACCTCGTAGCGGGTGACCAGCGTGTCGGGGTGGTGCGGGCCAAGGACACGGGCGCGGGCCGCGGCCACGTCGCAGGCCATGCGGTACGAGTCCTCCAGGCGGCCGAGCCGGCTGAGGTTGAAGGCGAGGTTGTGGCGGCAGCGCAGGGTGTCGGGGTGGTCGGCGCCCATGGTGCGCTCCCTGGCGGCGAGCACCGACTGGTAGACCTGGTGGGCGTCGAAGTGGCGGCCCAACTGACCCAGCACGTACGCCATTTCCTGGCGGGCGGCGAGGGTGTCGGGGTGGTCCGGGCCGAGCGCGATGCTCCGGGAGCGGGCGACGTGTTTGTACTCGCGCAGGGCGTCGGCGGCGCGGCCGGTACGGCTGTAGGTGAAGGCGACCTCATAGCGGCTGGCGAGGGTGTCGGGGTGATCGGGGCCCAGGAGGTACTCGCGCTCGGCGGCGACCGCGCGGTGCACCTCGCCGGCCTCCGACCAGCGGCCCAGGCGTCCCAGGCTGAGCCCGGCGTTGTGGCGTCCGGCGAGTGCGGTGACCGCCTCCGGGGAGGGGGCGGGCGGTGCCTCGCCGACCGGTTCCTCGGGCCGCCCGCCGGGCGGGCGCGGGATCCACTCGCCGGTGAGGCCCGCTCCCGCGTCCGGCGGGGTGGTGCCGAGACCGGCGCCGGTGGCCTTGTGGCCGGTGGTCATGCCCCGTGTCCAGGACGGCAGGCGGGCCGCGCGGGACGGTACCGGCTCGGGCGGGCGGAGCTCCGGCTGCGGGGTGACGACGGTCGGCACATACGCCGGTGTGGCACGGCCCGTGCTGATCCGTCGGCCCAGCTCACGCGCGTCGTGCGGGCGCTGCTCCGGGCGCTTGGCGAGCAGGTCGAGGATGACCTTCTCCAGGTACTCCGGCAGGTCGGAGCGGTGGCTGCGCGGCGGACGGGGCGGTGTGTCCCGGTGACCGATGAGGATGGCCCAGGCGTCGTCGAGGTCGAAGGGCGGTGCCCCGGTGGCGATCTCGTAGAGCACGCAGCCCAGCGAGTACAGGTCGCTGCGCTGGTCGACCTCGGTTCCGCTGATCTGTTCCGGCGACATGTAGTGCGGGGTCCCCATGGCGATGCCCGTGCCGGTGAGGCGGGAGGTGAAACCGATGTCGTGGCCGAGGCGGGCGATGCCGAAGTCGCAGATCTTCACGGTGCCGTCGGTCAGCCGGACGATGTTGGCGGGCTTCAGGTCGCGGTGCACGATGCCCTGCTGATGGGTGTAGGCGAGGGCGGCGGCGACCTGGTCGGCGATGTCGACGACGTCGGGGACGGGCAGCGGGTGCTGTTTGTTGTCCTCCAGGAGCTGGCTGAGGTTGCGGCCTTCCAGGAGTTCCATGACGAGGTAGAGGACGCCGTCGAACTCGCCGAAGTCGTGGACGACGGTCACACCGCGGTGCTGGAGGGCGGCGGCCACCCGCGCCTCGCGCCGGAAGCGCTCCCTGAGGACCCCGGTGAAGGCCTGGTCGTGGTGCCCGCCCAGCGGTTTGAGGCACTTCACGGCGACCTGCCGGCCCAGCGACTCGTCGCGTGCCCGCCACACCTCGCCCATGCCGCCGCGCCCGATCACGTCGAGCAGCCGGTACCGGCCCTGGATCAGCCTGGTGTCCCCCATCTCCTGCGACCGCCCCCGTCGTTACTTCCCGCCCTCCCCTGGCTTGTCCAGTATGACGCCCTGACGTCCGAGTTTGTACGGTGCCGGGCGGGCTCCCGGTCCGAGCCGGGCCATGGCGCGCAGGATGTGTTTGGGCGGGAGCTGCCAGCGCAGACGTGCGGGAACGCGGCGCAGCAGGGTGCCCGTGGCACGCAACCGGCGGGTGACAGTGGCCGGTTTCGGGGCTGGTCTGCCGTACAACTCGTGGGCGTACGGCGGCAGGGCGGCGTACGCCAGATGTGCCACGCGCCGCCACAGCACCTCGCGCGCCGGGATGAGAAGGGGGTGCGCGGGAGGGCGGAGCAGGAAGTCGTCCACCGCGCGTGCCTCCTCTCCTGCGGCGAGCTCGGGCCGCACCTTCTCGAAGTAGGTGCTCATCTCGGCCTGGTTCGCCGGTACGGCGTCGGGGTCCAGGCCCACCAGACGGGCGCTGACGCGGTGCTCACGGATGTACCGGTCGGCCTGCGCGTCGGTGAGCGGGAAGCCGGAGCGGCGGGCGACGTGCAGATACGAGTCGATCTCGGCGCAGTGCACCCACAGCAGCAGTGCGGGTTCGTCGACGCCGTAGCGCTCGCCGGTGTCGGGATCGGTCGCGCCGAGCATGCTGTGGATCTTCCGGACGCGGGCTCCCGCCTTCTCGGCGGCCTCGGTGGTGCCGTACGTCGTGGTGCCGACGAAGTTCGCGGTGCGCAGGAGCCGGCCCCAGGCGTCGCTGCGGAAGTCCGAGTTCTGCATGACCCCGCGCACCGCGCGCGGGTGCAGGGCCTGGAGGTAGAGCGCGCGGATGCCCGCGACCCACATCATCGGATCGCCGTGCATCTGCCAGGTCACGGAGGAGGGCCCGAACAGCCCCGGGTCGGCCTCGCTCATGGCCTCACCTTGCCATGAGCCGCGGGGCTGGTCGATACCGCCGATGAGGTCACCTTCAGCTCTTCTATACCCCCTAGGGGTATGTTAACTTCCCTGCCAGATACCCCGTAGGGGTATCCGGTGCAGACGTACTGCCGAAAGGGAGAAGACAATGCCAACCGTCAGTCCCAAGCGCTGGTGGGCACTCGCGGTGCTCGCCACCGCCCAGTTCATGGTGATCATGGACACCTCGATCATCGGGGTCGCACTCCCCGAGATGCAGAAGGACCTGGGCTTCTCGCAGGGAGAGTTGCAGTGGGTCTTCAACGCCTACGTCATCGCCTTCGGCGGCCTGTTACTGCTCGGCGGTCGCCTCTCCGACCTGCTCGGCGCCCGACGGGTCTTCACCGCCGGCTGGACCGTGCTGATCGGCGGATCGATCGTCGCGGCGGCCGCGCAGACCGCGGGAGTGGAGGTCGTCGGCCGGGCGGTGCAGGGCGTCGGGGGCGCGCTCATCGCCCCGGCCGCGATGACCCTGCTGATGACACTGTTCGCACACGATCCGAGGGAACTCGGCAAGGCCATGGCCCTGTACGGCGCCGCGGCCCCGGCGGGAGGCACCGCCGGAGTCTTTCTCGGCGGTGCCTTCACCGAGTGGCTGAGCTGGCCGTGGGTGTTCGTCATCTACGTGCCGATCGGTGTCGCCACGCTCGCAGCCACCGTGCTGCTGCCGGCGGTCGCCCCGCGCCGGGGTGCCATCGACGTCCTGGGCGCCATCGCGGTCACCGCGGGCCTCGCGCTCGCCGTCTTCGCCGTCGTACGCGCTCCGGAGACCGGTTGGGGCTCAACCCGGACCGTGCTGGAACTCCTGGGTGCCGCGGCTCTGCTGGCCCTCTTCCTCGTCATCCAGCGGACCGTTCGCCAGCCGCTGATGCCGCTGGGGATCTGGCGCGTGCCGCGGCTCGGCTCGGCCAACCTGGCGATGACGCTGCTGGGGGCCGCATGGATCCCGATGTGGTACTTCCTCAACCTTTACCTGCAGCAGGTCCTCGGCTACGGGGCGTTCGCCTCGGGTGCCGCGCTGCTGCCGATGACGGTGCTGCTCATGGTCTTCATGACCGCGATCACCGCTCGACTGCTGGCCCGGTTCGGCGCCAAGCCGCTGATCGGCGGCGGACTGCTGGTCCTCGCGCTGGGGCTGGTGTGGCTGTCGGCCGTGGAGCCGAGCGGCTCCTTCGTCGTCGACGTCCTGCCGGCGTCGCTGGTCGCCGCGCTCGGCATGTCGCTCGCGTACATCCCGGCGATGATGGCGGCCATGTCCGGCGCCCCGCAGGAACAGGCGGGCCTGGCCTCCGGCATCGTCAACACCACCTACCAGACCGGCTCGGCCCTCGGCCTGGCCGCACTCACCGCCCTGGCCACCTCCCAGGGCGCGGGCCGGCTCGGCGATCTGCCGGCCCTGACCGACGGATTCAGTGCGGCGTTCACCGCGGCCGCGGTCATCGCCGCGGTCGGCGGGCTCGTCACGCTCCTGGTGATGCGCACCGAGAAGTCCGCCGCGACCGCCGGCCAGGAGCCGTCCGAGCGGGCGGAGCCGGGTGAGCAGGTGGGGGTGTGACCGATGTGCTGCCGAACTGAGAGAAGCCGATGTCAGGGCCGACGGCCCGCGGGATCCGTACAGGAGTCCGGCGGGCCGTCGGCACGTGAGGGCACACACCGGAACAGAACGGAACGGCACTGACCGGCACCAGGAGATTCACCTCGTCCTAGCCGTCGACCGGGAAGTACTGCCTCGGTGTGACCCCCACCAGCCGGTGGAAGGCCGCCGTGAAGGAGCTGGCCGTGGCGTAGCCGACCCGGTGGGCCACGGTCTCGATCGCCAGGCCCGCCGCGAGGTGCGGCATCGCGGCCTGCATCCGCAGCCTTTCCCGCCACTGGCCGAAGGCGAGGCCCGTCTCGGCGACGAAGAGGCGGGCCAGCGTGCGGGCGCTCGCGCCGACCTCGGCGCCCCAGGCCGCCAGGGTCCGGCCGTCGGCGGGGGCGGCGGAGAGCCGCTCGGCCACCGCCCGGGCGCGTGAATCGCGGGGCGTGGCCACGGAGACGCTGGTCACCGGTACGGGGCGCAGTTCGTCGAGCAGGACGGCCTCGGCGCGGCTGCGGGCATCGGCGGCGAGGTCGGTGCGGACCAGGTGGTCGATCAGGGCGCGCAGCAGGGGCGTGACCGCCAGCACGGTCGGCTCCCGCCAGTCGATGTGCGGGCAGCACGCCGGAGCGACGTAGGCGCTGCGCATGACGGCGTCGCCCGCCGACTCCGTGACGTGCGCGAGGCCGGCGGGGATCCACAGGGCCAGCGACGGGGGCAGCAGCCACACTCCCCGGTCGCTGCGCACCCGCAGCAGGCCTTTGGGAGACCAGGCGAGTTGGTGAAGCGGATGCGTGTGCGCGCTGTACACGGTGCCGCGAGGCATGGTGAAGTCACCGACGACGATGCCCGCCGTGGCGTACGGGCCGTACTGCTGCTGTCCGTTCCGCGACATGAGTCGGCAGCCTAGCGCGTGGCGGACAACGCACCGCCCCGCCTAGCGTCGACGTATGCCGATGAACCGAGCTCACCGCAAGCTCTGCAGCTCCGAAGGATGGGCGCAGACCACGAAGGACCACATCCTGCCCTGGGCGTTGGACGGGGTGGACCTCGGCGAGGACGTTCTGGAGATCGGGCCGGGCTACGGCGCGAACCTCCGTGTTCTCGTGGAGCGGGTACCCCGCCTGACGGCCGCCGAGATCGACCGGGACACCGTCCGCCTGCTCGAGGACCAGTGGGGCGGCCGCGCCCGGATCCTCCACACGGACGGCGCCGAACTTCCGCTTCCCGACGCGTCGTTCGACTCGGTCGTGTGCTTCACGATGCTCCACCACGTGCCCACCGCCGCCCACCAGGACCGTATCTTCGCCGAGGCGCACCGCGTGCTGCGCCCCGGCGGCACCTTCGCCGGCAGCGACAGCCAGCCGAGCCTCCGTTTCCGGATACTCCACGTCAGGGACACCATGAACACCCTTGACCCGGCGGGACTGCCGGCCCGCCTGGTGAAGGCCGGTTTCACGGACGTGGCCGTCGATGTGCACCCGGCAAGCGGTGGTCTGCGCTTTCGCGGGCGCCGGGGCCAGTAGTGCGGACAGGGCCTCCTGGTACTCGGCTCGCATCGCGATCCCGAGCTGCCAGGAGGCCCTCACAGAACCCGACAGAAAGGTAGGACGCCGGCCGCTCAGTTGATGCGGACGATCTTCCAGAGCTGGTCGTCGAGGTTCAGGTCGTTCCACTGGACGACGGCGGCGCCGTCGGCGGTGGAGGACTGGGCGACGGCGGCGTCGAAGCCGCTGTTCACGTTCTTGAGTTTGTAGTAGCCGTTGCCGGCGTCGGTGAGGGTCCACTTCTGTGAGGTGGCGGTGGAGGGTGTGTTCTGGACGACGGCGGCTCCCGCGGTGGTGGAGCCGCTACGGATGTCCAGGTTGAGGTTGCTGTTGACGTTCTTGATCGTCCAGGCTCCGCCGCCCGCGGACTGGAAGGTGTAGAGCTGGCAGAAGCAGGCGGAGTTCTGCCACTGCTGGGCGGCGGTATTGGTGGCCGTCGAGCCCTGGGGGATGTCGAGGTACTTACCGCTGTTCTTGTTGACGAGAACGTACTGTCCGGTGCCCAGCGGCGGCAGGGCGGTCCGGGTGAGGTTCCAGCGCTGGCAGGCGCAGCCGGTGCCGCTCCACTGACCGGCGGTGGTGCCGACGGTAGTGGAGGCGTTCGGGATCTCGAGGTACTTGCCGGTGACACGGTTGGTGACCGTGTAGCGGGCTCCCAGGGGAAGGGACGGGGATGTGTTTCGGTGCCCGCCGCACGCCGGATCGCTCCAGGCGGAAGCGGCGGAGTCGATGAGCGACGTCAGCCGACGCCCAGGTGCGCGCGACGTCGCGGTGACGAGGGCTCCGGCAGGCCTCGCGGTGAGATGGCCCTCGGAGGACGGAGATGGCGCGCGGGCGCGCGTCCTCACGCCCCGCTGCGACCGGTGCAGGCGCTCAGGTGGTGCGCGGTACCGTCTGCCCCTCCTGGGACGGCGGGGGTGCGGTCGAGCCGCGGACGACCAGCTCGACGGGTGGTTCGCTCGCCGGGGGCAGGTCGGTCCCCGGCTCCTCGATGGCGTGCACGAGCAGTCTGATTCCTTCCCGTGCCGCGGCGTCGAAGGGCTGACGCACGGTGGTCAGGGGAGGGGTGACGTAGGCGAAGACGGGGTTGCCGTCGAAACCCACGACGCTGATGTCCTCCGGCACCCGGCGGCCGGCTTCCCGCAGGGCGTGGATCACACCGATGGCCATTTCGTCGCCCGCCGCGAACACCGCGGTGACGGAGCTGTCCGCGGCCAGCTCGCGGCCTGCCGCGTAGCCGGAGGCGGGCGACCAGTCCCCCTCCAGCACGGGAGGTTCGTGCGCGCCCCGTGCGGCCAACGCCGCCCGCCAGCCCTCCACCCGGTCCTTGGAGGCGTACCACCGCCCGGGGCCGGCGAGGTGATGCACGGTCGTGTGTCCGAGATCCAGCAGGTGCTCGGTGGCCGCCCGGGCCAGCGCGAGCGCACCGACGCCCACGGTGAGGGTCCGGCCCCCGGTGAAGGCAGGCGGTGCCCCCAGGAAGAGAACGGGCACGTCGGCCCGTACGGAGACCTCCCCTTCCACGACGGGCTCGGAGACGACGACGCCGTCCACGCCCTGTTCGAGCAGTGACGTCACGGCGCCGGCGATCCCCTTCGGGTCGCCGTCCACCGTGTTGATCACACGCAGCGCGTAGCCCGCGTCCCGTACGGCCTTCTCGATGCCCACGAGCAGCGAGGCGGTTCCGTATCCGGCCGTTCCCAGGGCGACGACCCCGACGGAGCGGTTCCGCCCCGAGGCCAGCGCCCGGGCGGCGTGGTTCAGCCGGTAGCCGAGTTGCTCGGCGGCTTCGAGGACGCGCCGGCGGACCTCGTCGGAGACGTACGGCTCGTCGTTGAGGACCCGCGACACCGTCTTGCGCGAGACCCCCGCCACGCGGGCCACGTCCGCGCTGCGCGGTACAGGGGAAGCCGTGCTCCGCCCCACCACTCGTGTCATGAGAACTCCCGACGGCCGTAGCCCGTACCGAACGAGGTCAGCTGTATGACCGCGCGGTCATGTCTACGTAGCCGCGTGGTCGTACGTCAAGGGTGCGCTCGGCACCACTTCCGGTGGGCGCGACATTTTCAGCGCCGGGCGGGCGTGCCGGTGACCGTCGTCACCAACTCACGGCAGAGGTCTTGACAGCAGCTCGTCGGAGCGTTCAATCTTCGACGCGTCACGGATCGTTTTGTTCGGTCCCGTTCGTTCTGGTCGCTTTGTTCTGGTCGCGCTGCGCGACGCCCTTCTCGCCACACCCCTCGTGCCGACATGCCAGGTCTGGGCGTGGCAGCCCCATCAGGAGCCGAAATGCACCATTCCTCCCTCGGTCAGCTCATGCCTGATCCCAGCCGTCGCAGCCTGCTGCGCGGTGTCGGTGGCGCCGCCCTGCTCGCAGGCGCCGGCATACCCCTGCTGAGCGCGTGCGGAGGCAGCGGCAGCGCCTCCGACCCCAAGACCGTCAGCCTCGGCTCCAACGCCTCCGACGCGGTGCCGAAGAAGGCCTTCGGCGACGTCTACGCGGCCTTCCAGAAGCAGTCCGGCATCACCGTCAAGGTGAACACCAAGGACCACAACACCTTCCAGGAGCAGATCAACTCCTACCTCCAGGGCACGCCGGACGACGTGTTCAACTGGTTCGCCGGCTACCGCATGCAGTTCTTCGCGGCCAAGAAGCTCGCGTCGCCGATCGACGACGTGTGGGCGAAGATCGGGGACAACTTCCCCGACGCGATGAAGAAGCTCAGCAAGGGCGAGGACGGCAAGTACTACTTCGTGCCGCTGACCACCTACCCGTGGGCGGTCTTCTACCGCAAGAGCGTGTTCCAGCAGCACGGCTACCAGGTGCCCACCACCTGGGACCAGCTGGTCGCCCTGTGCAAGCAGATGAAGAAGGACGGCCTGGTCCCGATCGCCTTCGGCGACAAGGACGCCTGGCCGGCGATGGGCACCTTCGACCAGATCAACTTCCGCCTCAACGGCTACGACTTCCATGTCCAGCTGATGGCCGGCAAGGCCTCCTGGACCGACGCCAAGGTCAAGGCCGTCTTCGACCACTGGGCCGAGCTGCTGCCCTACCACCAGGACGGCTTCATGGGCCGCACCTGGCAGGACGCCGCGCAGACCGTGGTGGCGAAGAAGGCCGGCATGTACCTGCTGGGCACCTTCGTGGCGCAGCAGTTCACCAACAAGGCGGACCTCGACGACCTCGACTTCTTCGCCTTCCCGGAGATCAACTCCGCGTACGGCCAGGACACCGTCGAGGCGCCCACCGACGGCTTCATGGTCAGCAAGGCTCCGAAGAACCACGACGGTGTCGTGAAGCTGATGCAGTACCTGGGTTCCCCGGCGGCCGAGGAGCTCTACCTTAAGGGCGACCCGAGCGTGGTGGCCGCCTCCAGCAAGGCCGACACCTCCGCGTACTCGCCCCTGCAGAAGAAGGCGTTCGAGATGATCGGTGGCGCCAAGAGCCTCACCCAGTTCATGGACCGCGACTCCCGGCCGGACTTCACGTCCACGGTGATGCAGCCCGGACTGCAGAAGTTCCTCCAGAACCCCAAGGGCGTCGACAGCCTGCTGTCCTCGATCGAGCGCCAGAAGAAGACGATCTTCGCCTCGTCATGAGCACCGACACCGACATGAAGAGCCCGGAGGCGGCCGCCGTGCCGCCTCCGGGCCCCGCGCAGGAGAAGAAGCGGGTTCCCAAGGGTCACAAGCGCCTGCTGACCCGCCGTGACCGCGTCGCGCTCGCCTTCATGGCGGGCGTGCCCACGGTGCTGCACGTCGCCCTCGTCTGGGTCACCGCCGTCGCCTCGATCGCCCTGGCCTTCACCAGCTGGGACGGCATCGGCTTCGACACGATCAAGTGGGTGGGCCTGGAGAACTTCAGGCAGCTGTTCACCGACAACCCGCAGTTCTGGCCCGCGGTCCAGCACAACATCATCTGGTTCGTCGTTCTCATCCTGATCCCGACGCCGTTCGGCCTGTTCCTGGCCGTGCAGCTGGACAAGAAGATCCGTTTCTCCCGCGTCTACCAGA
>JODI01000125.1 GCA_000720805.1 Streptomyces violaceoruber
TGGGAGATGTTTATAAGAGACAGGGTGTGGGAGGGGGCGGGGCGGGGAGGACGGTTGACCCGCGTGCGGGGCACGAGCGTCGGGCCCGCCTCAGGTGTCTCGCGGCCCCGGACTCTGTCGCGGCCCCGAGCTCTCCCGGAGCATGAGGGCGGGTTCGGCCGGCACCGGCGCGGGTGCCTGCTGTTCGGTGTCGAGTTGGGCGCGCAGGAGTCCGAAGGCGGCGCGTCCCAGGCCCTGGAAGTCCATCCGGACCGTGGTCAGGGACGGTGTGATGAACGCGGAGTGCGGGGCGTCGTCGAAGCCGATGACGCTGACGTCCTCGGGGACCCGCCGGCCCGCGTGGTGCAGGGCCCGCAGGACACCGAGCGCGAGGTCGTCGTTGCCGCACAGGATCGCGGTGACGTCCTGGTTCCGGGCGAGCTTCTTCCCCGCCTCGTATCCGGCCTGGGCGTCCCAGCCCTTGCCGGACGGCGCGGGAGGGACGACGCCGGCCGCTTCGAGGGCTTGGCGCCAGCCCTCGGCGCGGGGTCCCGCCGAGCGCCGGGTGCCGGTCGAGGCGGGGATCGCCACGTAGTGCACGGTGTCGTGGCCGAGCGCGAGCAGGTGTGCGGTGGCGGCACGGGCCGCCTCGCGGTCGTCGGCCCACACCGCCGGACGGTCAGGAGTCCGCCCGGGTGGCGGCGCCTCCACCACCGCCGCGCACGGCACATGCGCCGGTACGCGGTCCAGGGCGGCGGCGCCGACACGGTCGAACCCGATGACCACCAGGCCGCCACCGGTGTCGGCGGCCGCGGCGATCGTACGGTCCAGGTCGTCCTCGGGTGTCACGACCCGTACGCCGAGCGGGTATCCGGCGGCGCGGGACGCCTCCTCCAGGCCCTGCAGGGTGGCCGCGTAGCCGTGGAGGACGGTGTTGGTCGTGAGGACGGTGACCGACCGGGTCACCCCGCTGGCCAGGGCGAACGCGGTGGCGTTGCGCCTGAATCCCAGGGTTTCGATGGCGGCCTGGACCCGTCGGCGGGTCTCCTCCCGGACGTTCGGGTGGCCGTTGATGACCCTCGAAACGGTCTGGTAGGAGACGCCTGCCGCCTGGGCGACATCGCGGATGCTGGCGGCCTTCTGCTGCCCCGGGTGGGGGTCGGCGTCGCTGCCGGAGGTTGTGTGACCGGTCACATGCATGCGAGGATTGTGAGCGGTCACAACGTGGGCGTCAAGAGACCGTAACGGGGGCTTTACTCTCCACACATATGGACCGAGGCGGCCCGAGCCCTCCCGACCAGCGTGAAGCCGCAGCTCAACGCCTGTACGAGAGCCGCAGGAACGAAATCCCAGAAGGGGAAAGTGCGTTGACCCGTGCCGTAGGAACAGTCGAGAGGTCCCGTATCTGGTCGCACCCGGCGCTCGGGCTGTACGCCGTCGCGGATGCCACCGGGTCGGTCAGGCTGGGCAGGCCCGGCCAGGACTGGGCCTGTCTGGTCCCCCTCGTCGAGGTCACCGCCACCGGCCACGGCCGCACCTGGTCGGGCGAGCGTTTCATCGACACGGCCATCGGCGACCGTCTGGCCTACCGCGACCACGAGACAGTCCGGGACGGGGACCGGGAGCGTACGACGATCCGGCTGGCGGACTCGGCGACGGGGCTGGTGGCGGAGGTGACCCTGGAGGCAGGGTCGGCCGCCGCGTACCTGCGCGCACACGTGCGCCTGGTCAACGAGGGCACCGCGCCGCTCCGGCTGGAGAGTGTGACGACCCTGACCCTGGGCGGCATCGGCGACGGCGGCCTCGACGGCCTGACCCTGCACTGGGCGGACAACGACTGGCTCGCCGAGTGCCGCTGGCGGCAGTCCGCGTTCCGCGACCAGGTCGTCCCGCTGAGCCGTTCCGCCCACGGCCACGAGGGACGCGGCTGCTTCGAGCGCTACTCGCAGGGCAGTTGGTCGACCGGCCGCCACCTCCCGGTCGCCGCCCTGACCGACCGGGACGGCCGGGCCTGGCTCTGGCAGATCGAGTCGAGCGCGGGCTGGCGCTTCGAGACGGGGGAACGCGAGGGCGCCGCGTACGTCGCCCTGTTCGGCCCGGACGACGCCCACCACCAGTGGCACCACTCCCTGGCTCCCGGCGAGGAGTTCCGTACGGTCCCGGCCGTCCTCGTCCGCACGGAGACGGGCGGCCTGGACGCGGCCTTCGGCGAACTCACCGACTACCGCCGCGCGATCCGCCGCGCCCACCCGGACCACCGCACGCTCCCGGTGATCTACAACGACTACATGAACACCCTCATGGGCGACCCCACCACGCAACGGCTCCTGCCCCTCATCGAGGCGGCGGGGACGGCCGGCGCCGAGGTCTTCGTCATCGACGCGGGCTGGTACGACGACGACGCCCAGGGCTGGTGGGACGCCGTCGGCGCGTGGGACGCCGCGTCCAACCGTTTCCCGGGCGGCATCCAGGAGGTCCTGGACGCCATCAGAGGGCACGGCATGACCCCGGGCCTCTGGCTGGAACCGGAAGTCGTCGGCGTCCGCAGCCCGCTCGCCCACACGCTGCCGCCCGAGGCGTTCTTCCAGCGCGGCGGTGTGCGCGTAACAGAACACGGCCGGCACCACCTGGACCTGCGCCACCCGGCCGCCCGCGCCCACCTCGACGAGGTCGTGGACCGGCTGGTCGGCGAGTGGGGCGTCGGCTACCTCAAACTCGACTACAACATCAACATCGGCCCCGGCACGGAGACCGGCCACGAGAGCGCGGGCGCCGGACTGCTCGGGCACCACCGCGCCCACCTCGACTGGCTGAACTCCCTGCTCGACCGCCACCCCCACCTCGTCCTGGAGAACTGCGGCTCGGGCGGCCTGCGCATGGACTACGCGCAACTGGCGGTGACCCAGCTGCAGTCCACCAGCGACCAGCAGGATCCCCTGCGCTATCCACCCATCGCCGCCGCGGCCGCCACCGCCGCGACCCCCGAACAGGCCGCCATCTGGGCCTACCCCCAGCCGGACCAGAGCCTCGACGAGATCGCCTTCACCCTCACCGGCCCCCTCCTCGGCCGTATCCACCTCTCCGGCTTCCTCAACCTGATGACCGACGAGCAGTTCGCCCTGGTCCGCTCGGCGATCTCCGTCTACAAGGACATCCGCCCGGAGATCGCCGCCACGCACCCGTTCTGGCCCCTGGGCCTCCCCTCCTGGGAGGACCCCTGGGTCGCCCATGGCCTGCGCGGCCAGAACTCCACGTTCCTCACGCTCTGGAGACGGGACGGGAGCGGCGGCCCCACCCGCAGCCTCACCCTTCCCCACCTCCGCGGCACCCACCTTCGCCCGACGGTCCTCCACCCCACGACCACCGAGGCCACCGCGGAGTGGAACCCGGCCAACGGGAACCTCACCGTGTCCCTGCCTCGCGCCGACAGCGCGGTGCTGCTCCGGTTGGGCGCCGTTTAGGGCAGACGCGTCGACGCGAACCGGGTCGGTGGGGTGGCGGCGGGCGGCGCCTTGTCCAGCCGCGCGTGCCGTACGGCGTTCAGGAGGCTGTCCCAGGCTGCTGGAACGGCTCGATCCCTTCGGTCTCCAGGACGTGGGCGACGTGGGGGTGGGTGATCCCCATTGACAGGTCGTCCAGCCAGATCGCGACGCCCTCGTCGGAGAGCCGCTTGAGTACGTTGTCGGTCACGGAAGTCACTTCTCCAGTGCTGCTTGCGTCGCCGTTGCCGTCCAGGCCGGGAAGGAGCGTCCCTCCCGCCGGGGAGGAGCGGGAGGGACGTGCTGCGAGGGCCGGTGGTGCCGCCTACTTGCCCCACAGCTTCCGGTACGCCTCGCGGTATCCCTTCGGGTCCCAGGAGGAGCCGCCGCCGCTGTTGGCCGCCGTCGTGATGTGCACCGGCGCGATGTAGCCGCTGGCGGGCTTGCCGGCGAAGGCGCGGTTGAACTCGTCGACCATCTGCCAGCCCTGCTCGGACAGCGGCTCGGGCACGGTGGCCGCCTGGAACTGCTTGCTGTTGATGCGCTGGAACGCCGAGGGGTCGCCGTCGCCCGCGCCGATGTTGAACGGGGCGCCGTCACCCTGCTTGCCGCCCGACCGCAGCGCGGGCGCCGCGTCGGCGAAGTACAGGTCGTTGATGGCCACCGAGTGCGTCCACTTGGCGCCGAAGCGGGACAGCAGCGCGGAGACCTCCTGCGGGGTGCGGCTGCTGGCGTCGGCTATCGGGATGTTGGACGTGGACAGCAGCTTGATGTCGGAGCAGGTGGCGAGTTCCTTCTCGATCAGGTCCGACTTGCCCTTGGCGAACGGGATGGAGGCGTCGGTGAAGACCACCACGCCCGCCCTGCCGTTGGACTGGCTGACGACCCAGTCGGCGCTGACCTTCGCGACCTCCTCGACCTTGGTGGTGATGTTGCTGAAGAGCTTCGGGTCAGTGCTGGGTCCGGGGGTGCCCACGGCGTGCCAGCCGATGAGCGGGATACCGGCGGCGTTCGCCTGGGCGACCTGCGTGGCCGTCGACTTGGGGTCGAAGCCGGACAGGACGATGCCGTCGGGCTTCACCGCGACGGCCTGGCTGACGGCGGCCTGGATGCCGGCCGGGGTGCCCTGACCGTCGATGATCCTCACCTTCCAGCCGATGGCCTTGGCCGCCTCTTTCACGCCTTCGGCGGCTCCCGCGACACCGGGGTTGGTCATGCTCTGGGCGACGTAGACGATCGTCTTGCCGGCCACCGCCCGGGGACCGGTGGTGGGACCGCCCCAGGGGGCGTCGACTGCCTCCGCGTCTGCGACCGCCTTCTTCGCCTTCGCCAGGACGGCCGGGCAGCCGGCCTTCGAGGACCCGCCGACGGCGGCGGAGCCGTCGCTGTCCGAGCCCCGGCTGCAGCCGGCGACGGAAGCGGTCACCACAGCCAGGGCGGCCACGGCTCTGAGGGTTGCCTTGCGGGTCGGGTGGTACGACACAGCGGTGCTCCTTGAGGACGTACGGCAGGCGGGCGGGAAGGCCCGAAGACGAGGGACGCGCGGACGGGGAACGAGGAGGACGCGGGGTGCGGAGACCCGGAGGTCCGGAGGTCCGGAGGTCCGGAAACCCGGAGGGGGAAGGGGAGAAGGGGAGAAGGGGGCCGTCAGGCGGTCACGGTGCGCTCGGTGCGTCGCTGCCGGCCGCACCGGTGGCCGGCGCGGTGACGGCGGCCGCCTCGGCGGTGGGCGTCGGCGGCTCAGGCGCGGGGTCCGTCGGGGGTTCCGTCGCGGGCGAGGACGTCGCGGGCGAGGACAGTGAGCGGCGGGTCGCGGTGGCGCCGGCGCGCAGGCGGCGGCGGGCGGACCAGCCGGCCAGGCCGACCGCGAGGAGCAGGGTGCCGCCGTTGAACAGGGGGGTGGCCCAGAACTCGGCGCCGAGTTGGCCGATGCCCGCCAGTCCGATGGCGAGGATGGTGACGGCGACGACGGTTCCGGCGGCGTTGGCGCGGCCCGGTTTGATGGCGGTGGAGCCGAGCAGGGCGCCGACGAAGGCGGGCAGCAGGTAGTCCATGCCGACGCTCGGGTTGCCGATCTGCTGCTGCGCGGCGAGCAGGACGCCCGCGAAGCCGACGACGAGTCCGGACCCGGCGAAGGCGTAGATGCCGTACCGGCGGGTGGGGATGCCGACGAGGTCGGCGGCGCGGGAGTTGGAGCCGATGACGTACAGGTAGCGGCCGAGCGGCAGGCGCTCCAGCAGCAGCCACAGCAGTACGGCGAGGGCGAGGACGTAGAAGGCGGGGACGGGCAGGCCGAGGAACTTGGAGTCGTACAGGTCGGTGAAGGCCGGGGGCAGGCCGTGGGGGCCGGGCACGATCCGGGCGCCGTCGGTGATCCAGCCGGTGCAGGCGTACAGGAGGCTGCCGGTGCCGAGGGTGGCGATGAAGGAGTCGATCTTGGCGAACTCCACCAGCAGACCGTTGAGTACGCCGACGACGCCCCCGCCGATGATGACGACGACGCAGGCCACCGGCCAGGGCCAGCCGCTGTTCACGATGAGCTGCATGGCCAGGACGTGGGCGAAGCCGAGGCCGTAGCCGACGGAGAGGTCGAACTTGCCGGTGACGATGGGGATCATCGCGCCGAGCGCGAGGATCGCGGGGATCGACTGGTTGGACAGGATCGACGAGGCGTTGTCCATCGTCGGGAAGGTGTCCGGCAGGGCCAGCGCGAAGACGACGAACAGCAGGGCGGTCAGGCCGAGGAGGCCGTAGGTGCCGATCAGGTGACCGCCGCGCAGCCGGGCGGTGACCGAGCCGCTGTCCGCGCCCTTGCCGGCGCCGCCGGGTGGCTGCTCGCGCGACCCGCGGGGCGTTCCGTCGCCGGCGCCGTCCCCGGCGGACCCGTCCCGCTGGGCGCTCTTGCCTCGGTCGGCCTGCCGACGGGCGGAATCGGTCTCGGTGGCCATCAGTTGTCCGCCGTTCCGGTCAGCGCCGGCATGGCCGACGCGGCGTGGGTGAGTTCGGTGACGGTGAGGGCCTCACCGCTGAGTTCGGCGGTCACGGTGCCCCGTACGAAGACCAGGGCGCGGTGGCACACGTCGGCGACTTCCTCGAAGTCGGTGGAGATGAGGAGGACCGCGAGTCCTTGGGCGAGCGCGTCGTCGAGCAGGCGGTAGATCTCCGCCTTGGCGCCCACGTCGACTCCCGAGGTCGGCTCCTCCAGGATCACGACGCGTCTGCTCAGCCGCAGCCAGCGGCCGATCATGACCTTCTGCTGGTTGCCGCCGGAGAGGGTCGCGATGGGGGCCTCGGAGTTGGTGGGCCGTACGCCGAACCGCTCGACCAGCGAGGCCGCTTTCGCGCGCTCGCGTGCCGGGCTGATCCAGCGCCACGGGGAGCGGCTGTCGGCGCGCGGGTTGGCCAGGAAGTTCTCCCGTACGGTGAGTTCGAGGGCGCAGCCCTCCTCCTGGCGGTTGCTGGTGACGAAGCCGATCCCCGCGTCGACGGCCGCGGCGGTCGAGGCCGGCCGGTACGGCCTGCCGTCGAGGAGTGCCTCGCCGTCCTGGATCGGCCGGGATCCGGCGAGGGCACGGCCGAGGTCCATGTGCCCGGCGCCGGTGAGGCCGACCATGCCGAGCACCTCCCCCGCGCGCAGGTCCAGGTCGACGGGGCCCGCGCCGTCCGTGGTGACGCCGGTGAGACGCAGCACGGTCGGGGCCTCGCCGCTGCGGGTCCGGGGGCCGGGCTCCGGGCGGTGGCTCTCCGGTTCGTGGCCGACGATGTCGCGCACGATGCGGTCGGGGCCGTGGTCGGCGAGGCGGCCCTCGCTGATGAGGCGGCCGTCGCGCAGGACCGCGAAGCTGTCGGCGACCTGGTAGACCTCGTCGAGCCGGTGGCTGACGTAGATGATGCCGTGGCCGCGGTCGCGCAAGGTGTGCAGGACCTCGAAGAGGCAGGCGCAGTCGGCGGCGGGCAGGCTCGCGGTGGGTTCGTCGAGGACGATCAGCCGGGCCCGGGTGGACAGGGCGCGGGCGATGGCGACGAGGGACCGTTCGGCGCGGGTGAGGTCGGCGACGGCGGCGTCCGGGTCGAGGTGACCGGCGACGATGTCCAGCGCCTCGGTGCTGCGCTCGCGGACCTGCCGCCAGGAGACGAGCCCCGCCCGGCGCGGGTAGCCGGTGCCGAGGGCGATGTTCTCGGCGACCGTCATCCACTCGATCAGACCGAGGTCCTGGTGGATGAAGGACATCTCCGCCGAGGCGGCGTCGGTGCCGAGGGGGTGACCGGCGACGGTGACCTCGCCCTGGTCGGCCCGGTAGATCCCGGCGAGGATCTTGATAAGGGTGGATTTTCCCGCCCCATTGTGACCCAATAGGGCGACGACGCTGCCCGAGTGGATGTCGAGGTCGACATCGGCGAGAGCGAGGGTGCCGCCGAACCGCTTGCGCAGCCCGCGGATGCTCACCAGGGGGTCGCCGGAGGCCTGGGGGCCGGCCGACGGGCCGGGGGCGGACGGGCCGGGGACCGGATCGGATGCGGTGCCGGATGCGGCATCGGCTGCGTCGTCGGCTACGTCGGCTTTTTCAGCTCTGTCAGCCGCGTCGGCTGTGTCATCGGGAGCGTCATGCACGGACTTCTCCGAAGGATCTGCCAGCCGAGGGCCACTCCATCGGCTTGACCAGCATCCTGTACACCTCCCAGCATCTTGGTCAATAGCTCCGTTGGGATTTATTGCCCCAAAGTTACGGCGGCCGTACGGAGAGATCTCCGTACGGCCGCCGTGAAGCAGCACTGAGTTGCACCGAGTTGCACCGACCAGCACCGGGAGGGCCGCCGACCGGCCCCGACGTCAGCTCCTGCCGGCCGGCGCCCCCTGCGGGAGCATCGGGTTCTCCAGCCCCGCCGCTATGACCCGCAGATCCTTCAGCAGCGCCTCGCGGAACTCGTCGTCGAGGCGGGCCTTGAGGACGGTGACACTGATCGCGAACGGCGCCGAGTCCGTGCGGAAGCCGTTGACCGGCACGGACAGGCAGAGGATGCCCGCCGTGGTCTCCTCGTCGTCGATCGCGTAGCCGCGCTCCCTGGTCTCGGCCAGGTCCGCCATCAGGGCCGGCACCGAGGTGATGGACCGCTCGCTGAGCGCGGGCAGGGCACGGCCGCGCAGCCGGTCCTCGGCCACCGCCGGGTCCAGGGTGGACAGGATGGCCTTGCCGGTGGCCGTGCAGTTCGCGGGGAAGCGGTCGCCGATGTTGGCGGTCAGGCGCAACGGCTGCGTGCCGTCGTAACGCCCCAGGTAGAGGACGTCCAGGCCGTCGAGTACGGCGACCCGGGCGGTCTCCCGGGAGATGTGGGAGCTGCGCCGGCACAGTTCGTAGAAGTCACGCAGCTGATCGACGGTGTTCAGGTACCGCCCGCCGAGCTCGACGAGCTTGCGCCCGAGGCTGAAGCCGGAGCCGTTGCGCGCGATCATGCCGGCCGCCTCCAGCGAGGCGCACAGATTGCCCGTCGAGGACTTCGGCAGGTCCAGGGCGCGCGCGAGCTCACTCACCGACAGCGGGCGGCCCTCCGCCTCACCGAGTGCGTCGAGGATCGCCACGGCCCGCGTCACGGCGGGGACGAGACTGCCCGGATCACTTGCGCTCACCAGTATCTCCACCCATCATTCTGTTCGTCGTTCAGCATTTTGGCTATTGTCCCTCGTGTGCCCCCGAACGACAATGCCGTCGGCGCACGCTTTGCCGTCGAGATTCTCCGCTTCCCTTCGGACCACTCGACCGTAGCGCGACCTCTGGGGGCCGGCCGACGACACCCTCCGAGCCTTGGAGCGTTGAACAGCAGATGACCAGCAACCCGCATGATCCGCCTCCCAACGGTCCCCCGATGTCCCGCGAGGACTTCGACGCGCTCTTCGACGAGCTGAGCACCTGGGGCCGCTGGGCCCCGGCCGACGCCGACCGCGGCGCCTGGAACCGGGTCACCCCCGAGCACGCACGGCGCGCCGCCACCCTGGTCCGCACCGGCACCACCGTCCCCACGGCCCTGCCCTGGAACACGGTGCCCGGCCCGGACAACGGCAAGCCCGCCCTCCACTACATGTCCGACCTCGGCGACATCGAGGCCCCCGAACCGTCCTGCCACAAGGATTTCATCGCCGTCGACTACCACGGCAAGGGCGTCAGCCACCTCGACGCGCTCTCCCACATCGCCTACCGCGGACAGCTCTACGACGGCCGCACCGCACGCGAGGTCGTCGACTCGGGCGGTGCCCGCTTCGGCGCGGTCTCCGCTCTCGGCCCGCTCGTCACCAAGGGCGTCCTGCTCGACCTGCCCGCCGTGCTGGGCACCGACTGGCTGGAGCCCGGCCGGGCCGTGCACGCCGAGGACGTCGCCGCCGCCGAGAAGGCCCTCGGGGTCACCGTCGGCGAGGGCGACGCGGTGCTGCTGCGCTCCGGCCATTTCCGGCGCCGCGCCGAACTCGGCGCCTGGAACCCGGACAACGCCAGCGCCGGCTTCCACGTGGACACCATGCCCCTGTTCGCCGAGCGCGGGATCGCGCTGCTCGGCGGCGACGGCGACAGCGACGTACGGCCCTCCCCCGTCGAAGGGCTGCACTCCCCCGTGCACGCCCTCGCGATCACCGCCATGGGCGTGCCGCTGCTGGACAACCTCGACCTCGAACCGCTCTCCGCCGCCTGCGCCCAGGCCGGCCGCTACGAGTTCCTGTTCGTCGTGGCCCCGCTGAACGTCCCCGGCGGCACGGGTTCACCCGTCAACCCGATCGCGGTGCTGTGATGGGTACCGCGTCGGGCCCGGGGTCCACCGCGTCAGGCGCTGGGTTCCGGGTCGGCGTCAGCCGGGACTTCCTGGACGCGGACGGCCGCAACGTGTGGGGCGACATCCGGCTCGGCGAGCTCGACGCCGCCGGGGTCGACTGGCACTACCTGCCGCGCGACACCGCGGAACTCCTCGGGAGCGACGTCGACGGCCTGGACGCCGTCCTGTTCGCCGGCCCCGCCGTCACGGCACGCACCTTCGAGGGTGCCGTCCACCCGCCCCTGCTCTTCGCCCGCTTCGGTGTCGGCTACGACGCCGTCGACCTCAACGCGTGCACCCGCAACGGCGCCCTGGTGACGATCACCCCGGACGGCGCCCGGCGCCCGGTCGCCACCGCCGCCCTCACCCTGCTGCTGTCCGTGCTGCACAACGTGACCGCCAAGGACCGGCTGGTGCGGGAGGGCCGCTGGGCGGAGAAGGAACAGTGGATGGGCCTCGGGCTCACCGGCCGCCGCATAGGGCTGATCGGGCTCGGCAACACGGCCCGTGACCTGGTCGGACTGCTCCGCCCGTTCGAGGTCGACCTCGTGGCGTACGACCCGTACTGCCCACCGGAGACCGCCGCCGCGCTCGGCGTCGCGCTCGCGGACGTCGACACCGTGATGGCTCAGGCCGACGCCGTGATCGTGATGTGCGCGCTGACCGAGGAGACCCGCCATCTCGTCGACGCGCGGCGGCTGGCCCTGATGAAGCCCACGGCGGTGCTCCTCAATGTCGCCCGCGGACCCATCGTGGACGAGGCCGCGCTGATCGAAGCGCTGCGGATCCGTCGTATCAGGGGCGCCGGACTCGACGTGTTCGAGAGCGAGCCGCCCGCCCCCGACAACCCGTTGCTGGGCATGGACAACGTCGTGCTCAGCCCGCACGCCCTGGCCTGGACCGACGAGATGTCCACCGGGAACGGCGGCAGCGCGGTCCGGGCCGTACTGGAGGTGGCGGCGGGCCGCGTACCGCCCTTCGTCGTCAACCGGGATGTGCTCGGGACTCCTCAACTGGCCGAGAGACTCGCCGAGTTGACGGCACGTCCGGACGCCCCGGCGGGAGCCGGCGCGTGAACGGGACCGGACCCGTGGGCACCGTCGGCTTCCTGGGGCTCGGTGCGATGGGGCTGCCCATGGCGGTGAACCTCGCCCGGGCCGGATTCGACGTCCTCGTCTGGAACCGCGGCAGGCCCCCGCTGGAGGCCGCCGCGGCCGCCGGCTGTCGCACCGCCGCCGGCCCGGAGCAGGTGGCCGCCACCGCACCGGTCGTCCTCACCATGCTCCCCGACCTCCCGCAGGTGATCGAGCTGCTGGACGGCCCGGACGGACTGCGCTCCGGTCGGCCGGTCATGGACACCCTGGTGGTGATGGGCACCGTCTCCCCCGTCGCGGTGCGCGCCCTCGCGGAGAGGCTGCTCCCGCAGGGGATCACGGTCGTCGACGCTCCCGTCAGCGGCGGGGTGACCGGCGCCCGCGAGGCCGGTCTGTCGATCATGGCCGGGGGCCCGGTCGAGGCGGTCGCACGGGTCCGCCCGTATCTGGAGGCGATGGGCTCGACCGTACGGCGGATGGGCGACACCGGCGCCGGCTCGCTCGCCAAGGCGTGCAACCAGCTCGTCGTCGCCGGAACCCTGGTCGCGCTCGCCGAGGCCGTACTGCTCGGCGAACGCGGCGGACTCGACCCCACCGCGCTGCTCGACGTACTGGCCGGCGGCCTCGCCTCCTCCGAGGTGCTGACACAGAAGCGGCGTCACCTGGCCGAGGGCGACTTCACTCCGTCCGGCCCGGCCCGCTACCTCCACAAGGACCTCGGGTTCGTCCTGGACAGCGCCGACGACGAAGGCGTCACGCTGCCGCTCTCCACCACCGTCGCCGGCCTGTACGCGGCCATCGACGCACAGGGCCTGGGCGACCTGGACAACAGCGTCGTCCTCGGCCTGCTGCGCGACGCCTCGCCCCACTCCCGTGATCTCCCTACTCCCCCGCTCGCCCCACTTCCCTGATCTCCGCACTTCCGCGGCCCGTGCCCGCCTGCGCCCGGGGACGGGGGCGCGGGCGCGGGCGGAGGTGTGGTCATGGCCGCCGCGGCCATGACCACCGGTCAGCTCTGGCGATGACCGCATGCCGCGGATGACCGCCGGCCGCAGATGACCGCAGTCTCACCTCGACCTCCTACGCCCGCCCTTACCGGGGAGCAGCCGCCAACCCCTGTCCCCCCCGAGGAGTTGATACAGCTGTTCGCCGAGCCCCCGCGTCTCTGCCAGCCGCCGCACCGCCGTCCGGTCGGGGGTCACGGTGCGGTGGGCGCGGGCGCCCGGCACCGGGGCGGTCAGCGAGGGCAGGGCACCGAGCGCGTGCCGGGCCAGCAGCGCGGCACCGAAGCCCGAGCCCGCGGCGTCGTCGGTGATCTCCAGCGGCATGTCGAGCGCGGCGGCGACGATCTCCGCCCACAGGGTGGAACGCAGCGCGCCCCCGGTGGCCCGTACCGAGGTGATCGGGGCGTCTGCGGCGAGCAAGGAGTCGCGCACGAGGGCGAGTTGCCGTCCGACACCCTCGACCATGGCCCGGGTCATGTGGGCCCTGCCGTGTCCGCGGCGCAGCCCGATCAGGGCGCCGCGCGCGTCCGGGTCCCACCAGGGTGCACGCTCCCCGAGCAGGTAGGGCAGGGCGATCAGGCCCTCGGAGCCCGGCTCCACCTGGGCCGCCTCCTTCAGCAGGTCGCCGACGTCGACGCCGCCGAAGGACTCGGCCGCCCACTGGGCGACGACCCCGGCGTTGCTGACCGCCCCGCCGAGCACCCACAGCCCGTCGGCGAGGTAGTAGCAGAACACCCGGCAGCGTTCGTCCACGCCCGGCTGGTCGCGTACGACGCGGAGGGCGCCGCTGGTGCCGAGGGACAGCGCGGCGGTGGCCGGCGCGGTGGCCCCGACGGCGAGATTGGCCAGCGGGCCGTCCCCGGCGCCCGCGACCACGGGCAGTCCGGCGGGCAGCCCCAGCGCGGCGGCGGCTTCCGGGAGCAGCGTGAACACGGCGGTCGGCGGTACCAGTTCGGGCAGTCGGTCGGCGCTCACCCCGGCGGCGTCCAGGGCGGGGCCGTGCCATCGGGTGGTGCGCATGCCGAGCAGGCCGGTGGCGGAGGCGCAGGACAGGTCGGTGACCAGCCTGCCCGTGAACCGGGAGAGGACGTAGTCCTTCAGACCGCACCAGGCGGCCGTACGCCGGACGAGTCCCGGCTCGTGCGCCGTGAACCAGGCGAGCTTGGTCAGCGGGGCCATGGAGTGCACGGGGGTTCCGGTCGCCCGGTGCAGGGCGTCGGCGCCGCCGGCTGCCCGCAGACGCCCGGCGATGTCGGCGGCCCGGGTGTCCGCCCAGCTCAGCGCCGGGGTGAGCGGTTCGCCGGAGGAATCCAGGGCGAGCAGGGTGTGCAGGGCCGCACTGAAGGAGAGGGCGACGACCGTGAGACCGCGCCCGGCGCAGAGCCCGGCGCTCTCCCGGACCGCGTCTCTCACTCCGGCCAGCACCGTGTCCGGGTCGTGGACGGCCTCCCCGTGCCGCCCGGTGCGCAGAGGTGCGGGACGTTCGACGGTCGAGACCACCCGGCAGGCACCGTCCACCGCGACCACCTTGGTGGCGGTCGTGCCCAGATCTATCCCGAGCACTACCTGGGTTTCGTCCTTCGTCACCGTCTTGGTCTCCGTTCCGTCCCGACGGACGTGGGGGGCACGACGTACATCCGCGAACGCCGAGGACCGTAACAGCATGTGGAACTCAAGCCAATATGTTGGACATAGAACCGACGGAAGAGCACCACAGCACCGTCAAGCACAGTATGTTGTTCTCGTTACAGCATTTGGTTCAGAGGGTAGGTCAGAGTGACAGGACATCCGGAGGTGGGGGTCGCCGGGCTCGGAGTCATGGGGTCGGCCATCGCCCGCAGGCTGCTGGAGCGCCGGCGCACCGTGCGGGTCTACGACGTCCGGCAGGACGCGATGGCGGAACTCGCCGGGGACGGGGCGGAACCGGTGGACTCGGCGGCACTGCTCGCTTCCTCCTCTTCCTCCTCCTCCGCCGCCGCCGCCGCCACGGTGATCCTGTCGCTCAACACCGCCGACATCGTCGAACAGGTGGTCTTCGGCCCCGAAGGGGTCCTCACCGTCGCGCCCGAGGGCGTCCTCGTCATCGACATGTCCAGCATCGATCCCGGCCGCACCCGCGCCTTCGCCGAACGCGCCGCGAAGCTCGGCGCCGGCTGGGTCGACGCTCCCTTGTCGGGCGGCGTACCGGGTGCGGAGCGCGGTGAGTTGACGCTGAT
This sequence comes from Streptomyces violaceoruber, assembly GCA_000720805.1. Classification (GTDB taxonomy): domain Bacteria; phylum Actinomycetota; class Actinomycetes; order Streptomycetales; family Streptomycetaceae; genus Streptomyces; species Streptomyces cellulosae_A. The sequence goes on from JODI01000125.1 coordinate 14,568, forward strand.
GCTCGGCGGCGAGGAGGAGGACGTGGAACGGGCGCTGCCCGTGCTCGACGCGCTCTCCTCCCGCCTCACCCACATCGGGCCGCCCGGCTCGGGACAGCTGGTCAAGTCCGTCAACCAGGTGCTGGTCGGCTGCGGATTCGCCGCCCTCGCCGAGGCCGCCGCCCTGGTGCGGGCGGCCGGTCTGCCGCCCCGGCAGGTACGGGCGGCGCTCACCGGGGGCAGGGCCGACTCGGCGCTCCTCCAGGAGTTCTTCCTCAAGTTCGCCGAAGTCGACCTCACGCCCACCGGACGGGTCAGCAACATGGTCAAGGACCTGGAGGCGGCCCGCGACTACGCGCGCTCGGCGGGAGTCCCGCTCCCGGTCACCACCGCCGTCTCCGAACTGCACCGCTGGCTCGCCGCAGCGGGCCACGGCGACGCCGACAACGCCGCGCTCATGCACTACTACGGATCCGTTCCGACGGGAGACCACTCATGACCGCCAAGGGCCCCGCGCTGTTCGACCTCTCCGGGCGGCTGGCCCTGGTCACCGGTTCCAGCAAGGGCATAGGGGCCGCGCTGGCGGCAGGGCTGGCCGAGGCGGGCGCCGAACTCGTGCTCAACGGCCGCGATCCCGAGGCCCTGGAACGGGCCCGCGCCGACCTCGCCGCACGCACCGGGACCAAGGTGCACGCCGTGCCCTTCGACGTCACCGACGAGGCGGCCGTACAGGCGGGCGTCCAGGAGATCGAGGACCGGCTCGGCCCGCTGGACATCCTGGTCAACAACACCGGCGTACAGCACCGCGAACCGCTCCTCGAGGTCTCCGCCGCGAACTTCGAGCGGGTCCTGCACACCAACCTCACCAGCGCCTTCCTGGTCGGCCGGGCGGTGGCCGCGGGCATGGTCGGGCGCGGCCACGGAAAGATCGTCAACATCTGTTCCGTGCAGACCTGGCTCGCCCGCCCCGGCATCGCCGCCTACGCGGCGTCCAAGGGCGGCCTCGCGATGCTCACCCGGGGCATGTGCGCGGAGTGGGCCGGCTCGGGGCTGACGGTCAACGGCCTGGCACCCGGCTACGTCGTCACCGAACTCACCCGTCCCCTCGTCGACGACCCGGCCTTCGACTCCTGGATCCGGGGCCGCACCCCGGCCGGTCGCTGGGCCTCGGTCGAGGATCTCGTCGGAACGCTGGTGTGGCTCGCCGCCCCCGCGTCGGACTTCGTCAACGGCCAGGTGATCGCCGTCGACGGTGGCCTGACCGCGGTCATCTGAGAAGGACCGAGGACATGAATTCATCGAACTCATCAAACTCATCGAACCCGGCAAAATCATCGATCTCATCTACGATGCGGGCGGTCGTGGCCCATGGGGCGGGCGACCTGCGCCTGGAGGAACGACCGGTGCCGCAGCCGGGCCCCGGCGAGGTGGCGGTCGACATCCGCTACGGCGGGATCTGCGGCTCCGACCTGCACTACTGGCGGCACGGCGCGGTCGGCGAGTTCCGGCTGCGCGAACCGCTCGTCCTGGGCCACGAGATCGTCGGCCGGGTGCGCGCGGCGGGCCCCGGCACACAGGCCCCTCCGCCCGGCACCCCGGTGGCCGTACACCCGCTGGCCTCCTGTGGCACATGCCGCCAGTGCCGCGCCGGACGACGCAACACCTGTCTGGACACCGGCTATCTGGGCAGCGCCGCCCGCAACCCGCACGTCCAGGGCGGCTTCGCGGAGGTCCTGGTGGTGCCCGCGGACCGGGTGCTGCCCCTCCCCGAGGGCCTGGACATGCGGCTCGCCGCGGTCGCCGAGCCCGCGGCGGTCGCCTGGCACGCGGTACGGCAGGCCGGCGACGTCCGCGGGAAGCGGGTCCTGGTCACCGGGGCCGGCCCGATCGGCTGCCTGGTGGTCGCGGCCCTGCGCGCCGCCGGCGCCGGTGAGATCACCGTGACCGACGTCCACGAGGCACCGCTGGCCGTCGCGAAACAGGTGGGCGCCGACTCGACCGTACGGGTGGGCGGTCCCTCGAACGGCGACGACGTACTGGAGGAACTGGCGGCGGACATCGCCATCGAGTCCTCGGGCAACCCCGCCGGACTGCGCACCTGCGTGTACGGAGTGGACCGGGGCGGCCTGGTGGTGGGCCTCGGCCTGCTCCCGCCCGGGGACACCCCGGTGCCTGCGAACGCCGTGATCACGAGGGAGCTACGGCTGGTCGGCTCCTTCCGCTTCGACACCGAACTCGCCGAGGTACTCCGAGCGCTGGCCGACGGCCGCCTCCCGGTCGACCCGGTCGTGACCTCCGTACTCCCCGTGGCACGCACCGGCGAGGCCTTCGAACTGGCGGCGGACCCGGCGCGGTCGTGCAAGGTGCTGCTCGACTTCGCCGACCCGACGACGCCCTGACACGGACGGGTAGGGGATACGACGGCCTGATGGCCCGGCGACCCCTTGCACCTGAGCCGCCGTCGGCTCGGTCGACGGCGGCGGCAGCGGTCATCCGGGGGCGGCTGTCATGTCCGGGTTGCCGTAGTAGGCGTCGGGGCCGTGTTTGCGCGTGTAGTGGCGCTCGAGGAGGTGGTCGGGTGGTGGGGCGATCGAGGCAAGGGCCATGGTGTGGAGGGCGATGTCGGCGACGGCCTCGCAGATGATGGCGTGTTCGAGGGACTTGCGGGCGGTGGCACCCCAGGTGAAGGGGCCGTGGTTGGCGACCAGGGCGGCCGGCACTTCGGCCGCCTGCTGGTCGTCCCCGTTCAGCATGTCGACGATGACGCGGCCGGTGTTGTACTCGTAGTCCTTCGCGCACTGCTCGGCGGTGAGG
>JODI01000126.1 GCA_000720805.1 Streptomyces violaceoruber
AACGTTTGCCCGTCAAGGAGCGGCGTCCGGTGCGTGCTCTCGGCGTGCCGGCCGGAAGCCCTCGTACTGGACGTACTTGGGCTTTCGGCCGGTGCGGCGAGAGTGCGTGCCGGGCGTCGCGACGGGGCAAACGTTGCCTGCCGCGGCACTAGGGCCCGGGTGGTCGGGAGCACCCCTCGACACCGGGTAGTATTTTCTCCGTCGTCGGCCGCCGAGTGCGGTCGACGGGAGTCACGCGCCGCTAGCTCAGTTGGTTAGAGCAGCTGACTCTTAATCAGCGGGTCCGGGGTTCGAGTCCCTGGCGGCGCACTGGTGAAGGGCCTCTCGGGATACGAGGGGCCCTTCGGCGTCCTCCCTGGTCAGCCGCCGGTACGTCCGCTCCCCGGGCGGGCGCCACCACACCGGGTCGGCGCACCGGACCCCCTCCCTCCTGAGCCGCGCCCGGTGGATCTTGTTCGTGGCCGTGACCGGCATCCGCCGCACCACCCGTACGAACCGGGGTGCCATCTTCGTGCCCAGGTCCGGCTGGGCGTCCAGGAAGTCCGCGAAGTCGCCGGGGTCGAAGTCGCCCGCGATCGCCGCCATCACCTGGTCCCCGGTCACCGGGTCCGGGACCGCGTAGACGGCGACGGCCACCGCACCCCGGTACCGGGCGAGGATGTTCTCGATCATCGCGGCGGCCAGGTTCTCGCCGTCGACGCGGAGACGGTCGTCCGTGCGGCCCGCGAAGTAGAGGAAGCCGTCGGCGTCCCGGTAGAAGAGGTCGCCGGTCCAGTAGCCGCCGTCGTGCCGGCGCTCGGACTCCGCCCGAGGGTTGCGCCAGTAGCCCTCGAAGGGGTTCGGCCCGAAGTTCACCAGCTCCCCGATGGCCTCGTCCCCGTTCAGCAGCCGCCCCGCCGGGTCGAAAACGGCCGGCGGGCACTCCTGGTGCGTCTCGGGTCGCAGCACGGCCAGACCCGGTGTCGCCGGGCCGACCGCGCCGGGCGGTGTGCCGGGACGCCACTGGATCGCGGCCCCGCCCTCCGAGGAGCCGTACCCCTCCACCAGCCGCACCCCGAACCGCCGCTCGAAGGCCCTCGCGTCCACCGCACCCGCCTCGGTGCCGAAGCCCAGGCGGAGGGGATTGTCCCGGTCGTCGGCGCGCTCCTCGGTGGCGAGGAGGTACTGCACGGCACGGCCCACATACGTGAAGTACGTCGCCCGGTACCGCCGCACGTCCGCCAGGAACCGTGAGGCCGAGAACCGCGGGCGCAGGGCCACGCCCGCCCCGGCCACGAGGGCGGGCGCCCAGTCGGCGATCACCGCGTTGCCGTGGAACATCGGCATGCAGACGTAGTGCACGTCGTCGGGGCGTACGGAGAACTGGTCGGCCAGGGAGCGTCCGGCTGCCGCCAGGCGGCCCTGGGAACAGATCGCGGCCTTGGGGGCGCCGGTCGACCCCGAGGTGAAGTAGAGGAGGAGGCGGTCGGCGGGGGTGGCGCGGGAGGGGTCCGGCCGTGCGTCGGCGTAGGGCGCGAGCAGGGCGTCGTACTCCTCGGTGTCCGTCACCAGCAGGCGCACCCCGGGCAGGTCCAGGCCCTTGAGCAGGGGGAGGTGCCTGTGTTCGGTGAGCAGGACGCGGCACTCGGTGTGCAGGATGTCGCGGGCCAGTTCGGGGCCGCGGCGGGTGGGGTTGATGCCGGCGACGGCGGCGCGGGCCAGGGCCGCCGCGCTCAGCCAGAGCGGGTACTCGGGGGTGTTGTCCAGCAGGACGCCGATGTGCGAGCCGGGTGGCAGCAGCTCGTCGAGGAGCGCCGCCCGGGCCGAGGCCCCCGCCGCCACCTCGTGGTGCGTGAGCGTCCGCTCCCCGCACCACAGCCCCGGCCGGTGATCGTCCCACCGTGCCGCCACCAGTTCCGCCACCGTGCCGTGCCGACTGGACTCCATGGGCGCGCACGGTAGTTGACGTACCGTCAGTTGTGGAGAGCGAGCGGCTACGGAATCAGATCCCCATGAGGTCGAACATCGCGTGGGCCACGGCCATGAAACCGAGGCAGATGAGGATGATCACCGCGAAGAACGTCAGCAGGCAGCCGGTGCCCGCCGCCAGCTTCCCGGGCGCCGGCGCCTTGGCGGTGGCCCGTTCGGGACGGTCCGCCGCGTAGTGCACGGTGACGAAGTCGCCCTCGATGGTGGTGCCCGGGCCGCCCGTCTCGTCGAACCGGACGAGGCGGCCCTCGCGGGTGGCGAACTCGTAGACGTGGTGCAGTGTCGTGCTCACGGACGTCTCACCGCCGCCGCTGGTCGTCGTGTACGTCCGCAGACAGCGCGCCTCCGCCGTCAGGCCGCTGCCCCAGGCACTGCTGATGTCCCGGGCCCGGCGGATCACGGTGAACGCGCTGAACGACACGAGACCGATCATGAGCAGCGGCACGACGTAGAAGAAGGCTTCCATGATGTCCCCCGAGATCCGTGCGCCGTCACGTTCGGCGACGTGTGGGGAACGTACCCGTGGGGGGTGCCGGACTGTCTCAAGGAACCCTCAAGGTTCCGGCAACCCCCCGAGCCGGGTCAGAAGGTGACGTCCGAGCAGGCGTAGAAGGCGTTGGTCGTGTCCGCGACCGTCCACACGGCGACGACGACGTGGTGGCCGCTCAGGCCGGACGGCAGGGTGCCGGAGTGGGAGAGCGTGGACGGGGGACGCTGGCCGTTGTAGGGGACGGTCAGGAACGGGGTGAGGTTGAGGTCGGAGCGGGCCAGGTTGTGGTTCTGGTTCCAGCCCGGCTTGGTGACGTAGTACTTGAAGTCGGTGGTGGCGTGCATGGCGGTGAACTGCCAGCGGAACGTGTAGCTCTGGCCGCCGGTCACCTTGGTGGTGGGCCAGCCGCCGCCCGACGGGGTCTTCGGGCTGTCGAGCTGAGCGAAGCGGGTGTTGCCGCCGGAGCAGATCCGGCCGTCGGCCGGGCCGGATCCGGGGAAGCCCTTGGGGCCCTCGACGCTCTGCGGCTCCCACTGGATGTCACCGCAGTTGGCCACGGAGCCGTTCTGACAGAGCTTCTGACGGCTTATGGGGAGGTCGGTGTAGCCGTGTCCGCTCGCGCCCGGGGACGAGAGCACCAGCGCTCCGGTCGTCGCGAGACCGAGCGCGGCGGCGTACCACTTGGTCTTTTTGCGCATGCTGCCGCTCCTGGAGAACGTGGGGGAAGTTCAGTGAGCTGTGCAGGTAGGTCTAGACCAAGTCCCAGATTATTGCGGTTACTTGAACATGTCCATACCAATCAGCAGCCCGCTTCCCCTCGCCCCGAGCAGAACGCCACCGTCAGGTCCTTCACCAGCGCCTTGCGTTCGTAGTCGTCCAGTTCCACCAGTCCGCGCATGGTCAGCCGGGTCACCGTGTCCTCCACCGAGTCCACCACCGAGGTCAGCACGCTCGCCCGGTGCTGGGCGTCCAGCGCGGCGATCCGGCGGCGGTGCATCGCGGCGGCGACCTCGGGGGCGTACTCGACCCGCAGCGGCTGCACCGAGAACACCTCGATGCCGACCGGAGCCGCGTCCGCCGCGACCCGCCGGGTCAGCGCGTCCCCGGCGGCGTCGGCCGAGCCGCGTCCGGAGCCGGGCGCCTCCACCGGCACCCGGGCCAGGCCCGCCTCCACGCACTCGCGCAGATACGTCTCGTGGTCCTCGACGCCCAGCGTGGCCCGCGCGGTGTCCCGTACCCGCCACACCACCAGCACCGCGACCCGCAGCGCGACCCCGCTCGCGTCGGCGGCGTGCATCTCCTCGCCGCGCCAGTGCCGCAGCCGTACGTCCACCCGCCGACGCAGCAGCAGCGGGTTGACCCACAGCAGGCCGGTGCGCCGGACCGTGCCCCGGTAGCGGCCGAACAGGCCGAGCACCCAGGCCCGCCCGGTCCGGCCCCGGGCCAGCCCGCCGAAGCCGAACAGCCCGAGGGCGCCCGCCCCCGCGTACGCCGCCCACTGGACGGGACCGAGTCCGGCCGCCGCGGACCCCGGCAGCCCGAGGGCCTGCACCGCCAGCGGCGGCAGCACCCCCGCCCACCACGAGGTGGCCACCGTCCCGGCCACTCCGCAGGCACCGGCGAGCACACCCGCCGCGCCGGGCAGCACCCGTGCGGGCTGCTCCTCCAGCTCGGGGTCGATTTCCGGAACGGTCCGGGGCGTGGGCGGCACGGGCCGTCGCAGGCGCGGCTGCTCACCGGTCCCCTGACGGCGTGCCACGACCGTGGGCTCCAGCGGCACCGCCACCGGGTCGGGCTCGTCGCGGAACAGCAGATGGACGGGGATCTCGGTGGTCGCCTCGTTCTGGATGAGCCGGCCGGGCCGGGACGGACCTCCGGTCGGGCCCTCGGATTCGTCGGGGATGTGGGAAGTGGTCGTGCTCACGGGTGCCTCCAGCCTCCGCGCCAGGTGCGTCACAACAGGGGGTCACGGCGGGAAGCCGTGTCAACAGCAGAAAGCCGTGGCCGATGAAGAAGGCCGTGGTCGACTGCGGGAAACCAGGGTCAGGAGAAGAGCCGGCGCCAGGTCTCGGGGCCCGGATAGCCGTCCGCTTTGCCGCCCCGCCAGCCCTGGGCGCGCTGGAAGTCCTCGACGGCCCGCCGGTCCGCCTCGCCCCAGCGGGGTTCCGGGGCGGTGGTGTCGTACTTGCCGAACCCTTTCTTCAGGAGTTGCTTCCGGAGCCGGGTGACGTACTCGTTGTCCGCGCCCGGCCGGAACACCGCCCGTCCCGGATAGCCGGGCACCCCGCGCGAGGAGAGCGCGGGCGCACCCGCCGCTCCGCCGGCGATGTCGCGTCCCGCACCCGTCACCAGCAGCTCCCAGGTCAGCGGGCCGGGCAGCCCGTCGGCGCGCCGGCCGCGCCGGCCCTGCGCCTCCTGGAACGCCCGGGTGGCCCTGCGGTCCGCTTCCGACCAGCGGGGGCCGGGCCCGGAGGTGTAGTAACGTCCGGCCCCGCGCTCGACGAGCATCCGGCCGAGCTGGGTGACGTACTTGTTGTTCGCCCCGGGACCGAAGTACGCCCGCCCGGGGTACGGCGTCGCGTCCGGCGCGCTCGCACCGGACTTGGCGGTGTCGGGTTCCGTGCCCACCGGAGGCGCCGATGCCGCTGGTGTCGCCGGTGTCGTGCCCGCCGTGGCGCTCTCGAGCCCCTTGTAGCGGTAGGCGACGTATTCGTCGGAGTGGGTCCAGTAGGCGTACGGGGTGACCTGCCGGCGGGCGTGCGGGCGGGTCTCCTCGTAGGCGATGTAGTAGGCGTGCCTGGGGTCGGCCCAGCCGCCGAAGATCACGACGTGGGATCCCCGCCCGGGGTCGTCCGGGTTGTGGAAGAGCAGGATGTCGCCGCGCTGGAGGTCGTCCTTGGCGATCCGCACGCCGTACTGGTCGAGGCTGCCCGTCCACTCGTTGCCCGGCAGGTTCCAGGCCATCGACACGAAGCCCGAGCAGTCCTGCCGGTACCCGTCGTTCCAGGACGCGTACATGTTGTACGGCACTTTCGCGGCGACCCACTGCCTGGCCCGCCCCATGATCTCCGCGCGGGTCGTCGCGGGCGTTCTGAGCTGGGGTTTGTCGCGCTTTCCGGCCGGGCCGGGCAGGAGGGCCTCGCCGCCCTGCGGGGTGACGGGCTCGCCGGCCGCGGCAACGCCCGGACCGCCGGGGGCGTGCGGGGCGGCGAGGGCGGGTGCCGTATGACCTGCGACGAGCGCGGTGGAGGCCGCGGTGGCGAGGATCACGGCCCGGTGGGCGGCCGGGTGACGGCCGGTCCGGGCGGCCGGCGGCACGCGCCGCCAGTGAACGCATCCGGGGCAGTCGCAGTCGCTCGCGGGATCGAATTCCTCGAAGACCGGAGCCGCCATACGATTCCCCTCACATCTTGGGTTGAAATGTCCGAGCCTGTGCACGTTCGCCAGCTTCTCAACTGTCGTCCCGACGCGCATCTTGACGGTCCGAATGATGTACGCGGGCCCGCCCGGGCGGCCGTCGGACAGCGGACCCGCGGCGGGCGGCAGGCGCGCGGATGGTCCGGGGCACCCTCCGGGATCCGGTAAGGTTGTGCAGGTCAGCAGGCGCCGCTAGCTCAGTTGGTTAGAGCAGCTGACTCTTAATCAGCGGGTCCGGGGTTCGAGTCCCTGGCGGCGCACGACAGTGAGAAGCCCCTCGCGGGAGCGGGGGGCTTTCGCGTTCTCGGGGCGGGTCCCTCTGCGATGTTCCCAAAGGCCCCTCTCGTTGAACTGGACGCACCCGTCGGCCGTATGGAACCGGAGGAGGCCGCCGAGGAAGGGACCTCCCCGGGACCGACCGCGCGTTTCACGCCACCTCCACGGGGGTCCGGCCGACATGCCGCCGGGCGAGGGACGCGGTCAGGTCGGGTGACACGTGCGAAGGAGGTCACAAGGGAGCACTTCGACAACATCCGCACCCTCCTGTCCACAACGGCTCCACAAGGTCCCCACAGAGGCCACAATGAACGCGTATGACCGGTAAACACCGCGTTTCGCATCTTGCGATCATGATGAGCACCGTAGAACCCTGGTTTTCAAGATGCTGCGGATACGCGGCAGTTGGGGGCAAGAAGCCGGTTGCCGGGGTGGCGGGGAGAGGGGGCCCCGTTCATGGAGTGATGCCGAGAGAGGCATCATGCAACCGGAAGGCCTCAGTCCTGTGTCCATGAAGGTGGACGAAGTGATGACTGTGGCCCAGCTGACACGACTGTGAAGGGTCTAGGGGGACCCGAGCAGCAGAAAGAAACGACACCACGCGGTGACACGCGTGTGGGGGGATGACTCATGACGTCGACGCCGACGGGCGCCCGGCAGAACTACGACCCGTCCCAGACCACCCAGCTGAGGGTGCCTTCGCATCGGACCGGTGCGTTCCGCCGGATAAAGAAGACGCTGCCGAAGTACGACTACGAGCACTACAGCCGGCTCGCGGGACCCCTCACACAGCCCGATCCGACCAAGCCGTACAGAGTCCAGTACCGCTCGCTGATCTCGCAGGAGCCGCACCGCATCCGGGTCGCCCTGATGCTGGCCGCCGCCCCGCTGCTGTCGCTGGTGCTGCTGGCCTGGCTGCTGCAGCCCGAGCACTGGACCGAGCGCGACTACCCGGCCTTCGACTGGCTGCCCGCGCTGGACATCGTGATGCTCGTCTCGATCGGTCTGATCGAGTTCTTCCGCTGCATGAACGTGCTGTCGAACGCGCACGCCACCCTGGTCGCCCGCGACCCGGTCCCGGTGGTGCCCGAGACCGGCACCAGAGTGGCCTTCCTCACCTCCTTCGTGCCCGGCAAGGAGCCGCTGGAGATGGTGACGAAGACCCTGGAAGCCGCGGTGAGGATCCGCCACCGCGGCCTCATGCACGTCTGGCTCCTGGACGAGGGCGACGACCCGGCGGTCAAGGAGGTCTGCGCGCGCCTCGGTGTGCACCACTTCTCCCGCAAGGGCGTCGCCAAGTGGAACCAGCCCTCGGGCCCGCACCGCGCCAAGACCAAGCACGGCAACTACAACGCCTGGCTGGACGCGCACGGCGACAACTACGACTTCTTCGCCTCCGTCGACACCGACCACGTGCCGCTGCCCAACTACCTGGAGCGGATGCTCGGCTTCTTCCGTGACCCGAACATCGGCTTCGTCATCGGCCCGCAGGTCTACGGCAACTACGACAACTTCGTCACCAAGGCCGCCGAGTCGCAGCAGTTCCTCTTCCACGCGCTGATCCAGCGCGCCGGCAACAAGTACGGCTCCCCGATGTTCGTGGGTACGTCGAACGCCGTACGCATCTCGGCCCTCAAGCAGATCGGCGGCCTGTACGACTCGATCACCGAGGACATGGCGACCGGCTTCGAGATCCACCGTCACAAGAACCCGGCGACGGGCAAGAAGTGGCGCTCGGTCTACACCCCGGACGTGCTCGCGGTCGGTGAGGGTCCCAGCGCCTGGACGGACTTCTTCACCCAGCAGATGCGCTGGTCGCGGGGCACGTACGAGACGATCCTCAAGCAGTACTGGAAGGGCTGGTACTCGCTGCCGCCGAGCAAGCTCTTCAACTACACGATGATGATCATCTTCTACCCGATGTCCGCCCTCAACTGGATTCTCGCCGCGCTGAGTTGCGCGCTGTTCCTGGGCCTGGGCGCCTCGGGTGTGAACATCGACCCGACGGTGTGGCTGATGCTCTACGGCAACGCCTCCGCGCTGCAGATCGGCCTGTACATCTGGAACCGCCGGCACAACGTCTCCCCGCACGAGCCGGAGGGCTCCGGCGGTGTGGCCGGCATGGTGATGTCCGCGCTGTCCGCGCCGCTGTACGCCAAGGCGCTGGTCGACTCCGTCCTGCGACGCAAGAGCAAGTTCGTGGTCACCCCCAAGGGTGATTCGGCCAGCCCGGACCGGTGGTTCGCGACCTTCCGGTACCACTGGTACTTCATCGCGATCTTCGGCGCCTCGATCACCGCCGGTTTCGTCTTCGGACACTCGCACCCCGCGATGATCATCTGGGCGACCTTCGCCACGCTGATCACCGCGACGCCGATCTTCGCGTGGCGCCACATGCTGCGGCAGACGAGGAAGAAGCCCGCGGTGCCCGAGCAGGAGCCGCAGGACGCGGTTCCCGTCGCCCCGTCCGTACCGCCTGCCGCTGCCGCGGGGGCCCACGAGCCGCAGCCGCTGCCCACGCAGCGCACCCCGGCCCCGCACGCCCCGCAGCAGAAGCCGAGCTGGGCGGAGTCGAACGGGACGGGCGACCAGACCATGCAGATCGCCCTTGGTGGACTTGGGGGACGTAAGGAATGAAGGACCAGGCCGGCCGCCGCCGTGTCCGTCGACTCGCCATCGGCACGGCGGTGGTGCTAGCGCTGGCCGGGATGAACGGACCGTGGCTCTACCGCTTCGGCACCGCGAAATACCACCAGTACCAAATCAACAAACCCGAGTACAAAGCCGAGAACGGCAAGTGGGACATCATCGAGTTCCCCGAGCAGTACCGGCAGAACACCATTCACGCGGCGCTGCTGCGGACCGGGAAGGTGCTGCTCGTCGCGGGTTCGGGCAACAACCAGGACAACTTCGACGACAAGAAGTTCGACACCCGGATCTGGGATCCCGTCAAGGGCACCATCAAGAAGATCCCGACGCCGAAGGACCTGTTCTGCACCGGCCACACCCAGCTCGCCAACGGCAACCTGCTGATCGCGGGCGGCACCAAGCGGTACGAGAAGCTGAAGGGTGACGTCACCAAGGCCGGCGGCCTGATGATCGTCCACAACGAGAACCCGGACAAGCCGATCACGCTGCCCGCGGGCACGAAGTTCGTGGGCAAGGAGAACGGCAAGACCTTCGTGTCGAAGGACCCGGTCGTCGTCGAGCGGGCCACGAAGAACTTCGACAAGAGGACCGGCAAGTTCCTCGGCAACACCCCGGGACTCGGCCGTATCTACGTCGAGGCGCAGAAGAGCGGCGCCAAGTACGAGACGGGCACCCAGGACAACTACACCGTCCAGGGCCTGTCCGGCGCCGACGCGAAGAACACGTACGGCATCGCGCAGAAACTCGCCCTCGACAAGAAGGACTTCCAGGGCATCCGCGACGCCTTCGAGTTCGACCCGATCGCCGAGAAGTACATCAAGGTCGACCCGATGAAGGAGGCCCGCTGGTACCCGACGCTCACCACCCTGAGCAACGGGAAGATCCTCAGCGTCTCCGGCCTCGACGACATCGGGCAGCTGGTCCCCGGCAAGAACGAGGTCTTCGACCCGAAGACCAAGAAGTGGACCTACCTGCCGAAGACCCGTCAGTTCCCGACGTACCCCGCGCTGTTCCTGATGCAGAACGGCAAGGTCTTCTACTCGGGCTCGAACGCGGGCTACGGGCCGGACGACGTGGGCCGTGAGCCTGGCGTGTGGGACGTGGCCAGCAACAAGTTCAAGAAGATCCCCGGGCTGAGCGACCCGGACCGGATGGAGACGTCCGGGACCGTGCTGCTGCCTCCGGCGCAGGACGAGAAGTTCATGGTGATCGGCGGCGGCGGGGTCGGCGAGTCCAAGCTGTCCAGCAACAGGACCCGGATCGTCGACCTGAAGGCGGCCGACCCGAAGTTCGTGGACGGGCCGACGCTGGAGAAGGGCACGCGGTACCCGCAGGCCTCGGTACTGCCGGACGACTCCGTACTGGTGTCCGGCGGTTCGGAGGACTACCGCGGACGCGGCGACTCCAACATCCTGCAGGCCCGGCTGTACCACCCGGACACCAACACGTTCGACGAGGTCGCCGATCCGCTGGTGGGGCGCAACTACCACTCCGGGTCGCTGCTGCTGCCGGACGGGCGGGTGATGTTCTTCGGATCGGACTCGCTGTACGGGGACAAGGCGAACACCAAGCCGGGAACGTTCGAGCAGCGGATCGAGATGTACACGCCGCCGTACATGTACCGGGACTCCCGGCCGTCGCTGTCGGGCGGGCCGCAGACCATCGAGCGCGGCGGGTCGGGGACGTTCACGTCCCAGCACGCTTCGTCGGTGAAGAAGGCGCGGTTGATCCGGCCGAGCGCGTCGACACATGTGACGGATGTGGATCAGCGGTCGATCGCCCTGGACTTCAAGGCGTCCGGGGACAAGATCACGGTGACCGTGCCGAAGAACAAGAACCTGGTTCAGTCGGGGTGGTACATGCTGTTCGTCGACGACGATCAGGGGACGCCGTCCAAGGCGCAGTGGGTGAAGGTGCCGTAGCGCTCCCGCGGCGGCGCTTCGTCACCGGCCCCGCGCCCCTTCGGGCGCGGGGAACCCGCCGTCAGCCGGAATCCCGGGCCAGGTTCAGCGCGTAGTCAGCCCACCACTGGCCCGCCTTCGGGCCGCCCTTGCACTCGCCGTCCGACTCTCCCGGGCGTTTGACCCAGACGTAGGCGTCGACCAGGGGGTCCGCCGTCTTGGTGGTCGGGGTCTCTCCCAGGGCCCGTCCCGGCGGGTTGCACCAGCGTTCCTTCGCCGTGCCGTCCTGGTACGGGCCCTTGCCGTTGCGGCTGGTGTCGATGACGAAGGGCTTGCCGCCGACCTTCGCGGAGAGCCTCTTGCCGTAGGCGATGGAGTCCTCGGTGGAGTAGAAGTTGGACACGTTGACGGAGAAGCCGTCGGCCTGCCCGACGCCCGCGCGCTGGAGGGGCTCGAAGATCTGGTTGGGGTGGCCCCAGCCGGCGTTGCCCGCGTCCAGGTAGACCTTGGTGTTCTTCAGGGCCGCCAGCTTGTTCACGGCCTCGTTGAGCAGCGCGTAGCGCTCCTCGTGGAACTTCTTGCCGGTGCAGCCGTCGACGAGGTGGAGTACGGCGTCGGGCTCCAGGATCACCGTGGCGGAACGGTCGCCGATGCCCTTGGCCACGCCGTCGATCCAGGCCCGGTAGGCGTCGCCGTCGGCCGCGCCGCCCTGCGAGTACTGGCCGCAGTCGCGGTGCGGGATGTTGTAGAGGACGAGGATGGCCGTGCGGTCGGCCTCCTCGGCGGCCTCGGTGAAACCGCGGGCCTCCTGCTCCGGGTTCTCCGGGCCGATCCACTCCCCGGTCGGCTGCTCGGCGATCTTGCGGATCTGCTCGGCCTCCGCCTTCTTGCCGGCCTTCAGGTAGGCCGCCAGTTGCTTCGCCGCGTTGCCGTCCGGGTTCACCCAGAACGGGTCGGCCTCCTTGGGTTGCTGCTTGATCGCCGCTCCGGATTCGTCGCCCTTCTTCCCCCCTTCGTCTCCCGACGAACAGCCCGCGACCAGCAGTGCCGCCCCCAGCACCGCCACGGCAGCCCGCGTTCCGGACCCCCTGCTGACGTACATCCAACTCCCCCTTGGGTGCACCGTTCCAAGTCTCAATCGTGACACACCCCCCGCGCCGCCCACGAGGTCGTCCGAGCCTTGTCGGTGAGCTGTTACAGCCCCGGCGGCCGGGACACGCGCCGCCTGTCCAGGGGCGCGCGTGGACGGAAGGGGAGTGCTCGGTATGCGGTACACCACCAGGGAGATCCGGCTGGCGGCGGCACTGGTGGAGGCGGCGGACACGCTCACCGACGACTTCGAGGCTTCCCACCACTTACAACGCGTGTGCGACCACTGTGTCGACCTCCTGGCCGCGCGGGCGGCCGGCGTGATGCTCATCGACGAGGGCCGGGCGGTGTCCCTGGCCGCCGGCAGCCGAAACCAGGAGCTCGCGCTGGAGCTGCTGGAGGCGCAGCACGGCGGTGGGCCCTGCGTGGAGAGCTACAGCTCCGGGAAGCCGGTGCCGCCGGTGTCGGTCCGGGCGGCCCACGCGGACGCCCGCTGGCCCGACTTCACCGAGCGGGCCCTCGGACACGGCGTCCTGGCGACCTTCGCGGTCCCGCTGCGCCGCCACGAGACACTGCTCGGGGCGCTCAACGTGTTCGTGCCGACGCCGCCCGCGCCGGAGGAGGACGGCACGGCCGGGGGAGCTGCTGGTGGCGCAGGCCCTGGCGGACGCGGCGGCCCTCGGGTTGTACAACCACCGCACGTACGACCAGTACCGCACCCGGTCCGGGCAGTTGCAGCAGGCGCTGTCCAGCAGGGTCCGGATCGAGCAGGCGAAGGGCATGCTCGCGGAGCGCCGGCAGACCGGGGTCGACCAGGCGTTCAACGCGCTCAGACAGTACGCGCGGCGCCATCGCCTGCCGTTGGAACAGGTGGCGGGCGCGGTCGTCGAGGGCCTCGCGGACGACCCCGAGCTGGGCCGCGGGCCGGTGGGCCCGGACGACGGGACGCCGTAGCGGTACGGCTGTACGCACCGCTGTCGGATCGGCCCGCGGGAGCCCAACGCGCGGCGTACCGGGACGGGTGACGCAGAGTCGGCGTTCGGGGACTTGGCCTCCATCGGCCTCTGGGCCCCGGCGCACATCCGTTCTAAAGTCGTGTCATACGGTCCCAGCCCCCGGCCACCGTCACATACCACCGTGACTTTCCAGACCTCCCGCGCCGACGCCGGGTTACTCCCGCAGCCCGTGCGCGCGCGGTTGAGGACCAGCCCGGTCGGTGGCTTCAGGGGGAGCGGGCCGCCGACCGGGCCGGGCGCCGTCGCCCCGCCCGGCCCCTCCCGGCCGGGCGCCGTGACGTTCCGACGCCTTCACAGTCCGGTGCCCGTCAGGTACGCCGAGACGATCACGTTCGCCGTGTAGCTGCGGGTCGCCCGGTCGAAGGTGCCGCCGCAGGTGATCAGCCGCAGTTCGGCCCGTCCGGTCCGGCGGGGGCCGTAGGCCTGCTGGGCGTCGAAGTGGTCGCGGGTGACGACCTGGACGTCGTCGACGGTGAACTCGGCGACCTTGCCGTCGTCGCGGACCACCCGGACGGTCTCGCCGGGTTTCATCGCGCTGATCTTGTAGAAGACGGCCGGCCGGGTCTCGGTGTCGACGTGCCCGACCATCAGCGCCGTCCCGGCGGCGCCCGGGCTCGCCCCGGCCGCGTACCAGCCGACCACTCCCGCCTGGGCGAAGGGCGGCGGGTCGATCGCCCCCTGCCCGTCGAGGCCGCGGGCCACGACCGGTGCCTGGATGCCGAGTTCGGGTACGTCGACGCGTTGCGGGAGGGCCTTCCCGAGCGGCCGGAGCGCGGGGGGCAGTTCGACGCCCGGTGGCCGGCCGACCGCCGCCATGTCGCCGGTGGCCGGAGCGGAGATACCCGGCCGTACGTCGGTCACCTCCTGGCCCCACAGCCACAGCCCGATGAGCAGGAGCGCCCAGGCCACGCCGGTGACCAGCCGGCCGGTGCCGGAGGGACGTGCCCGGTCGGCGGGGTGGTCGTCGGCGGAGAGGTGTTCGTGCTCGGACATGGCCGTCAGCCCGTCCTGCGGCTCCGGCGGCTGCCGCGCAGTGCGACGGCGACCCCGGCGACCCCGGCGAGGAGCAGCCCGATCACCGCGTGCACCGTGCCGGGACCGGCCTCGCGGGCGTCGTCCGCGACGGTGAGGTGCGCGGTGCCCCCGCCGCCGGCGTGCACGGGGGCGACCGGGGAGGCGGGGGCGGTGGGCCGCGTCCGTCCGTCCACGACGGTCAGCGGAATCTTGTGGGCTTTCGCGCCGCAGCTGACCTTCACGTCGTACGTGCCCGCCGTGAGCGTGGAGCGCACGCGGCTCTCGCCGATGAGCACGCCGTCCACGACGGCGAGTTCGACGTCCGTGACGAACGCGGCGGAGACGGCCGTGGCGGTCTTCTCGCCGCAGCCGCTCATCCGCAGGGCGACGTCACTGCCGGGAGCCGGGGACGAGGGGCTGACCGAGATGCCGCCGTCCTGCGCGTACGCCGTCGGTGCGGACGCGACGACCGGCGCGGAGGCGACGGCCGCCATGACACCGGCGCAGAGAGTGATCCTTGCTGAACCCATCGTGAACCTCCAGATACCTGGAGACTCCCCCCGCGGCCCCGGCCCCGCATCCCGGGCGGGGCGGCACTGCTCCGAACGGGTCGTTCTGCCCGCCCGCCGGGTTTCGGATCCGGGGGCCGGATCACGGGTTGAGGGCGGGGTTGATGGCGGGGTGTGATCGCGGGTTGTGACGGCCGGGTTCCGGCTCGGACGCGCTCCGCGGCTCAGACGCGGTCCACGAGGTCCGCGATCGAGTCCACGACCGTGGAGGGCCGGTAGGGGAAGTTCTCCACCTGTTCGGGCCGGGTCAGCCCGGTGAGCACCAGGAACGTCTGCATCCCGGCCTCCATGCCGGCCAGTACGTCGGTGTCCATCCGGTCCCCGATCATCGCGCTGGTCTCGGAGTGCGCGCCGATCGCGTTGAGCCCGGTGCGCATCATCAGCGGGTTCGGCTTGCCTGCGAAGTACGGCTGCTTGCCGGTGGCCTTGGTGATCAGCGCGGCGACGGCCCCGGTCGCGGGCAGCGGGCCCTCGGTGGAAGGGCCGGTCTCGTCGGGGTTGGTGGCGATGAAGCGGGCGCCGGCCTCGATGAGCCGTACGGCCTTGGTCATGGCCTCGAAGGAGTAGGTGCGGGTCTCGCCGAGGACGACGTAGTCCGGCTCGTGGTCGGTGAGGATGTAGCCGATGTCGTGCAGCGCGGTGGTCAGACCGGCCTCGCCGATGACGTACGCCGAGCCGCCCGGCCGCTGGTCGTCCAGGAACTGGGCGGTGGCGAGGGCCGAGGTCCAGATGGACTCGACCGGCACGTCCAGGCCCATGCGGCGCAGCCGGGCGTGCAGGTCGCGCGGGGTGTAGATCGAGTTGTTGGTGAGGACCAGGAAGGGCTTCCCGGACTCCTTCAGCTTCTTGAGGAAGGCGTCGGCCCCGGGGATCGGTACGCCCTCGTGGATGAGCACACCGTCCATGTCGGTGAGCCACGACTCGATGGGCCTGCGTTCTGCCATGTGCGGGATCTCCTGCCGTACGCGAGTACGCGGTGCTGCGGGGCCCCAGCCTAGACAGAGCCGGATCTTGGGGGAATGGCCGGTTCGAGCGGACGGCGGGAGAGGCCGGGTCAGCGGCGCTTGCGGGCCAGCAGGGCACCGGCGGTGACGAGGAGCAGGGCGAGGGCGGCGGCGAGGGCTCCGGTGATCGGGCCCAGACCGGTGCCGGCGAGTTCGTCGGCGAGGGGAAGCCGGCTGGTGCCGGGTGCGGTGGCGTCGGCACGCGGGGGTCGGGACGGCGACGTTGACTGCGATGGTGGCGGTGACGGCGAGGGCGAGGGCGCCGACGACGCCGGTGGCATCGGGGCGTCCGCCTCGGAATCGATCTGGAAGCGGTAGTCGTTCGACTGCCCGACCCAGTCGCCGTCGTCGTCATGCCGTTGTACGACGGCCGCGTTGGCGGTGACCTGGTTCGCCACGGCGTCCGAGCCGACCGCGAGCCGCACCTTCACGCTGAGCGTCTTCCCCGGCCCGACGGTGAACCCCGGGAACCGGTCCCTCTCCCCCGCGAAGACCCCGACGAGTTCGTCGGAGTCGGTCCGCTCGAACGGAACGGAGTGCGCGCGGACACCGCCCTCCTCGTAGAACTCCAGGCGGGGCTGCCCCGGTTCAAGGACCCGCCGCTCGTCGACGAGGACCACCACCGGGTGGATGCTCCCGCAGGTCCGGTCGGTGGCGTTGGTCAGGTCGAGATACCAGACGCCGTACCCGCCGCCGGCTTCATAGACCCCCGGCCCTCCGTGAATCCGAGCCCTGACCGGAAAGTCCCGCCCCTCGGCCCCGGCCGCACACACGTCGGCGTACGCCGGACCCACCAGCGGAAGCTGAACACCGGCGGCCAGGGCGAGACAGAGCAGAGCAGACGTCATAGGCGATCGCATAAACACATGACCATGCCGGGCGGTGGTGCCCGGTGATCGGCGCCGCTCCGACGGGGTTCACCGAATGGCCCCGCGATGCCGCCCGGTCGGCGGGACGAGCCTGTCGGCCCACGACGGCCCACCTACCCCTCCCCACGCCCGAACACCGGCGCCAACAACAACTGTGCCGCCCCCTCCGCAACCCCCCACACCCCACCGGAGGCAACCCGCACGGGCACACCCCTCCACGCACCCCCGGTTCCCGCATCCGCACACCGGCCCCCTTCACGCCGGTCCCGCGCCGCCAGCACCTCACCGACCCCTCGTACGAAAACCGACGGACCGACCCCTCGTACGAAAACCGACGGATCCGCGGCCACCGTCCGGCCCCCCAGCAACACCAGGTCGACGTCCAGCAGCCCCACCAGGTTCGCCGCCGCCTCCCCCAGCACCCGCGCCGCCCGCCCCCACTCCCCCCGCGCCACCGCCTCCAGGCACAGCGCCTCCACGCACCCCCGGTTCCCGCATCCGCACACCGGCCCCCTTCACGCCGGTCCCGCGCCGCCAGCACCTCACCGACCCCTCGTACGAAAACCGACGG
>JODI01000127.1 GCA_000720805.1 Streptomyces violaceoruber
CCGCCGAACTGCACAACCACCCGCCCCACCCGCCCCACCAGACCGCGAACAACCACCGCCCCCTCAGTCGTGCCGCCTGGGGCGACGGGGTCTCCCCGCTCGTGCCAAACCGAGAGTGGGGGAGGGCGGGCGCAGGCAACACCCCACCGGCAGCCAGGCCGAGCGACCCAACCCCGGTCCGCCCCAAACCCAGGAGACCTGCTCACCGACGCCGCCGCAACACCGCCCAGGCACCAACCCGCTCACGCACGAACCACGACCCCCGAACCCCGTGGGCCCCACACCACCGACATCACCGCCGCGCACACAACAACCCCGCAAGGCCCTTCCCCCAGCACACACTCGCCGCCGCCACGGCCCCGCCTCCACAGCCCACCCCAACGAATCCACCCCACGAATCCACCCACGCCAGGACTCGCCCCATGACCAACCTCGACGACACCACAGCCGACGCCACCACCGAACGCCCCGCCACCCCCGGTGAAGGCCTCGACGCCCACCTCGTCGTCGACCACGGCACCTTCCGCCTCGACATCACCCTCACCGCCGCCCCCGGCGATGTCATCGCGCTGCTCGGCCCGAACGGCGCAGGCAAGACCACCGCCCTGCGCACCCTGGCCGGTCTCGCCCCGCTCACCGACGGCCATCTGCGCCTCGACGGCACCGCGTTGGACCGTACGCCCCCCGAGTCCCGCCCCGTGGGCGTCGTCTTCCAGGACTACCTGCTCTTCCCGCACCTGTCCGCCCTCGACAACGTGGCCTTCGGCCCTCGCTGCCACGGCGCGACCAGAGCGGAGTCCCGCGCCCAGGCCGCCGAATGGCTGGACCGCATGGGCCTCGCCGACCACGCCGGGACCAAGCCCCGCAAGCTCTCCGGCGGCCAGGCGCAGCGCGTCGCCCTCGCCCGCGCCCTGGCCACACACCCCCGTCTGCTGCTCCTCGACGAACCGCTCGCCGCCCTGGACGCGCGCACCCGGCTGGAGGTCCGCGCTCAACTCCGCCGCCACCTCGCCCAGTTCGAGGCCGTCGCCGTGCTGGTCACGCACGACCCGCTGGACGCCATGGTGCTGGCCGACCGCCTCGTGGTCATCGAGCACGGCCGGGTCGTCCAGCAGGGCGCCCCCGCCGACATCGCACGCCGTCCTCGTACGGACTACATCGCGCAACTGGTCGGCCTGAACCTCTACAAGGGGCAGGCCGAGGGCCACACGGTCCGCCTCGACCCGGGTCCCGCCCTCACCACCACCGAGGACCTCTCCGGTCCGGTGTTCGTGGCGTTCCCGCCGAGCGCCGTGACCCTTCACCGCGACAGGCCCACCGGCTCCAGCGCCCGCAACCTGTGGCGTTGCGAGGTGGCCGGTCTGGAGACCCACGGCGACCAGATCCGCGCGGACCTCACCGGTGAACTCCCTCTCGCCGCCGACCTCACCACGGTCGCCGCAGCCGAACTCGACCTGCACCCGGGCGCACCGGTCTGGGCTACCGTCAAAGCGACGCAAACACATGCATACCCGGCATAAGACCCGCGCGGCGGCTACGGTGGGGGCTCCTGCTTCCCCACCCTCTGCGAGGCCTCATCATGAGCCTGAGCATCCGAAACCAACTTGCCGGCACCGTCACCGCAGTCACCCGGGGGGAAGTGATGGCCACGGTCACGGTCCGCCTCGCCGGCGGACAGGACCTCACCGCCGCGATCACCCTGGACGCAGTCGAGGAACTGGGCCTCGTCCCGGGATCGCCGGTACGCGCGCTGGTGAAGTCGACGGAGGTCGCCCTCGCCACCGCCCCGGTCGACGGCCTCTCCATCCGCAACCAACTGCCCGGCGCGGTTCACGAGATCGCGACCGGCGGCGCCATGGCCTCCGTCAAGATCTTCATCGACGGCGCCGACCTCACCGCGGCGATCACCAGGGAAGCCGTCACGGACCTCGAACTCACGGCCGGCACTCCGGTCGTCGCCCTGATCAAGTCGACCGAGGTCTGCCTGGCCACCGCGTGACACCTCAGGAAGCGGAAAGGCTCCCCCGGAATACACCCGGACGGAGCCCTTCGCACCTACGCCATGCCAGTCCTCGCGAACGGCGACCCAGTCGCCCTGTACGACGTACATGACTCCCATGGCGTACATGCCGCACACGTACCTGACGTGTATGAAACCTCAGTCCTCGTACGCGTCCAGCGGCGGGCACGAGCAGACCAGGTTACGGTCCCCGAAGGCCTGGTCGATCCGGCGCACCGGCGGCCAGTACTTGTCCGCCACGGACACTCCGGCCGGGAAGACGGCCTCCTCACGCGTGTACGCGTGCTCCCACTCATCGCCCAGCGCGCCCGCGGTGTGCGGGGCGTTGCGCAGCGGGTTGTCGTCCGAGGGCCACTCGCCCGAGCCGACCTTCTCGATCTCGGCCCGAATAGCGATCATGGCCTCACAGAACCGGTCGAGTTCAGTCAGGTCCTCGGACTCGGTCGGCTCGATCATCAGCGTCCCGGCCACCGGGAAGGACATCGTCGGCGCGTGGAACCCGTAGTCGATGAGCCGCTTGGCGACGTCGTCGACGCTCACACCGGTCGCCTTCGTGAGCGGCCGCAGGTCGATGATGCACTCGTGCGCGACCAGCCCGCCCGGGCCGGTGTAGAGCACGGGGTAGTGCGGCTCCAGCCGCTTGGCGATGTAGTTGGCGCCGAGCACCGCCACCTGTGTGGCCCGCTTGAGCCCCTCCCCGCCCATGAGCCGCACATACGCCCACGAGATCGGCAGAATGCCCGCCGAGCCCCAGGGTGCGGCCGAGACGGGGCCGACACCGGTGTCCGGCCCGGCCGCGGGCTGCATCGGATGGTTGGGCAGATACGGCGCCAGGTGCGCCCGCACCCCGACCGGGCCGACGCCCGGACCGCCGCCGCCGTGCGGGATGCAGAAGGTCTTGTGCAGGTTCAGGTGCGAGACGTCCCCGCCGAAGTGGCCCGGCTTGGCCAGCCCGACGAGCGCGTTCAGGTTGGCGCCGTCGACGTACACCTGACCGCCCGCCTCGTGCACCTGCGCACAGATGTCGGCGACATGCTCCTCGAACACGCCGTGCGTCGAGGGGTACGTGATCATCAGCACCGCCAACTCGTCGCGGTACTGCTCGATCTTCGCCCGCAGGTCCTCCACGTCGATCTCGCCGTCCTCGGCGGTCTTCACGACGACGACCTTCATCCCGGCCATCACGGCGCTGGCGGCATTGGTCCCGTGGGCGGACGACGGGATCAGACACACCGTCCGCTGCTCGTCCCCGTTGGCCCGGTGGTATCCGCGTACGGCGAGCAGCCCGGCCAGCTCGCCCTGCGAACCGGCGTTGGGCTGAAGCGAGACCCGGTCGTATCCGGTGACCTCGGCGAGACGTTCCTCCAGCTCTCGGATGAGCGTGAGGTACCCCTGGGCCTGCTCGGCGGGCGCGAAGGGGTGCATCTGACCGAACTCGGGCCAGGTCACCGGCTCCATCTCCACGGTCGCGTTGAGCTTCATGGTGCAGGAGCCCAGCGGGATCATGCCGCGGTCGAGTGCGTAGTCACGGTCGGCGAGCCGGCGCAGGTAGCGCAGCATCGCGGTCTCGGAGCGGTGCTGGTGGAAGACAGGGTGCGTGAGGTAGTCGTCGGTGCGCAGTTGCGCGGCCGGAAGGGAGTCCTCGGTGGCGGTGTCGAGCGCCTCGATGTCACCCTCGACCCCGAAGGCGGCCCACACGGCGCCCAGTTGGGCCCGCGCGGTCGTCTCGTCACATGCGATCGACACCTGGTCGGCGTCCACGAGCCGCAGGTTGACGCCGTTCTCGCGCGCGGCCGCGACGACCTGGGCGGCCTTGCCGGGCACGCGGGCGGTCAGCGTGTCGAAGTAGGAGCCGTGCACGATCTCGACCCCGCCGGCCGTCAGGCCCGCGGCGAGGATCGTGGCGTACCGGTGGGTGCGCCGCGCGATGCTCTTCAGACCCTCGGGCCCGTGGTAGACGGCGTACATACCCGCCATCACCGCCAGCAGTACCTGCGCGGTGCAGATGTTGCTGGTGGCCTTCTCCCGCCGGATGTGCTGCTCACGCGTCTGCAGGGCGAGCCGGTAGGCCTTGTGCCCGTCGGCGTCCACCGAGACACCCACGAGCCGCCCGGGCAGGCTGCGCGCGAACTTCTCCCGTACGGCCATGTAGCCGGCGTGCGGCCCGCCGAACCCCATCGGCACACCGAACCGCTGGGTCGTCCCGACCGCGATGTCCGCGCCGAGCTCTCCTGGGGACCTCAGCAGCGTGAGCGCCAGCAGATCGGCGGCGACGGTCACCAGCGCGCCGAGTTCGTGGGCCTGGTCGATGACGGGCTTGATGTCGCGTACGGCCCCGGAGGCGCCCGGGTACTGGATCAGGACGCCGTTGATCTCCCGCCCTGCGATCTCGGCCGGGATGCCGCCGCTGAGGTCGGCGACGACGACCTCCACGCCGGTCGGCTCGGCCCGCGTCTCGATCACGGCGATGGTCTGCGGCAGCGTGTCCGCGTCGACCAGGAAGAGGCCCTTCTTGTTCTTGCCCATGCGCCGCGACAGTGCCAGGGCCTCGGCCGCCGCGGTGCCCTCGTCGAGCAGCGAGGCACCAGAGGTGGGCAGCCCGGTGAGCTCGGCGACCATGGTCTGGAAGTTCAGCAGGGCCTCGAGCCGCCCCTGGGAGATCTCCGGCTGGTACGGCGTGTAGGCCGTGTACCAGGCCGGGTTCTCCATCACGTTCCGCAGGATGACGGGAGGAGTGAACGTCCCGTAGTACCCGAGCCCGATCATGGAGTCGAGCACCTGGTTCCGGTCGGCCAGCGCCCGCAGCTCGGCGAGCACCTCGGCCTCGGTACGCGCACCCGGCAGATCGAGCGCGTCGGCGTTCTTGATGACGTCCGGCACCGCGGCGGCGGTGAGCTCGTCCAGCGAGCCGTACCCGACCTGGGCGAGCATCTTGGCCCGTGCTTCCTGGTCGGGCCCGATGTGGCGCTGCTCGAACGGAATTCCCTGTTCGAGCTCGGCGAGCGGAATGCGGTGGGCGGTCATTGCGGAGGCCTCCTGGTCTGACACGACCTTCGAGGGGCACCACGGCGCGGGTGCCCGGCCTCCCCCTCTGTCATCTCAACCTGAGAGCTTCACCGGGCCTCCCGAAGGTGCCCGGCTTTCACCGTCGGTGAGAGCGGGGGCCGTCGACGCCGTCGACACCCGCCCTGCTTTCCAGAGTGACCTCGCCCGTGCGGTACGTGGGCCTGAGAGATTCCGGGGAGGATTTGCTCCTTCGGCGCCTCCGGATGGTGTCCGGAGGACTCTCCCGCGCGGGGTCAGCAGCCGCTTGCCAGCGTACCAGCGCGGGCAACGCCCGGGCGTTCGAGTGGCCGCCTCCCTGATTGTGCTCTTTCGTAGGGGTTACGGATGAGTTGCGACCAAGTGGAGGGCCCGTGCGCACCGACATCGATCCGCGCAACCTGATCGGCCGCAAGGCGCTCGACCGCAACGGCGCCAAGATCGGCACGATCGACGAGGTCTACCTCGACGACGCGACGGGCCTACCGGAATGGGCGGCCATACGCACCGGCCTCTTCTCCAGGGACGCCTTCGTCCCCCTGGAGCCCAGCGAACTGATCGAGGGGACCCTGCACGTCCCTTTCGACCGCGCACTCATCAAGGACGCCCCCGACTTCGGAGTGGGCCGCCACCTCTCCCCCGACCAGGAACTCCAGCTCTACCACCACTACGGCCTCGACATCTCCGCCCCGCCCCCGCTCCCGGACCACGACTTCGGCAACCTGGCCGGCACGGACGACACCTGACCCCACAACCGCGGCCACCCCCGCCGAAGCCGCGGGAGTCGTGCCGCGGATCCAGGTCTTCTCCTCCCCACTGGAGCGGGGGGCCGAGAGCCGAGAGTGGGGACCGCGGGCGCGGGCTGCACCTCCCGCACACGCCGGGACCCACGCCCCCGCCACGCCCAGCCCGCGCATCCGCCATCCGCCATCCGCCATCCGCCATCCGCCATCCGCCCAGGAAAGGCCGGCGCCCCGCCCCGCGCGTATCCCCACCCGTCACGCACGCCCAGCAACCTGGGTGCACCGAGAGGCACCCCGTCACACCGGCACCCCGCCCCTCGAAGCTCCGCCCGCCTCCACACTCCGCGCCACCAGCGGCAACGGATCCGCCGGTTCCAACTCCGGATCATCGACCCGAAACGTCCGCACCCGCCCCGGCCGCGAGTCGGGCGTCTCGAACCGCACCGTCACCCGCCCGAGTCCGCTCCCCTGCACCCACCCGTGCCCGTACTCGGCATGCCGCACATCGTGTCCCGAGGGCCAGCGCCGCTCGACCGGCACCTCCGGCTCCACCTCGGGCGCGGCCTCGGCCTCCTCCACCGCAGCGGCGTCCGCATGCTCCCCCGCCGCCTGCGCGAACAGATCCTCCTGCGTGTAGTCGGCCAGCCCGCTGACGCCCACCCCGAGCAGCCGCACGCCCCCGGTGGTGTCCACGGAGTCCAGCAACCGCGCGGCGGCCTCCCGCACCACCGCGGGGTCGTCCGTGGGCCCGCGCAGCGTCTCCGACCGGGTCAGCGTGGAGAAGTCGTACCTACGCACCTTGAGCACGATCGTCCGCCCGGACAGCCCCGCCCCGCGCAACCGCCGCACACACCGGTCCGCCAGCCGCTGCACCTCCAGCCCCACCCTGGTCCGATCGTGGATGTCGACGTCGTAGGTGTCCTCCACCGACACCGACTTCGCCTCCCGCTCGGCCACCACGGGCCGCTCGTCGCGCGCCAGCGCCATCCCGTACAGCCCGTGCCCATGGGCCTTCCCCAGCAGTCGTACGAGCTCGTCCTCGCCCGCCTCCACGATCTCCTCCACCGTGGTGATCCCGGCCCGCCGCAGATGGTCCCCCGTCGCCGGCCCCACCCCCGGCAACGTCCGCACCGACAGCGGCCCCAGCATCGCCCGCTCGGTCCCCGGCTCGATCACCACCAGTCCGTCCGGCTTGGCCTGCTCCGAGGCGATCTTCGCCAGCATCTTGGAAGCGGCGAGCCCCACCGACCCCGTCAGCCCGGTCCCAGCCCGTATGTCCGCCCGCAGCTTCCCCCCGGCCAGCCGTGCCGAAGCCTCGTCCCAGGCCGTTCCCCCGGCCTCCAGGTCCACGAACGCCTCGTCCAGACTCAACGGCTCCACCAGCGGCGAAAGCTCCCTCAGCAGTTCCATCACCTGCTCGCTGATCGACCGGTAGAACGCGAACCGCGGCACGAGATAAGCGGCGTTCGGCGCGAGCCGCCTGGCCTGGGCCATCGGCATCGCCGAGTGCACCCCGAAGACCCGCGCCTCGTACGACGCCGTGGCCACCACCCCGCGCGGCCCCAGGCCACCCACGACGACGGCCTTCCCGCGCAGGCTCGGTTTGGACGCCTGCTCCGCCGAGGCGAAGAAGGCATCCATGTCGAGGTGCAGGATGGTGGGCGCGCTTCTCACATCTCCGATGCTGCCCTACGCCACTGACAATGCCCCGCCCAGACAGCGGGGAGGCGCTCAGACCGCCCGGTTGCGCCGCCGCGCCAGCTCGTCCGCGGGGTTGTGCCCGACGAGGGTCTCCCCGGTGTCGATGCGCTCCCCGTGCAGCTGCGAGAGGGCGCTCTCGACATCCCGCCACACCACGCCGACGGCGATCCCGAAGACGCCCTGGCCGCCCTGGAGCAGTTCGTGGACCTCGTCGGGAGTGCTGCACTCGTAGACCGTGGCGCCGTCGCTCATCAGCGTCATGCGCTCCAGGTCGCGGAAGCCGCGCTCACGCAGATGCTGGACCGCGGTGCGGATGTTCTGCAGCGACACACCGGTGTCGAGGAAGCGCTTGACGATCTTCAGGATGACGACGTCCCGGAAGCTGTACAGGCGCTGCGTCCCGGAGCCGTGAGCAGGGCGCACACTCGGCTCGACGAGGCCGGTGCGGGCCCAGTAGTCCAGTTGCCGGTAGGTGATGCCGGCGGCCGCGCAGGCCGTCGGACCGCGGTAGCCGATCTGCTCGGACGCCATGGACGTCGCCCCTCCGCTGCTCGGCACGGCCGTCGGTCGCTGCGGAGCGTGATCGGCCGCGCTGCTGTGAAGCGGGTACGGGCCGCTGTCCCCGAGACTGCGTCCGGGGGCACCCCCAGCCGTACCGTCGCCGCTGCTTCTCACGCCGACCTCCGTCCTTGACCTGCCTTCTCGACGGTAGGCAGTCGCCAGGGGTGCGTCAACGATCGCCACACTCGGCACGCCGAGTGATAATCACCCTACGAGTGGTTTCCCTCACTCCATGGCGGGGAAAGGGTAGCCGAATGCGCTCGGCGCGGGCCCCGCGAAGGCTCTCAGCGCCCTCGGCAAATGCCGGCATTTGAGGCGTCAACGGACGAGAACGGCCCGGCTGGGACCGCTTCCGGTCCGCCGGCCGGGCCGCCGTGAGCCTCACTGACTGCTGGTGCCGAAGTCCTCGGGCGAGATCTGGTCGAGGAATTCCCGGAACTTCTCCACCTCGTCCTCCTGTTCGTCCGGAATCGCGATGCCGGCGTCGTCGAGCACGCCGTCGCTGCCGTAGATCGGCGTTCCGGTGCGCAGGGCCAGCGCTATGGCGTCGGACGGACGGGCGCTCACCTCGACCCCACTGGCGAACACCAGCTCGGCGTAGAAGACGCCCTCACGCAGGTCCGTGATACGCACCTCGGTGAGCTCTTGGCCGACGGCCTCCAGTACGTCCTTGAACAGGTCATGGGTCAGCGGTCGTGCGGGGGCCATGCCCTGCTGCGCGAAGGCGATGGCCGTGGCCTCCCCAGGCCCGATCCAGATGGGGAGGTAGCGGTCGCCTCCCACTTCACGCAGGAGCACGATCGGTTGGTTGGAGGGCATTTCGACCCGGACACCTACGACATCGAGCTCGTTCACACAGCAACCCTAGGCCGTGCCCCGGACGTTTGGGTAGTCGGGCAGGAAACGGGTGACCGATCCGACCTCCCGGGAGCGTCCCCCCGGACAGACGCAGGCCCCTCTCAGGGCAGCCGCACCCCCAGAGCGGTCTGCACCAGCGCGGCGTGCAGTTTCACCGCCAGGGAGGCCAGTTCCCTCGTACGGGCTTCGGCATGCGCCCTGGTCTGCGGATTGCGGTGGCGCCTGAGCGGGGCCACGACCTGGTCCACCAGACCCGCCTCACGGTCGGCTGCCGCCTTCATCAGCCGCAGGTGCCGCGGCTCGATCCCGAACCGCCCCAGCTCGGCGATGAGGCAGGCCACGGTCACGGCCTCGGCGTCATAGGCCCCGTCCGGAAACGGGGCGATGAGCCCGTAGGACTCCCACTCCTCCAGCTCCCGCTCACCGATCTCCGCGGCAGCCACCAGCTCGGCCCGCCCGATCCGGGCCGCGGTTGGTCCCTCGACGGCCTCAGGTGCCCTCTCGCCGTCCCGCTGACGGCCCAGGACCGGCAGCTGCACGGCCTCGCCGCGCTCCATGGTCTCCAGATGCTCACGGATCACCTTGAGCGGCAGGTAGTGGTCCCGCTGCATCCGCAGGACGTGACCGAGGCGCTCGACGTCCTCGGTACTGAACTTGCGATACCCGGAGGGGGTCCGCTGCGGCTCGATGAGCCCCTCCGACTCCAGGAAACGGATCTTGGAGATGGTGACTTCGGGAAACTCGTCGCGCAGCACGGTCAGCACCGTGCCGATGCTCATCAGACCACCGTCCGCGGCGGCGGTGCCGTGTCCGGCACCGCCCCTCGGTGTTTGAAGCATGGACCTTCCCTCGGGGTGCCCCCGGACTGAGTCCGGAGGAGGGTCAGTAGCCCCGCTGGCTCGCGTAGAAGACCAGCCGGTACTTGCCGATCTGCACCTCGTCGCCGTTGTTGAGAGCGACCTGGTCGATCCGCTCGCGGTTGACGTACGTACCGTTCAGGCTGCCCACGTCGGCCACCGTGAACGAGCCGTCCTGAGCGCGACGGAACTCCACGTGCCGGCGGGAGACCGTCACGTCGTCGAGGAAGATGTCGCTCTGCGGGTGCCGCCCGGCCGTGGTCAGGTCGCCGTCCAGCAGGAAGCGGCTGCCCGAGTTCGGGCCGCGGCGCACCACCAGGAGCGCGGAGCCGAG
This sequence comes from Streptomyces violaceoruber, assembly GCA_000720805.1. Lineage (GTDB taxonomy): Bacteria > Actinomycetota > Actinomycetes > Streptomycetales > Streptomycetaceae > Streptomyces > Streptomyces cellulosae_A. Next base: position 10,117 of record JODI01000127.1, read on the forward strand.
CGGCAGCGCGTCGACCGCGGCCTGTGCCTCCGGGGAGAGCATGGGCATCTGTGTCTGCCCGGTGGCCTCGGCGTCGTAGGCCTCGAGCCCCGAGATGGAGATCGTGGACGTGGTCTCGGACGGACGCTCGGGCGTGGCGCCGGCTCGCAGCGGGGCTCCACAGTTGGAGCAGAAGCGGCTGTTCTCCGCGTTGCGGTTACCGCACCTCGTACACACCAGGGCCGACATGGACGGATCCTCCTGCCGCGGCTGCCCTCCAGGGGCATGGGAACCGTACGGGTCGGCGGAAAACCCTCCACCCGTACTTGAGGTTGACGGTTGCCCGAAACCTATGCCTCCGGACTGGCCAGGGTCAACCGACGGCGCGCCCTGACCTCCCGGAATGTCACCGCCCGGGCCGCCGACCTGGTCCCGGAACAGCGGGCGCTGGCCCTCCGCGTCAGGCTGTGCGCGATGGCGGGCGGTCGCATTGTCGCTGCCCTCTCGCGCGCTCTTGCCGAACAACTTCGCAAACAACTTCACGGGCGATTCCCCTTGACCGAAACAGACCCGCCCGTGGGGCAGGACGAACCCTGATTGAACACACCGGTCGACCCGGACATCCTCACAACGTCCGTATCCACCAGACAGTTTCCACCACGCACCACCCATTCGGTGCGCCGACCCCCCGCAACCTCATGCCCTGGCCGGACGTCCCCCATGCACCCCCGGTTCACCGGGAGGACGACCGAGCGTAGTCAGGCCGCTTCGCCGCTCGCAAGGCGTCCACGACGAGCTTGGGCGACCGCTCGACGGTCACGGTGGCCTGCTCCTTCTCAAGAGTCTGCACCACGCCTCCAGGAATGTTGAGCGCCGGTTCGAGGTCCTGCGGCTTGCCGATGACCTTGAAACGAAAAGGAGCGTTGATCTTGTTCCCGTCGACGCTCACGCCTCGCCCCGAGCCCGTCAGGTACGTCCCCGCGACGACCCGTACGCCGTTCACCTGAATCGCCTCCGCGCCGGCCGCGCGCAACTCCTGGATCGCGTCGAGCAGCATGTCCGCCTCGACCGTCCCCTTCGTGTCGTCGATGGTCATCGTGATGCCGGGCCCCTGCGCGGCCACCGTACCCGCGAGGATCCCCAGCTGCCGCTCCTTCTCGACCGTCTGCTTACGGGCCTCCTCAGCCTGGTCGGAGCTGTTCTCCAACTCGTCCCGCTGCTTTTCGAGGCCCTGCTTCTCATCATCAAGACGCTGAGTACGGTCATCCAGTTCGTCGAGGATGCGCACAAGATCTTCCTGGCGCGCACCCCGTAGCGCGCCGTCGCTGTCGCTGTTCGACGCGACCTGCACGGCGAGGCCGAAACCCAGGCCGAACAGCAGCACCGCGACGATCAGTTGCGCCCTGGTCACCCGCGGCGGCCACAGCCCCTTCACCAGCCGCTGCCGGCCGGTCAGTCGCCGCTCGTCCTGCGCCGCGTCCCCGCCCCCGGGCACCGCCCCGGCGGGGGCCTCCTCGGGCAGCTCCTTCCGGAACCGGTTACCGGTCGTCTCGTCCTGGTCGCTCATCCGCCTCACGCCCGGAAGACGTGCCTGCGGATCGCCGCGGCGTTGGAGAAGATACGGATCCCCAGGACGACGACGACACCGGTCGACAACTGGGCGCCCACGCCCAACTTGTCACCCAGGAACACGATCAGCGCGGCCACGACCACGTTCGACAGGAACGACACGACGAAGACCTTGTCGTCGAAGATCCCGTCGAGCATGGCCCGCAGACCTCCGAAGACGGCGTCCAGTGCCGCCACGACGGCGATCGGCAGATAAGGCTCGACGACCGCCGGAACCTCGGGCCGGACCAACAGGCCGGCCACGACTCCCACGACGAGGCCCAGTACGGCGATCACGATGTGCCCTTCTCGGTTTTCGGCTGTGCTGTACGTACGATCACACTCGGTGCGGCGGGCAGCCGGAGTTCCTCCTCCACGGAGATGGCGGTCCGGATGCCGAAGTTCTCCTGGAGAGCGTGCAGATACAGCCCGTCCGCGCTGTTCTGGAACCTGGTGCTCAGCCGTTTCCCGTCCCCCACGGCAAGCACGGTATACGGCGGCACGAGTGGCTTGTTGTCCACCAGTATCGCGTCACCCGCGGCACGGATCGCCGACAGGGCCGTCAGCCGCTGCCCGTTGACGGACACTGCCTCGGCGCCCGACGCCCACAGCCCGTTGACCACACGCTGCATGTCGCGGTCGCGCACGCGTCCGGTGTCGGAGAACCCCGAGGTCTCCCGCGGATCGCCGTCACCGCCGGTGCTGGCTTCCTTGGCGTCGTCCACGACCAGTTTCACCCCGGGGCCGTGCACCTGCGTGGCGCCCGACAGGAGGCCCATGAGGTCGGCCTGATCGCTGTCTCCGGACTTCATGAGCGCCTCACGCTGCCTGGCGCTCACGTCGTCGCGCAGCTTGTCGACGTTGCTCTCGAGTTTGTCCGCGGCCTCGGTCTCCCGGTCGATGCGGTCGATCAGTTCCTCGCGCTCCTTGGCGACGACGGGTGCCGCCACTCGCGCCTGAGCCGCCCCGACAGTCACCACGAGCGCCGCCAGCACCAGGCCGGCGGCCAGTCCGAGCTTCGCCCGGAGCGTCTTGGGCAGGCCGCCCGTGTCTTCGGCCTTCTTCCTGGCGGCCGCTTCGGCGTAGCCGTCGTCGAGGCTGTGGTCCATGACGTTGGTGAGCAGCGACATGGACGCGTCCGGACGCGGCACGCGCGTGGAGGTGCTCCGAACGGGGGGCTGCTGCGGCATGCCGCACATCGTCGCACGTCGCGACCGCTACCTCCGAATGGCCCCACCGGCGTGCCGGACAGGCCCCCTTGGGGACACTTGTCCGGCACGCGCGCGTGGTACGCGATTCAGCGCCCGGCGCTGTCCACGACCGCCGCCCACTCGTCGAGCAGGGCCTGCGCGGACGCGTCGTCCGGCCCTTCCGCCCACAGATGGGTGACCGCCTCGGCCGGGTCCGGCAGCACCATCACCCAACGCCCGTCGGTCTCCACGACCCGCACACCGTCGGTTGTGTCGACAAAGCGATCTCCGGCCGCCTCTACGACCCTGCGCATCACAAGTCCCTTGACGGCCCAGGGAGTCGCCAGATCCCGCTTGATGACGTGCGCCCTCGGAATCCGCGCGTCGATCTGGCTCAGCGTCAGCTGCGTCCGCGCCACCAGCCCGATCAGCCGTACGAAGGCCGCCGTACCGTCGAAGACACTGCTGAACTCGGGGACGATGAAGCCACCCTTGCCGTCACCGCCGAAGATCGCCGACTCGTCACCTCCCACCCGGGTCAGATCGTCGGGAGAGGTCGTCGTCCACTCGACCTGGGTCCCGTGATACGCCGCGACCTGCTCGGCGATCCTCGTGGTGGTCACCGGCAGCGCCACACGGCCGCTGCGCCGCTCCGCGGCCACCAGGTCGAGCAGGACGAGCAGCGCCCGGTCGTCCTCGATGATGCGCCCCTTCTCGTCCACCAGGGACAGCCGCTCGCCGACGGGGTCGAAGCGCACCCCGAACGCGGCACGCGAGGACGCCACGATCTCACCGAGCCGCACCAGCCCCGACCGGCGCATATCGGCCGTCTCCGTCGGCCTGGACTCGTCCAGGCCGGGGTTGATGGTCAACGAGTCCACTCCGAGCTTGCCGAGCAGACTGGGCAGCACGAGCCCGGAGCTGCCGTTGGAGGCGTCGACGACGACCTTGAGCCCCGACTCGGCGATACCCGTCGTATCGACGTTCCGGAGCAACGACCCGGTGTACGAGTCGAAGACGCTGGCCGGGAAGTGAAGGTCGCCGATCTCACCGGGGAACGCACGCCGGTACTCCTGCCGCGCGAAGACACGGTCCAGCTTCCGCTGGCTGCCCTGCGACAGGTCGGCGCCGTTCCCGTCGAAGAACATGATGTCGACGGAGTCCGGGACGCCGGGCGTGGTCCGGATCATGATCCCGCCGGCGCTGCCCCGCCCGGTCTGCTGCCGGGCGACGGGCAGCGGTACGTTCTCCAGGTCGCGTACGTCGATGGCGCTGGCCTGCAGAGCCGAGATGACCGCCCGCTTGAGCGCACGGGCACCACGGGAGTGGTCGCGGGCCGTGGTGACGGTCGAGCCCTTCTTGAGCGTGGTGGCGTACGCGCCGGCAAGCCGTACGGCCAGCTCGGGCGTGATCTCCACGTTCAGGATTCCGGACACACCCCGCGCACCGAAGAGATGGGCCTGTCCCCTGGACTCCCAGATCACCGAGGTGTTGACGAACGCGCCGGCCTCGATGGTCTTGAACGGGTAAACCCTGACGTTGCCCTGCACGATCGATTCCTCGCCGATCAGGCACTCGTCGCCGATGACCGCGCCGTCCTCGATCCGGGCCGCTCGCATGATGTCGGTGTTCTTGCCGACGACACAGCCACGAAGATTGCTGTGCTGACCCACGTACACGTTGTCGTGGACCACGGCCTTGTGCAGGAAAGCCCCGCTCTTCACCACCACGTTCGAGCCGACGACGGTGTGCTCGCGGATTTCCGCACCGGCCTCGACCTTGGCGTAGTCACCGATGTACAGCGGTCCCCGCAATACGGCATCAGGGTGCACCTCGGCACCCTCCGCCACCCATACCCCCGGGGAGATCTCGAAACCGTCGATATCGACGTCGACCTTGCCCTCCAGGACATCGGCCTGCGCCTTCACATAGCTCTCGTGGGTACCGACGTCCTCCCAATAGCCTTCGGCGACATAGCCGTAGACCGGCTTGCCCTCCTTCATCAGCTGCGGGAAGACATCGCCGGACCAGTCGACGGACACATCGGCCTCGACATAGTCGAAGACCTCGGGCTCCATCACATAGATGCCGGTGTTCACCGTGTCCGAGAAAACCTGGCCCCAGGTCGGCTTCTCGAGGAAGCGCTCGACCTTGCCCTCCTCGTCGACGATGGTGATGCCGAATTCCAACGGATTGGGCACACGCGTCAGACAGACGGTGACCAGCGCACCCTTTTCCTTGTGGAAGTTGATGAGCTCGGTGAGATCGAAGTCGGTCAGGGCATCACCGGAGATGACGAGGAAAGCATCGTCCTTCAGCGCCTCTTCGGCGTTCTTGACGCTTCCGGCGGTACCGAGTGGCTTCTCCTCATTGGCATAGGTGAGCTCCATGCCGAGCTCCTCGCCGTCACCGAAGTAGTTCTTGACCAGTGAGGCCAGGAACTGGACAGTAACGACGGTCTCGTTGAGCCCATGCCTTTTGAGCAGCCTCAGAACGTGCTCCATGATCGGCCGGTTGGCCACCGGCAGGAGCGGCTTGGGCATGCTTGAGGTCATGGGGCGAAGGCGTGTGCCTTCGCCTCCGGCCATCACGACGGCCTTCATGTCGGAAGCGTCCTCCTCGATAAGAGACGACGGTCTAGCCGACTTCACCCGTCCAGATTGTCCCGCACTTTTCGGTCGCAGGCCAACGGGCCGATACAGCCGCAGCGAGGGGCGAGTTCAGTCGGCCATGGCGTCCGCACGAACCAGGCGGCGGACTTGTACCACGTAGAGGACTCCTGCCCACCAGTACAGGGTTGTACCCCATCCGGCGAACGCCCATCCGAAAATAGCAGCGAGTGACGCGATCCATCCACCTCCGTCACTGAGCAGGAGCAGCGGGAAGGCATACATCAGGTTGAACGTCGCCGCCTTGCCCAGGAAGTTCACCTGCGGAGGCGGATAGCCGTGCCGCCTGAGGATCCCCACCATCACCAGCAGGACCAACTCACGCGCCAGAAGTACAGCGGTCAACCAGAGCGGCAGAATCTCGCGCCAGGTCAGGCCGACCAGAGTCGCGAGAATGTAGAGCCGGTCGGCTGCGGGATCCAATAGCCGGCCGAGGCTGCTGATCTGGTTCCAGCGACGGGCGAGCTTGCCGTCGAGGTAGTCGCTGACGCCGCTCAACGCCAGCACCAGAAACGCCCAGCCGTCACTTTTGGGCCCACCGAGCTCAGGCCTGAGGATCAGCCACAGGAAGAGCGGCACACCAGCGAGCCGCGCCATGCTGAGGATGTTGGGGATGGTGAGGACCCGGTCCGTCTGGACGCGGGTCTCCTGGACCTCCACCCGGGAGCCTCCTGTGGGAAACGTGCCAACGATGCTCTCTGACCCTACCCCAACGCAAAAAAGCTCCGGCTCTCGGGCTTGTGTGCCCAAGAGCCGGAGCTCTAAAAGGAGTTCGGCGGCGTCCTACTCTCCCACAGGGTCCCCCCTGCAGTACCATCGGCGCTGTAAGGCTTAGCTTCCGGGTTCGAAATGTAACCGGGCGTTTCCCT
>JODI01000128.1 GCA_000720805.1 Streptomyces violaceoruber
GTTGCTGCTACCGCTCACCGCGGCTCCTCCCCGTTCGCCGACTCCGCGTACGCCGACTCTCCGTATTGCGACTCCCCGTTCGCCGTCCCCGCGTCCACGGCCGCCGCGTCCGGCACGATCCCCGCGACCGGCGGGAACAGCACCCCGTCGCCGTCCTCGCTCCCCACGTCCAGTGCCACTCCGCACGGGACGCCGGCCGCCGGGACGGCCGCATCCAGCAGCCGGGCTCCCAGCACGCGCTGATACACCCACTCCCGCGAGCCTTCGTTCCTCGCGATCGCGAACCGGGCCAACGCCGTCTCGTTCGAGAAGGCGTAGATCCAGCGGACCCCGCCGTAGTCACCGACCAACGGGTCTGCGTTCTCGTCGAGCGGGACGAGTACGGGCGTACGGCGGAATTCTCCGAGCAGCACGGCGAATTCGCGACGGGCGCGGGCGACTTCAGGCGTTTCCGGTCGAGCAGCTCCCCTGGCGGGTGTCTCGGAAGACCCGTCGGCAGTGGGATGGGGCGGCGATTGGTCTGCCTCTGCACTGTCGTCGCTCTTGGTGTCCGACACGGTCATCTCGGCGTAGTCGGACAAGCGAGACCTCGGTGCATGGCCGACCGTCGCGTCGCTTCCCCCTGGATCCACCACGCCCGGAATAATCACATCCGCGGTTTGCCAGGCGCAACGCGAACACTCCGCTGTCCGCTCGGCTGGCCGGTTTTCGACCGGCTGGGTGCCGCGTCGATCCAAGGGGCGACCAGGGTGGGCCGCACAAGGTTCGGCTTCAACAGTCGAACACCGACCAGCAGATGTCGTTCCGCAGCCGCTGGTCATCAAGCACCAGCTCGCGGATCGCCTCCGGGAGCTGATCGCGCTGCCACTGGCACTCGAGCCGGCCGGCGGTCTCGCTCTCGCCGTCCGGTGCCGCCGCGCGTGCGGCCTTGATCGCGTAGGCGGCCGCGCCGAGTTCGTGTGCGGCGACGTGGGCGACGGCGCCGGCCTGGCCGGCGGCGTACGCGGCATGCCGTGCTGCCCCGCGCAGGTCTCTGGCCGCCCCCATCGCATGGCCGCCCGCCGCGCGAGCCTGCATCATCTTGACCTCGCCACGCACCCATGCCCGGGCATGCTCGATCGCCTGGCGCGGTCGCGGGTCCCCGGGGCGGGCCGACTCGAAGAGGCCGAGGACGTGCTCTGCACACGAGGCGGCCCAGAGAGCGAGGAGACGGTGATCCGCGTCGGTGAGAGTCCCGCCCCGGCGGATCGTCACGAAGCGGAGGTCCCGGACCTTCGGGAGGATCACGACTTGGACTCCCTCCTGCGGGCGTCGGCGCCACTCCCCGCGGTGTGCCTTGGCGACCGGTCAGTCGCCTGGCGCAGGGAGTGGTCCAGCGCGTTCATCAGCCGGGCGACACGATTGCTGCCGCCTGTCGTGGGCGGGTAGCGGCAGAGCACGTCGATGAGCACCGGTGTCGCACGGTGCCGTGACCGTTCCAGCAGGGCCTCCCCGATCGCCGGGTCACCGTCCGCCTGCAGCTCCCCGATGCGCGCGGCGCTCGCGGAGGCTCGCAGGATGTGGCCGACCTGGCCGGCCTGGGCGATGGGGTGCAGATATGCGGCCGATGCGGCGTCACCGGCGGATCGCGCGGCCAGCCGCGCGGCTTCGGAGGGTGCGGACCGGGCGGCCCGATGAGCGTCGAGGGAAGTGACGCGCTGCAACTTCGTCCTGTTGGCACCGTTGATGAACGTCCGGGCCGCGTCGATCGCCGCTCGGGGGCGCGGATCCCCGGGAACAGCCTGCTCGAAGACCGGCAGGACGTCCTCCGCGTGCAGAACCACGTAGTGAGCCACGACGCGCAGTTCGTCCATCGTCAGGCCGAAGTCTCCGGACACCGTGTGCGTGCTCTGTGCCATGTCTGTGAATCGTATCCTTGCCCGGCAGCCTCGAAGCGTTGACCAGGACACTGGAACGGTGGCGGCGCGACCTCACGTCCTGCGGAGGGGCCTACCTGTAGGCCACCAGTCAACTCTCCGCCTACCTCGACGCCTTGGCCCGGGGCCGAGAAAGACCTCTGGCGGGTGCGGGACACCGGTCATGACGGACCCGGTGTCCCGCCCGATGTACTGCGGGGATGTCAACGTTCCCGATCGAAGGGGATGGATGGGTTACGGCAGCGCGTGCACGTGCGGCCCCACCGCCCCCGACCACGCGTTCCCCGCGGCCGCATCCCAGTTCGTCGACCACGTCATGGCCCCCCGCAGCTCCGGATAGGTCCGCGACGGCTTGAACGACCCGCACCCCGTGCCCTTGGCCAGGCAGTCCAGCGCGTTGTTCACCACCGAAGGAGACACGTACCCACTCCCTGCCCCACGCGCCGAAGCCGGCAGGCCAAGACCCACCTGGGACGGAGACAGGCCGCCCTCCAACTGGATGCAGGCCAGCGCCGTGAGGAAGTCCACCGAGCCCTGGCTGTACACCTTGCCGTCGCAGCCCAGCATGGAACCGCTGTTGTAGTACTGCATGTTGACGACGGTGAGGATGTCCTTCACGTTCAGGGCGGTCTGGAAGTACGTGTTGGACGTGGACTGCATGTCGATGGTCTGCGGGGCCATGGTCAGGACCAGGGACGAGCCCGCCTTTGCCGACAGGGACCGCAGCGCCTGGGTCATGTACGTCGCGTTGAGGCCGTTCTCCAGGTCGATGTCGACGCCGTCGAAGCCGTACGTCTGCATCAGGGAGTACACCGAGTTCGCGAAGTTCGTCGCCGAGGCCGAGTCGTTCACCGACACCGCGCCCCGCTCACCCCCGACGGAGATGATGACCTTCTTCCCGGCCGCCTGCTTGGCCTTCACGTCCGCCTTGAACTGGTCGACCGTGTAGCCGCCGAGGCCCGCCGAGTCCAGGGTGAAGGTGACGGCGCCCGGCGTCGTCGTCGCGTCGGCGAAGGCGACCGCGATGATGTCGTACTGGGACTGGACGTCAGAGAGTTTCTGGACCGTCGCCCCGTTGTTGAAGTTCTGCCAGTACCCCGTCACGGCGTGCTTGGGCACCGCGCCCCCGCCACCGCCCGGGGATGTCGTCGTACGGCCCGTCACCGTCGCCGACTTCGCCGACTCGCCCGCCGCGTTCGTCGCCGTGACCTGGAACGAGTACGACGTGGCGGCCGCGAGGCCGGTCACCGTGGCCGATGTTCCCGTCACCGCCGTGGCCTTCGTGCCGTTGCGGTAGACGTTGTAGCCGGTCGCTCCCGAGACCGTGTTCCAGGCCAGGGACACGGACGAGGAGGAGGTTCCGGTCACGGACACGCCGCTCGGCGCCGCCGGGATCGTGGGCTGCGGGTCGTCGCCACCACCGCCTCCGTCGGGGCCGTACACCGAGACGTCGTCCGCGTAGTACGCCGCCTGGCCGTACCAACCGTGCGTGTACACGGTCACCGAGGTCGTCGACGAGCCCGTGGTGAACGTCGTCGACAACTGCTTCCACGCGGACGAGTCCGGGGTCCAGGTCGAGACGTCCGTCGTGCCCGTGCCCGTCGCGCCCAGGTACGCGTAGCCGCCCTGCACCCACGCGCTCAGCGTGTACGTCGAGTTGGGCTTCACCGCGACCGTCTGGGTGCAGCGGGCGTTGTCCTGCCCGGCCGGCGTCGCCTTCAGCGCGGCCGAGCCGCCGTGGACGGGGGAGGAGACGGTCGTACCGCTGCCGCCCGAACACGTCCAGTTGGCGAGGCCCGACTCGAAGCCGGGGTTCTTCGTGTTGTTGGTGTCGGCCGCCGCGGCCTGGCCCGCGCCCGCTGTTGCGGCGGCCAGGGTGAGGAGCGTCGCGGTGAGGGTCCCGGCGAGGGTTCGTGTCCGTCTGCGTCTGGGCATGCCTGGTTCGCGGTGCACTGGTGCCTCCGGTGGGGGAGAGGAACAGAGGAACAGAGGAACAGAGGAGTAGAGGTGCAGAGGTGAAGGGGGCAGGGGGACGGAAGAGATGCGCATGACGGTGGCCACCGCGTGTCCTAAGAGTTGGTCCAGACCAATTCAACTGTCAAGAGCCCCGCAGGGGCTGCGTGGAATGGCGTGCGGAATGGATGACTCCAACTCAGCCGGGCACCCGGGCCTCGTGGCACATGCGCCCCATCTGCGTTGAAATGGCGGCCTTTTGGGCGCTCAAGAGCAGCAGGAAGTCACAGAAACGCTGTTCTCCGGTCACAGGGGCGTGGATACAGTGCTCAGGTAGTCACGCAGTGAAGTCGATCGGGTGTGCCGGAGTGACGCCGGTAAGCCCATGGGCATGGGGATTCGGGGAGCTGCGCGTGCCAACTGCCATTGCCGTGACCAGTGCCGACATGGCACTGCCGCCACAGGACGACCGAACCATGCCCGCGGCCGTCCTGCCGGACCTGGACCGCCAGCCGCTCGACCGGTCGCTGGCCGCCCTGCAGACGCTGATCGACCAGCACGGGCATGTGATCGTCGTCTGTTCGCAGGCCGTCCCCCGAGAGGTGGAGCGGCGGCTGCTCACGGTCCGCTCCCTCCTGGAAAGCGACCGGATCGCCCTGTTCCGGCCTGATCTGCCGCCGCTCGGACTCGCCGTCCTGGCCCGCCAGTTACGCCAGCTCGCCTCCTGTGACCTGAGTCCCGGCGTGCTCGCCTCCGCCGCCCGGCTGCTCACCCACTACCTCCACGCCGGCGCGCTCCTCGGCTCCGTCACCAAGCTCGACCGCGTTCCCGTGAGTCTGAAGTCGCACGCCAAGTCCTGGATGCCGGGCAGCCAGTTCGGTGTGCTCGCCCACCCGCAGCCGCAGCTCGTCCGTATCGGACCCGACGCGACCCTCGCGGGCCCGGAGTTCGCCACGTCGATGCTGGTCGGCCGGGGGCAGCTCCAGTCCGACTGGGTCACCGCGACCCTGGCCAAGTCCTGGAGCGTGCAGGGGCTGCGCGAGGTCCCGCTGCCGGCCGAGTCCGCGGACTGGTGGGGCACCGGCAAGCTGATCGAGTTCTGCACCTTCCTGCCGGACCTGTCGGTTCTCTACCAACTGGTCACCTCGGTACGGCAGAACATCTGCCACTGGTGCGGCATCGAGGTCATCGGCGACCGCTGCGTCTTCTGCTCCGCCGTATCGCCGGTATCACCCGTATCGCCCGTGCGTGACAACCAGTCGCCCGCGTACGGGAGCCAGTCACCCCCTTACGGCAACCAGTCGCCCTCTTACGGCAACCAGTCGCCCCCTTACGGCAACCAGTCACTCCCGTACGAGAACCGCTCACCCGTGCACAGGAACCAACTGCCCGCCGGGTGAGCCGACCCGGCCACCCGGCCGCTCCGACCAGCCAACCCCGCCAGACCCAACCCCCCCGACGAGGTCGTACGGTTCATGAACTCCCGTCAGCGCCGCGGCGTGATACTCCTGCTCCTGTCGGTCCTGTGCGCCCTCGGCGCGTTCGCCGGCGTGCTGTCCGTCATCAACGACGTGAAGTCGAAGGTCGGCCCCGAGGTCACGGCGTACCGGCTGAAGTCCCGGGTGGAGCCGTACACCAGTCTCAACGCGAGCCAGTTCGAGAAGACCGAGATGCCGAAGCGGTGGCTGCCGGACACCGCGGTCACCGATCTCTCCGACCTCCGCGGCAAGATCGCCGTCACCACGCTGCAGGCGGGCTCGCTGCTGCAGAGCGACATGATCGTCGATCAGCCCGCCCTGCAGCCGGGGCAGCAGGAGGTCGCCATCATGATCGACGCGGCGACCGGTGTCGCGGGGAAGATCACGGCCGGTGCGTCGGTCAACGTGTACGCCACCTTCGAGGGACAGCGCGAGGGCGCTCCCGACCAGTCCAAGATCATCGTGACCAACGCCCGGGTCATCGACGTCGGCGATCTCAAGGTGCTCAAGCCGGACGCCGACGACCGCACCCGGCAGGAGACCGACGCCGTCCCGATCACCTTCGCGCTCACCACCCTCGACGCCCAGCGCATCACGTACGCCGAGTCGTTCGCCAAGGAGGTCCGGCTCGCGCTCGTCGCGCCCGGCACCGGCACCACCGTCCCCGAGCGCGACCGCACCTACGAACTCGCCAAGGACAAGTGAGAGGCCGCCATGCCCACGAGGATCCTCCCGGCAGTCGGCGACGCGGACGCGGTGCGGTCCATCACCACGCTGCTCAGCCAGCTCCCGGACGCCGAACCGCTCGCCCCGGTGGTCGACTCCACCCAGCTCATCGACACCCTCGCCCGCCTCGCCGCCGAGTCCATCGACGAACTGCCCGAAGTGGTCGTCGTCCACGAACGCATCGGCCCGGTCCCGGCCCTGGAACTCATCCGCGAGGTCGCTCTCCGCTTCCCGGCCGTCGGCGTCATCCTCGTCACCACCGACGCCAGCCCCGGCCTCTTCCAGGCCGCCATGGACTACGGCGCCCGCGGCCTGATCGCCCTGCCGCTCGGCTACGAGGAGCTGGCCAGCCGGGTCCAGGCGGTCGCCCAGTGGTCCGTGGGCGTACGACGTCACCTGGGCGCCGGGGGCGACGTGTTCACCGGCGTCGGCGGCACCGTCGTCACGGTCAGCGGGGCGAAGGGCGGCGTGGGCACCACCCTCACGGCCATCCACCTCGCCCTCGCCGCCCAGGCCTCCGGCCGCAGCACCGCCCTGCTGGACATGGACCTGCAGACCGGGGACATCGCCTCCTACCTGGACGTGCAGTTCCGCCGCTCGGTCGTCGACCTGGCCGCCATCACCGACATCTCCCCCCGTGTCCTCGCCGACGCCGTCTTCCGCCACGACACCGGTGTCGCCCTGCTGCTCGCACCCGGCGAGGGCGAACGCGGCGAGGAGGTCACCGACCGCTCCGCCCGCCAGATCGTCAGCGCCCTGCGCTCCCGCTACGAGGTCGTCGTCGTCGACTGCGGCGCGCAGCTCGGCGGCGCGGGCGCGGCCGTCGTCGAGATGGCCGACACGGCCCTGCTGGTCACCACGCCCGACGTGGTCGCGGTCCGGGGTGCCAAGCGCACGGTCCGCATGTGGGACCGGCTGCAGATCCGAAAGGCCGAGGAGACGACCGTCGTCGTCAACCGGCACACCCGCGGTACGGAGATCCAGCCCCCGCTGATCCAGAAGATCACCGGCACCCTCGTCGCCGGCACGGCGGTCCCGGCCAACTTCAAGGAACTGCAGAGCGCGGTGGACGCCGGCCGCGTCCACGAACTCGACGGCAAGAGCACGGTGAAGCAGGCCCTGTGGGCCCTCGCGGCCGAACTGGGACTGGTCAAGGGGAGCGAGGGCCCCGGCCACCGCGCCGGCCGCTTCCGGGGCGGCGACCGGACGGCGGTCGGCTTCCGGCGGCGCAAAGAGCTGGGGAGGTAGCGGTGCGCTTACCGGTTCCCCTGCTCGCAGGGAGGGAGCGGGGACGGGTTCCCGGACGGAGGGACGACGGCCAGGTCACCGTCGAGTTCCTCGGCATGACCCCGCTGATCCTCCTCACGCTGGTGCTGATGTGGCAGTTCGTGCTGCTGGGATACACGTTCACGCTCGCGGGGAATGCTGCGGACGAGGCCGTACGGGCGGCGACGGCGGTTCCGGAGGGCGAGCGGCAGGGGGCGTGTCAAGAGGCGGGGCTGGACAAGCTCCCGGACGCGTGGGGCGGCGAGGTGGAGTGCGGCACGTCCGGCGGCTATGTCACGGCCGACGTCACCCTCCACGTCCCCGTCCTCTTCCCGGGCTCGATCGGCTTCCCCTTCGACGTGAAGGGCCACGCCGGCGCCGTGGAGGAGGTGAAGGACTGAGATGTCGTACGACGGGACAGTACGGGCTCGCGGGGACCGCGACCGGGGGCGACGGAACCGGAGTCGATGTGACCGGAGCCGACCCGGCAGGAGCCGGCACGACCGGAGCCGGCACGACAGGAGCCGACCCGGCCGGAGCCGACGCGACAGGAGCCGACCCGGCCGGAACCGACGTGACCTCGGCCAAGTAGCCCTCGAGTACCTCGGCTTCATCCCGATCCTGATCCTCGTCGCGATGGCGGGTGTGCAGATCGGGCTGATCGCGTACACCGCCCAGCAGGCCGGCACGGCCGCCCGGGCGGGGGCGCGGGCGGCCTCGATCGAGGAGAGCGCGCAGGACGGGTGCGCGAACGCGATCAGCGACTGGCTGACCGTCGAGTGTCCCGCCACGGAGGGCGGCGACGAGGTCACCGTCACCGCCACCGTCCAGATCCCTTCGATCGTCCCCGGCTGGGACTTCGGCGACGCCCACAAGACCGCCACCATGCCGCTCGACCACTGAGGAAGACACTGAGGAACCACCCATGAGCCTGCGGTCACGCATCAACTCCCCGGAAGACAACGGCAGCCGGGGCGAGGACGGCCATCTGGTCGCCTCCTACCGGGCCAAGCTGCTGGAGGAGATCGACCTCGCGGAGATGAGCGCGCTGGCGGCGGCCGAGCGCCGGGCCCGCCTGGAGCGGGTGCTCGGGCACATCATCAGCCGGGAGGGCCCGGTCCTGTCGACGGTGGAGCGCTCGCAGCTGATCCGCAGGGTGGTCGACGAGGCGCTGGGCCTCGGCATCCTGGAACCGCTCCTCGAGGACGCGTCCATCACCGAGATCATGGTGAACGGGCCGGACGCGATCTTCGTCGAGCGCGGCGGCCGGGTCGAACAGCTCCCGCTCCGCTTCCCCTCCCACGACCAGCTGATGCAGACCATCGAGCGGATCGTGTCGACGGTCAACCGGCGGGTGGACGAGTCCAATCCGATGGTCGACGCCCGGCTCCCCTCCGGCGAGCGCGTGAACGTGATCATCCCGCCGCTGTCGCTCACCGGCGCCATCCTCACCATCCGCCGCTTCCCCCGCACCTTCACGCTCAGCGAGCTGGTCGGCTTCGGCTCGCTCGACGAGCACATGCTGTACCTGCTGGCGGGCCTGGTGCAGGCGCGGTTCAACATCATCGTGTCGGGCGCGACGGGCACCGGCAAGACGACCCTGCTCAACGCCCTCTCCGGGCTGATCCCCGACGGGGACCGCATCATCACCATCGAAGACTCGGCAGAACTCCAGCTCCAGCAACGGCACGTGGTGCGGCTGGAGTCGCGGCCGCCGAACGTCGAGGGCAAGGGCCGTATCACCATCCGCGACCTGGTCCGCAACTCGTTGCGCATGCGGCCCGACCGGATCGTGGTCGGTGAGGTCCGCGGCGGCGAGTCGCTCGACATGCTCCAGGCGATGTCGACCGGCCACGACGGCTCGCTGGCGACCGTGCACGCCAACAGCGCCGAGGACGCGCTGATGCGGCTGAAGACCCTCGCGTCCATGTCCGAGGTGGAGATTCCCTTCGAGGCGCTGCACGACCAGATCAACAGCGCGGTCGACGTCATCGTCCAGCTCACCCGGTTCGCAGACGGCGTCCGCCGTATCACCGAGATCGCCCTGCTCGACAGCCACGGCAGTGAGCCGTACCGCCTCGCGACGGTCGCCCGCTTCGAGGCGCGGCCGATGGCCGCCGACGGCCGGATCTACGGCGGCTACCAGCACTTCCCGCTCCCGCGCCGCACCGCCGACCGCCTCTACATGGCGAGCCAGCCCACGCCCCAGGCCTTCGGCGTGGCCCAGTCCGCAGATCAGCTAGCCATCCGAGAAGCCAGGTAGGACCGCCCCCATGGACCCAGATCTCCAGAATCTCGTCACGCTCACCATCGGCGTCACCCTGCTGACCTGCGTACTGGCCGTCATCGGCGTGCACACCTACGCCAAGGGCAAGGCCCAGCGGGCCGCGCTCGTCGAACGGCTGTCGTCCGCGGGCCAGATACCGGTCACCGGCCGCCGGCGCCGCTTCCGCAACCTGGACCGAAGGCTGCGTCGTACGAAGCTGGGCCGGAAACTGGAACTGCGGCTGGCGGCGACCGGCCTGGACATCACACCGGGCGAGTTCTTCGCCGCGATGCTGGCGGCGGTGGCGGGCCTGTGGCTGATCGGCCAGGCGACCCTGGCGCCCTTCTTCGGACCGCTCGCCGGACTGCTCGGCGTCTGGGCGGCGCTGCAATTCCTCAGCTGGCAGCGGCAGAAACGCATCGAGAAGTTCATCAACCAACTCCCGGAAATGGCCCGCCTGCTCGCCAACGCCACTCAGGCGGGCCTCGCGCTGCGCACCGCGATCGGCATGGCGGCGGAGGAGCTGGAGGCACCGGCCGGTGAGGAACTCGCCCAGGTCGCCAACCAGTTGGGTATGGGCGCGACCATGGACGACGCGCTCGGCGAGATGGCCGACCGGCTTCCGTCCCGCGAACTGGTGGTCCTGGTCACGACCCTGGTCCTCTCCAACCGGGCCGGCGGCCAGGTGGTCAGCGCCCTGCGGAACCTCACGGAGACCCTGGAGGAACGCAAGGAGACCCGGCGCGAGGTCCGCACCCAGCTGTCCCAGGTGAACATGACGTCGTACGCCGTCCCGGTGCTCGGCGTCGGCTCCCTGTTCCTGATGAACGGGGTCAAGGACGGCGCCCTGGACCGCATGACCGGCTCCCCGGTCGGCCAGGCCGCGGTGATCATCGCGTTCGGGCTGTACGCGGTCGGCTTCGTCCTCATCCGCCGCCTGTCGCGGATCGACGTCTGAGCGCCGGGGAAGAGAAAGGAGGGGCGGACCGATGGCATACCTGCTGGCCCTGCTGATGGGCCTCGCCGTCTGGGGCGTCTTCACGGGCATCCGCATGTACCGGGCGGACGCGAAACTGCCGAGCGACCTGGTGCTGGCCCTGGAGGTCGGCGCCACCCGCACCGGCGCGGTGGACTCGCTGATCGACCGCATGGGCATGCGCTACGCCCCCGCCGTCCTGCGGCTGATGGGCCCCAAGCAGGTCGCGAAGTACCGCCGCAAGATCGACCTCGCGGGCAACCCCGGCGGCCTCACCATCGACCGCTACGCGGCCCGCCGCGCGGTCTACGGCGTCCTCGGCGGCGTCGGCTTCCTGGTGTTCCTGCTCCGCGGCGACATCCTGGTGGCGCTGCTGCTGCTCGCCTTCGGCGCGTTCTGGACGGAGGTCGGCATCTGGTCGGCGATCCGGATCCGCAAGGACGTGATCGAGCGCACGCTGCCGGACTTCCTCGACGTACTGGCGGTGGTCGTCAGCGCCGGCCTCGGCTTCCGCCAGGCCCTGGACCGCGTCGCCTCCAAGTACGAGGGGCCCTGGGCCGACGAACTCCGCATCACCCTCCGTCAGATGGACCTCGGCATGAGCCGCCGCCAGGCTTTCGCGGAGCTGCGCCGCAGGAACGACTCCGAGCAGGTGGCGATGTTCGTGACGGCACTGCAGCAGGGCGAGGAACTGGGCGCGCCGATCGTCGACACCCTCGTCTCCCTCGCCAAGGACATGCGCCGCACGGACGCCCAGAACGCCCGCCGCAAGGCCGCCCGCGCCGTCCCCAAGGCCACGATGATGATCACGACGTTCATGGTCCCGGCCACGATGATCCTGCTGGGGGCGGGCTTGCTCCTCGGGTCGGGCACGGACTTCGGGTCGATCACCGGGGAGTAGGGAGTAGGGAGTAGGGAGTGGGGAGTATGGGGGTGGGGACCATGGGGGTGGGGACGTGAAGGTGAGGACGGGGCGGCTCAAGAGCCGGTCGGACCGGAAGACCAGGCCGTTGAACGGTCATGCGGTCAAGGCGAGGAGAGGGGCCGGGGCGGTGGACGGGCCCGGGTCAGGAACTCAGCGCGGACGCACGCCCGCCGAAGGCCCTCGACCCCCGCAGGGGCCGGCCGCACCACATGACGACAGCGGTACGGGTACGGGTGCTGCCGGCATCACGGACGGCACCGACAACCCGCCGACGCCCCCCATCTCCCTCCAGGTGAACGCCCTCCAGGCCATGTGCCGCCAGGTCTTCGGGTTCCGGCTGGCGATGATCGCTCTCGCCGCCCCCTCCGCCCTGCTCAACGCCGGACCCGGCCTCGGTGTCCGCCTCGTCGGCGCCGCGGTGGTCGTCACCTTCATGGGCTCGTACGTCCTCTTCAGGGACTGGGAGCGCTTCGGCCCGCTGCTCCTGCGGCACCCCACCCTCCTGGCCGTCGACACCCTCTTCGCCTCCCTGCTCCTGGTCTCCGCGGGCCCTGACACCACGCTCGCCTACGTCAGCGTCTGTACCCCCCTTCTCGCGGGCATCGTGTACGGCTGGCGGGGCGCGGCCGTCTTCGCCTCGCTGCAGTCGCTGATCCTCCTGCTCGTGTACGCCACCCTGAAGGACACCCGGGCCGCACCCGCGGACTCCCTTCTCCTCCCGGGCCTGTGCGTCATCACGGGAGCCGTCGGCTCCACCCTGCGCAACCTGATGCTCCGCTTCGGTACGGCCACCCAGGCCCTGACCGCCGTCCAGGCCCGTCTCGCCGCGACGGAGGCGGTGAGCGCCGAACGGGCCCGCCTGGCACGCGAGATGCACGACTCCGTGGCCAAGACCCTGCACGGCGTGGCCCTGGCGGCGGACGGTCTGGCGCACTCGGCGGGCGCTGCCCGTATCGACCCGGACCTCATCAGACAACAGGCCGAACTCGTCTCCCGTTCGGCCCGCAGAGCAGCCGCCGAGTCCCGTGAACTCCTCGCCGACCTGCGCCGCGAACCGGACTGCGCCCACCCCGCCGACGTACTCACCGAACTGGCCGCCCGAACCAAGGACTTCAGCACCCGAACCGCGCTCCCCGCCACCTATCACCCCATCCACCACCCCACGGGCGACCGCACCGAGCCCCCGCCCCCGGTCCCGCCCGCCGTGGCCCGGCAGCTCCTCACCATCGCCACGGAGGCCATGGAGAACGCCCACCGCCACGCGTCCGCGACCCGGGTCGACGTGCACGCGGGAGTCCGCGACGACGTCCTGCGCATCAGCGTCCACGACGACGGCCGCGGACTCCCCCCGGACACCACCCTCGAGGATCTCCGCCGCTCGGGCCACTTCGGCCTGGTCGGCATGGTCGAGCGAGCGGCATCGGTGGGCGCCCGCATCCACATCGGCAAGGGCACGCACGCGAAGGGCACGGAGGTCCGCCTGGAACTCCCTCTGACGGCACCGCCCCCGGAGTCACCGTGACGAGGACGACGATGAACATTACGAACGCGATGAACGCGGCGGCCGCGACGGATGCGGTGGATGCGGTGGATGCAGTGGATGCGACGGATGCGCATCCGGGCGCCTCCTCCCTGCGGGTGGTCGTGGCCGACGACAACCCGGTGGTCCGGGCAGGTCTCACCGCCCTGCTCTCCGGCCGCCCGGACATCACGGTCGTCGCGGAGGCCGCGGACGGCCACGAGGCCTGCGAGGCGGCCCGTCACCACCGGCCCGACGTCGTCCTCCTGGACGTCCGCATGCCCGGGCTGGACGGCATCTCGGCGCTCCCGTACCTCGTGAAGATCTCCCCGGTGATGATGCTGACCTACAGCCGGGAGCAGCAGATCGTGGAGGAGGCCCTGCGGCGGGGCGCCGGCGGCTACCTGGTCCACGGCGAGTTCACCGCCGACCAACTGGTGTCCGCCGTACGGGACATCAAGGAGGGCCGGGCCCACTTCACCCATACGGCGGCGGGAGCGCTGCTGGCCCGGCTGCGAGCGACAAGTGCGACTGCATACGAAGTCCAACCTTCCGCTTCTTCTCGCCAGCAAAGTGAACTGCCGTCTTCAGTAAGCGATTTACCCCTCCCATACATCCGGCCCCCGCTCGATTCTCCGGAAAGCCCTTCACGAGTGCAACCAGTTGTGGCACAGTCGTTGTCGGGGCTCAGGGGTGCCCTGAGCGCGAGGGAGGCGGAGATCATGGACCTCATCACATCGGGGATGAACAACCAGCAGATCGCCGCCGCGTGCTTCATCAGCGAGAAGACGGTCAAGAACCACATCAACCGCATCTTCGCCAAACTCCACAGCGCGACCCGCTCCGAGGCCACGGCCAAGTGGCTCGGCACGGCACCCGGTTCACACCGGGGTGTGGGATGAACCGCTCCTGGGCCCAGGATTGGGCCCACGGACCCTGTGCCGAACCCGATGCTCCGGTCTACGCTGCGCGCGTCGAAGGCGACGACATCGGAGGGCACCCCCATGAACAACTGGTTCAACACGACCGTCTCGTACCTTCGCGCCCGCGCAGCGCGCAACGACGAGGGTCAGACGGCGGTGGAGTATCTGGGGATCATCGCGGTGGTGGTGGCGATCGTGTTGGCCATTACAGGGACGGACATCGGGCAGACGATCTTCGACGCAATCACTACGAAGATCGCCGAGGTCACCGGCGGCTGAAGCAGCGCCGCAGGCGCGGCGACGCGGGGCAGGCCTTCCCCATCTACATCACGGTGGTGGCGGGTCTGCTCCTTCTTGCGTTCGCATACCTCGCGGTCGGCCAGGCCGCGGCGAATCGGAACGGCGCCCAGACGGCGGCAGACGCGGCGGCACTCGCGGCTGCCCTGGACACCAGGGACGAACTCGCCGACGAGTGGGTCAAGAACGTGCTCGACCCGACCAAGTGGCAGGCCATCTTCGACGGCGAAGGGGTGCCGTTCGACGGGTGCGGACGGGCAGCCCAACTCGCAGCGCAGAACGATGCCACCGCGCTCTGCGGAGCGGCACCGGGTTTGCTCCCGGGTTACACGGTCGAGGTCGAGACGAACAAGCCTGTCGGTGACTCCATCGTCCCCGGCACCGAGAGCGTGCACTCGAAGGCGAGTGCCACTGCCGTGATCGAACCGCTCTGCCGGTTCGAGCCACTCGGAGAGGACGCCGGCGACGACGCGCTCCCGGAGCTCGACTGCAAGGACCGAGAGTGGATCCTGAACCCGGACGATCTCGCTGTTCTGCCGGAACCGGAAGACCTCTTCGACGTCCACCTGGCCGACTGAGAAGCGAACGACGAGTGACGAAGGAAGCAGAGTGATGAGCATTCGGTTCACTGCGAAGGCCAGCAGGGCGGTGGTCACGTTGACAGTCGCGGCCGCGGTCGCTCTCGGCGTGACCGGCTGCGGTGGTGGAGGCGACGACGACCAAAAGCCGGAAAGCTCGGCGTCCGCCTCCAAGGGCACTGGGCCTCAGCCGAGTGCTCAAGAGGGCCAGTCCGAAGCTCCCCTGGCCGAGCTGAAGGGACCCGACGGACTCGTCCTCCAGATCACCTCCGCCGTGCGGGATTCCGGCGGTTTCGTGACCGTGAACGCAGATCTGAAGAACGACGGCGCCAAGGGCGTTGCGATTCCCGCCTCGTTGAGTGGCAACGAGACAGAGATCATCAGGAACGGCAGGTCGCTCGGCGGCGCGACGCTCGTGGATGCGAAGGGCAAGAAGCGGTACTACGTGCTGCGCGATACGGACGGCCGCCCCTTGACGACCACGGGATTCTCCACAGTGAAGTCTGGCGAGACCGTGGCTGTCTTCATGCAGTTCCCCGCGCCTCCCACTGACACGAGCGAAGTCACCTTCCAGCTCCCCGCCTTCGCCGCTGCGCCCATCCAGATCTCCGGGTGAGGCTACCGATGACCCACGTGCGCCTCACTCTGATTCTCACGACAACCTCCTTCCTCCTGGCAGGCACGACCATCGCGGCCCACGCCGACACCACCCCCAGCGTCCCCCCAGGCACCGAACCCTCCGCCTCCGCCCCCGTCACCGTGGACCCCGCCGACCCCGACCTCAAGCTCCCCGAGGGCGCCACCCTCGCCGAACCCAAGGTCCTGGACATCAAGCAGGTCGTCGAGGACCAGACCGGGGACGAACGCCGGGAGGACACGAACGCGGACGTGAAGTTCGCGCTCCAGGCCGAGGTCCTGTTCAGCAAGGACAGCGCGAAGCTGAGCGGCGAGTCGAAGGCCCGTATCTCCGCGATCGCGGCGGAGATCAAGACCCAGAACGCCACCAAGATCCGCGTCTTCGGCTTCACGGACGACCTCGGCTCCTCCGCCCACGGCGACGTCCTGTCCAAACAGCGCGCCAACGCCGTACAGGAGGTCCTGGACCAGGAACTCAACGACCCGAACATCACCTTCGAGGTCCGCGGCTACGGCGAGCAGTACCCGATCTCCTCCAACGCGACCGAATCCGGCCGCAAGAAGAACAGACGAGTCGAGGTCTCCTTCCCCCGCGGGGGGAACTGAACTGACCTGGAGCACACGTACGACTCGCCCCCCGCCTCGGCACCCACCGTCCCCTACCCAGCCGCCCCCACGCCAGCCTCCACCTCCACCCACGCGCCCGCCCGCAACCCCCACC
>JODI01000129.1 GCA_000720805.1 Streptomyces violaceoruber
GACGGGTTCAGCGGGGGGACGGGTTCAGCGGGGGACGGGTTCAGCCGGCGAACCAGCGGACGGGCTTCGGGGCGAGGTTCTGGTAGACGTGCTTGGTCTCGCGGTACTCGGCGAGTCCGGCGGGGCCGAGTTCGCGGCCCACTCCGCTCTTGCCGAAGCCGCCCCACTCCGCCTGCGGCAGGTAGGGGTGGAAGTCGTTGATCCAGACGGTGCCGTGCCGCAGCCGGCCCGCGACGCGGCGGGCCCGGCCGGCGTCGGCGGTCCACACGGCGCCCGCGAGGCCGTACTCGGTGTCGTTGGCGAGGGCGACGGCCTCGTCCTCGGTACGGAAGGTCTCGACGGTGAGCACCGGCCCGAAGACCTCTTCCCGTACGACCCGCATCTCGCGGTGGCAGTGGTCGAGGACGGTCGGCTCGTAGAAGTAGCCGCTCTCGGGCCGCTCCGGGGACGGCTCGGGGCGCTTGCCGCCGGAGCGCAGCACCGCGCCCTCCTTGAGCGCGGACTCGACGTACGCCTCCACCTTGGCGCGCTGCTGCTCGGAGACCAGCGGCCCGCACTCGACGCCGTCGGCGGTACCGCGGCCGAGGCGGATCCGGTCGGCCCTGCGGGCGAGTTCGGAGACGAAGCGGTCCCGGACCGACTCCTCGATGATGAGCCGGCCGCCGGCCGAGCAGACCTGGCCGCTGTGGATGAAGGCCGCGTTGAGGGCCTGGTCGACGGCGGTGTCGAAGGCCTCGTCGGTGGCGCAGGCGTCGGCGAAGACGACGTTGGGGTTCTTGCCGCCGAGTTCGAGGGCGACCTTCTTGACGCTCGGCGCGGCGGCCTGGGCGACCTTGGTGCCGCTGATCAGGCCGCCGGTGAAGGAGACGAGGTCGACGTCGGGATGCTCGGCGAGCCGGGCGCCGACCGAGTGGCCGGGTCCGGTGACGATGTTGGCGACACCGGCGGGGAGCCCGGCCTCCACCAGCAGGTCGATCAGGGCGACCGTCGTCAGGGGGGTGATCTCGCTCGGCTTGACCACGAACGTGTTGCCGGCCGCGAGCGCCGGGGCGATCTTCCAACTGGCCTGGAGGAGCGGGTAGTTCCAGGGCGTGATCAGCACGCAGACCCCGACGGGTTCGTGTACGACGACGCTGTGGATGTCGGGCGAGCCCGCGTCGACTACCCGGCCCGGCGCCTCACCGGCGACGAGGTCGGCGAAGTAGCGGAAGGCGTCGGCGACACAGTCGATGTCGACCCGGCCCTCCTCCACGGTCTTGCCCGCGTCCCGGCTCTCCAGCAGACCGAGCGCTTCGCGGTCGCGCACGAGAAGATCGGCGACGCGGCGCAGCAGTTCGGCGCGCTCCGTGACGGGGGTGCGGGGCCAGTCGCCGTGGTCGAACGCGTTCCGGGCGGCCGCGACCGCCAGGTCGGTGTCCTTCTCGTCGCCCTCCGCGACCACGGCGAACGGCGCGGCGTCCGCGGGGTCGAGGATCTCGCGCGTCGCGCCGGAGACGGCTTCACGCCACTCCCCGTCCGCGTGGATGGTCTTCCGTGCCCGCGGTTCCAAGGTGTCCGCCATGATCGGTATTGCCTTCCGTTCCTGTTCAGTGCCCCTGCGTCACATACACGTCACTCACCGGGACCGTGAGCACATGCCCACGTCTCGCGATTGCATGCGCAATCCGTGGCTGAAAGTGCGCTGTGTCACTGAAGATGCGAACAGACCGGGCAAATCGCTCACCGGGCGGGCGATGGCCGGGCGATGCGGCTACGCAAAGCCGCCGCAGGGCCAGTCGGCCCTAGCAGGCGGAGGGCGGGCAGAAGTTCTCCAACGCCGCGGTGAGCAGTTCCAGTTCGTCGTCGCGGCCGTCCGCTTCGGGGCCGTAGGCGGCGATGGCGTAGACGCCACCGTCCGCCGCGACGAACCGCTCGTCATAGACGTGCCAGGTGCCGACGTCGGGCTCGCCCTTGATACGGCCGACCAGGTACTCCAGCCGCGAGCCGGTGAACTCCCCGTGGTCGAGGTTGCGCAGGGAGACTTCCTCGAAGCTGTCCGCCTTGGCGGTCCGGTCGGACAGGAACAGGTCGAACGACGCGTCCGGGGTCTCCTCCGCGACCTGGTAGATCTGCAGCCGGTGTTCACGGTCGGCACTGCGGTAGTTGACGACGGCCATGCCGAACCGGGAGGGCACGGTGCCGCGCGTCCACCCCTTGGGCCGCGCCATCCGGAAACCCTCGGGGTCGTCGTACCACTCGTATCCCGCGGGGAGTTCGCGAACCGGGGCGGACGGGGACGCCGTCTCCCCGGCGGGCGTCGACCGGGGGTCGCTCTGCCGCGAGACCTCGGCCGGAGGAGACGACTCGGACGCGACCGGCGCGGCGGACGGCTCGTCGTCGCCGGAGACGACGAGGGTCAGCACGAGGCTGACGATCGCACCGAGGACGGCGGCCCCGAGCAGGACGGACCACACGAGCCGACGACTCACTCCCTGGGTGGGAGTGGGGGCTGGGGTGGTAGTGGGGGCTGAGGTGGGGGCTGAGGCTGGTGCGGGATACGGGAGGGATGGAGGAGGCGGGAGCTGGGTGCCGGGCGGCCAGCTCCCGCCGCCCGACTGGCCCGGCCGGCCTGGCTGTCCGGGCTGTCCGGGCTGTCCGAGCTGTCCGGGCTGTCCGGGCAGCGCCGGCCCGCTCCACGAGACCTCCGTCGGGGACCACGCCGGATCGTCCACCGGCGCTCTGCCCGCGCCCTCGCCGTCCTCCCAGCGCTGGGTCTCCTCGTTCCAGTACCGCGCTCCCCCGCCCATGGCCGCTCCCCCGATGCGTGTTCGAACCCTTACTCAGCGTGTCGATGGCGACCATCAGCATAGAGGGACGGGTGCGACCGTGGACGTACTCGCGTTCTTTGACTAAGGTCAAATAAACATGGAACCAGTGTCGACGCAGCAGGTGGCGGCCTTCCGCCGGTTCAACCGGTACTTCACACGCCGGATCGGGATCCTCGACGACCACTACCTCGGCCAGGACCGCCCGCTCGGTGAAGCCCGTCTGCTGTTCGAGATCGGTGACGGGGCATCGCTGCGGGAGCTCAGGAACCGGCTCGGTCTCGACGCCGGATATCTCAGCCGGATGGCGAAGGCGCTTCAGGGGCAGGGCATGGTCCGGCTGAGCGTGGACCCGGACGACAACCGGCTGCGCCGGGTGGAGCTGACGCCCGGCGGACGCACCGAGTTGAAGGAGCAGAACCGGCGCGCGGCCGCCCTCGCCGCCGGTTTGCTCGAAGGCCTCACCCCGGACCAGCGCACCGAGCTCACCGGCGCGCTGGCCACCGCCCAGCGCCTGCTGCGACTCGCCGCCATCACGGTCGACCACGTCCCCGGCGCCTCCTCCGACGCCCGGGCCTGCCTCGACGCGTACGCCGCCGACCTCGACGCCCGGTTCCCGGAGGGCTTCGACCCGTCCGATCTCGTACGGCCGTGGGAGGTGTCCGGGGACGCCGGCGCGTTCTTCGTGGCGTACGAGGAGGGCCGCCCGGTCGGCTGCGGGGCGCTACGGCGCCTGGGACCCGGCGTCGGCGAGATCCGGCATGTCTGGGTGCGCCCGGACGCCCGCCGCCTGGGGCTCGCCCGCCGCCTGCTCGGCGCCCTGGAGGGGGAGGCGCTGCGGCGCGACTGGACCGTCGTCCGCCTCGACACGCACGCGGTGCTCACCGAGGCCCAGGCGATGTACCGGGCGAGCGGGTACGTGGAGATCCCGGCGTACGTCGATCACGTCTACGCCCACCACTGGTTCGAGAAGCGGCTGACCTCCGGCACATCCGGCATGTGAAGAGCTCCCCTCGGCCGGTGCGCCGAGGGGAGCTCTCAGGTGGGACGTAGGTGGTGAGAAGGCTCAGATGAGGCCGAGGCCGCGGACCGCCTCGCGCTCCTCCTCGAGCTCCTTGACGGAGGCGTCGATGCGGGCGCGGGAGAACTCGTTGATGTCCAGGCCCTGGACGATCTCGTACCGGCCGTCCTTGGTGGTGACCGGGAAGGAGGAGATCAGGCCCTCCGGAACGCCGTAGGAGCCGTCCGACGGGATGCCCATGGAGGCCCAGTCGCCCTCGGCCGTGCCGTTGACCCAGGTGTACACGTGGTCGATGGCGGCGTTGGCGGCGGAGGCCGCCGAGGAGGCGCCACGGGCCTCGATGATCGCGGCGCCACGCTTGGCGACGGTCGGGATGAAGTCCTCGGCCAGCCACTTCTCGTCGTTCACGACCTCGGCGGCGTTCTTGCCGGCGACCGTGGCGTGGAAGATGTCCGGGTACTGGGTGGCGGAGTGGTTGCCCCAGATGGTCAGACGCTTGATGTCGGCGACCGTGGAGCCCGTCTTCTTCGCGAGCTGGGTCAGCGCGCGGTTGTGGTCCAGGCGGGTCATCGCGGTGAAGCGGTCGGCCGGTACGTCCGGGGCGGCGGCCTGGGCGATCAGGGCGTTGGTGTTGGCCGGGTTTCCGACGACGAGGACCTTGATGTCGTCCGCGGCGTGGTCGTTGATGGCCTTGCCCTGCGGCTTGAAGATGCCGCCGTTGGCCTCCAGGAGGTCACCGCGCTCCATGCCCTTGGTGCGGGGACGGGCGCCGACGAGGAGGGCGACGTTGGTGCCGTCGAAGGCGACGTTCGGGTCGTCCGTGATGTCGATGCCCTGCAGGAGCGGGAAGGCGCAGTCGTCCAGCTCCATGGCGGTGCCCTCGGCGGCCTTCAGCGCGGGGGTGATCTCCAGGAGCCGCAGCTTGACCGGCACGTCCGCGCCGAGCAGCTGGCCGGAGGCGATGCGGAAGAGCAGGGCGTAACCGATCTGGCCGGCCGCGCCGGTGACGGTGACGTTCACGGGAGTGCGGGTCATGGCGTTCTCCGTATGACAGCTGGCGGTGGGGCGTCGCTGCCCCGGGCGTTTGATCGATCTCTTGGCGTCAAGAGAGATCCAGCGGTCAGGCTATCGCGCATCCGGGATGTCGGACGTCCGGGGTTGTGTGGCCCACCCCACAAGTCGCTTCGCCGGCTGGGGCGACGGCTCGACCGGGCCGTCACCTCACAAGTCGCTTCGCCGGCTGGGGCGACGGCTCGACCGGGCCGGCAGGAAGCCGGCAGCGAGATGACAGGGGAGCCGACATGAGAAGGCGGCCGCCCGTCCGGGAGAGGGGGGACGAAGGCGGCCGCCGTGTGGGGGTTCCGTTGCCGGACTCCCGTGGGGGTAACGTTCGCGTGCCCGCGATTCGGGGAGCCATGCGTACCGTCCCCGAATTCTTTCGCACCGCTCGCCCGCGACGGCCTCGCCCTCAGACGCCGGACGGGTTGTCGCGGCGCACCACTCTTACGTCGCGCACCCCCATCCGCTCCTACTGGGTGCACCCCTGCTGCCCGGCCGCCAGCGTCACGCACGCCTTCGCCTCGCCGGCGTCCTTCACGGCCACCATCGGGGTGTACGCGATGGTGTCGCCGGCCACCGTGGTGCTCCCGCGCTGCTCGGTCTTCCCCGCGGTCACCCGGACCTCGTCGCCCTGCGCGGCCTGCGTGATACGGCCCCAGGCCGCCGCGCAGGTCTTGCTGTAGCGGACCTCGACGACGGTCGCGCCGACGGTCGCCGTCTTCGCGGTGGTCACCAGGTCGCCGCTGCACCCCATGCTCTCCGCGTCCTTGCCGGTGCAGGAGGCACCGCTGCACTTCACCCCGGCCGGCAGGTTGGCGTCGGTGCTGAGGGAGGGCGAGGGGGACGGCGCGGCGTTCTGCTTCTTGCCGCCGTCGCCGCGGTTCGTCAGGAAGAACGCGGCGGCGACCACGACCGCCACCCCGACGACGCCGGCGAGGAACATCGTCAACCGCCGCTTGCCGCCCGCCCCGCCGGACGTGTTCCCGCCGGGCCGGGGCCCCTGCGGGGGCTCGCCGTACGGAGTCGCCGCCGGATTCCACGCCGGCCCGTCGGCCGAGGCCGACGGAGTGGACGAAGGCTGCGGGGACGGGGTCGGTGACGGCGAGGGCGCCGACGCGGGATACCCGGACGACGCGGGAGACGCAGCCCCTGCCTTACGCCCGGCACCGGTGGGCGCCGGGCCCTGGTAACCCGCTATCCCCCAGGAGTTCCGGCCCGAGGAGCCCGCTGGGGAGTCCCCCGAGGACCCGGCCGGGGCCGCAGCCGACGAACCGGCCGCCGAGCCCGGCTTCGCGCCGCTCGTGGAACCGCCGGACGACTCACCGGACGACCCGCCGGGCCGTACCTCCCGCATGCCGCCCACCGAGTCGCGGGCGTCCGGTGCCGTCGGCTGCGCCGGCACGCTCGGGAACACCCCGGCCGGTCCGGCGATGCCGGGCGTGGCCGTGGCACTGCCGCTCCTGCGGGCCTGCCGGCTCCCCTGGGCGTTCGCCGCGGGTGCGCCGACCTCGCCGCCGAACTCGCCGAGCGCGGCCCGCGCCTGGGAGATCCGGATGGCCTCCATGGTCATGTCGTGGCGCATCTCCGAGCGGCTCCAGGCCCGCTCGGCGAGTTCCCACATCGTGGTGAGATGAATGGGATTGGTGCCGGTGACCTCGGCCAGGGCGACGATCGCGCCCTTCGGCGCGAGGAGCCGGCCGTTCAGATAGCGCTCCCAGGACGTCTTGCTGTAGCCGGTGCGGTCCGCCACCGACGCGATACTCAGGCCACTGCGGTCCACGAGCCGACGCAACTGGCTCGCGAACTCCCTGACCTGCGGATCGAGTTCGTCCGGCAGATCCTTCCAACGAGGCATTACTTCCCCCTCTTCCCCCCGGTAGTGCTGGTGCTTCCGCGCGTTCCCCGGTGCGTGGTGCCTCCTGCCGAGTCCCCGTTGTGGCTACCCACGGGGATGCGCACACTCAGGATCTCAGTTCCCGGGGGTGGGGGCGCACAGGTGCATCGTGTCCACGGCCATGCACCGTCGCGCGCCCACCGGGAAGAGGTCCAGCGCTCCGTCGGCAGAAGGGTCACGCTAGCCCCCATGTCGAGCGAGATCGTGTCAAATCCGCGAACTTGTCAATACATCGACACAGGGGGCACACACCGGAAATACCGCCTGCCACAGGAGTGTCCCGCTCACCCGAACACGACCGTGCCGACCGTCCCGATCAGCACCGTGAGAAGGAGCAGCAGCAGGGCCGACCACAGCAGCGGCCCGCCCCGGCCCCTCGCGGTTCTCCCAGGCGTGTCGGATCTCTCAGGTTTCTCGGGAGGCGTGTCCCACCACGGCAGCGTGGGATCGTCCTCGTACTCGTCGCCCGGGTCGCCTCCGGAGGTCGGTGCGGCGGATGCGGTGGGTGCGGCCGGTGTGGGGGCCGTCGCCGGGCGGGGCCATGCCTGGACGGCCAGTTCCCAGCGCACGCCGAAGCGTTCGGCGTCGGGGTCGGCGAGGCCCGCGATCCGGCACAGGGCGACGACGGCCTGCCGGGGCGGCGGCTGGCCCGCGTTGAGGTAACGGTGCCAGGAGGACTTGCTGTACGCCGTGCGGGCGCCCAGCGCGACGAGGCTGAGCCCCGTGCGGTCCTTGAGAAGCCTCAGCTGTTCCACGAAGTGCCGCACCTCCGGCGGCAGATCCTCCGGCAACGGCTGCCAGCCGCCCATCACCCACCTCCACGGCTCGCCCGCCTCCCCCGGTTCCTGTGCGAGTGACGACGCCGGCGGACCGGTCGGTTCCCGTTCCGGCCGCTCTGTGGCGGGGCGCGGACACCGTGACAGAACGGTCACTTCCGTGCCACAGCCGACGGACAGCCGTTGAACAGGCGGTTCCCGTGCCGGAGTGTGGATACCACGGCGGCCCGTCCTTGCTCGGGGGAGAGGACGGGTCGCCGGTTCCGTACTCCGGTCAGCCGCTGACCGTGATCAGCCGCTGACCGTGAAGTGCAGCGTGTCCTTGAGGAACGGGATCACGAGCCAGGGGTTCGGCTGCACCATCAGGGCCACCAGCGCTATCGCGGAGCCCAGCACGCCGTACGTGACGATGTCGGTGAAGCGGGAGCGCACGGCGAGCATGCCGACGTCCGGCAAGAGCCAGCGCAGGACCCCGCCGGCCAGCAGCGCTATGCCGATCAGCAGAGTGCCGTAACGGAACAGATCGAGGGCGGTCAGCAGCAGCCCGACTCCGACCGCTCCCAGTACGGCGAGGATCGGCCACTGCCGGGCGGGCGCCGGGGCCTCCCGCGGCGCGGCCCGGCCGCCGCCCTCGGGCCGCGCGGTGTCCTTGGTGAACAACGGGAACCGCCGCGTGGCTCGACGCGGCCTCCCCTCGGCATCGGGCGCGCTGACGGCGTCCCGCACGTCGATGTCGTCGGGCGCATCGATGTCGTCGGGCGCATCGGCGGTGACGGCCGCCTCGACGTCGTCCGGAGCTGTGGTGGGGACGACCGCCTCGGCGTCGTCCGAGGCCGCGGCGGCACCCGAAGCCACGGTGCCGCCGAGGGGCCGAGGCTCGTCACCGGCCGCGCCGGCACCCGAAGCCACGGTGCCGTCCCCGGCACCCGTGGCTGCGGACGTCCCGGTGCCGTCGGCGGCTCCAGCGGCGTCACGGGTCCGTATGTCGTCCACGGCCCGGCTGCCACCGGCGTCCTTGACGCCCTCGGCGCGCGGCGTCCCCTCGGGCCGCCCGCTCTCAGCCGACACTGCGCTCCGCCGCCTCGACCACGTTGACGAGCAGCTGGGCCCGGGTCATCGGGCCGACGCCGCCGGGGTTGGGGGAGATGAAGCCGGCCACCTCGGCCAC
The DNA here is from genome assembly GCA_000720805.1 of Streptomyces violaceoruber. Classification (GTDB taxonomy): domain Bacteria; phylum Actinomycetota; class Actinomycetes; order Streptomycetales; family Streptomycetaceae; genus Streptomyces; species Streptomyces cellulosae_A. The sequence continues at coordinate 8,723 of JODI01000129.1, forward strand.
GTCGGGGTGGACGTCGCCGACGATCTTGCCCTCGGCGCTGCGGGAGACGCCGACGTCGAGGACGGCGGCGCCCGGCTTCACGTCCTCGGCGCGGATCAGGTGCGCGGAACCGGCCGCGGCGACGATGATGTCGGCGCGCTTGAGGTGCGCCGACAGGTCCCGGGTGCCGGTGTGGCACTGGGTGACCGTGGCGTTCTCACTGCGCCGCGTCAGCAGCAGCGGCATCGGCCGGCCGATGGTCACGCCCCGGCCGACGACCACGACCTCGGCGCCCTTGATCTCCACGCCGTACTGGCGCAGGAGCGTCAGCACACCGTTCGGGGTGCAGGGCAGGGGGGCGGGCTCGTTGAGGACGAGCCGGCCGAGGTTCATGGGGTGGAGGCCGTCGGCGTCCTTGTCCGGGTCCATGAGCTCCAGGATCCGGTTCTCGTCGATGCCCTTGGGGAGGGGCAACTGGACGATGTACCCCGTGCAGGCCGGGTCCTCGTTCAGTTCGCGGACGACCGCCTCGATCTCGTCCTGCGTCGCCGTGGCCGGCAGTTCGCGCTGGATGGAGGCGATACCGACCTGCGCACAGTCACGGTGCTTGCCGGCGACGTACTTCTGGCTGCCGGGGTCTTCCCCGACGAGGATCGTGCCGAGGCCGGGCGTGACGCCCTTCTCCTTCAGCGCCGCCACGCGGGCGGTCAGATCGGACTTGATCGCGGCTGCGGTGGCCTTGCCATCGAGAATCTGGGCGGTCATGGTCCCATCCTCGCGGATGACCCGGTCCCGGTTCCAATCCGGGGCCCCTGAGAAGGTGCGGGATCCGCCCCGCCGTATCCCCTCACGAGCCCCTCATGACCCCGTCATGAGCCCCTCAAGATCAGCGAGGTTGCACTTGCACAACGCCTCCGGAATGCGGCTGGACAAGTGTGACGAAGGTACAGAACGATGACATGTACAGTGCCGCGGGCAGCTCATCGGGGGGACGGCCGCATCTGAAGAACCCTCCTCCGTACGATGCCGCCGCGCGTCGTCCCCGCACCTGCATTCAACGGAGGAAGAACCGCCATGAGTTACGGCGACCCCAACAACCCCTACGGCGCCCCCCAGGGCCAGCAGCAGCCCCAGCAGGGCTACGGATACCCGCAGCAGCAGGGCCAGGCACCCGGTTACGGCTACCCCCAGGCCCCGCCGGTCGGCCAGTCCGCCTACGGCGCCACCGCCCCGATGACCACGATGCCCGGCTCGGTCAGTGCGGCCCGCGTGATGCTGTGGGTCATCGTCGGTCTGCAGGTCCTCGGCGTGGCCCTGTTCGCGATCTCCGCCGTGGCCGTCGACAAGGCCAAGGACGACGCCGCGTTCGAGCAGTTCGCGGACTACCCGACCGGCGTGCTGTGGGGCTTCGCGGTGTTCGCGCTGGCCTGGCTGGTGTGGGCGGCCTTCCTGGCGACGAAGTTCACCTCCGGCGGCAACGGCGTGCGCGTCACCATCCTGGTCTTCGGTGTCATCACCGCGGTCCTCGGTCTGTACCCGTTCACCCTTGTGGGCATCGTTCACCTGGTGCTCGGCATCCTGATCGCCGTCTTCGCCGGCAACTCCAAGGGCAAGGCCTGGTTCAACCGCCCGCGCTACTGAACGCGCCGGGGCGACTGAACAGTTCGCGCCATTCCTGCCCAAGGGCCGTGTCTCACCCGCACGAGGGGGACACGGCCCTGGTGCGTCGCCCTACTCTGACCTCTGTAGCCGTCAGGCACGGGGAGACGCACCTTGTACAGCATCATCGTGGTACCTCCGCCGACCACGGAGGCCGAACCCGCCCGCACCAGGCGGCAGCTCGCGCCCGGCGAGCGGCTGACCTTCGGCCGCTCCGAACGCGACAACGACCTGATCGTTCCCCATGACGGGGTCTCCCGCAGAGCGGGCGCGATCAGCGCACAGGGCGCCTTCTGGACCCTGAGCAACCTCTGCGCCCACCAGACGTACGTGGTGGAGAACCCGGAGGGCGCCGGCGAGCACATCAAGGTCGGGCCGGGACGGCTGGACGCGCCGGTGCCGTTCGAGTTCTCGCGGATCGTGCTGCCCGCCGCGGGCGACCTGCTGGCGATCGACGTGTGGGCGCCGCGCCACGACTACCTGCGCACCGAGGGGGGCCTCGACGGCGACACCACCGCGCCCGCCTTCTCCGTCGACCGCAGCAAACGCTACTTTGCGGTCCTCGCCGCACTGTGCGAGCCACGGCTGCGCGGTGCACCGCACGCCCCGCTGCCCACGGTCGACCAGGTCGTGGACCGGCTGCGCCCCAACTGGCCGGCGGCGTCCCGGACCTCCGTCCAGTGGAACATCGACTACCTGGCCGTCAAGCTGCGCCTCAAGCCCGGCCCGGAGAGCGCGGAGCCGGGCGCCCGGCTCAACGGCAAGAAGGAGTCCCTGGTGTCCCTGGCGCTCCGCTTCGACCTGGTACGCGAGGACGATCTCAGCGTCCTGACGGCGGCGGCCCCCCGGAGGCCACGGTGACCGAGCCGTACGCCGTGCCGGTGCCCCGGGGATACCGGGTCGGCGCCTGGGAGGTGCGCGAGCCGATCGCGACCGGCGCGTTCGGAAGCGTGTACGAGGCCCGGCGCACGGAGGACGCGGGAGACACGGGAGGCGGGGAGGGTGCGGAAGGTACGCCGGCCACGCGGGAGTTACCGCGCACGGCTGCCCTGAAGTTCCTGCCCACCGGCACCGGCACCCCCAGACAACTGACCCACCTGCGCGAACTCATCGAGCGTGAGGTCGAGTTGCTGCGCCGGCTCAGCCGCCCACGCCTGATCCGGATGTACGACACCCTGACCGTCGACGACCCCGAGCGGCCCGCCCTCGACGGTGCCACGGTCCTCGTACTGGAGAAGGCGGAACGCTCGCTGTCCGCCCTTCTCGCCGCCTCGCCCCGGCCCGCCGCCGGGCCCGCGCTGCTCGCGCAGATCTGCGAGGGGCTGGCCCAGCTGCATCGCGCGGGCTGGGTGCACGGAGACCTGAAACCGGCCAACGTGCTGCTGATGAAGGACGGTTCGGCGCGGCTGGCCGACTTCAACATGGCCGCGGAGCTGGAGGGGACGCACGCGTACACCCCGGCGTTCTCCACGCCCGACTACACCCCGCCGGAACTGCTCTGGTCGGAGATCGGCGAACGTGGGCGCCGGATCCGCCCGTCCGCCGACGTCTGGGCCTTCGGTGTTCTCGCGCATCTCGTCCTCACCGCCTCCTTCCCGCTGCCCGGCGGCACCCCGACGGCCCGCCGCGACGCGGCCGCCGCGTACGCCCGCGGCACCGACGAACTGCGGCTGTCGCCCGAACTGCCGGACGCGTGGCGGCAGATCCTGCAGGACTGCCTCACCCGCACGCACGCGGACCGCATCACCACCGAGACCCTGCTGCGCCGGGTCGAGGCCGCCGCGGGCACCGGCCGCTCGCCCCGACCGCTCCGGCTCGCACGCCGTACGGCCGTCCTGTCCGCCGTGACCGCCACGGTCGCGGTGGCCGCGCTCGGCTACGGCGTCTCCCTCTGGTCGGACACCGGCGGCAAGGCCGACGCCGGTGCCGCCGGCAAGGGCGGAGGGAAGGTCTCCGCCGCCAGCAGCGCCCAGAACGTCACGTCCGCCGGTTACGGGGCGTCCGAACTCCGCACGGACAAGGGCGTCCCCGTGAAGTACCGCAAACTGATCGTGGATTCGGCCCACAACTGCGCTCAGCCTGAGGTCACCCCCGCCCTCATCGCCGCGATGCTCAAGGCGGAGAGCAACTTCGACCCGGATCTCTCCGACCCGGCCAACGGCGAGTACGGCATCGCCCGCTGGACCCCGAACATCCTGCGCTGGTGGGTCCGCAGCGACGGTGTCCCCGCGGAGGAGACCCCCCGTCCTCCCCTCACCCCCGAACAGTCCATTCCCGCCGTCGGCCGCTACCTCTGCGGCATCGAGCCGCTGCTGAAGTCCGACCTGCCGGGCGACCGACGGGTGCTGCTCGCCGCCTCGTACCGGACGTCCTACAAGAAGGTGAACGCCGCGAACGGCGCTCCCCCGAAGGCTCGCGCCTACGCCGTCCGCGTCGCTCACTACCTCAAGGAGTACACGCCCCCCGGCAAGAAGTGACCCTGAGACTTCCGAGGTACGCCGCCGGCCCCGCCGATGGCAGCCTGGTCCCCCGGGCGGCCTCCGACTCACTCGGGGGAGAGCCGGAGGCCGCCTCACGCTCCGGGCCGTCCGCAGCTCGGCCGACCATGTGCCGCGGACACACCCGCCGCCTAGTGGAAGAAGTGCCGCGTCCCCGTGAAGTACATGGTGACGCCGGCCTTCTTCGCGGCCTCGACGACCAGTTCGTCGCGGACCGAACCGCCGGGCTGGACCACGGCCTTCACGCCGGCCTCGACGAGGATCTCCAGGCCGTCCGGGAAGGGGAAGAACGCGTCCGAGGCGGCGTACGACCCCTGCGCGCGCTCGGCGCCCGCCCGCTCCACGGCGAGCTTCGCGGAGTCGACGCGGTTGACCTGCCCCATGCCGACGCCGACCGAGGCGCCGTCCTTGGCGAGGAGGATCGCGTTGGACTTCACGGCACGGCAGGCCTTCCAGGCGAAGGCGAGGTCCGTCAGCTCGTCGGGGCTCAGCGCCTCGCCGGTCGCCAGGGTCCAGTTGGCCGGGTCGTCGCCCTCGGCCTGGAGACGGTCGGCGACCTGGAGGAGGGCGCCGCCGTCGATCGGCTTGACGTCGACGGGGTGCGCGGGGCCGTCGGCGCAGCGCAGCACGCGGATGTTCTTCTTCCTGGCGAGGGCCTCCAGCGCGCCGTCCTCGTAGCCGGGCGCGACGATGACCTCGGTGAAGATCTCGGCGACCTGCTCGGCCATCTCCTTGCTGACCGGCCGGTTGACGGCGATCACGCCGCCGAACGCGGACAGCGGGTCGCAGGCGTGCGCCTTGCGGTGCGCCTCGGCGACGTCGGCGCCGATCGCGATGCCGCACGGGTTGGCGTGCTTGATGATCGCGACACACGGCTCGGCGTGGTCGTACGCGGCACGGCGGGCGGCGTCCGTGTCCGCGTAGTTGTTGTACGACATCTCCTTGCCGTGCAGCTGCTCGGCCTCCGCCAGGCCGCCCGTGCCCGCGGTGTACAGGGCGGCGGGCTGGTGCGGGTTCTCGCCGTAGCGCAGGGTGTGCGCGCGCTCCAGGCTGGTGGCGAGGAAGGAGGGGAACGGCGAGTCGTCGGCGGGCGCGTAGACGGAGGCGAACCAGGAGGAGACCGCGATGTCGTACTCGGCGGTGTGCCGGAACGCCTCGGCGGCCAGCCGCTTGCGGGTGCCGAGATCGAAGCCGCCGTCCTGGACCGCGGCGAGGACGTCGCCGTAGCGGGCGGGGCTGGTGACGACCGCGACCGACGGGTGGTTCTTGGCGGCGGCGCGCACCATGGACGGCCCGCCGATGTCGATCTGCTCCACGCACTCGTCCGGCGAGGCACCGGAGGCGACGGTCTCGCGGAACGGGTAGAGGTTGACGACCACGAGGTCGAAGGGCTCCACACCCAGTTCCTGCAGCTGCTGCCGGTGGTCCTCGAGCCGCAGGTCGGCGAGGATGCCGGCGTGCACCTTGGGGTGCAGGGTCTTGACGCGGCCGTCCAGGCACTCGGGGAACCCGGTGAGGTCCTCGACCTTGGTGACGGGGACGCCGGCGGAGGCGATCTTCGCGGCCGTGGACCCGGTGGAGACGAGCTCCACGCCCGCCTCGTGCAGCCCGCGCGCGAGGTCTTCCAGTCCGGTCTTGTCGTAGACGCTGACGAGCGCGCGACGGATGGCCCGCTTGTTGCTCTCGGCGGTGGCGGTCACTGGATAACTACCTTTCGTCCCTCAATGCGGTAGCCGTTGCGGGCGAGGCGCCCCACGACCTCGACGAGCAGCCTTCGCTCGACTTCCTTGATGCGCTCGTGCAGAGCGCTCTCGTCGTCCTCGTCCCGGATCTCGACCACGCCCTGGGCGATGATCGGGCCGGTGTCGACGCCGTCGTCGACGAAGTGGACGGTGCAGCCGGTGACTCGGGCGCCGTACGCGAGCGCGTCACGGACGCCGTGGGCGCCGGGAAAACTGGGCAGCAGCGCGGGGTGGGTGTTGACGAACCGCCCGCCGAAGCGGGCCAGGAACTCCCTGCCCACGATCTTCATGAACCCGGCGGAGACCACCAGGTCGGGTTCGTGGGCGGCGGTCGCCTCGGCGAGGGCGGCGTCCCACTCCTCGCGCGTCCCGTAGTCCTTGACCTTCCGCACGAAGGTGGGGATCCCGGCGCGCTCGGCCCGCGCGAGCCCCTCGATGCCCTCCCGGTCGGCGCCCACGGCCACGATCTCGGCGCCGTACGCCTCGACGCCGACGGTCTCGATGGTGTCGAGCAGCGCCTGGAGGTTCGTACCGGATCCGGAGACCAGCACGACAAGGCGCTTGGCCACGGGCTTGGCGGCCACGGCGGGGGCCCTTTCTCGGGGGTGCGTCGGTGCGGGCGGCCTGTGCATTCCTACGAATGCTTCGCGCCCCCGGATACGGGGAAGCCTACGAAACGGCCGACCGTCAGCAACGATACCGGCACACCGGACGGCCCCCATGGGACGGGGGCGGGGCCGGACGGTAGCGTCTGAGAGGAGCGGGCCCGGGAACGCGGGTGTGGTGTGGTGCGTTCTACCGGTGACAGCTCCCGCCAGACAGCCGTACCACCTACGGGAAGACGCTCACTTGATGCCGGACCGCAGTCTGCGACTCCTCACGCTCCCCCCGCAGTCACCGCAGGGAGGGGAGCGCATCGGCGTGCTGCTGCGAGAGCGCCCGGCCTCTCCCCCGGACACGACGGGCACCACGGGAACGCCGTCGGGCGGGGGCACGGGTGACGACGGCCGGGGCGGCGGGTCGTCGCACGGTGAGCAGGGTGAGGGCGGCAACGGCGGCGGGCGCACACCTCAGGACGACAGGCGCGAGGGGCGCGAGCGGGGCGAGCGGGGCGGCGAGCGCGGCGACAACCCCTTCGCCCCGCCTCCGGAGGGCATGCCGGACCGTCCCTGGCAACCGCGCCGTCCGGCGGGCGGCGAGGGGGCCGACGGCGGCCGGCCCGAGCAGGACGCCGGCGACGGTTCGCCCTGGGGCAACCAGTGGAGCGACCGGCAGCCCGGCCGCTCCCCCGGCGGTTTCGGCGACCGTCCGGGCGCCCCGAGCAACGGCCCCGAGGGACCGGGGAACTCCGGCTCCGGCACGAACATGCAGTGGGATCCGACGGACCCGGCCCAGCGACGCGCACGGTACTCCCTGCTGAGCGGTATGTGGGCCTTCTTCTTCGTCCTCTTCGGCTGGCCGTCCGCGGCCCTGCTGCTCGGCGCGCTGGCCATGTACTGGAGCATCAGCGCCCTGCGTGCCAAGCCCCGCACCCCCGACCCC
>JODI01000130.1 GCA_000720805.1 Streptomyces violaceoruber
GGTCAAACGGCCCGAGCAGGGTCCAGGCCCCGTCGCAATCCATCTGCGGCACCGCAGGTCACCGACATGCAGTCACCGCAACAACAGTGCGACCTCACAGCAAAGCGCCCCCGCACCCGCCGACCGTCCGCACCGGCATGATGCGGACGTGAAGAAGACCAGGGACACGCCGACCGACGATGAGTTCGCTGCCGTCTGCGGCCAGGCGTGGGACGTCCTGATCCCCGCCCGTGCCGGCTACCTGGCAGGAGTCTCACCGCACTACGACGAGGTGTTCCACGACGTCGTGCAACGAACCGAGCACACCGGCAGCCTCGGGAAGACGGACATCGCGGCCCTGGTCGTCTGGAAACGGCTCTCCGCACAGACCCCGTGGGTATCGGCGCTCATGTCCCTGCCCGACGCACACGTGCGCGAGGTCACCAAGCGGGCCGTCACCGCAGTCCGCGACACCGCGGTACCGCGCAGTGAGGCCGCCCGCACAGGACGCGGCATCATGTGGGAACTGCCCGGCTTCCGTACCGGCGACGCCCTCGCCTCAGCCGCCCTGACAGCAGCGGCACCCACACGGATGGCCGTCTACGACCGCCGAGTCCAACACGCCCTGGACACCCTCGGACTCACCCTCACCCACACACCGGGACGCTACAGCCGCTACCTGCAACTCCTCGACGACCTCCTCCGACACAGCCCCCGCCCACCGACGGCTGGACCGCACGCCACATCGACACCGCCCTGTACTGGACCGGCAAAACCCCCAACCCACCAACCACTGAGCCAGGAACTACCAGCCCCCCGACCCGCCCGAACAGGCCCTCCAACGCTCCGACACCACACACAACGCCAGGCCTATGACCAGGCACAACACGCCTGACCAGCCAAAACACCCCCCGGACCATTAGACGCAGAAACTACCCACAACACCCCCGCCATTCCCACTAAAACCCGCACAACCCCAGGTCAGAACCGCCCACCGCCACCAGGCCCCGTTCTCAACCAACACCCAACCCCACAGCTCACACCCCACCCAGCACACCAACTACCCACCCCCGAATCGACACATGGCCGACGACCCGGAGGGCACGTACGGCGCGTGGCTCGCAGAACTCGGGCTCTCCGAGGCGATCGAGCGCGAGATCCTCGCGGGCTTCGAGATCGACGTCCTGGAGATCCGCGCCCCCTCCCCCGCGATCGGGGAGTCGGAGGAGGCGCGGCGCGGCCGGCGCCTGGCCCTCCTGCAGACCGCGCTCCTAGAGCACGCGGCGGCGTACAACCTGCGTACCGTCATGACGTTCCACCAGAAGGTGGAGGAGGCAGCGGCGTTCGCCGAGAAGCTGCCCGAGACGGCAGCCGAGCTGTACGTCAACGACGCCACCGACGACGACCTGGCCGCCGCCGACAAGCTGCCGAAGTCCCCCATCGACGCGGAGTTCTACGAACTCGAGGCCGGCCGCCACGTCCCGCCGGACCGCGTCTGGTCGGCATGGCTGTGCGGCGACCACCTCGTGTCCGAGCGGCGCGAGGTCCTGCGCCAGTTCGCAGGCGGCATCTACGCCGCCGGGCGCCGGGTCCACCGCGCCTTCCTCGCCAGCGTTCGCGTGCTCGGAGAAGGCGTAGACATCACCGGCGAGCGCGGAGTCGAGGCCGTCTGCTTCGCCGACACCCGCGGCTCCCAGGTGGAGATCGTGCAGAACATCGGCCGCGCGCTCAGGTTGAACCGCGACGGCTCTACGAAGGTCGCGCGGATCATCGTGCCGGTGTTCCTGGAGCCCGGCGAGGACCCCACCGACATGGTCGCCAGCGCCTCGTTCCGCCCCCTTGTAGCCGTTTTGCAGGGACTCCGCAGTCATGACGACCGACTCGTCGAGCAGCTCGCCTCCCGCGCGCTCACCAGCGGCAAGCGCAAGGTCCACATCCGGCGCGACGAAGACGGCCGGATCGTCGGGGCCAGCGGCCAGGGCAACAGCGAGGACCAGGAGCAGGACGACACCCAGGCCGCCGCCGAAGCGGCCCTGCTCCACTTCTCCAGCCCGCGCGACGCGGCCACCATCGCAGCCTTCCTGCGCACCCGCGTCTACCGGCCCGAGTCCCTGGTATGGCTGGAGGGCTACCAGGCCCTGCTGCGCTGGCGGAAAAAGAACGAGGTCACCGGCCTCTACGCCGTTCCCTATGACGTTGAGGTCGAGGTCGGCGTCACCAAGGACTTCCCGCTGGGGCGGTGGGTGCACCAGCAGCGGAAGGCGCTGCGAGCGGGTGAGCTGGAGGAGCGGCGCAAGACCCTGCTCGACTTGCCGGAGGCCGGGATGGTGTGGGAGCCGGGCGAAGAGGCGTGGGAGAACAAGCTCGCCGCGCTCCGGTCCTACCGGCGGGCCACCGGGCACCTCGCGCCCCGGCAGGACGCGGTGTGGGGCGAAGGCGAAGCGATGGTGCCCATCGGGCAGCACATCGCCAACCTGCGCCGAAAGGGCGGCCTCGGGAAGGACCAGGAGCGTGCGGCACAGCGCGCGAAGCAGCTGGCGGCGATCGATCCGGACTGGAACTGCCCGTGGCCCCTGGACTGGCAACGCCACTACCGCGTCCTCGCCGACCTCGTCGACGCCGACGGCCACCTCCCCGACATCGCACCCGGCGTACTCATGGACGGCGACGACATCGGGCGGTGGCTGGAACGGCATAAACAGCCGAGCACCTGGGCGCAGCTGTCCACCGAGCAGCAGGAGCGGCTGTCCAGGCTGGGCGTACAGCCCTCTGAGGCGCCCGTTCCGGCTCCAGTGGTCAGGGGTGCGACGAAGGGCCCGAGCAAGGCGCAGCAGGCGTTCCAGCGCGGCCTGGCAGCCCTCGCGCAGTGGATCGAGCGGGAAGGCCATCGGCCTGTACCGCGCGGCCACGCTGAACAGATCGCGGTCGACGACGAAGCCGAGCCGGTGTCTGTACGCCTGGGCGTATGGGTCTCGAACACCAAATCGAGACGGGACAAACTCACGCAAGAACAGCTGGAGGCACTGCGGCAGCTGGGCGTCGAGTGGGCGTGACACGCCGCCCGGCCAGTCGTTGGGCTGCAAGGTCAGCGAAGGGTGAGGCCCCGGGGACGTGGCGCCCTGGGGCCTCCTGCCGTCGATCGGGAGGGTAGCAACCTTGCTGTTCAGATCTGTCCATTCGCGCCATGCGCGTTGGGAGGGTTTCCCCATGAACATCGTTGAGAACGTTGCGTCCGGTCTCTTCGTCGCACTGGCTGCCTGGGGCGCCCGCTGGGCCCGGCTCGAATGGCGCCGGCGTCGAATCGCTCGCGCTGGACGACGTAACCCCGCTGCCCGCTGATACGACGAATCCACACGAGAGAAGAGCAAGAGCCACATGGGAGTCATCGAACGGCCGGACCTGCCACCCGGTGCTCGCCGAGACCTCAACCAGGAGCTGCATACCCTGCATCGCCGGGCAGGGTTGCCCAGTGTCCGGGAGCTGGCCGGGGCGGTCGCTAAGAGCCCCACTGGCGTCCACAACGTGTTCCGCCTGGCCAAGGTGCCCGAACAGCGACTGACGATGGCCATCGTCAGCCAGTTGACGCTATGGGTCCGCGACTGGGGCATGGGCATCAGCCAAGCGACGGGCATCGAGAAGACACTCCGTCGGTTCGAACGTCTCTGGCAGCAGGCCAAGTACGAAGAGGAGGAACTCGCCGACCAGGGTGAGCCCCCTCGCATGTCCGACGCCACCCGAAGGCTCCTGTTCGCGCTCAGCCCGGAGTGCTCGATGTCCCACCCGACTCGGCAGTTCCCGCAGCCCCACGACATCGTCGCCTTGGAAGACCCCGTCATGACGAAGCCCCCGGCGTTCCTCCGTAAGACCGGCTTGCAGCCGGACTTCCCCAACCCCTGGCATCTGATCCATCTGTGCCGAGGTTGCCAGCGCCGCCGCGAAGCCGGTGAGCTCACCGAACCAGAACTCCGTGCGGCCCGCTTCGCTCTGGACAGGCGCCCGGGCGCGGCCCGGCACTACGCCGCGTACCTCGACCAGATGCTTCTGGGCGCCGAGGGCGTCATCGACCTGAACGTGGCCGGGCGGGCCCTCGCGATCATCAAGGCCGATCCGGAGGTGGCAGCCACCCCGTACGCCCTCAACCATGGGGAGATTGTGGTCGACCGCATCCATGGTTCCTTGGAGTGGGGACACCATCCGTGCGAAGACGATCACTAGCACAGGCGGCCTCCCGGGAGGCTCGTCCCGGAAGGCCGCTGCTATGCGCCGGCACCTCAGAGTGCTCAGGAGGATGCGCTGAGCATCGTGAAGAGGGTCTCGAACCGGTTCGACGTCTCATCGTCGACCTGCCCGACTAGCGCTTTCAAAGGCGTGCCAGGACTCGCTGCAAATCGTCTCGGTCGAATGCGTGGCCGGATGCCAGCAGAGTTCGGGTGTAGGTGTCCAGAGCAGAGATGAGATCTTCCGAGAATCCCGCTACTGCGGGTAGATCCCAGGCACCGGTGAGCAGGTCGTCGAGGCGGCTAGGGTCAGCTGGCAGGTGGACGTAGATCTCCCATGGCGGGACGCCTTTGAGTCTGGCCCGCTCAGAGCGTGGGAACATCCGGTTTCCCGCTCGCTCCAGGGCCCGCAGCACTGCCAGTTCCGGTGCCGCTGTCATCTCCAGTGCTGTCGCCATCGCAGTCGGGTCCATTCGTTCGAGTAGTGCCTTGGCAGTGCTCACCTCAGACCACTGCCGACCTGCTTGATCCCGACCTGACGCTAGGCAGTGAGCCGGGGCGGACGAACGAGTTACGCCGGATTTTGACTCGATTGAGTGGGGGGCAGGCCACGGCCGCCCTCGCCTTCGCCGTACTCGCACCCGCCTCCCCCGCCCAGGTCTGCAGTCACGCTCACAAGATCCGATCAAGGGGGTGTTGGGTCCAGTTACACACAGCTACGCTGACAGTTCTGTGCGCAAGGGGGGTTCATGCGGTTCGAGCAGCGGATGTATGCACACATCAAGTTCTTGGGGCTGATGGCCGAGCTCTACGAGAACGAGTTCGAAGACTTCTTTCACCGCCTGATGTGCTCGCGGTATCCCGACTTCATCGACGTACGCACGGCGGGACGCCTCGGCGACATGTCAGCAGACGGCCTCAGCCTGCACTCCCGCAAGCTGTACGCCTGCTACGGCCCCCAAACGGTCGATCCGTACGAGATCAAGAAAAAGCTAACCAAGGATCTCTCGGGAGCGGTCGAGAAGCGCAGCGGTGAGTTCGACACCTTCGTCTTCGTGCACAACGACCGACGAGGTGTGCACCCTGTCGTGGCGTCCCTGTTGGCCGAAGCGCGTAACAACCTGCCCTCGCTTCAGTTCGAACAGATGGGTAGTCGGCGCCTGTGGCAGGAGTGCATGCAGCTTCCGCAGATGGCTGCGGAGGACGTGCTTCGTTGCGAGATTCCCATCAAGGACACGACTTTCGGCATCGGGATGGAGGACTTGGCCCCGTTGCTGAATCAATTGCAGGACATCCGTGCCGAGTCCAACCCTCTGATGTCCCTGCCCGACGTACCGGTGGAGAAGCTGGACTTCAACCGGATCGAAGGAGCGGATCGGGAGGACCTCCTCCGGGGCATGCGCCAGAGCTACCTGGTGGACGCGTTCTACGCCGGCACCCGGAGCGAGCTGGAGCATGACGAGGTGGCGGAGGGCTTCCGCCTGTACTACCAGCAGGTGCGTCGCGACTACAGCGACGCCGACGACGTCCTTTGGCAGCTCAAGATGTACTTCCTGGGGAACGCCCAGCCGCGACCGAAGGTGCTGCGCGCCGCCCTTGTTGTCCTGGCGCACTTCTTCGAACGATGCGACATCTTCGAGACGCCGCCCGCCGGTTGGCAGCCGGGCATCGGGTTGACCGCATGATCACTCCAACGAAGGGGCTCGCCCCTGACCGCTGTCTGCTCGCTGTAGGTGCGCAGGTTCTCCTCCAGCTCGATGAACCGCGGACCGTCAGTCAGGCGTGGGCGAGGCTGAAGAGCTGGCGCGCTGATCAGGCCCATACCTCGCCGGTATTTCGTTCGAGTGGTTCGTTCTGGCCCTGGACATCCTCTTCGCCATGGGTGCGGTGGAGCTGGCCCAGGACGTTCTCGTCGCAAGGAGTACGGATGCTGCGCCGTCTGAGCGCTGACGACGCGCGGTTCAAAACGGTGGATTTCTCACCAGGACTGAACCTGCTGGTCGCGGACACCACCTCGTCGTCGGCTGAGACCGACAGCCGTAACAGTGCTGGCAAGTCGAGCATGATCGAGCTCGTTCACTTCCTTCTAGGGGCGAAATCCTCCGGGTCGCTGGCCACTAACAGGGCCCTGCGCCGCATCACCTTCAGCCTGGCTATGGACTGGCCGTGGCAGGACGATCCGCTTGAGGTACGACGGCGCGGAGACAGTCCTAAGGTCGTGTCACTGAGCCGGGACGTATCCGGCGTGCCGACCGACACGCTCTTCACGGACGGCCAGGACGTCGAGCTGTCCGTGGAGCAGTGGAATCGCGTCATCGAGCGGGACCTCTTTGGGCTGGATGGCGACCATCCCGGAGTGAGCGGTCGCACGCTCCTGTCGTTCCTCATCCGCCGTGTCTCGGCTTACGGCTTCAACGAGCCCACCCGGACGTTCTCCCGGCAGGCCGCCGCGGAGGCATCGTCGAACCTGGCCTACCTCCTGGGGCTGGACTGGCAACTGGTCAACGGATACCGCGAGCTCAATGCCCGTAAGGCGACCAGAGACCAGCTGAGGAAGGCCGTCAACGATCCCGTATGGGGACGGATCGTCGGGTCCACGGCTGACCTGAGGGGTCAGATCACTCTTGCCGAGGCACAGGTCGAACGGCTGCGAGCGCAGGTTGCCGCCTTTCAGGTTGTCCCTGAGTACGAGCGCCTCAAAGAGCGCGCAGACCAGGTAAGTCGCCGCATCAAGCAGCTCGCCCAGGACGACGTGATCGACCAGCACAACCTCGAAGAACTCCACGGCGCGGTCACCGAGACCACCGACGTCGAGGTGTCCTACCTCGAGCCCGCCTACCGCGAGCTCGGGGTCATCCTCAACGACCAGGTCCGGCGTCGCTTCGAAGACGTCAAGGCGTTCCACCACTCCGTCGTACGCAACCGGCGCAGGTTCCTGGAGGAGGAGATCCAGGAACTCACCGATCGCCTGGCCTCCCGGCGTCAGGAACGTGCCGACCTAGGCGAGGACCAGGCCCGCCTACTGCGCGAGCTGGCGGAGGGCGGAGCGCTGGAAGCGCTGACCGCCCTGCAGACAGCCCTGGGGCGGGAGGAGGCCACTCTCGGTGCTCTTCGCCACCGCTTCGACGCAGCGCAGGCCCTCGAAGCCAGCGCCCGCCAGATCACCGCCAAGAGCCTCGAACTGCAACAGGCCGTCGACCTCGACCTCCGAGAGCGCCGGCAGCAGACAGACGAAGCGATCCTGCTGTTCTCCAAGTACGCACAGCGCCTGTACGGCGAAGGCCGCGAAGCGTACCTCGCGATCGAGGCCGGCCGCACCAGCCTCAGCATCACGCCCCGGATCGACGCCGACGACAGTCGCGGCATCAACAACATGGTCATCTTCTGCTTCGACCTCACCCTGGCTGTCCTCGCTCACCGCCACGAGCGCGGCCCTGACTTCCTCATCCACGACAGCCACCTCTACGACGGCGTCGACGAACGGCAGGTCGCGCGATCCCTCGCGCTCGCAGCCGAAGTGACGGAGGAAGAGCACATGCAGTACATCGTCACCCTCAACACCGACACCCTCAGCACCGCTGCCCAGCGCGGATTCAACCCCGAACGCCACATCCGCAGCCCCCGCCTCACCGACGACGAAGAGGGCGGTCTCTTCGGCTTCCGCTTCAAAGCCGCAGGTAAGGCATAGCGCCTCAGACGAGGCATGTCGTTTGACCCGTTGAACGAACACGCAACGGCGTTGACGGACAGCCGGCGCCCGCACCACCAGGTCTGCCCGCTGCGCAGCGGTGAACGGGGGCCGGTGGCCGGGCACCGCGGCCGATGGCCTCCCTCTTGGTTACACGCCGAACTGGCTCATCAGGTCCGTGCACAGTTCGTCAGCGCTGCCGCGTCCTTCGTCATCCGCTGCCGCTGGTGAGAGCACGGTGTGGGCCGGTTGGATGCGGTGGGACCGGCGGGCGTACGGCGGCTCCGTCTCCGCCCCGTCTCCCCAGGTCGAGGTGAGTGGCGTCATGGCCCTGGGATTGTCCGGGGAGATGATCAGCGCAGTCAGTTGCAGAGTGCTGTCTAGGCGCAACTTTCGCTGGTGCTCCTGTGCGGTGGCGATGAAGTCGTAGCAGCATGCCGTCACCAAGCGCTCGGATACGCGGAGGACGTCGTCTTGTCCTGGGAGCTCCGCGCCCGCCTCGCGGATGAAGGACAGGTTGGCGGCCATCACCACGGTGCCGTCGTAGTGCAGCTCGGTGATGATCTCCCGGTTCATGGGTGACTGGAGGTTGTTGCACACCCAGCGGCGCAGACCGGGGCGCGGGTTGAGCCGGATGTCCGGTCCCATCCCGACCAAAGGGCCTGGCACCAGCTCTCTCGCGTGCAGAACGCGGGCTCGCGTCTTGGCGGCCTCCAGGACATCCCGTGCCTCATCCCGGCTCATCGTGTAGGCACCGCGCGGCAGGGGCCGCTGAGGCCGGGAAACCGCGATGAACCATGCCGAGGGCGCGTAGGCGTGCGCGGCGATGGTCTGGGTGGTGAAGTCGATGTGGCGCTGGATTTCTTCCTCTGCCCGGCCGACGCGGGCGAAGCGGTCGCGGTAGGCCCGCTCGATCTGGTGCTCTGCCATCCAGGCGGTGTGGTCGTTGTCCCGGTAGGGGACGACCGCTGCCTGCTGTTCCTTGTCGCGCGCTGCGCCGCCGTACACGAATTGCGGTGCCAACTCACTGGCCGGCACATCGACGACCAGGACCGTCTTCGTCCCGTCGGTCAGCTCGAATATGTCCAAGTCCGGCAGGTAGGGCTGGACATGGTTGCGGATCCACTGGGCGTACTGCTGCCGATTGACCTCGTCGGGGGCGATGCCCGTCAGGACGGTCGTCTTGTCCTGGACCCCGAAGATGATCAGCCCGCCGCGGGTGTTGGCCATGGCGGCGACGTCCTTGGCGAACTCGTTCCACCGGCCGTCCCGGGGCGGCTGGGGAAGCATCTCCTTCCAGTCCAGGTCGTCGGACTCCTCCAGGTTGTCGGCCGTGGCCTGGCGGACCATGTCGAAGGTGAGAGGACCGGGCGGGCATCCGAGGTGTTCGTGCAGTCTTGTCCATGTGCGTGCCATGCGCGGCAGCGTAGAGGGCGTATCGGCCTCTGTCAGAGACGCTTTCCCTCTGCGCTGGTGGGCGGTGACTAACGCTCCAGGAAACTGATGGCTCATCCTGAACAGGAGAGCCCCCGTACTCATTCGGAACACATCGGGCGCCGCTGCACTCTGGCGGCCTCCCGGACTCGGCAAGGGGCGAGAACCGTCCGCCGACGTCCCGGAGGCCGCTGTGCTGTTCCATCTGCTTCACTACCTGACCGACCTGGCGGCTGCGCCCGACAGCGATGCCCTGACGCTTCTGCGCAACCTGACCAGCACCGCCTACGGAACGGCTAGCCTGGTTCGGCTGCTGCGGCGTCCCGGCCAGCGCCGGGACCGCCGGGTGGTAGAACCGGGCATGACCTTCATAACGCCGGGTGTGGCCGCTGCCGGTATCAAGGCCACGGGCAGCGTGGCCAGCGCTCTGATCGGACGGTACCGGCCCACAGGTGTGCCTCGGCTAGGCAGCAACGAGGACCGCGCGGAGGCATACCGGCGGCTGCTGGGCTCCTCCGCCCGCTCGTTCGGCTACGCCTACCAGTTCGCCCACCTCCGGCGTGAGGCCGGGCGGGCGGCGAACAAGGTGTTGCTGGGCCAGTTGCCCCAGGCGTGGGAGCTCAGCAGCGAACTCATCGGCGCGCTGCAGGGCGTTCGGCTGTGCGGCAGCGTGCACGTCATCGCCGCCGCAGAGACCCTTGTTGCAGCGACCGGCGACCTGAACTTGAACGAGAAGAGCGCCGACCGCTTCCAGCAGCAGGCGGATGCTGTGGTGGCCGCCCGGGATGCGTTCCTGGACGTCTGCCGGGAAGACCTTGCCTACACCGCCCGCTGGTGGCAGGTGTGTCGGCGGATTAAGGAGCGACGCTTTCCTGCGTGAGCAGGCCGAGCGCTGAGGTGCCGGCAGTGCGGCGGTCGGTGTCGTGCCACCGCTGCCTGCTCAGGGAGCATCCTGTCCGGCCGGGCGCTCCGCTCGCGGCACTGCGCCATCGAGGTGAACGGGGCGTGCCCTGCGGCTATGTCTCATGCGCTCGGCTGTCCGCCGGGATAGCGATACGGGCATGGACCTCAATGACGTCATCGATCGCGCAGAGTTGCATGGGGAAGTGGCGCGCCGGTTCGGCAATCCGCCCGTCCCAGGGCGGCGCCGGCAAATGGATGCCCACCTGGCAGGCGCGTGGGCTCTGCTCGACACCGCGATGAAGACGTATGACCCGGCCAACGCCCAAGGCCTGGTCCGGGCGGCGGCAGAGGCTCACCGGCAGTACACCGCACCAGGCGCCCTGATGACCGCTGGCTTCCTGCACTTCATCTTCCAGGAGCTCGCTCCCAACAAGGAGTTGGGTGTCAACCTGGGCCTTCCCTCGCGGGTGGAATGGGCCGCCCGTGTCGTGGAGTGCGTGCGGGCAGGACTGGGCGATAAGGACTTCTCACGGCTGATCGAGGGCATCAGCGACATCCTGACCGGCCTGGCCGACGAGGCCGAACCGGTCAGCGTGAGGTGACTCCGGCGCTCTCCGCTCGCGTCGCTGCGTCCGGCACCGATGCCCGCCTGAGCCTGCACAGCGCTTCGACGGGCCCGGTCCACCACGGCCGGCTGCCGGATCCGATTGGACGCCATCCCGCTACTTGTACTTGTACCGCTCTGCGCCGCCCCGCGTATGGGCCTGGACGCCTGCCGCCTCCCGGGCCAGGCTGTCGAGATGAACGACGCGAACGACTCCGGCTCGGACGACGGCAGGATCGACAACGTCTCCCTCTACATGGAGACGCTCAAGGCCCGCATGGACCCCGAGCAGTACGACGTCCTGGCCAAGGCCGTGCACGAGACAGCGCACCTGATAGCCGAGGGCCATCAGGCCGGCCCTGTCGGTGACGCCTCACAGTTCGCCGATGATGTGCAGCGGGAGTACGCGACGGTCCTGGCGATTCTCCTGACCGGCCGCATGGACCACCGACTCGTGGAGATGCCCGGCCCCGACGGCAGCCCCGGCTTCGCCATCGTGGAAGCCTCCGCCGCCGACGACCCGGCGAAACTGCAGGAGTTGCGCGAAAAGCACCGTCGCTTCGTCACCGAGCAGCAGGCCCTCTACAGCGAGCTGGACGGCATCGCCCGCGCCAGCGGCCTGAGCTCCGACGACTGACCATGCGCCGCGCGACTCACCCCCGCACCGCGCCCCGCCGCCCCCGGGCGGCCGGGGGCGCTGGGACCGTCCTCCCCGCGCGCTGGCATCGCCCGCAGCCGGACTTCTCCCCGCCGATGTTCCCCGCCTGACGCCGCCGCGGCGCGGCGGCCCGGCCGACGCGCAACCGGCTGAGCGTGCCCCGATCCGCGGCCGCGGCCGCGCCGCCCATCCCGCCCGTCCCTTCCTCCTTCACTTCAGCCAAGGGACATGGGCAGAGCAGCCGCAACGGGGATGTCAGCGGCCCGACCACGCCGTACGCCCGTGGTGACCTGAGCGGACTCCAGGACGCGGTGAGGGCCTGCGCAACATCCAGCGCAACACCTACCGCAACACGTTGGCGCAACGCCTACCGCAACATCCAGTGCAACAGGTTCCGGCCCGGCTCGCGGGGACCGACTGGCCGATCGCAGACCGCAGCCGGATTTGGACCGGAGCCGTCCTGTCAAACAGCCCACGTACGCATCCGTAGTCCACGTGGGCTCAATGTCGAGCTCGCCGCAGGGCGGACCTGTCGGCCAGGAATGGGTTCCAGGCGCCATCGACTGGTGATGGCAGCCATGGTGAGGGAGTGTAAATCTAACGGCGGATCCGACGATCAGGGGAGAGACGTCAAGGGACTGACGCCGCCGTGGAGTTGGAGACCGCGGAGCCTGTCGAGAGTGCCCAGTCCGGGCAGCCTGCGTCCGTGTCCGACGAGCAGCTGGTCGCGATGCTGGTGGAGCGGGCCCGGGCGGAGGGACCTGCAGCTGCGGCGTAGCAGGGTGATCTCTGCCGGGCGCTGGAGATGGCGTGTGCCAGTTCGGCGCGGGCGGCAACCTGATTCATGGCCTGGACGATGCGGATGGTGGCAAGGAGGACCGATCTCTCTACCGGCGCCTGCTCCTCGACGGGGCCGTGCGCAGGGCTGGAGCGGCATCCGCCTGCCGCTCCAGCCCTGCGGCGCGCTGGTTCAGCCGATGACGATGAAGTTGAAGGGCCGGTCCGAGAGGTTGTAATCGGAGGCGCAGGTTTTGACCGTCACCTGGTTCGCGTCGATGGAGGCGATGTGGGTGGTGTCCTGCATGAACAAGGACTTGTCTTTCTCCCAGATGGTGGCCGTCGCGCTCGGGGTCGAGGGGAAGGGGGTGGCGAACACGATCTGGTAGGTGCCGGTGCCGGTCTTGTTGAGCGTGAAGTTGCCGCTGGTGCCGTAAACGCCGCCGTTCTCGCCGATGCTGCCGCGTACGACGTGTCCGCCCAGGGTGCCGGATGCCGGGGACGGCGCAGGGGTGCCGGCCGTCCGCCGCAGATACCAGACCGTGCCGCCTTCCTTGGCCAGCCAGATCTGCTGGTTGGCGGCGCCGCCTGCCAGGTTCGGGTTGGTGAAGACGTGGGTGCCGTTGACGGTGACGGTGACCTCGTCCAGGCGCCATTCATCGGCACCGTCCAGCCGGATGTAGACGGGGAAGAGGTCGAGGTCGGCTTCGGTGAGCTGCGGGCTCGTGGGGTCGTTGAAACTGGCGTTCGTGACGTTGCTGCCGGTACCGATGACGAACGTGTCGGTGGCGCCGGCCTGGAAGTCGACGCCCGCGGTGTCCAGCTTGAACTCCCGGCCGGCGATGCCGAGGTACACCGCGTTACTGGTTCCCCCCGCGAAGGTGTTGGCCGTGCTGACGGTCGCGACGAGCCCCGTGATGTCTGCCATGATCGCTTTCCCTTTCTCGCTGCCCTGATGTCCGGATAAGACGACGGCAGCGTGCCGTTGCCTCACCGGAAACCCCGACCCAGCGGCCGGACCGGGGCGGCGCCGCTTCGCGTACGCGCCCACTGAAGAGATGCGCCAACTGAAAGAAGACAAAGCGCAGTTGACTGCCAGTACGTCATCACGTATGAACTTCGCCCATTCGCAAGCACAAGTGGTGATCACCTGCTAGCTCCCCCGACGAAGTGAGACCCCCACTGAAGATCACAACTACGTGTTTTGCCGCAGCCCGCAGTCCCCCTACTCCACCGCGCCGGACGCTCCAGCAGCCGTGCCTCCCAGGGTGCCCCCACCGCGGTTGCCCTCTTCGACCCCGACGAGTACGCCGACTTCTGCGCCGACACCGGCCTCGACCCCGACAGCCCGTCGAGCCGCGCCCGATTCACCGCCCAACTCGCCGCCACGGGCCCGGCCATCCCGTACGACGGCCAGCCCCTGGCCGACCTGATACCGGCCCTGGTCGACGAAGCCGTCCGTCAGGCCACCTGGGCGTACGCCTCCACGCTCCTGGCCCGGCTCGGGTCCTGCGCCTCCTGCGGCGAGGACATCGGCCGGACAGCCTTCGCGCGGGCATCGGGCCTGCTGGCCCGCATCCTCGACGCGGCCCGGCCGGGCAAGCGGCACCTCGTCTGCAAGGTCTCGACAGCGCCCGAAACCCTGGTCGCCGTCCTGCACGCGGATACGGACCCGGAAGGCGCGTGCCAGCTCGACGAGGCCGAGGCCCTCGAATTCACCACCGTCCTGGCCCTCGGCCTGGCGAGCCGGAGTCCCGGCGGGCTGGTCATGCGGAGTTCCGCCCCGAGCTCCCCGGATCGGGTCTACGGCTGGCGGCTGCGCACGGGCGAGTTCGAACCCCTCACCGCAGGCGAGGTCTTCGACGCGTACTGCACGGACGCTGACACCGGTGATCTCGTTTCCCCGGAATCGGACGTCGACTACTGCGTTCCGCCGGACCTCGGACCGGACGTCACGCCGTCGGCCCACCGACACTGAAAGCCCCGGCCGGCACCGTAAAGGCAGGTCGGGCGAGGGTTCACACCAACCCAACTCACACTATTATAGATAGTGAGCCCGGGCCGTCGCCGCGCCGACACCCCGCCCTCCGGGGCGACGGCCCGCCCCTTCCCCCGAATCCAGTCCTCAGGAGCCTGCCGTGCAACGGAACCCGATGCCGGTCATCGACTGGTACAGCCACAAGGCCTACCAGTGCCCGCAGTGCCACCACGACACGGTCGAGAGCCCCTCCCGCTGGGAGGTGTACACCTGCTGCAACTGCGCCACCCGATTCGCCCGCTTCCCCCGCCTGCAACGCTTCCTGCGCCACGTCGGCGTCACCTGCGAGTTCTGCACGGAGCGCCACCCCGTACTCGTCGACGGCGAGCCCTTCGGGTTCCTGCGCCGCCGCCATAACGGCGTCGGGATGTACACGGAGCACCAGTTCGAGGCGTGGCTGTACGACACGGACGAGTTCGCCGACCACCGCGATCCTGTGAACTACCGCAGCACCCGCGCCAGCCGCGCGGAGGCCATGGCCGACCTCGCCCACTGGCGCAGCATGTTCGGCCCCATCGAGGATGACCTCAGCCCCGTCTTTGCCGTCGCCGACGAGCAGTTCGACAAGTACGGACCGGAGGTAACCGGGGAGCAGCGCGACGCGTTGCTCGACGGCACGCTGGACGTCTACGGCGTCGGCGCCCTGCGCGCCTTTACCCCGCCGCACCCTCGGCGCGGGCAGTTCTACGCCGACACCGTCACCTTTACCTGGGGCCTGATCGCCCCGTCGGGCCTGGAGGGCATCTACACCAGCGCGGCACCGAAGTCCCTGGCCGCGCACGCCCCGCAGCTCTGACGTACCGCGCGCAGGGTCGTCCGCTTCACTGTTTGTGCAGGTCAGGGATGGGTTCACACACATGCGCCTTACACTATTATTAGTAGTGAGCCGAGGGCGCCGTCACCTCCCCCGCTTCTTTCACCAGGTGACGGCCCCCTTCCCCCTTCCAGTCCCAGGAGTTGCCATGCTTCGAACGCTGCGCCGCGCCCTGCGAGCGGCACGTATCCGCATTCCCGCCCGCCGGTTCGCCGCCGGGATCGCGGAACTGCCGCCCACCGCGCGCGAAGCGCTCGGCACCGATGTCACGGCCGGGGAGGCCATCGCCTACAACCGCGTCCGTGTCGCCGCCGCGACCGCCGTGGCCCTCTACCGCAGCGGATACACGCTGCCGATGACCGACGACGACCTGGACGACGCGGTGCTCGCCCTGGACTTCCCCTACTCGGTCCCGAGCGCGGAGACCCGCGCGTCCATCCGTGCCGCGCTCGCCGTCCTGGACGCCGACTACACCGTCACCGTCACCCACTGACCAGCCGTCCGCCCTGGCTTGCGGGCCGCCCCGACCACGGCGGCCCGCGCGGAAGGAGCCCGGTGTTCCTCGTCGTACCCGACCCCGCCCACGGACTCGTCGCCGCCCCGCAGTCCTCCGACGACCTCACGCCCGTCACCGAACAGTCCCTTGCAGCCCACGGGTTCACCTGGAACAACGAGATCGAGGCGTACACCCGCCAGGCCGACCACGACCCCGCGGCCGTGGACGGCACCGCCGGCATGCTGCGCGCGCTGGGCCACTACGTCTTCTCCGCCTACAGGCCGCTGCCCAGGAGGTGAC
>JODI01000131.1 GCA_000720805.1 Streptomyces violaceoruber
TGTGAGGTCGCACTGTTGTTGCGGTGACTGCATGTCGGTGACCTGCGGTGCCGCAGATGGATTGCGACGGGGCCTGGACCCTGCTCGGGCCGTTTGACCTGCGATCCTGCAGGTTTGGTGAGACTGCCGCAGTTGCGGTGAGAACGCCTACTGCGGGGTGCTGGGGGAGTGCGCCGGAAGGTGATCATGGACGCAGCTCGGGGAATGCCTCCTCCCAGACGTCCTTGGTGGCTCTGCTGATGAGCTTGTGGAGCACTGGCCAAAGCTCAAGCAGGATGCCTCTGTTGAGGAAGCGGCATAGGTCGTCACGCATGCCTTCGGCGAGCTCTGTTCTGTACAGGCTCATGCGCTGGCGTGGCAGGTCCAGATCGAGGGTGCGCAGTCCGGACCACGCGATGTGCAGCGGCAGCTCCACCAACCCGTGCTCGGGTCCGGTCAGCTCGTTGAGGCTGGAGGGCAGACGTCGCCTGTACCTCGCTCGCAGCAACGCTGCGATGGCGCTGGGGTCGTCGTGCACGGTGTCCATTTTCCTCTGTGCGCTGACCTTGGTGTCCCACCGGGTGGTGTAGCGGGGATCTTGGGATAGCCCCTGCTTAGGGCGGCCAACGCGCAGCCTCCCGGGTGGGTGGACAGCCACCTGGTTGTGATGCGGCCCTTGGCCGCCTCAGCGCGCTGTGCTAGGGGGCTCGGTCGTCCCGCCCGCGATCCAGGAGTTATGGCTTCGCCCCATCCAGCTCCACGGTTCCTGCAGGTGGCGCTGTGCCACGGTGATGTAGTGATACAGGCAGCGTTCGATCTCAGCTGTGCCCACCGAGGGGTCGTCCAAGGAATCGACGATCGCCTGCATCAGGTAGTGCGCCTTCGCCGCAACATTGTTAGGGCCGTCCAGCCGCAGGACCTGGTACGTCCGCTGCGCCTCAGAGAGGAGCACCTCGTCCAGAGCACCTCGATCACGCTTGCGGTCTTCGACGAGCGCCTGGGCGGCTTGCAGGAAGGCCACGTACACCTCGCGCTTGGCCTCCAGTCGCTGCGCCCTTGCCTGCGCTTCCAGGGTCTGCTGCACCGTCTTCAAGACGGCCTCGGCCTGCTGCTCTCCAGCGTGCCGTGCCGCAGCCGCCTGCTCCTCGCCAGCAAGTTGCGCTGCAGCCGCTTGACGAAGCCCGGCTCTACGCGTGAGCCAACCGGTGACGACGCTGCCAGCAATCGCTGATCCTGCCGCGATCAGTGCTACCCCCCAGTCGCTCATGGCAACATCCTCTCGCGTGCGGGCGGCACTCGAGCACGCGGGATGGCCGACGGGGTCGTCCACGCTGCCGTTGCCCGAAGATCGGTCTTCGCCATCGCACCCCATCCATGGCTCGCTCCCTTACTGACCTTGGCGTCATAGCGTCTGGGTCTTCGTCGGGCCGGGTGACAGGGGCTGTCTGGGCTGGTAGCCCGGAAGTATGCGGTATCCGGATGGGGGCGGGCTGACCGCCGAGCAGCGCAAGCGCCGTGAAGAGGTACGCATGCGGGCCGCTGACCTCTTCGAGAAGGACGTGAAAGTCCCGTGCATCGCCCGGGAGTTACGGGTAAGTGAGAAATCGGTCTACCAGTGGCGTCGTGCCTGGAAGGCGGGCGGGCGGGAAGCGCTGCGTTCCCAGGGGCCCCCGGGCCATGACTGCCGCCTCGGCCCCCACCTGCAGGCAAAGCTCGCGACCTGGCTCGACGAGGGCCCGGCCGCGCACGGCTGGACGGACGACCAGGTGTGGACCGCCGCACGGGTGCGCACGCTGATCGGGCGGAAGTTCCACCGCTCCTACAGCGTCTCTGGCGTCACGCGGCTGCTGCACCGGATGGGCTTCAGCGTGCAGGTGCCTGCCCGGCCCGCCGCCGAACGTGACGAGGAGGCGATCACCGCATGGCGGGAGGCGACCTGGCAGGAGGTAAAACCCTTAGGGAGGCGACCGGCGCGTTCGTCTGCTTCGACGAAGCGGGCGTGACCGGCAGGCCGCCCAAGGGCCGCACCTGGGGCCGACGCGGCATCACCCCGAGGGTCAAAGTGCCCGGCCGGAGCCGGGGACGGCTCTCCGTGGCCGGACTGCTGTGCTATCGGCCTGGCCTGCCCGCCCGCCTGTGCTACCGGCTGCGCCGGCATACCGGCCGCAAGGGTGAGCGCCGTTCGCTCGGCGAGAGCGACTACATCCGCCTGCTGGATGGCGCCCACCAGCTACTGAAGGCCCCGCTGATTGTGGTGTGGGACCGGCTCAGCACCCACATCTCCAAGATGATGAACGCGCTCGTGGCCGAGCGGGAATGGCTGACCGTCATCCTGCTGCCCGGCTACGCGCCCGAGCTCAACCCGGTCGAGGGCCTGTGGGCGCATATCAAGCGGAGCCTGGCCAACCTCGCCGCCCGCACCCTCAGTGAGCTGGAGACTCTGCTCCGCAGGCGTCTCAAGGCGCTGCAATACCGGCACACCATCCTCGGCGGATTCCTCGCCGGAACGGGCCTTGCCCTCGGCAGACCGGACGGACCCTAATACGCCGAAGTCAGTAAATCCTCTAGGGCTCTGACGTTCACACAGGCTGCCCCGCCCTAGCTGGCAGCGGGGGCGAGACCGGCTCACAGGCGATAAGTTCTAGCAGTCCATATATGGGCTATGTAGAGTACGAGTATGGGTACGTTGCGTATGACCCTGCAGACCCAACTGGTGCTGCGGGCCTTGCTGGAAGACCCCGCCAAAGAGCGTTATGGCCTTGAGTTGTGCGAGCTGGCGGGACTGCCGTCGGGCACGATCTATCCGATCCTCGCCCGCCTGGAACAAGTCGGCTGGGTGGACAGCACCTGGGAGGACCCCGCCGTACACGAGGAAGCCGGCCGCCCGCGCCGTCGCTTCTACCGGATCACCGAGGACGGTGCCGAGCGCGCACGGGACGCCCTCGCCCGTGCCTACCGCGCCCGCAAACAGCCCCTGCCGGGCTGGGCCGCCCGCCCGATCGCGAACGGGGGAGTGTCATGAGGGCCCGGCGCCGGTTAGCACCCCGACCGAGTAAGCGCCGCTCCGCCGCCCCGTCCCTGGACGACATCCTGGCCGTCGTCCGTAAGCACCACCCGGACGCCGACGCCTCGCTCATCCGGCACGCCCACGATGAGGCCGCCGTCTGGCACGCGGGCCAAACCCGCCGCAGCGGCGACCCGTTCCTCACCCACTGCCTTGCCGTCGCCGGCATCGTCGCCGACATCGGCATGCCGGCCCCCGTGATCTGCGCGGCTCTGCTGCACGACGTTGAGGACAGTCCCTGCCCGCCGGGCCGCGTGAGCGAGCACTTCGGGCAGGAGACAGCCGATCTGATTGCAGCCGTCCGCACCGCCAAGCTCAGCACGATCCCGCTCACCGCCCTCCACTTCGGCACAGCAAGGCCGACGGGGCTCCAGCCCACGCGTGAGGAGGCCGTGCTGGCCATTCGCCTCGCCGACCGGCTGCACAACATGCGCACCATCGCGTTCGTCGCCCCGACCAGGCGCTACCGCGTCGCCCGTGAAACCCTCGACGTCATCGCACCGCTGGCCCGCGCGGCAGGCCTGACCGACGTAAGCCGGGAACTGCAGGACCTCTCCTCGGGCGTTCTGCAGCCCACGTCCACCGCCGCGGTCACCACACGCACGCTGTCCATGCTGACCCTGCTGCTTCCCACGCCGACACGCGCACGGTGGCGCGAGGAATGGCACGCCGAAATCGCTACCCTCCCCACCCGACGCACCCGCACTCGCTTCACTCTCCGAGTGCTGCTCAGCACACCCAGGCTGTCGTGGACGCTGCGCCGAACAGCCTTCCGGGAACGACCATGGTGAGCACCGCGGCTCGCATCGGCAGCGCGCTGGGTGCGGCGGCCGCTTTCGCCATCGCCACGGCCCGTGGCGGCCTGTCCGCCTGGACGGCCGGAACTCTCACGGCAGGAAACCCTTGTCCTGGTCGCGGTCGTCCTGTTCATCCCCAGCGAGACACCAGCCCGCCGACTGGGTCAGCTGATCAAGGCATGGCGCGCCCCCGCCGAAGCTCCCGTCAGGCCTGAGCCGGTCCAGCCCCCCTGCGGCTCCACCCCCGCTTTCTCCAGACGGCAGATGACAGGCGGCCCCAGTCCCGCGAGATGCGAGCTGCTGTTCACCACTTGCCTTTGCGAGCCAGAGCCGCAATCCACGGGCGCCCCTCCCCAGCCCCTCGACCATCGTGATCTTGAGTGGGACGCGGAGGCCTCGGAGCTGCTATGTGCTCAGAGGTCGGCTGAGATCTCGCCGATGATCTGTCGGCCGCGCTGGTCTCCCAGCTCGGTCAGTGCCTGGGCGGCGGTCATGCACCAGTCGAGCCAGTCCGGGTCGCCCCGGTAGTCCTCGACCAGTTTGTGCAGCGCGCGAACTGCCGCCTCAGGATCCAGGGTTGCGAGGCGGTTCGCTGAGTCGAGGCGGTCGTCGAATGGAATGTCCGCTGCGGCGAGGTACTCCAAGGCGCGGCAGGCGCGTTCGTCCCCGGCTGCCAGCAGCACTTCAGCGGCTCGAACACGGACGGAGTCGTACAAGGACGGGTCGTGGACGAGCCGGTGGCAGGCGTCTTTCCCCCTCCGCGGGTGCAGCTCCAGCAACCACCTGGCAGCAAGGAGACGGTCGCTGAAGTCCGGGCTGTGCGGGTCATCGTTGAATTCCTGGTCCAGCAGTTGATCGTCCGCCAGCGTCTCCAGCGCGGTGGTGCCCTCTTGCAGCTCCAGTTCCGCCAGCACGGCCGCCGCCCAGACGCGCGGGGTGGCCTCGCCATCGGGATCTGCGCTCGCTGTCGCCATGGCCTGCGCGGCCGCCTGGACCAATGGTTTCCACTGATCGGCGAGCAGGGTGCCAAGAGACAGCTGGGTGGCGATCAACAGGCACCCGCGGATGTTGCCGGGCACCGCCAGGGCCCTGAGAGAGGCGACCGGATCGGTGGGCGAGGCAGTGCCGGGGGCGATGAGGAACCCGATGTAGGAGGCAGTGTCCAGCGGCGCCCCCCACGGGTTGCTTCCCCCATCCCCCTTCCAGGGGCCGAGCAACCGGTCCAGCTATGCAGCATGGGCAGAGGGATCGCGTGCGATGTGGCGTGCAGCGCAGTACTCCTGAAGGGTCTGATGGAGGAAGGCGAAACCCTCCCCGGAGCGAGTGAGTAGCCCGCTGCGCCCAAGGGACGAGGCCAGGAAACCGTTCCAGTCGTCTTCTGGAACAGCGCGGGGGCGCCGGGCGCTGTCCATGGCGGCCAGTGCACTGACCCAGGACGCTTCGCTGCCGCTGTGAAGGTCGAACGCCAGACTGTCGATTGCGTCCGGCAGCTGATCGAGCAGGTCGTGCGCCTGCGACAGGGCTGTGGGCCCGAAGCGGGCGATGGCGGCGTCGGTCTGGCTCCGGACGCCGGACGGGGCCCGCCATGTTCCGGCCAGAGCTGATGCTTTTGCTGTGGGAGCGTGAGGCGGAGCTCGCGGCTGCCGCCCAGCTGCTCTCTGAATTCCGTGCCGACCGCCGCGCCGCGACTGGTGCCTGCGTTCGAGCAGGACTGGGCGCGCACGTCCCGGCACTCCTTCAGCCTCGCCCCGGTCCACGACGTCGTCCGCACCTGGCGGCGGCTCGCCGCTGCGCCGGCCGTCGACGCCTTCATCGAGGGTGGGTGCGACGACTCCGACGGCATCGACCTGGACCAGGTCCTCGGAGACCGTACGTGAGCGAGCTGCCGCCCTGGCCCGCCCGCCTGTAACCCCAAGCCGCAGGCACCGCGAAGGAGTTGCCCGACCACGCCCGCAAGATGCTGCGGGACGTCCTGGACATCACCGGCTGCGACCCGTGGTCCTTCCCGCCCTTCAACACCCGCGACCCCGAGGGCGAGGACGTCTGATCCGCCTCGGTCGGCGGGCTGACCGCCGTCTACTGGATCAACCGCACTGCCGGACGCATGTACGTCGTCGACGGTGACCCGGCCGGACGTGGGGGCCGTGAAGCCGGTCGCCCTCACGGGTGACGACGAGCATGGTCACCCATTCCACAAGTGCATGCGGTAGGTCGAGTGCGGCAGGATAGATGACCAACGAGGCCCCCGAGCAGCGTGGTTGAGACGTCAGACATCTCGATCAACAGCCCGGGGGCCTCGCTCGTTGCGCTGTGCAGTCTGTCACCTGATCGGAGGCCAGCTCGAAGAAGCTCACTCTGCGAGCGCCCACGGATCGAGCTCCCCACCGATCAGCGCCTTGCGTATCCGGCGGCTGAGACGGCCAGGAAGCCGAAGACCACGGAGGTCAGTGTGATGCAGCAGCCCTCCAGCAGGTTCCGCAGCCGCTGCGCCGCCCGGGCCTGCTCGCGCACCAGGTCGGTGCTGTACCTCGTCGGATCCCGCAGTTGCCGGATCGGCAGCGCCGGCGCGAAGCTCGCGCATCACCGCCGTGCAGCGCCAGGCACATCATTCACGCTCACCCTCGCGAACCGCACGGATTCGCAGCTCCAGCAGCCGAAGTCCTGGCCGCTACCGTCCTGCGGCTAAATCTGCCATCGGCTGCCCCTCTCGACCGAGGCATTGCATCGTAGGCTGAATTCGTCGGTCTGGGCCAAATCAGTGTTGAGCAGCGGCAATGCGCCTCATCGCGTCGGCGAACACGAGGGACTCACGGCAATGGACAGGACCAGATGAAGAAATACGTGACGAAACTCATTGAAGAGCGCCAGAATGTGCATGCGGTATTGATGGCTGGAGGGCTGGGGACGCGTCTGAAGCCCGTCACCGACGTGCTGCCGAAGCTTCTCCTGCCGATAGCCGGACGGCCTCTGCTTGATTATGTCCTGGACCGCATCGCTGTCGCGGGGATTCACCGCGTACATCTGATGCTCGGTCATTCTGCAGCGCTGATCAAAGCGTACGTCGAGGCCAACAGTGAACGCTGGCCCTCGCTTCACTTCTCCGTAACCGTCGAGGATTCCCCTCTCGGCACCGCAGGCCCGCTACGGTTGCTGGAAGAGGTGAACACACACCTTCTCGTCCTGAACGGCGACGTGCTGACGGACGTTGATCTGGGGCACATCGTTGTCGAACACATGAGGTCGGGTGCGGATCTCACGGTAGTTGCGGCCTCCCATACCACCAAGGTGCCGTTCGCGGTCCTGGAATCGGACGGAGTCGGCCGTCTGACCGGCCTTGTCGAGAAGCCCTCTTACCAGCACTGCGTTGCGGCAGGAATGTATGTGCTGGGACCTCGATGCCGGTCGGTGTTCGTCAGCCGCGGACCGGACGACATGCCGGAACTCATCGGCAGGGCCCTTGCTGCGAAGCAGGTCGTCCGCCAGTACCTGCTCGACCCTGCGACGACGTGGTGCGAAGTCGGGGAAGCGTTCGGTTATGCCGAAGCGCACCAAAAGGCGGCCGCGCTTCGGCTGTTCGAACCGACTCCATCCCCTCTGACCTGTCAGCGGGCTGCGGGCGAGAAGGAATTTGTATGAGGCCGTTACCGTACGTTCCGTATGGGAAGGCGCTTGAAGGCGTACCGCATGTGTTTGTCGATTCTCTGCGGACACCGTTTACCAGGTTGGAGCTCAGTCACTGGCCGGGTAATGGCACGCCCTCGGAACTCAAGGCAGACGTCAGCACGCAGTCAGTGCTAGGACTGCTGGCACTCGGGCAAGCACGCCGGGAGGAACTGCTGGACGGCGCCACGGCGGTCAGTTGCGACCACTACGACGTCGACGGATTACTCAGCGTGTGGTCCCTGACCGCTCCTGACCAGGCGCTCCGCCATCGAGATTTGGTGGCCCGGACGGCCGTGTGCGGTGACTTCGACATGTTCACGGGCGCCGAACCGGTGCGGTCGTGTCTCGCGTTACTGGCTGCAGAGAAGGCGATCCAGCGGTCGATTCTCGACAGCGCCGGATCCCTCACGGTCGAAGATCATACCGGCCGGCTCTTTGCCGGAGTCCTTGAAGCGGCACCAGACTGCTTGTCGGCTCCGCAGAAATGGGAAGACCACTGGGCGCAGGAATGGGAACAGATCGATCGGTCCCGCCGCATCCTCAGAGCCCGGCCCACTGCCATCACCGAGTATCCGCACCTCGATTTGGCGGTGGTCGAGGATGAGGAGGAGCCGCTGCACGAGTGGGCCGTTCACGAATCGACCCGCGCACTCAGTGTTCTTCTTCTGCGCCCCGATGGACGGCACAGCATGCGTTTCCGCTATGAGAGCTTCGTCGACCTGCAGAGCCGGACGGTACCTGCCCGAGTGCGCGGTGATGTGCTCGCCGCCCGCTTGAACGAGGCGGAGAACCAGGCCGGATGCACCTGGTTCTGTGAGCCGCCGTCGAGCGCCACACCGCTTCTCCAACTCTACAGCGAGAGCAGCGTTCCGGCACCGAGCGCCATCGACGCTGACGAACTGCGACGCCTGGTCGTGCAGTACTTCGTGGACGCCGACGCGGAGCCTGCGCTGCGCTGGTCCCCCCCATGCCCATTGGTATTCCGAGACGCCGGTCGGCCCGCCTTCCAAGGAGACCGCATGAAACGTGTTGCCCGCATCGGCGCACAGTTGACCGACGGCCGTGTCGTCGAGGTGGACACGGACGACGGCAGGATGCTGGCGCGTCTCGTCGACGGCTCCCCAGTCGTCCACGCTTTCCTGTGCCCCCATAGCGGAGCTCCGCTGAGTGAGGCGTACACCGTGGCAGGCACCCTCGTCTGCTCCTGGCACCGGTCCGTCTTCCGCGGCGCGGACGGAGCACACCTGTATGGGCCGGCTGGCTGCGGCATCGCCATCCGTGCCGCCTCCCTCGACGGCGACGATCTGCTCATCGACGACAGCACGGCGGGATGAGATGCCGATACCACGACCGGACGACCTGCTGCGCATGTGGGCGAACACCGCCCAAGAAGCGGTGCAACTCACCGTGCCCCAGGCCCGGTTGCTGGCCGATCCACGGAAAGACTCGTACCGCTGTCTGTCAGTCATCGGCATCACGGCCGACGGGGTGCTGGCGCGCCCCGCGTTCGGGTGGCTGCTGCCACGGCGTCCGCCGAGCGGCACCCTGCCTGCCCTTGTCGGCCGTGCGTACACATCTGTCCAGCAGGCGAGTGTCCTGCTGGCCCAGCGGGTCGACGTCCACCAAGCAGTGCTGCAACTGGCCACCGCCAATGCGGATCTCGCCCAGTGGGAACGGGCATCACGCCCTGCGGACGACGCCCTCGTCGCCGCCTGTTCGCGCGGTGCCCGCGCGGTGCGGTCGGAAACCGACCCGAGAGCGCTGGCCGCGATCCAGGGCTGGTTCGGGCGCCATGGCGACAGCCTGCTCGGTCGGACCGTCCGACGTGTCTTTCGTGCGACGGGCCCGGTCCCCGAGGACACGCGCCACCGAGGGGATGACGACACCCACCTCGCGACCTGCGCGGGCGTCGATACCGAAGACCTGCTCCGCGCCGGGGGTACGTCCGCCGTGCAGGTGTACAGGGCCACGGCCCTGGCGCACCAGGACGGCGAACCCGTCTGGGCAGTCCTCGAACGCCGCTGCGACGAATGGACACTGAGCACCGCCAGCGCGCATGTCCTGCGGCTCCTCGCTTCGACCGCCCGCACCGCCGCTACCCGGGTGCACAGAATGCTCCTGCGGGAGTCCCTGCCCATGCCGACGGCCCGGGTGATCTACGGCCTGCTCGTGTGGTCGGCCCTCGATACGGCGGCGATCCACCGAGCCAAGCTCGGCACAGCCGGGGAGTGCGGAGTGGACGATGCTGTGCTGCTGGAGCTGATGGCACAGATCAAGGCCTACGCCCATGAGTTCCTGGACGGCGTTCCGGCGCTGCGCGTACTCGGCAACCCCTCGTCCCGACACGCCCTGCAACCCACGCCAGGGGAGCGACGGTGACGCCCTTCTGGACCGATCCGTCGCTTGCTCGCTGGCTCGGTGCGGTCGCTCAGGGCCGGGCGGTCGCGCTGAACGCGCTGGGGGTCCACCCAAACGATCCATGGGCTGCCGAAGGTGGCGATGCGGCCTGCGACCTGTTCGAGTTCCTCCTCAGCCTGCGTCCCACCCTGCGCATGCACGACGGTGCGCGGGCGCGGCAGCTGAAGAAGATCACCCGGGCCCTTAATTTCCGGCTGGCGGCACAGATCTCATGGGTGGAAGCCCCGACTGCGCTGATCGCGGTGAACACCAGCCTGGCGCGCGCCGCGGTCGCCGCCCTGCATCCCGCGGCGGACCGGGACGCAGCGCTGACAGAGATCATCCGAACCAGCCTCGTGCCGGCCGATACCTCCTGCGCTTCGCTGCTCACCTCGCGGTACCGGCCGGTGCGTTCCGAGGAGTGGGCGGTGCTCGACGGAGCCCGGTTGCCACGGGTTCGGCTGGCTCCGCAGCGGCCGGTGCTCGTGCTGTCCAGCGCCGGCCGGCCGGCGGACGTCCAGACGGCTCTGCTGGCGTACTTGCCTGTGATCAGGGACTACGGGCACCAGGATTTGACCGTCGTACTGGCTGACGACGCCGCCTCACCGGCGCACGCAGGGAAACTGGAGGCCGTGGCAGCGCAGGCCGCGGACCGCTATGGAATCGAGGTCGTCCGGTTCTCCGAGTGGCGAGGAGACGGGCGGCGCGGCGCCAAACACCGGTTCCGCGGCCACGTGCTGCAGCGACTAGACCGGCTTGGCCTCCCGCGGCACGACATGGAGGCCGCAGGCCGTGCTCTCACCCCGGGACTCCCCGGTACGGCCAACGCCGTGTTCACTCGATTCGCGGGTCGCGACCTGCTGTGGCTGGAGGAGGACGCCATCCCCTTCGCCGTCGAACGCAGGCCCACCGGCTCACGGGACATGGCCACGCACACCGAAGAGGCGCGCGTACTGGCCGAGCACATGGTGGACCTGGTCGGGGAAAACGGCGCATCACAACGGCATCCGGTGGATTTCCCGCACATCGTCGACCGGTGCCTGCACGCCACGGATCTGGAAGCCCTGCCCTTCGCGGCACAGACACCGACGTACGAGGATGCCGGTTTCGAACGGGTCAGCGGCGCCGAGCGGGAACCGCACGGTTCCGCGGGAATGGTCCACTTCCACACGTGCGGCGAAGTGGACTATCGAGCCCGCCTCAGCCATCGCTTCGTGATGAGCGAAGCCGTCAGAGCCGAGGACCGGGCGGTATTCCTGAAGGGAGGAATGCCCCTGCAAAGGGGTTTCACCGAGGCACCGCCCACTGTTTCGTTACGACAGTGGACTTCCGCCTTCGGCACCGTTGTCGGATTCTCGGGACAAGCCCTGCTGCAGCCTCTCACAATGTGGGCGACCAAAGTACGCCTGGGCGACTTCGCGGTGGGACAACTGGCCCGCTTCCGCGGCATGACCGGCTGTGTGGCCGGTACCGCACTGGAGCACCACAGGGGTGACGTCACCGACTCCGGCCGTGGAGAGCTGCCTTCCTACCTGGCCAATGAGGAGTTGCTCTGGCCCCTGTTGCGTCACACCGACATGGTATTGGCCGGCCTGCCCCGAATCCGGGACTATTCCCAGTGGTTGCTCACGGCTGGAGAATCACTCCGCGCACCACAGCCGGGCTATATAGTGCCACCCGCCCTGGCGCACGCCCTCCACGCAGAATTCAAAGAAGACCTGCGGCAGGCAAGAAAGTCGGCTATTCCCGCTGTTCGCGAGTACGGCACGACTCTCCGAGCCCGCCTGAGTGCTTTCGCACAGAAGCCTTGGATTGATTATCACGCGATGCTCGAGCGTCAGGCAACGACTGAAATACAGGCCTATGCGGCACAGTTGAGGGTTTGGTCTCACATCGTCTCCTCAGCAGGGGCTGGGGAGTGAGAGAGCGCCGGATGGATCCGGACAGGGTAGTTCGGACAGAGGATGGAGGGAGTCACGTGCACTCAGGCAACCAGCTGGGCCGGAAGACGGACCGAGTCCTTGTGGTCAGTCCGCACAGAGACGACGAGACCATCGGATGCGGCGGCGCTCTTTGCGCCCATGCCGCGCGTGGCGACGCGGTTGGGGTGGTACATCTGTGCGGCACAGGAGGCGCAACCGAGGCAGAGGCACAGGCGGCGGCGGCAGTTCTCGGCGTGACCGAGATGGTCACCCTCGGAGGGGACCCCATCCAGCTCGGTGCCGACCGAAGGCTCTTCGTCGAACTCGTTGCTGTCCTTCGGAGTTTCCGACCGACCACCTTGTACATCCCGCATGCCGATGACGACGATCCGTCGCACCGAACGGCGCATGAACTCGCCATGGAAGCACGGTGGGCAGCGGCGTATCCGGTCTACCCGGAGGCGGGTGAACCATGTTCCGTGCCGGATGAGGTCTATGCGTACGAGGTCTGGACACCTCTGGCGCGGCCATCAGCCTTCGTGGACATCACACAACATGCGGCTCAGAAGGAAAAGGCACTGCGCCAGTACGACTCTCAAATCGAACTGGCCCGCTGGGACGAAGGCGCGCTGGGACTGAACCGGTACCGCGGTGTCACTTCCGGATGCGGTGACTATGTCGAGGCCTTCGATGCCCTGAGGGTTCCACGGTTTCATGCACGCGGCCGACAAGGGGGATCATGAACGTGACCACAGGTCCGGACTCTGTAAACATCGGGACTCTGACACAGGAGGAGTGGGACGCCTGGTACGGCACATTCGAACGCGCCCTGGGTGGAGTACCCAAAGCCCCCGAGGAACGGCGCCTTTGGCGCGGCCTCACCGAGGTGGCCCGTTCGCTGGCCGCACGGAGCGGGGACGGGATCGTGGGCACGGCCGGTGCATTCTTCTTCCAGGTCTCGGTCCCCGGCGGCGCCCTTGTCCCGGCCGCGGGGCTGACCATGGTGAGCGTTCAGCCGACCCACCGTCGACGTGGTCTGCTGCGGGCGATGATGCGCCGGCTGCTTGACGACACACGTGAACGTGGCGAGCCCCTGGCGCTACTCACCGCGTCAGAGCCTGACATCTACGGGAGATACGGGTTTGGAAGCGCCGCCGTCCGACTCTCCCTCACCATCGACAGCACCAGGGTCGCACTGCGCACCCCGGAGGGGACCGATGCGGCGCGGTTGCGGCTTTTCCCACCTGAGCTGGTCCTCGACCGGTGCGAGGCTCTCTACGCCCAGCGGATCCGATCGCGTCCAGGCGCGCTCGTGCGCGGACCGGGCTGGAACCGGTTGCCGCTACTCGCTCCCGACGCCGGGCGAGCCGCCCATTCCCCTCTGCAATGCGTGACCGTCGACATCGCCGGCGAATTCTCCGGGTACGCGCGGTACTCGGTGGAACCCGTGTGGGCGGCACACGGAGCCGAGGGCATCGTGCACGTCCGCGATGTGGAGGCGTCCTCTCCCGAGGCATACGCGGCCCTTTGGCGATATCTCTTCGACCTCGATCTCACTTCTTCCGTGGTCGCCGAAAACCGGCCGACGGACGATCCGCTCATTCACCTGGTCACCGACATCCGGCGTTGCGACGCGCGAGTACTCGATTCTCTTTATCTCCGCCTCGTGGACGTGGGCAGCGCGCTGGCCACGCGAACCTATGCGGTCCCCGTGGACATCGTGATCGAAGTCGACGATGAATTCTGCCCCTGGAACACCGGGCGCTGGCGGCTGTCAGGCGACGGAAAAGGGGCGGAGTGCACGCGTACACGTCAGGCTGCGGACCTTGCACTGTCCGCACGGGAACTGGGCGCCGTGTACCTGGGCGGAGTGAGCCTGCACGGGCCAGCGGCAGCTGGGCAGGTGCGGGAACTGACCATCGGTGCGCTGGACCACGGGGCCCAGGCATTCCGGTCGGCGACGGCGCCGTGGCTGCCCTACGTGGCCTTCTGACCCGCGATCATGGAGAACCAAGTGATACTTCCAGAAGGGGCCCGGCGGGCGCGGTGGTCGGTTGCCGCGATCTTCGCCTTGAACGGTGTGGCTACCGGCACGTTCACCGTCCGCATCCCGTCCGTCCAGGCTCGACTGGGTCTGAGCGACGGCGAACTGGCCGTGGCGCTGTTCATGCCGTCGATCGCGGGGGCCGTCACTCTGCTCTACGCCAGCCGGATCATGGACCGGTTCAGCGGGCGGACCTTGGCGCGGTGTCTGCTCGGCGTGTGGCTGGTCTGCCCGCTGCTACCGGTGGTGGTGCCGAACTTTGCTGCGTTGTGCGCGGCGCTTCTCGTGTACGGCGCGGTCGCCGGCCTGCTTGACGTGGTCATGAACGTCCAGGGGCTGGCGGTGGAGCGAAGTCTCGGCCGTCCCCTGATGTCCGGCTTCCACGGCATGTGGAGCCTGGGAGCACTCGGGGGAGCGGGGCTGGGAACCGCGTCCGCTTATGCGGGACTCGGAGCTGTGGCGCATGTGGGGTTGGTGATGGCGGTCCTGGTGCTCGTGGCGCTGGTGGCAGGGAGAAGTCTGCTGCCCGGCGACGCCGCAACGGATGCCAGGGGAGAGCGGGGGGCCCGGGCCGCCCTGCCGCGTGGGCCGGTGCTTCGGATAGGGCTGGTCGGTTTCTGCGCCATGTTTGTGGAGGTGGGCGTCGCCAGCTGGTGCGGTGTCTACCTGAGCAAGGTGACCTCCGCGGCGCCCGGAACGTCCGCATTGGCCTACACGCTCTTTCTACTGACCGTGGCCGGCTGCCGTCTCGGCGGTGACCTTGTGATCCACCGATGGGGTGCACAGCGTACGGTGCGTCTTGCGAGTGGCGTGGGCCTGGTGGGCGGTGTGCTGGTGATTGTGGCGCCAGGGGCCTCGGCGACCACACTGGGATTCGGGCTTCTCGGAGCGGGAGTGGCGCTCGTCGTTCCGATGTCGATCGCCTCGGCTGGGCGCGCCGGACGGCGGTCGGGCCACTCGGTCTCCGGAGTTTCGACCCTCACCTATGGCGCAGGCATGCTGGCGCCCACCGTGCTCGGCGCCGTGGCTGCCTGGACGAACCTGCGTGTGTCCTTGCTCCTTGCCACCTGCCTGGTGGTCGCCATGGGCATCGGCTCACGTGCACTGAGGGACACAACTACGCCGACGCCGCAGGTTGCGTCCCTATCTTCGTAGGCGCTTGCCGACCTGAGCTCCGCATGGGGTTGCCGGGTACAGGGAGGAGGACTGTAAGAGGGCGTTTGAGGTAGGCAGATTGCCCTTGATGCCCTAGTACTCCAGTCAGAAATCGTGTCCTGAGCTGCTTCTTCTCGTTGTCCGGTCGTGGAGGGGATTACTGAAGTCGAGGGCTGGGCTGGGGAGTTGGAGTCCGTCTTCGCTCGGGTGGCGGGCCGGTTCGGTCGTGCGGATCTGCGGTGGCGGATGCGGGACTATGTCCGCGGCCTGCTGGCGCCGGTGGGCCGCAAGAACGGCTGGCAACTGGCCGAGTACGCCGGACATCGTGACCCTGCTGGGCTGCAGCATCTGCTCAACGGTGCCCGCTGGGACGCTGACGCCGTTCGAGACGACCTGCGCGAGTACGTCGGACAACAACTCGGCCCGGACGGCGTGCTGATCATCGATGACACAGGGTTCATCAAGAAGGGCACCACGTCGGCCGGGGTGTCCCGGCAGTACACCGGCACGTCCGGGACCCGTATTTCAATAACTGTCAGCGACGGGTTCCGCGGGGGTTGTTCGGGCGTGTAGCTGTTCCAATGTGCGGGCGGGCGATCCGGGTATCGGCGTGATGAGGATCCGGTGCAGGTCAAGGAGCCGTTTTGCGTCCTGGTACTGGATGGACAGGTTGGTTAGGTTGACGTTCAGTAGTTGGGCCAGGAACGTCATGGTCACAGCTCTGCGGCGGCGGAGGATGGCTGCCAGGAGCCGGTGGGTGTGGTCCACGCTGCTGG
>JODI01000132.1 GCA_000720805.1 Streptomyces violaceoruber
CCGCCCCACGAACACGAGACCAACTACTACGCTCAACAGCAGCCCCAACCGGCGGCTGCAGTCAATGCATAGAGCCTCCACCGATCCCGGAGCGGTTCATTCAGCGTTGCCGCTCCAGGATGAGGACAGCTTTGGCGATTGACGTCACGCAGGACCCGGTTTCCCGGGATGCGGGACTGCTGTGGCTTTCCCCATTCATCCGCTGCTGCCTGCCGGTGTATCACCGGCGGGCAGCAGTCGTCCGGCCTCGGGCGTGCGGCAAGCGGCGCTCAGTGAGCTGCCGCAGGGTTGTCAGCTCAGGCAGAAGTGCTGGTTGATCTTGGTCGGCG
Source organism: Streptomyces violaceoruber (assembly GCA_000720805.1). Lineage (GTDB taxonomy): Bacteria > Actinomycetota > Actinomycetes > Streptomycetales > Streptomycetaceae > Streptomyces > Streptomyces cellulosae_A. Next base: position 330 of record JODI01000132.1, read on the forward strand.
TCGTTCGACTGGACGAGCGTGAGGACGACGGTTACTGCCTTTGAAGGAGGAGTGACCAAAGACGCCTCTTGATGTTCGACGGGCCCCTACAGTTGGCTCTACTCGCCGTTCGGCTCCTGATCCCTCAGCGCCCTCTTCGCGCGGTGCCACGCGGCGAACAGGTCGGGTAGTTGCTCCAGAATGCCCCGAACTGTGAATAAGAGGATGGTTACGACACCTGAGCCCGCCAAGATCAACAACGTGAGCGCATCCACCGATTCGACGCCTTTGTAACGGAGGTCGAACCGGCGTCGGCTGTTTGCTCAGTTCGACCAGGAACGGTCAAAACTGAGATCCACGCCGACAGTAAAGCTCAGGTGCAGCAGGGTGAGGGGGCAGGTGGCGGGACAGAACCCTGCCACAGGCGGATGGTGGTGGACAGGAGTCCGGGTCGTGGTTCACGGATCACGTAGGTACTGACGACGCGTCGGCTCGACAGGCCCTACACCTCCTATATAAAATAATAGTGTTTTTTAGAGGTCAACCCAACTTGTCGGCACTTCCCGCCGCTCCGGAGAGTGCGGTACGGCGGGTGAGGCGCAGGAAGCGCGACTTCCGCCCGGTCCGCTGCGCCGGGGCCGGCGGCGGGGTGAGGTTGTCGAACACCGTGGCGTCCCCGATCTCCACCACCATCGGAACCGTGCCGTCGGCCCGGACCAACTGCTCGTCGGTGGTGTCCAGATGAACGGAGACCTGTACGGCCCCGCGGTCGGCGTCGAGGTAGGCGAACACGAGGATGCCCGCGATCTCCATGCAGGGAAGGCCCTCGTCCTCAGGCCCCCGCATCGCGTGGAACACCGCCGCGCTGTTCGCCTCCGCGCACTCCTCGGAGTCCGAGAGGCTGGGATTTCGCGGCGCGAGCACCCAGCGGGAGATGTCTGGCCTTGTTCACGAGAACCGACAGCAGATGTTCACCACTTCGGGAGGCATGAGGGCCAGCGGTCGTTCGATTTCTGCCGAGGCATGTTGAGGTACGGAAAGTGCCATTGAGTGATCTTGGTCTGATCTGCCATCAGCTGGCCGGATCGGCAGCGGGTGAGGGTGACAGAAGATCTCGCGCGCCGGACAGCACGTTCCGGAGGTCCGCGTGGAATCCCCTTGCTCAATGGTCAAGGATCGTTGACCATTGCTCGCATGCCTACCGATGATGTTCGCGAGACGTTTCACGTCACCACGGACGAGCAGCTGCGCGCTGTCTCCAACCTCACGCGCCACCGGATCATGGCCGTGCTCCGCTTCGAGCCGGCGACGATTACGCAGATCGCCGAGCGGGTGGGCCTTGCGAAAGGCAGTTCCAGCTACCACGTGCGGCTGCTGGAGCGGGCCGGCCTGGTGAAGGTGGTACGGACGCGGAAGGTGCGCGGTGTCACCGAGCGGTACTACGCGATGGCCGCACGGTCGATCGTGCTGCCGGATCCGGGCGAGGGAGGGCCGGATGTGCTGATGCGGCATGCGGTGGCGGACCTGGAGGCGTCGCCGGTGGATGGCGAGCGGCACGTACGGATGGCGCATCTGCGGCTCACCGAGGAGCAGTTCGCACAGCTGGGGGCACGGCTGGAGGCACTGGCGGACGAGTACCGGGAGCTGTCCGATCCGTCGCTGCCGGACGCGTCACTTGTCTTCGCACTGTTCCACCCGGCGCGGCGCGACCAGGCCGAGGGAGACGCCAAGTGACTTCTGACGTCCGGAAGTTGCCGACCGGGTTCGGACGGTTATGGACTGCGCAGACGGTGTCCTCGCTCGGTGACGGAGTGTCGCATGCGGCGCTGCCGCTGCTCGCGTTGACGTTGACGCGGGATCCGATGGCGCTCGCCGTCGTCACGGCCGCCGGGACGCTGCCGTGGCTGCTCTTCGGGGTGCTCGGCGGTGCGCTGGTGGACCGCTGGGACCGCCGGCGCACGATGTGGGTCGCGGACACGGCACGTGCGGTACTGCTCGGGATACCCGCGGCGGCGGCCGTGCTCGACGTGCTGAGCATTCCGCTGCTCGCGGCCGTCGCCTTCCTGCTCGGCCTCGGCGGACTCTTCTTCGACACGGCCGCCACGGCCTATCTGCCGGATCTGCTCCGCCGCGACCCCGAACTCCTGGAACGCGCCAACTCCCGCTTGCGCGGAGCCCAGACCGCCATGTCCGGCTTCGCGGGGCCGCCTGCGGGCAGTGCGCTGCTCGCGCTCGGGCGGGCGGTTCCGCTGCTCACCGACGCGGTGTCGTTCATGCTCTCCGCACTGCTCGTACGTACGCTGCCCGCCATACCCCGGCCCGTGCCGGAAATCCGCGAGTCGCTGCTTCGGCAGGCGCGGGCCGGGGCCTCATACGTCTTCCAGGACCGGTTACTGCTCGGCCTCGCGCTCCGCCCGGCGGTCGGCAACGTCGCCTTCCTCGCCGTCGAGACCGTCCTCGCCCTCTTCGCACACGACCGCCTCGGCATCGACACCTACGGCTTCGGCCTGCTCCTCACGGCGGAGGCCACCGGCGGCCTGCTCGGCGCAGGCATCGCCTCCCACCTCGGCCGACGACTCGGCACCGGCACCGCACTGACCTGCACAGCCGCAGTCGAAGGGCTTGCCATCCTGGGCCTCGCCGCCGCCCCGAACCCGTACGTGGCCGGGCTGGCGCTCGCCGTCTGCGGGGCCGGCATGGGCGCCACGATGGTGCTCGGGCCCTCCCTCCGGCAGGCGATCGTACCGGCCCACCTCATGGGCCGGGTCGCCTCCACCTCCCGCATGCTGGCCATGTGCGCCGCCCCCATCGGGGCCTTCCTCGGCGGCTGGCTGGCCACCACCTACGACATCCGCACCCCGCTCTACGCCGCCGCCGTCCTCCTCCTGGCGATGACGGCCGTCACGGCATCCATGACCAACAACCGCCGGGTCGAAGCGGCGCTGCGTGCCACCGCCCCGGCCGGCGGCCCGGATCACCCGGCATCCAAGTACCCCGCCCAGGGGAGTGCACCCGACTTGTTGTGACGCCTGCCGCGAAGGCGTCACGACGATGTCACGAGGCTCAAGCAGTTCGATTCAGGGGCTCACCCAGCTGCCTCCCGAAGTGGTGAACATCTGCTGTCGGTTCTCGTGAACAGAGCCAGATGTCCGCGTCGTACAGCGTGTAGCCCTCGATGTTCTCCCTCGACCCGTAGAAGAGGTCCACGGCCTTACGGTCGTCGGCGGGCGGACGGAACGGGACGCCGTCCTCGCCCGCCACGTCGTCCCAGGCGCTGCGCACTTGCTGCGCCAGCGAGGCAAGGGCGGAGGCCTCGTCAGCCCAGAGCGTGACATCGTCGCTGTGCCGGTCCCACTGGCGCAGCACCCACACGCGGCCTGTCACCTGCGGGCTGAGGTTCTCCTCAACGGCGAAGCTGAAGCGGCTCAGCCACCCTTCGAGGATGCTGACGGTGTCCGCCCCCGGCCATTCGCCGGTGCGCTCCTGGAGGCCGTCCATCAGGTCGGCCAGCTCGATGATGGCCCCGCCTACGGGCGTGGCCGGGTCCGGTGTGATCGGCATGACGGTTTCCTTCCGTGCGGAACGGGGCGCTCAGGACCCGTTCATGAGGCCGTTGAAGAGGTCCATCAGGTGTTGCTGGTCGGGGGTGAGGGTCGCGGTGCGCAGCACGCGCCTGCGCAGGACGGGCACGTCGAGGCTGATACCGGAGGGCACATCGGGCCGCTCGGGCAGCGAGACCAGCCGGTAGTTCCGGGTGTGGAGCATCCAGGCCTCGTACCGGTCGGCGGGGCTGCCGCTGCGGGCGGGGTCCCCCTCGTCCGTCGTGCCGGACAGACAGAGGCAGGACGGATCGGTGCAGGGCCGTCCAGCGAGGTGGCTGGCTAGGACCGGGCTGCGGCGGTAGTGCGTGGCACTGCCGTTTACACGAACTCCCGTGGGTTCCTTGGAGCGTTCTTGTCGCTGGTGGCCGCACAGGCCAGGCCGTGACGGGTGCGTGGGGCTGATGGGAGATTCTGGCATTTGGTCGAGATTCCTGAAGGTTCGCTGATATCTTCGGCGCACTGTCGCTCCTGGTGAAGTGAGTGAGGACTCTGTGGCGTTAGCGACGGTGCGCTCGCTGGGTTCGCCGCGAAGCCTGCGCACGGAGCAGGAGTACCAGGACTACGAGCAAGAGCTCGTGGACCAGTACCTGCTGGCGTCCGTCGGAGCCGGGGTCGAGGACGTCACGATCGCGGGCGACCGGGCGGTCCCCTTCGAGCTGATCCGGTTCGTGGGTCGGCCGGTGTGGACCGTGCAGCCAGACGACGCCGACCGTTTCCTTGTCCACCAGCGCAAGGTCCGGGGCCTGGCGAAGGGCACCGTGCACAACAAGGCGGGCTCGATCGCCCAGTTCTTCGACTTCCTCATCGCCCGCTACCAGGGCGATGTGCATGCGCTGACCGGACACGTGCTGGTCCAGCCGATCGACGAATTCAACCGCCCGACCAAGGCCGACTACGGTTCGCCGCGCATTCCGCCGTCTTCCTCGGAGGTCGGCGACCTGTTCGCGGCCTGGCGGACGTTGCTGCCGTCGGCACGCAAGTACCTGCCGGCCGCCCGGGACTACTTCGCCGCGTCGCTGTGGCGGCGCGCCGGGCTGCGGATCGGGGAGACCAGGATGCTCGACATCCGCGACTGGCGGCCCGACCTGGGCGAGTACGGCAAGCTGCACGTCCGGCATGGCAAGGGAAGCCGCGGCCGCGGCCCCAAAGCCCGGCTCGTCCCGGCGATCAACTCGGTGGACGCGCTGGTGAACTGGTGGTTCACCGACGTGCGTCACCAGTTCGGCGACGACTACGCGGACCCCGACGCGCCGCTGCTGCCGAGCGAGCGCCGAGATCCGTACACCGGCTGGTGCCGCCGCGTGGGCGACGACGCTCTCCGCTCCGGGCTGGCCAAAGCCGTTGGGCTGCACCTGCCGTCCTGGTCCGGCCGTCTGACGCCGCACGGGCTGCGACACTTTTGCGCGTCCGAGTACTACGCCCAGGGGCTGGACCTGAAAGCGATCCAAGAGCTCCTCGGACACGAATGGCTGTCTACTACGACACGTTATGTCCATGTCTATGACGACCACATCGAACACACCTGGGCCGCGGCGAACGAACGGGTCGCCGCCCGGCTCGGGGCGAGCAACGGGAAGTGACACGGTGCGCTGGAACCTGCGGATGACGGCCGCGGAGCAAGGCATCTGGAAGTCCACCGAGATGCGCCGCCGCCTGGCGGAGGCCGGACTGGAGATCAGCGCGGGGAAGATGTCCGCGCTGTGGACCGGCACTCCGACGACCGTGCGCCTGGACGACCTGGACATCATCTGCGCCGTCCTGGGCTGCACAACGGGTGACCTATTGGTCCATGAGCCCGAGGTCGCGGCGGCCCGCCGCCCGGCCAGGCCAGCCGAGGCAGAGGCTGGCGGGACCAACTCGGTCACGCCTCGACTCGGACGCAACCGCACATTGCCGCCAGCGTGACCGCCCCGCGAACGTGCCCTGGATGCGGGCTTCGACCGGTTGCACACACCAAGGCCAAGTACTGCTACGCCTGCCGCACACGCGGCTCGCACACACCACCGCCGTGCCGTCGTTGCGGCTCGCCGGACTACTACACGGCAGGACTGTGCCAGCGCTGCCACAAAGGCGCGCCGCCGCTGCCCGACTCGTGCCAACGGTGCGATGCATGGGGCCTGTTCAAATCGACCGGAGGCACCTGTGACGCCTGCCGCGACTGGGCCAGACGCCATCCCGGCGAAGGCACGTGCACCTCTTGCGGGCGGACCGCGTCGCTCAACCCGGCAGAGGAGTGCCGCCTGTGCTGGCGCCGAAGCCGGTCCTGGGCACGTGACCCGACCGACCCCGACCGCCTTGAAGCTGTCACCGGCGGCCACCAGCTATTCTTCCACGGCATGGAACAGCGGCTGGCACTGCTGGTGCCGCCCCTCCGCCGTCCGCTACCCCGGCGCTTCCGCACCCGCCGCACTCGCTCGCGCAGGCGTCCGGTCTTGCGACCGATCGCCCCTGTTGTCCACCGCCAGCTCATCCTGTTCGACGCTCGCCGCGACTACGGGCGCCTGCGCACCCTGACGGTGCCCGATCCCGTCATGCCCGAGCTGCTGGAGTCCCTCGAAGCCAAGTGTCTGGACCTTGGCGAACAGCGTGGCTGGACCCGCGACCTGACTGGTGCGGTCAACCGTGCTCTCAAGGTCCTGCTGGCCACCCAGGACACCCCTGGAGGACCGGTCGACGCCACCCGCGTGGCCATGATCCGCGAACTCGCGCTTCCAGTCCGCCCGACCATCGAGGTCCTGGACCACGCAGGCTTCCTGACGGACGACCGCTCGCCGGCCGTCACCGCCTGGGTCGAGCGGAAGACCGCTCACCTGCCCGCACAGATACGCAGCGAGATCGGCGAGTGGGCCGACGTCATGCAGAACGGCAGTGCCGTCGTGCCGCGGCGTCACCCGCGTTCCGACCGGACGACTCGCAACCACCTCTACGCTGCCCTGCCCGCGCTCGACTTCTGGGCGACGACCCGGCAATCGCTCCGCGAAGTTACCCGCGACGACGTTGTTGCCGTACTGCCCGTTGGCGGGACCGACCGCAGCGAGATGGTCTCCAGCCTGCGGTCGATCTTTCAGGTTCTCCACGGGCGCAGGCGCGTGTTCACCAACCCGACCACGCGGATAAAGGTCGGCATGCCCGAGCCTCGAACTCCGGTGTCGATGGACGTTCCGGTGCTGCGGCGCCTCGTCAACGATTCGGATCCGGCGAAGGCCGCCTGCGGAACTCTTCTGATCTTCCACGGACTGCGTCCGCTCCAACTGCGCGCGCTGTCCGTCACCGATGTCATCGACGGCCGGCTCGCCATCGAGGGCAGGAAGATCCTTCTCGCGCCGCAGGCACGAGCCGCCCTGAAGGGCTACCTGGTCTACCGCGAAACAGCGGCAACCCGCACCTGTTCATCAACCAGGCGACGGCCGGGCATCTGACGCCCGTGACAGGGAAATGGATCAACAAGGTACTCGGCACCTCCGCCCAGGCCCTGCGCGAAGACCGAATCCTCGACGAAGCACACACCAGCCAAGGCGATTCCCGACGCATCGCTGACCTTTTTGGTCTCACTGTCAACGCAGCGCAGCGCAGCGCTACACCGCCACCGTCGACCACGTCAGCTTCGCTGAATACCAGCGGCGGACCGGACAATCCGCCACTCCTTGACCGAGACCGACAGCATTGGCACGACGACCAGCACGCTCCACCCCGGCCGCCGCGAGCCTGCTGACGCACCTGCGGGCCGCCAACCGCCAGCGCTGCCCTGCCGGTTCGTTGATGCCCGCGCCTTGTCCCGCTGCCTAGCGCCCTAGACATCCTCGACTCGGGCTTCCACGGACTCCGCCAACTCCGCCTCCAGTGTCTCCCGAGTAATCCGCCCACTCAGCGGTCAACTCCTCCGCAAGCACGGCGATCTACTCAGGATGGAGGGTCATCAGTGAGCCGGGATGCAAGACTCTCCCCAACCCCCTACGGTGGGTTTATGGATCGGCGCACACGACGGCTAGTCCGGGAAACTCGTGAAGGTCGTCCATTGGTTTGCAGCCAACTGGACCCTGAAGTGCTTAGCCATGCTTTTCTTCCGCGCCTCCAGATGACTGCAGAGGCAATCCGCGATCTTCTGACCGGAAGCCTCTTGGAGGATCCGGATCCGCGTGGATTGCGGTTGCGAGGGGCGCATATCACTGGTCAACTCGACCTCGAGGGGGTAGACAGCTCCATAATGTTGGAATTGAAAGGTTGCGCTCTTGATCAACCCCTGATCGCACGGAATGCTCACCTGCCCAACCTTAACCTAGATGGCACCAAACTCCCTGCCCTGGACGCCGAGGGCCTGCGAGTGGATCAGGATGTTTCCCTCAGCACGTACACTATCCAGAACAATTCGTTCAAGTTTAAGGCGACATCAGTGCAGCTCCACGGTGCGCGCATAGAAGGGGAATTGCGCTGTTCAGGCGCCATCCTAAATAACTATTCAGGCAGCCCGGCGCTTCAAATGGATGGAATGTACGCCAGGAGCGTATTTCTCAATGAGGGGTTCAGAGCCTACGCCGACAGGGGCGAGGGCGCGGTGCATCTCTCGGGCGCCTGCATCACCGGTCTGCTAGATCTCCGTAACGCGAGACTGGACAATGACAGTGGAGGCCCCGCGCTTCGAGCCGACGGAATGCACGTCGGGAATGCCTTCCTGAGCACTGACTTCAAAGCCTACGCCAACAGTAACGAATGGGGTGCAGTACAGCTTTCGGCCGCGCGCATCACTGGAGGGCTATTGGATTTCCGGGGCGCGGAGCTGCGCAACCGGAGAGGGCCGGGCTTGAAGGCGGCGGGACTTAAAGTTCCGAACGGAAGCGTCTTCCTTGAAGACAACTTCAAAGCCGAGGCAGGCGCGGGCGCCGCAGTTGACCTGATGGGCGCCCAGATCGGCCTTGCCCTTCTGTTCAGCCGCGGGCCTAAGCTGGTGAGCCGAAGCGGTCCCGCCCTCCAAGCCGACCACCTGCAAGTCGGTGAACGCATATGGCTGAAAAATGGAAGGTTCAAAGGGAACCAAACGGAGGCTAGCATCAGCTTGCGTGGCGCCGACCTAGGCCTTGAAGTGGACTTTTCAGGGAGCGTCATTAAGAACTCGTCAGGCGGCCTGATATTCAGCCTTCAGTCTGCTCGCGCTGAAAACGTAGTACTACCTCCGGATGTTGTGTGCACTTCAGAGAAGGCGCCGAAGCGGCCCTTGCGCCTATTTTGGTTCTTGCAGGCGTCCAACTCGGATGAAAATTGTACCGATAAGAGAATTAGCCTGGACGGGTTCATCTACAAGCGTATAGGGGGCGAGGGCAACGCGACGCCGCAACAGTGGCACCACTGGCTCTGGCGCCACCAGGGAGACCGTCTATACTCTCCACAGGCTTATCGGCAATTGGCGCACGTCTTTAGCGTCACTGGAAAAGAATCAGAGGCCCGCGACCCCCTCATTGCTCAGCAGTATCATCTGAGCTACACCGACAACATTAAGGGCCGCCTACGCAAACTCGGACAATGGCTGCTATATGCCACTGTCCGCTATGGCTATAAGATCCGAAAGGCTGTGTGGTGGCTCGCGGCCCTCGTGGTATTCGCTCTTATTGCCGGAGTGCTCGCCAATTTCTGGCATGGCACAACGGGCCAATGTTCAACCGTTGAACAGCTTGGCATCGGTGTGAACAAAGTTCTGCCTCTGATCAGTAGTGGTACCCAAGACGCATGTGACCTGGACTCTGGCAGTCGGGTAGGACAAGTATTTATGGTCATTCTTTGGATATTGCGCCTGTACTCTTGGGCTCTGCTCGTGATAATTGTCGCCGGCTTGAGGTATCTCGTACGCAAGCCCTGAAAATTACCACTGGCCGGACAGGGCAGCCGCCGTCCATCTGTGGCAAACCCAATTCAACCCCTTATCTGGTCGGCGACAGGACAACGAACCGCCTCGACCTGAGTCGCCATGCCCGCCTCTACCTACGCCAATGCCACCGCAGAGCCCGCTCGAGGCGCGGCCTCGAGCAGTACGGCTCACGTGGCCAGCTACTCCTACAGGTCATCGTTCCCCGATTTCGCGTGTCCGCGCTTCTCTGGCCTCAGGGTGCTTATGATCGCCGACGGCTGTGGCCTCGATCGGCAAGACCTCATCGGCGCCGCCGTGTACCTGGCCGGGATGACCCGTGATCATGTACGCCCCTCGCGGCAACTGACCATCTCGACAACCGCGTCCCGGAGTCAACACCGTCCCGCAAACCGGGCCCAGGTTCCTGAACCCAGCGCACTATCCTGCGCACTGCGCCCCTTGGCACGTGGGTTCCGGCGGATCAGTGCTTCAGAAATCGCGAACCGACGGGGAATCAGCATCGGGCAGTGCTCGGCGGTGTACGGCAGGCACTCGGGGTGCAGCGCCGGTTCCGGGGAGCAGCCCTTGACGACATCGGCCGGGCGGACGAGCAGGAAGCACCGTTCGTCCAGCGGGTGTTCGCAGATCTGGCACAGGCGTCGCCGGAAGGCGTTGATGGTCTTGTCGGCGTCGAGGACACCGAAGGCCGCGTGTCCGTCGTGGATCAGGGTCACGTACGGCACCACCAGCCCGCCCGCCAGCGGCCGGTGGGCACAGCGTTGGGGTATCGCATGCATGGGGTGAGTTCCTTCGGATCGCGGGGGAATGCCACGGGGCTCGTGCTGCCGGATGTCAGTTGCTGGCCGGTGGGGGAGGGTCGGCGGGTCCGCCGGCCAGGAGCGCTTCCCAGTGGGCGTAGCGGCAGTCGGTGGCGTCGTGCAGGCGCAGGTGCAGCCAGTTGAGGTTGTCTCCGGCCCGGATGACGGCCTCGGCGCCGATGGCGGCGGCCCGGGGGTAGATGGTGCCGTCGTCGGGGTCGACCAGGACGACGATCAGTCCCCGGCGGTGCGGCATGTGGCGGAGCGTGAAGCCGGTGCAGCTGCGGTTGTCCAGGAGCACGAGCGGAGCGCGCTGGTACTCCTCGGCGCTGAACAACGGCGATGGCAGGTGCAGGCGGGGGACCGGGCTCGTCCGCAGGCCGACCGGATCCTCGTCGGTGCTGTCGCTGATGACCAGCACCGGGGCTCGCGGTCCTTCCCGGGGGCTTGTGGTGGGGCGGACATGGCGGTGAGACGTCGCTTTCGTGAGGACCGTGGCCAGGAAGAGGCCACGGGAAAGGAGGAGGACGGCCCGCGGGCGGGGCGGCCGACGGGGGTCGCTCAGCCCGCAGGCGTTCGCTCAGCCGAGCGGGTAGAGCACCAGCGCGGGGAGAGCGGTGTCGGGGATGCCGTCCGCGTACAGCTCGCGCAGGGACTGGTCCGCCTTGAGCTCCTCCGGCAGCGGGAAGACGTCGCCGACGAGGTCGCTGTGGGTCGGCGCGTACCGGGCGAGGCTGTAGGTGGAGAACGGAGAGAAGAGGTTGCCCTCGGCGTCCCGGGACATCACGACGAGCGTGTCTCCGGGCAAGCCCTTCCAGTCCTTGCGGACCAGATGGCGCAGCACGGCGAGGGTCAGGGGGCGGTCGGGGGCCTCGCCGTCCGGGTCGGGGGACGGGGCCTGCTGCTGGTCTGTCATGACGGCCTTTCACGTGCGGGCCGGGCTGGGAGGCCCGTCCGGTTGATCGGCGGGGTGCGGGCGCCGCCCCGTTGCCGGGGCGGCGCCGTCAGGCCCGGTCAGGCGTCCTCGTCCATAGTGACGGTCATGCTGGTTCGCCTCTCTGTGACGCGGGGGTGGGGAACCGGCCGGGCACGGGTGTGCCCGGCCGGGGCTTGCGGGGAGGCTCGGTCAGGCGGCGGTGTCGGGCCGGTGGCGGGCGACCGCCTGGTCCTCGACCTCGGACAGCCGGTAGCTGCCGTTGTCGTCCTGACCGAGCGCTTCGAGGAGCAGCAGGTAGCGGGCCTGCCGCACGGTGAGGTTCGACCACGTCTTGGGCTCGCGGATGTCGTACTCGCAGGCAGCGGCGACGTGCGCGAACAGCGCGTTGACGACGCGTGCCTTGGGCAGCTGCACCGCTGTCTCCGCCAGGTCCGCGTGCTCGGGCTCCTTGACCCCCAGGAAGCGGGCGACGGTCTCGGACTCGCGCTTGTCGGCCCAGGAGCTGTAGAAGCCAGGAACGGTGAGCACGACCTCCTGCGCGAACACGCGGGCCGCATCGGGCAGGGTCTTCTGGCGCACGAGGCGGGCGACGAAGTCCTGACGGGGACCGGCGGCGGCCTTCCAGGCCCGGTTGCACGCGATGACCTTGCGGCGCTCCTCCGCCCGCTGCTCGTCCATCTCCGTCCTGGGCTTCTTCGGCTGCGGGCGGACCTTGTGACCGTGCGCGGCCGGGTCGGAGCAGTGCCACACGGGCTGGTGCTCGTCGTCGAGCCGGGCACTGTGGCCGGGGCAGTTCTTGTGGTTGTCCTCGGTGAGCGGATTGCCCAGCCCGGTGGTCAGTTCGGCCAGCGGCTTGGACGTGTCCTTCTGCCCCCATCCGGGCTGCCCCAGCAGCGGGATGTCCGCCTTCTTGAGGTCTTCCTCGGCCTTGGTCCGGGCGTCGGTGTCGCCCTGCTCGGCCTTGAGGAGCGCCAACTCCTGGTCCCAGTGGCCGCGCCCGCCGTTGCCCTCTTCGTGGTCGCGCTTCAGCGCGCGCAGCAGACGGCGTTCCGCGCCGGGCACGTGCTCGATCTCGGCGAGCTGGGCGGTCTGCTCAAGGTCCATGCCTCCGGCCGTTGCCCGGCGAAGGGTGGCGTCGTCGAGCTTCTGCGCCGCCTTGGCCTGCTTGGCTGCGTTGCGGCCGACGCCGAGAGCCCTGGTGGCCTGGCGTCGCTCGACGTCGCTCATGTCGATCAGGGACAGCTCCTGCGACTTCAGGATGTCGCGCTCGCTCATTCCCTCGCGGTGCTTGTTCTCGACCAGGGACAGGAAGCGGGTCCAGCCGTCACGGCCGACCAGGTCTTCCCGCACGTGCGCCTTGATCCTGCGGACCGGGCGGCCGTCCTGTTCGGCGGTGTCGTTGGCGACTTTCTGTGCCTGCGCGCGCCGCCAGCCCTTGAATGCGCCGTACGTGCCGTCGGGCCGGGGCCGGACACTGATGGTCTCCTCGACACCGATCTCCTTGACGGAGGCGATCAGCTCCTCGTCCGGTTCGGTGTCGGTTTCGCGGGCGTTCTGCTCGTCACGCACCACCTGTGCCGGGTCGAGAAGGACGATCTGCGGCGCGTCTTCCTCCTCGTGCGTGACGGGTTCGGTGGGCTGGGTCGAGACGGCGGTGGCCATGGGGCTCTCCTTCTCCTTGCCTGTTCGGCGAATTGGGGCGGTTGGGGTGTCGCCCCCTCGCTTCAAATGCAATAATCGTGTGATATCGGGTGAGGGCTAGATACCCTCTGAACTGCGCAAACGTTGCTTCATAGGGGTGTCTGAGGTGCTCCGCACGGCAGTCTCTGCCGTCGAGTCCCGGCATCAGCTCAGGGCGTGCACGATGTGCCAGCACGGACCGGACAAGATAGTGAGCTCCAGGTTCCTCACCTGCTCAAGCAGGGCGTCGTCCCACACGGCGCTGACCGGGAGAGAGGGAACTGCCCGGTACGTGTTGGGTCCGAGCTGCTCGTAGCCCGCTCCGAGAACGGTGTGCTCGTCGTCGCCGACCGTGAACAGCTGCACGCGCACGTCGGCAGAGTTCCCGCTGGCGGGGCGGTGTGCCTGGGCTTGCAGCGACTCGTCCAGCGCTTCCCGCTCTCGGGGCGGCGCGACCACGACGCCGTAGACGGCGTACACGGAGTGGGACACGGACATCGTCCAACCTCTCTGGCTCAGGGGCCGGTTCGGCGTCCGGGTGACGCGGGGGCGGGCGCGGCCGGCCGAGCGGACGGGCGCGGTGGCGGCGGTCGAAAAGCCGGGGCGCTCACGTGGCGCGCGGGTGCCGGCTGCGTGTGCGGGCGGCCCGGATCTCCGCGTCGAAGTCCGGGTGCTGCCTCGACGCCGACGGCAGCAACGCGTTGCGGACGTCCATGGCCCGGGTGAGAACCTCCAGTTGCGCGGGAGACAGCACCCACGGGCCCCGCTCGTCAGCGTCCAGGACGGACAGCAGGACCTCGGCAGTGCCGACGTCCTCGGCCTGCCGGAACACCGGGTGTGTCCGGTTGACCCGCAGTGCGAGGCTTAGGCTGGCTCCCAGGTGCGGGGCGTAGCAGCGCCGGTCGGGGGTGATCACCTGGTGGCCGGTGGGCACGGTGAGGACCTGGAGTACTCCCGCGAGCACGACGAGCCGTTCGTCGCTCTGCACGGGGAACGTCGACTCCGTCGCCGGGCTGCCGCAGGAGCGGCAGCGGTAGGTGCCCGGGCTCTCGGGCTGGTAGCGGCCGCCGTGGCAGACGTGGCAGAGGATCGGAACAGGCACGGTGCACCTCCGCGCGGGCGCCCCTGGGCCGGGGCGCCCGCAGACATGGGCGGTCAGGGCTTCACGCGGGTGACACGGGAGGTCGGCAGGTGGACGCGCAGGACGTCCGCGTGCGCGGGCGGGTCGAGTGCCGCGAGCCGGTGGAGCGCTTCGGACAGCTTCGGGTCCGCGAAGTCCTCCTCTGTCCTGGCTGCTTCGCCGACCGGCACCATGCGTGCCGTGGTCTCGGTGTGCCTGAGGTCCGGCATTTCCTCGGTGGGCGCGAGAGCCGCGATGAACGGGCTCCAGCCCACGGACATCCCGCTGTCCGTCCGCTTCTCCGTGGTCGTGAAGTACGCGGTCACGGCCTGCGGTCCGTCGCCCGGCTGCTCGTCGGCGAAGGCCCGGACCCGGTCGGCGACGACCTGCCGCCATCCCCGCTCCGCCGCCTGGTCGGCGACGGTGGCCAGCGTCTCAAGGATCTTGGGTGGAAGATCGCGGAGCGCGGCGCGCATCAGGGGCGTGGTCGGCTCGGCCAGCAGCGCGGCCAATTCCTCGTGTTTCATCGCCGGTGTCCTTCCGTGGCATGGCGGTGGGGGGCCCGTACGGCGGGGTGGTGGCCCCGCCGTACGGGGTGTTCCGCAGGACCAACAACATCAATAATAGTGTCTCTTGGGGAAGGTGAACCCACCCCTGACCTGCAGTTTTACGGCCAGTCATGCTCTCGGCGGGGCGGCAACGGGAATCTGCGCCGGGGGTCCATGCGTACACAGCGTTCGCAGTAGGCCGTGACGCGGTTTGCGGTGCACTCGCCCCACTGGCACTCGAAGCGCTCGCGCGGCCCGCAGATCAGGCACCGCCACAGCGTGATCCCGTGCAGCTCGCACGGCTCGTAACGCTTGCGCCCGGGCAGCAACTCCAGGGCGGGACGGGGGCGTTCGAGGCGGGCGACGTCGGCGGCCGGGAACGACTCGTCGCCGTCGCGTATCCAGCGGGGCGACAGCTCGGCGTACCGCTCGGGCGTGGTGTAGTACGGCTGACCGGCGGGGCTGAACACCATGGCCAGATGTCCGCCGGAGATCAGTGTCTCCAGCCGCTCATGGCTGAACTCGCCGCGCAGGGACAGCATTTCGTCCTGGCGCAGGCTGAAGCCGTACCCGTACCGGCGCAGAATGCGCCGCTCGGTGGCGGCCGGGCCCGTCTGGGCGGCGTCGAGCTCCTCGACGGCCTCAATCGCGGCCGTCGGGCTGGCGGTCAGCTCGCGTACCGCATCCTCGGCGGCCGTGCGGGTGGCGTAGCTGCTGAGGGCGTACCCGTGGAGCTGGTCCACGGCCTGGTGGCGTCCATCGTGCTCGGCGGCGACGTACCGGGCGGGCCGCTGCGGCTGGGTGCGGCGTCGGGGCATGGCGGAACTCCATCTGCGCAAAGGGGCGGGCGG
>JODI01000133.1 GCA_000720805.1 Streptomyces violaceoruber
CGTACAGTGCAGTCGCGAGGGTTTCGAGGTCTGTCGTCACAAACGGACCAACGAGACCCTCGCTTAATGCACCCGGCCCCTTCGGACTTACTCGTCTAGACCTCGCCGCCGCGCAGGCGGGCGACCTGCGTGCCGCTGAACTCCGTCGTACGTCTCATGTGCTCGATGATCACGGCGAGTTGGGAATCGTCCAGGTCGTCGAAGAGCGCCACCCAGCCGCCCCCCAGCCGGTCCCACACCGCCCCGAACTCGGCGACCTTCTCCGGCACGGTCGTCACCAGCACCTTCCGCCGGTCCGCCGCGTCCCGCTCGCGCACCACGTACCCAGCCCGCTCCAGCCGGTCCACCAGCCGCGTCGCCGACCCGGTCGTCAGCCCCGTCAGCTCCGCGACCCGGCCCGTCGTCACGGGGGCACCCTCCAGCGTGAGCAGGTTCAGACACTGCAGATCGGTCGGGTGCAGCCCGAGATGGTCGGCGAGGGCCTGGTTGAAGAGGGCGTACGACGCAGAGGACGCGCGGGAAGGCGCGGAGGACACCCCAGAAGGCTGGTCAGAACCGGCATGCGAAGCTGGCCCCCATGCTCGTGCTGCGCTCCGCCGTCCTGTTCGTCGTCGCCGCCCTCTTCGAGATCGGCGGCGCCTGGCTGGTCTGGCAGGGCGTACGCGAACACCGCGGCTGGATCTGGATCGGCGCGGGCGTGCTCGCCCTCGGCGCGTACGGCTTCGTCGCCACGCTCCAGCCGGACGCCGCCTTCGGCCGCATCCTCGCCGCGTACGGTGGTGTCTTCGTCGCCGGTTCACTGCTGTGGGGGATGGCCGCGGACGGCTACCGCCCCGACCGCTGGGACATCGCGGGCGCGCTGATCTGTCTCGCGGGCATGGCGGTGATCATGTACGCGCCGCGGGGCGACTGAGCGGACATCACCGGTGACGACGGCCGGGACGGACCGACGGCCGGGACGGACCGACGGCCGGGACGGACGGACAGGCCACGTGGGTTCACCGGGCAGCGCCCCCAGCCCCGCTTCCTCCCCCTCCTCCCCCAACCGCCCGCCACACTCCCGTCCCCCACCCGCCTATCCTGGCCGAACACGTTTCCGCGTGCCCGTCCCCCTCCGTCCGCTCAGCCAAGGAGCAGCTCATGGCCACCGCCGCCCCGTCCGCCGCCTCCCGCATCGCCGTCGTCACCGGTGCGAGCAGCGGAATCGGCGCCGCCACGGCCCGACAGCTGGCCGCGGCCGGCTACCGCGTCGTCCTCACGGCCCGTCGCAAGGACCGCATCGAGGCCCTGGCCGAGGAGATCACCGCGGCGGGCCACCAGGCGACGGCCTACCAACTGGACGTCACCGACCGGGCAGCGGTGGACGAGTTCGCCTCCGCCTTCAAGACGGTCGGCGTGCTGGTCAACAACGCGGGCGGAGCCCTCGGCGCCGACCCGGTGGCCACCGGCGACCCCGCCGACTGGCGCGCGATGTACGAGACCAACGTCATCGGCACCCTCAACCTCACCCAGGCCCTGCTGCCCAAGCTGGACGCGAGCGGCGACGGCACGGTCGTGGTCGTCTCCTCGACGGCCGGCCACGGCACCTATGAGGGCGGCGCGGGCTACGTCGCCGCCAAGCACGGCGCCCACGTCCTGGCGGAGACCCTGCGTCTGGAGATCGTCGGCCGCCCGGTCCGCGTCATCGAGATCGCCCCCGGCATGGTCAGGACGGACG
Organism: Streptomyces violaceoruber; assembly: GCA_000720805.1. Classification (GTDB taxonomy): domain Bacteria; phylum Actinomycetota; class Actinomycetes; order Streptomycetales; family Streptomycetaceae; genus Streptomyces; species Streptomyces cellulosae_A. The sequence goes on from JODI01000133.1 coordinate 1,718, forward strand.
AGTTCGCCCTCACCCGCTTCGGCGGCGACCAGGAGAAGGCCGGGAAGGTCTACGAGGGCGTCGCCGAGCCTCTCACCGCGGAGGACGTGGCGGACACCATCACCTGGGCGGTCACCCGCCCCAGCCACGTCAACGTCGACCTCCTCGTCCTCCGCCCCCGCGCCCAGGCCTCCAACACGAAGGTCCACCGGGAGTTGTGATGGCCGACGCCGAGCGGGAGCAGCAGCGCCTCAAGGAGGAGACGCGGAACGAACGCAAGATGTGGTGGTGGCTCGGCTACTTCCTCTTCGGCATCCACATCGTGGCCTTCGTGATGATCTACGCGGTGACACACGCCCCGAAGTAGGACGAGCCGTCACCCCTTCACGCACACCACCTGCTTCAGCTTCGCCACGACCTCCACCAGGTCCCGCTGCTGGTCGATGACCTGCTCGATCGGCTTGTAGGCGCCCGGGATCTCGTCCACGACACCGGAGTCCTTACGGCACTCCACGCCCCGCGTCTGCTCCTCCAGGTCCTTCGCCGAGAACCGGCGCTTCGCCGCGCTGCGGCTCATGCGCCGACCCGCGCCGTGGGAGGCCGAGTTGAAGGACTTCGCGTTCCCGAGGCCCTTCACGATGTACGAGCCCGTGCCCATGGAGCCGGGGATGATCCCGTACTCGCCGGAACCGGCCCGGATCGCCCCCTTGCGGGTCACGAGCAGGTCCATGCCGTCGTAGCGCTCCTCGGCCACGTAGTTGTGGTGCGCGCTGATCTCCGGCTCGAAGGTCGGCTTGGCCTTCTTGAACTCCTTGCGGATCACGTCCTTGAGGAGCGCCATCATGATCGTGCGGTTGTACTTCGCGTACTCCTGCGCCCAGAACAGGTCGTTGCGGTACGCCGCCATCTGCGGGGTGTCCGCGATGAACACGGCGAGGTCGCGGTCGACCAGGCCCTGGTTGTGCGGGAGCTTCTGGGCCACGCCGATGTGGAACTCGGCGAGTTCCTTGCCGATGTTCCGGGATCCGGAGTGCAGCATCAACCAGACCGAACCAGTCGTATCCGTACAGATTTCGACAAAGTGGTTGCCGGAGCCGAGCGTTCCCATCTGCTTTCCCGCACGTTCGTGACGGAATTTCACCGCATCGGCGATCCCGTCGAACCGCCCCCAGAAGTCGTCCCACCCGGCGGTCGCGAACCCGTGCATCCGTCCCGGATCAACGGGATCGTCATGCATCCCCCGCCCCACCGGAATCGCCTGCTCGACCTTCGACCGCAGCCGCGACAGATCCCCGGGGAGGTCGTTGGCCGTCAGCGACGTCCTCACCGCCGACATCCCGCACCCGATGTCCACCCCCACCGCCGCCGGACACACCGCCCCGCGCATCGCGATGACGGACCCGACCGTCGCGCCCTTGCCGTAGTGGACGTCCGGCATGACCGCCAGGCCCTTGATCCACGGCAGGGTCGCCACGTTGCGCAGTTGCTGGAGGGCACCCTCATCGACCGTCGCCGGGTCGGTCCACATGCGGATCGGGACCTTCGCGCCCGGCATTTCCACGTACGACATATCGTCCTCATTCCCCCGGTGACCAACAGAAGTCTTGAATCGCAAAACCGGCGCCAAGGTCGACGAAAGGGACAACGGACCGGCGTCCACGGCCATGCGTGCGATACACATTGTCTCCAGGGGTCGCCCTCGCGCGGCAAGCGAATAACCAGCGGGGACACTGGGACGCCCCCGGGAAAACCGGGAAGCCACACCGTCGAGAGGAGCCTGACCGTGCAGCGGAAGGCGTACGTACCCGGCGTCGCCGCGCTCCTCGCGGCCCTGCTCGCCACGCTCGCCGGCTGCACCGGCGGTTCCGGCGACGGCGGCACGATGGACAGCGCCAACCCCGGCGACGCAGGTACCACCTCCCCGGCCGCCCAGCCCGGCCGGTACCGCACCCTTCCCGAACCCTGCGGAGCGGTCGGCCAGAGCACCCTCGACTCGCTGCTGCCCGGCATCCGGCAGATCACCGACGAGGACCAGCGGGAGAAGGCGTACGCGGGCGAGGCGACCCTCACCTACGACACGGACCGCAAGGTCGGCTGCCGTTGGAAGGTGGAGTCCACGGACGCCACCGACCATCTGCTCATCGACTTCGAGCGGGTGGTGTCGTACGACAACTCCGTGAGCGACGACAGCCAGGCGCAGCAGTTGTTCGCGAAGATGGAGGAGGCGGCCGACCTGCCCGAGGCGGCGAGCGCCGGCGCCCCGTCGGACGTCGCCACCGGCGACGGGAGCACCGGAAGCGGTGACACTCCCTCAGTCGGCCCCACCCCCACCGGCTCCGCCTCGCCCTCGGCACCTTCCACGTCCGCCTCCGCGTCCTCCTCGCCCTCGTCGTCCCCCACCGATATCCAGCCCCGGCTCCTCGACGGTCTCGGTGACGCGGCGTTCCTGGACGACGCGTTGAACAACTCCGGTTCGACGGTCCAGCAGCGCACGGTGACTGTGGCGTTCCGCACGTCGAACGTGATCGTGACGATCGAGTACGCGGAGCAGCCGGCGGCCCTCGGAGTGGTTCCGGACAGCGAGGAAATGCAGGACAAGGCCCAGAAACTGGCCACGCGACTGGCCGAGGTCCTGGCCGGCTAGGGCCTCTTCACAGAGCTCTCACCCCTCCGCACAAAGCAGCCGAAGCAAAGCCGCACCGCTTCCTCACCGCGTACCGTGGCCCCTCGGACCCGATCCGACGGCAGGAACCACAAGCGTCATGAGTGAAGGAACCATGCAGCGACCAGCACAGCGAGACCGGCGGGACGAGCGAGAGCGACGCGATCGGCGGGCGAAGAGCCTCAGTCGTGTCCTTGTCTGCGCGGCAGCGGTCCCCGTGATGCTGATCGTCGCCGGCTGCTCCTCGGACTCCGGCTCCGACGACGCCGGCAGCGGCAGCGGCAGCGGCAGCAACAGTGGCAGTGGCAGTGGCAGTAGCAGCAGTCCGGGCGGTGCGTCACCCTCGGCGAGCCCGTCGCCGACGGTGCAGGCGGCGGCGTACAAGGCGCTTCCCAAGCCGTGTGCGGTGCTGTCGAAGAAGTCCCTGGGCGAACTCGTTCCGGAGGGGACGAAGTCCGGCAAGGCGGGCACGACCGACGACACGGCGGCGCGGGCCAGTTGCTCCTGGAGCAGCCTCGACAACAACGGCGTCAAGGGCTCCCAGTTCCGCTGGCTGAACGTGTCGTTGCTGCGTTTCGAGTCGGACACCTCGCGCGGCTCGGGCGACAAGCAGGCGCAGGCGTACTACGCGAAGCAGATCCAGGACGCCCAGTCGGCGGAGGGTGCGAAGAACGCCAAGTCGTCGCCGCTCGCCGGGACGGGCGACGAGGCGACGACGGTGACGTACGACCTGAAGAAGAAGGAAGGCGCCTTCAAGCAGCAGACGGTCGTCGCGCGCGTCGAGAACGTCGTCGTGACCGTCGACTACAACGGCGCCGGCCTCGCCGGTGAGAAGACGCCGAGCACCCAGAGCCTGACGAAGCTCGCGGAGAAGGCGGCCAAGGAGTCGGTGGCCGCTGTGTCGGCGGCGAACGGCGAGGGCACGGGGAACGGCGAGGGCACGGCGAAGGGCGGGGGGACGCCGAGCAGCTCGCCGTCGGCGTCGAAGAGCGCGTCCCCGTCGAAGTCCGCGTCGAAGTCGGCGGCGAAGGCTCCCTCGCGGAGCGCCTCCCCGTCCTCCTCAGCGGCCAAGAAGAGCTGACTGTCACACCTGGCGCCAACGCGCAGCTCAGCAGGGACATTTGATGGAGCCCGGCGCCCCGCGGGGGCCGGGCTCGTGACAGACCGACAACGCGTCCGACGCACACATGTGCCACTCTGTTGCGCGCAACAACACGCAAGGGGAGGGGAGTACGGGTGACCGCGCCACTGAAGCTGACTCGGATGCACCGGATTCTCATCGGCGTGGTCGTGGCCGGCGCCGTGGTCATCGCCGGCATCGGCTTCGCCGGTTCGTACGCGGCCGTCCGCGAGCTGGCGCTCCAGAAGGGCTTCGGGAACTTCTCCTACGTCTTCCCGATCGGCATCGACGCGGGCATCTGTGTCCTGCTGGCCCTGGACCTGCTGCTGACCTGGATCCGTATCCCCTTCCCGCTGCTGCGCCAGACGGCCTGGCTGCTGACGGCGGCCACGATCGCCTTCAACGGCGCGGCGGCCTGGCCGGACCCGCTGGGCGTGGGCATGCACGCGGTCATCCCGGTGCTGTTCGTGGTCTCGGTCGAGGCGGCCCGGCACGCGATCGGCCGGATCGCCGACATCACGGCCGACAAGCACATGGAGGGCGTCCGCCTCACGCGCTGGCTGCTCTCCCCGCTCCCGACGTTCCTGCTGTGGCGGCGCATGAAGCTGTGGGAGCTGCGCTCCTACGAGCAGGTCATCAAGCTGGAGCAGGAACGTCTCGTCTACCAGGCCCGCCTGCGTTCCCGCTTCGGCCGGGCCTGGCGGAGGAAGGCGCCGGTGGAGAGCCTGATGCCGCTGCGCCTGGCGCGGTACGGGGTACCGCTCGCGGAAACGGCCCCGTCGGGCCTGGCGGCGGCGGGCATCGAGCCGGCGCTGCTGCCCCCGGCACCGCAACAGCAGCAGCACGAGATTCCCGCGGTGGCCGCGGGCAGTCGTACCGCCGTGACGGCTCCCGCCCCGCAGAACCAGTACCCCGAGCCCGAGCCGCGACGGGAGCCCGAACCGGAAGTGAACCCGTGGCTGCACGCACGGGATCCGCAGCAGGTCGAGTACCACGGCGGCTACGACCCCACGTACGAGCCGCCGGAGCAGGACGAGCAGTGGTACGCCGAACAGCTCCAGGCCGAGCAGTACCAGGAGCAGCAGCGGCCCTACCAGGAGCAGCGACAGCCGTACCCGGGCGGGCAACAGCCGTACATCGCCGAGCCCCCGGCCGACGAGCCCTCCGGCGAGGAGACCGGCAGCTTTCCGATCCCGGCGGGCCCGGGCCGTACCCGGGAGCTCGGCGAGGGCGGCGGCACCCCGGAGCCGGACGAAGAGGCGTACTACCAGGTCTTCAAGCAGTCTCTGAGCAGCGGCAGCGGCTACCCGACTCCGCGCGAGTTCAGCGACAACGTCGAGGCGACGTACGGCGTGCCCGTCCTGGACGCCGAGGCCAAGCGCCTGGTCCTGCGCTTCCAGGGCCGCCACGCCGCGGAACTGGAAGAGGAGCACATCGCATAACCGCTTCCGGTACGAGGAGGGGGCGCCCGGTGCTGACACCGGGCGCCCCCTCCTCGTAGAGGCCGTAGCCCCGGCGTTACTCCCCGAGCAGGGCCCGCACCCGCTCCTGCCCCACCGCCAGCAGCAGCGTGGGCAGCCGCGGCCCGGTGTCCCGGCCGACCAGCAGGTGGTACAGCAGGGCGAAGAACGACCGCTGGGCGGTCTTGATCTCGGGCGGCAGCTCCTTGGGCGTGGCGTCGGCCGGGAAGCCGGCCTGCACCTTGGGCACGCCGTAGACGAGGTGGGTCAGCCCGTCGAGCGACCAGTGGTCGGCGAGTCCGTCGAGCAGCAGCCGCAGCGACTGCTGGGACGGCTCGTCGAGGGACTTCAGCAGGTCGTGGTCGGGCTCCTCGCGCACGATGGTCCGCTGGTCGGCGGGCACCTGCGTGTTGATCCACGTCTCGGCCTTGTCGAGGCGCGGCCGCACCTCGTCGAGGGAGGCGAGCGGGCGGGCCGGGTCGAGCTCGCTGAGGATGCGCAGCGCCTGGTCCGCGTGGCCGGCGGTGACGTCGGCGACGGACGCGAGGGTCCGGTAAGGCATCGGGCGGGGTGTGCGGGGCAGCTCACCGGCGGCGGTGCCGACGGCACGGGCGTGCGCGGCGACGTCCCCGGGGAGGGCGGAGCGGTCGGCGACCTTGGCGTCGAGCTTGTCCCACTCGTCGTAGAGGCGCTGGATCTCCTGGTCGAAGGCGATCTTGAAGGACTGGTTGGGCCGGCGACGGGCGTACAGCCAGCGCAGGATCTGCGGTTCCATGATCTTCAGCGCGTCGGCGGGGGTCGGGACGCCGCCCCGGGACGAGGACATCTTCGCCATCCCGCTGATGCCGACGAACGCGTACATCGGACCGATCGGCTGCTTCCCGCCGAAGATCCCGACGATCTGTCCGCCGACCTGGAACGAGGACCCCGGGGAGGAGTGGTCGACCCCGGACGGCTCGAAGACGACGCCCTCGTACGCCCACCGCATCGGCCAGTCGACCTTCCAGACCAGCTTGCCGCGGTTGAACTCGTTCAGCCGGACGGTCTCGGCGAAGCCGCAGGCCGTGCAGGTGTACGTCAGCTCGGTGGTGTCGTCGTCGTACGCGGTGACCGTGGTGAGGTCCTTCTCGCAGTTGCCGCAGTACGGCTTGTACGGGAAGTAACCGGCGGAGCCCGAGCTGCCGTCGTCCTCGGCGGCCGCGCCGGAGCCCTCGGCGGCCTCCAGCTCGGCCTCGTCGAGCGGCTTCTGCTGCTTCTTCGCCGGGGCCTTCTTGGTGCGGTACTGGTCGAGGATCGCGTCGATCTCGCCGCGGTGCCTCATGGCGTGCAGGATCTGCTCGCGGTAGACCCCTGAGGTGTACTGCGCGGTCTGGCTGATCCCGTCGAACTCCACGCCCAGCTCGGCCAGCGACTCGATCATCGCGGACTTGAAGTGCTCGGCCCAGTTGGGGTGGGCGGAGCCCTCGGGGGCGGGGACGGAGGTCAGCGGCTTGCCGATGTGCTGCTCGAAGGACTTCTTGTCGACACCGGCGATGCCCTCGGGCACCTTGCGGTAGCGGTCGTAGTCGTCCCAGGAGATCAGGTGGCGCACCTGGTGGCCCCGTCGGCGGATCTCGTCGGCGACGAGATGCGGGGTCATGACCTCGCGCAGGTTCCCCAGGTGGATGGGGCCCGAAGGAGACAGTCCGGACGCGACGACGATCACCGGAGCGGTAGCGGGTGATGTCGCTTTGCCCGGGGCCCGACGCTCCGACTCCTCGATGACCTCATCCGCGAAACGGGAGACCCAGTCGGTGGTCTCGGTGCTCTGAGCCACGATCGGCACGTCCTCTTTTTGCTGAAGGCCCTTGGCTGAAGGCTTAAGGCTGCTGAAGGCTTGCTGGTGTCGCCCATTCTCCCAGACCGCACCGCGCCCCGGAAAACCGATTGGGGCACCGTGGGATACTGGCCGTGCCCATCCATCCCCACGAGGAGAACGGCTCCCACCCCATGGCCTCGGTCACGTCCCTCAGCGCTTCCGTCCAGCAGCACCTCGCGACGGCTCTCTCGGCTGCCCTGCCGGAGGCCGGTTCCGCCGACCCGCTGCTGCGCCGAAGCGACCGGGCCGACTACCAGGCCAACGGCATCCTGGCGCTGGCCAAGAAGGCCAAGGCGAACCCGCGGGAGCTGGCGACGCAGGTCGTCTCCCGGGTGGTCACCGGTGAGGTGATCGAGGACATCGAGGTCTCCGGGCCCGGCTTCCTGAACATCACGCTCACCGACAAGGCGATCGTCGAGAACCTCGCCGCGCGGTACGCGGACGCCGACCGCCTCGGCGTGCCCTTCGCCGAGAACCCGGGTACGACGGTCGTCGACTACGCCCAGCCGAACGTGGCGAAGGAGATGCACGTCGGTCACCTGCGGTCCGCGGTGATCGGCGACGCGGTCGTCCAACTGCTGGAGTTCACCGGCGAGAGCGTCGTACGGCGCCACCACATCGGCGACTGGGGTACCCAGTTCGGCATGCTCATCCAGTACCTCGACGAGCACCCGCACGAGCTGGACCACAAGAACTCCCGGGTGAGCGGCGAGGAGGCGATGTCCAACCTCGACCGCCTCTACAAGACCGCGCGCAGGCTCTTCGACTCCGACGAGGAGTTCAAGACGCGGGCCCGGCGCCGGGTGGTCGACCTCCAGGCGGGCGACCCGCACACGCTCGCCACCTGGCAGAAGTTCGTCGACGAGTCGAAGATCTACTTCTTCTCCGTCTTCGAGAAGCTGGACATGGAGGTCCGGGACCCGGACATCGTCGGCGAGTCCGGTTACAACGACATGCTCGCGGAGACCTGCCGCCTCCTGGAGGAGTCGGGCGTGGCGGTCCGCTCCGAGGGCGCCCTGTGCGTGTTCTTCGACGACGTGAAGGGCCCGGACGGCAACCCGACCCCGCTGATCGTCCAGAAGTCCGACGGCGGCTACGGCTATGCGGCCACCGACCTGTCCGCGATCCGCGACCGCGTGTTCAACCTCAAGGCGAACACGCTGGTGTACGTGGTCGACGCCCGGCAGTCGCTGCACTTCCGGATGGTGTTCGAGACCGCGCGCCGGGCCGGCTGGCTGGGCGACGACGTCACGGCGCACCAGTTGGCGTTCGGCACCGTGCTCGGCAAGGACGGCAAGCCGTTCAAGACGCGTGAGGGCGGGACGGTGAAGCTGGAGGACCTCCTCGACGAGGCCGTCCAGCGGGCCACGGCGGTGGTCCGGGAGAAGGCCGGGAAGGTGGGCCTGACGGAGCAGGAGATCGAGGAGAACGGCCGGTACGTCGGCGTGGGCGCGGTGAAGTACGCCGACCTGTCCACGTCCGCCGTGCGGGACTACAAGTTCGACCTGGACCAGATGGTCTCGCTGAACGGCGACACGTCCGTGTACCTCCAGTACGCGTACGCCCGTATCCAGTCCATCCTGCGCAAGGCCGGCGAGGCCCGTCCGGCCGCCCACCCGGAGCTGGCACTCGCGCCCGCCGAGCGGGCGTTGGGCCTGCACCTGGACCAGTTCGGCGAGACGGTCCTGGAGGTCGCGGCGGCGTACGAGCCGCACAAGCTGGCGTCGTACCTGTACCAGCTGGCCTCGCTGCTGACGACGTTCTACGACCAGTGCCAGGTGCTGTCCGCCGACAACCCGCCCGAGGTCGTCGAGAACCGTCTGTTCCTGGTCGACCTCACGGCCCGCACCCTCCACCGGGGCATGGGCCTGCTGGGGATCCGGACGCCCGAGCGGCTCTGACCGGTACGGCGGACACAGCGGTACGGCGCCCCGCACGGACTCGCGTTCCGTGCGGGGCGCCGCCGCGTGTGGCCGGGTGAGGCCGCGGGCGGAAGATCAGGCGACCGCGAACCGCTTGAACGCGGCCTTGGTGCCCGATCCGGCTATGCCGTCGATGGCGCCGGTGTAGCCGAAGCTCCTCTTGAGCACGCGCTGCAGCGCCTTGATGGTGTTGGGGCCGACGATTCCGTCGATCGAGTCGTTGTAGTCCCCTGCCTCGCGCAGGTAGCGCTGCATCGCCTTCCAGCTGTTGGTGCCCAGCTGCCCGTCGATGTCGTCCTTGTACTCCCAGTAGGTACGCAGCCAGGTCTGGAGCTCCTTGGCCTCCGCGGAGGTCAGGCCCAGGTTGTTCACCGCGGCGGCGACGGCCGGCTGGGCGCTCACCGACGACTGCGTGGCCGACGCCGAGTCCGCGAAGGCGGCACCCGCACCCGCCAGACCCCCCGCGGCGATCCCGACGGCGGCGGTGACGCTGACGATCGTCCTCGTCAGAGCTCGCATAAATTCCCCTCCGATGGTTCCGGTGCCTCCGTGCCCCGAGTGGGCCGGTGCTTCCGTGAGGCCGGCCGTGCCGGTCGGCTCGGCAATCAGATTGCGTGCCGGGCGGCGGGCCCCGCCACGACCGCCGGGAAAGTGACGTCACCGTGGGACGTCACACCTGCTGACCTGCGAGAACACCGTCTCCAGGGACGACCCCGCGGGACGTTCCCCGCACCCGCGCCGCCGGGGATGACGGCCGGTTCGGTAGGGAGACGGGAACCGATGTATGGGGCACGTCGTGAAAGGTGATGCAGAATGCGCGGGAAGTGTGGACCACTGACCACGGTTCGCACACGCGAGTGGGGGAAACATGTCGCGTTGGAAAGCGCTGCCCGCAGAACTGGATCCCCGGCTGCGGCAGTTGGTGGTGCGCTTACGCCGGCTGAAGGACCACAGCGGGCTGAGCCTGCGGCAGGTGGCGGCGAAGACGGGCTACAGCGCGTCGTCGTGGGAGCGCTATCTGGGCGGCCGGTCGCTGGCGCCCCGGGAGGCCGTCGAGGCGATGGCCCGGATCGCCGGCGACGACCCGACCCGGCTCCTCGCACTGCACGAGGTCGCCGCCGAAGCCTGGGCGGACGAACGTTCGGGCACACCGGCACCGCGCGGGGCACCGAAGACGCCGGAGACACTCGAAGCAACCGAGGCCGACGTCACGTCGTACCCGGGACAGACGACCGACCCGAACGAGGAGACGGGCCACGGCCGTTCCCTGCGGATCGCTCTCGTCGCGGGCACCGTGGCACTGGTGCTGGCCCTCTCCTCGGCCGTGCTCCTGGTCGTACGGCTCTCGGACGGCGCGGGCGCGGCATCGGCGGCCCCGCTCTCCCCGTCCGCGTCGCCGTCGGGGCCGCGTGTGTACGAGTGCGAGGCGCGCCGGACCGACGGCCGCTGGTACGCGGGCAACAGCCGTACCCGGGACACCGTCCTGGCGGAGGGCCTCGCCGGACCGGACGTGGCCGAGGCACAGTGCCTGCTGCGCAGGGCGGGCTTCTCCCCGGGGGCCGTCGACGGGATCTACGGTCCGCACACCAGAGAGGCGGTCGAGCAGTTGCAGAAACGGGCGGGTCTCGTCGTGGACGGCGTGGTCGGCCCGCACACCTGGGGAGCGCTACGGCGATGACGCGGACGACGAAGTCACCGGAACGCGCGCGCCTGGCGGCGGCGCTGCGGGACCTGCGGACACGCACCGGCCTGAGCATGATGGGCCTGGCGCACCGGACGGCGTTCAGCAAGTCGTCCTGGGAGCGCTACCTGAACGGCAAGACGCTGCCGCCACGCGAAGCGGTACGGGAACTGTGCCGGCTCGCCCGCGAACCGGAGGGCCGCTGTCTGGCGCTGTGGGAGATCGCGGAGTCGGAGTGGAGCGGCCGCGCGGCCCAGGTGCCGCGACCGGCCCCGCCAGCACAGCCGCAGCACACCCCGCCGGAGCCGGGACCGGGACCGGGACCGGGACCGGGACCGGGACCGGAATCTGTCCCAGTCCCGGCCGGACCCCCCGCTCCCCCGGCGCGGGGCGTCGGGCACGCCGGCCACCGGGGTGCGACCGTGGCGGTGCTCGCGACGGTGTGCGCCGTGGTCGTCGGCGGAGTGACGGTGACCCTCCTCCTGCTGCCGGGCATGGGCACGGCACGCCCGTCCCCCGCGACGTCCCTGTCCGCCGTCGTGGCCCGCTGCCGGGGAACGGCGTGCGAGGGCAGGAGCCCGATGGACATGAACTGCGGGGCCGGACCGCAGACCCTCGCGTCGTACCGCACCGCATCGGGGGCGATGCTGGAACTGCGCCACAGCGAGGCGTGCGGGAGCAGTTGGGCCCGGATGTGGGACACCGACATCGGCGACCGCCTCCAGGTGACCGTGGCGGGCGGCCCCCCGCGTTCCGCCGAGGTCGCGAACGCCGTGGACGCGGCGGCGTACGTCTACACGCCGATGAGCGCCACCCGCTCCGGCACGCTCGTACGGGCCTGCTTCCAGCCGGCGAAGGGCGACACACCGGAGTGCTTCGAGGGCCGCGTCCGCGAGGGGCGGGCCGGCGCCGTTGTCAGTGCCACCCCCTAAAGTCACCGGCATGGCGACACTTCCGAACCCGCTGCCGAAGCTGGCGGCCGACCCGAGCGGCCGCTGCCTCGGACTCGAACTCCCGCCCGGGACACTGATCGACGCGACCGACGAGGGCCCGTGGCACGAGCCGCTGCTGTGGTGCGCGGACGAGCGGGCGGTCCCAGGCGGCTGGGCCGCGCTGGAGCCGGCCCGGCGGACGGTGGGCCTGCTCCCCCTCGTCGCCGACGTCGGCGACGGCCACGGCGGCCCGCGGGACTGGCAGTTGGCGCCGGCGGAGGTTTCGTACCCCGGTGATCACGACCCCGAGGAGGTCCTGGCCGACCACTGGGCCGAACACGCGACGGCGGACGCGGCGCCCTGGCCCGGCCTGGCCTCCGAGGCATCCCCCGTCGCCACCGCCGTCCCCGCTGTCGATCCGGACTCGGTGGCATCCGGCGTCGCGAGCTCCCTCCTCGCGGGCGAAGGCCCGCTCAAGGAGCCCCGCCCCGCCCTCGTCTTCGCCCGCCGCAGCGCCGACATCCCGGCCGCGATCGGCTGGACGGGCCCGGCCAACCACGAAACCGACGTGGCCCGCCTGTGCGCGGTACTGCGTTCCTGGGAGGACCGCTTCGGCATACGGGTCGTGGCGCTCGGCTTCGACCACCTGCTGGTGTCCGTCGCGTTCCCGCCCACCACCCTCGCCGAAGCGGAGGCCGTCGCCGCCGAGCACGCAGCGTTCTGCCCGGACAACCTGCGGCAGGACGGCGACACCACGCTGCGCGGCTACGCCGAGCGCCGGCTCCTCGACCAGCCCACGTGGCACTTCTGGTGGGACTGACCGGCGTCAGCCCAGCAGCACCGTCCCCTCCGGAGCCGCGATGCCGAACTCCTCGTCCAGGAGCCGGCGCACCTCCGCCTCGTCGGTCACCTCCCGCTTGCGCACAGAGCCGTCGGCCGGCGTCTCGGTGAGGAGACGGCCGTGCAGCAGGAGATGGCGTTCGGAGCTGACGCTCTGGACGTAGAGCCGCTGGGTGAACGGGGACCGCGGGTTCGTCGCGATGTGCCAGTTGATGACCTCGAAGTCGGGCGTCTCGAACGGCTCCAGCGTGAACGCGTACTGGTTCTCCCACCCGCCCTCGGCGTACGCCTGGAGCACCCACAGTTCCAGCGGCCCCCGGTGCGGCAGGTGCGCCAGCCGGTGCCGCCGCCCCGCGTCCCGGAACTCGGCACCGGCTGTCAGCGGCACCGCCTCCAGCAGTGCCCCGAGGGCCCCGAAGCCGACGTCGGCCAGATACGGCCCGGGCTCGCCGGGCACGTCGACGAGCAGGGCCATGTGCGTGCGCGGACGGCTCTCGACGCGGTCCGCGCCCACGACGACCCGGGCGGCCAGCCGGGTCAGCCGGAAGCCCAGTGCCTCCAGCGCGAGCGAGAGCAGCGTGTTGTGCTCGTAGCAGTAGCCGCCGCGCCGGCTGCGGACCAGCTTGGCCATGAGGTCGGCGGGGTCGAGGGAGGGTGCCGTACGGCGCAGGGCGTCCAGGTTCTCGAACGGGATGGCCCGCACGTGCGCCAGGTGCACGCCCCTCAGCGTCGCCACGTCGGCCCGCCGTTCCCCCTCCCACCCGATCCGCTCGAGGTAGGCGTCAAGGTCGAATCCCACTATGTCTGCGATGTCTTCGGCCATAGGACCACCGTAGACACCCGGTCCGTCCCCCGCCCGCGGCCGACGGCAGGATCCCGCCCCCTCCTTTGGACCTAGACGAGTAAGTCCGAAGGGGCCGGGTGCATTAAGCGAGGGTCTCGTTGGTCCGTTTGTGACGACAGACCTCGAAACCCTCGCGACTGCACTG
>JODI01000134.1 GCA_000720805.1 Streptomyces violaceoruber
TGAACCTGGTGCCGCTGCGGGACCTGCTCACGATGGACGCGGGCCAGATCGTCGGCAACCTGCTGGTGTTCGCGGCGCTGGGGTTCCTCGGCCCGCTGCGGTTCGCGGCGCTGGCATCGGTACGGCGGGTTCTCGCGCTCGGGGCCGGCTGCTCGGTCCTGGTCGAGACAGCGCAGTACATCCTGCAACTGGACCGGGTGTCGTCCGTGGATGACGTACTGCTCAACACCGCCGGCGCCGGTCTGGCCGCACTGGCGTCACGCCGCTGGTGGCGCGCCGGCAGAAGCCCGCTTCCCGCGGGAGGAACGGGCCGGAAACGCAAAGAGGTGAGCGGGAGATCCGCATGATGGTGTGCTGGCGACCGTACACAAGTCGGTCTCCGGGAAGGATCCCCTCGGTGAGTAGAGACCTCGAATCAAGGCCCCACACCGACGGAGAAGAGAACGTAGGGAACTCGCCCGCCTACGCCACCCAGCTCCGGCTGATCAGCGCCCGGATCGTCGCCACGGTGAACAGCTCGGACGCCGTACGCACCATCCGGGTGCTGGCCGTCGGCGCCGCGCCCGCACCCCGCACGGCAGAGCCCGCCCTGGCGGCAGCGGTCGTGCCCGGGGCTCCGGTGAAGACGCGGGAGACGGCCTCGTCCGGCTACAGGGAAGCCCTCGCAGCGCACCAGGCGGTCGCGCCCTCGAGCCGTATCGACCCGTCGATCGCGGAGGCGGTGGAGCGGTAGACGAAGGCGATGCGTGCGCTCAGCCTGAGGGCGTTTCCCGAGCCGGACGGCGTAGCCGGCGATGAGCCCGGCCCCGATCGAGGTGGCCCGTGCCCAGCGGCGCCGCGCGGCCGACTCCTCCCATGCAGCGGCCGTGCGCCGGGCCCGTGGCGAGTTCGTGCCAGGCGTTCGCGGTGCAGACGCCGATCGCGCCACCAGGCCAGACGGTCAGCGGAGTTCTGCGGGAAGACCGACCGAATGATGACAGCGGCAGCGGTGGGCAGCGAGAGCAGCAGCACGGCCCACCACGGGGCACCAGCAGTAAGCAGGTTCACCTCTCCGGGCTCCTGTCGGCCGCTGGGTCCACTCCAGGACGCCGGTGTTGCCGGGAGCGTTGGGTGGGGGGTGTGCGGGTTTCCATAGAGCATCCCTTCGAGGCATCCGGGCCGTCCAGATAGGGCCGGGCGGCGAGTGGGAATGCCTCCATTGCGTCGCAACCCGCGAGCCAAGCCGAGCGAGCCGGACACATCAGGTGAACCCGCGGACGGGCCCGGACCTGCGGCGTTAAGCTCCGGACAATTCCGGACACCTGGGGGTGGCTGATGGTGGACAGCGAACAGAGACCCGTCGAGGAGTTCGCCGCATGGCTGCGGCAGATGAAGCTGTTAGGCGGCGATCTATCGGTACGCGAGCTGGTACGCCGCACCGAGCAAGATGGCCTGCGGGTCGCCCGCAGCACCCTGCAGGACGCCCTGGACGCCAAACGACTGCCCTCGATCGACAACGCGGTAGCGATGGTGCGAGCGATGACCCGCGACGAAGCGGCGGTCGACGAATGCCGCACCCGATGGTGGCAGGCCCGCTCGGCAATAACCGGAGTACCGATGCCGCCCCCGCCCGCACCGCCCAGCGCACGCCATCCGCATCCCCCGACTGCGCTGGCCCCGTCCCCTGCCGTCCCGCAGCCCGATCAGGCAGACGCCGATACCGGCTGGCCCCACCTACCGGCGATGAGGCCGAAGCGACTGCCGCTGCGGAAGCGAAGGAAGACCGCACTCATCAGCATCGCCGCTGCGCTGGCGGTAGCCGGCGGCAGCATCTACGGCGTCTACGCCGCGGAATCCCCCCGCGGCTCGACCGGCTCCCCAAACCCGACGCACAGCTCCACGCCCGGTGGCACCGCCTCCGCCGCAGGCACCGCCTCCGCCCCCTTGCCGTCATATCTGCACATCCAGGCCGAGGTCGGCGGATGCCTCCCCGCCGGCTACTACAACGAAAGCGTCGCGCAGTACGAACAGCACCCCAGTAAAAACGGTCGGCGCGTGGGCAAGGGAACAATCGACATCACCAACCAGACCTCCTCAAACGAGGCGGTCCTCCTGACCGGACTACACGTCTTGGTCCGCCACCGCCAGCCCGCCCCCACCGCCGGCATCCTCGTGGCAGACGGGGAGTGCGGCGCCGCCCAGGCCGTACGCCCCTTCACCACCGACTTGGACAGGCCCGACCCCGTGGTCATCGCCCAACCCGACCCCGGAGGCCCCAACGACCCCGGTCATCCAGCGGTGACCTTCCCTTTCAAGATCTCGCCCGGAGACCCCGAAATCTTCGAACTCACGGCGAAAGACACCACCTGCGACTGCAACATCGCCGTAGAAATCGACTGGGTCGCCGCAGGCAAGGCGGGCAAAACCATTCTGGACAACGGCGGCCACGGCTTCAGTGTCCTGGCCGCTCCCAACGTCCCGGCCTACCAGCTCGGCGGTCCCAAGTACGACAAGCTCGTCCCCGCCAAGTACAAGGACATCGTCCTCAGCGGATGACCGGGATGCTCGGGGGGTGCCGCGGCGCAGCGTGCGATCGTCACCGACTGGACCACCGCTCTCAGCCGCCCCGGCCTCAGCTGACCCATCCCCGTCCACGACGTACTGCCCGATGCCGGGCTGGGCGAGCCGGGTCGGCGCCTCGTATGGGCGGGAGTGCACTTCGCCTGCGCTGTGGGAAACAAGCAGGCCCGGATGGGAGGATGCCGACACGTGTGCCTGGGTGGCTGGCTGACCGCGTCGTCTTGGCGCCCGCCGGAAACGGCCTGACTTGCCGTCGTCGTGGGTTCTGCTCGGCGTCCTCGTGGCCACGTCGGCCTCGCGTCCCGGACACACGGTCTGCCGCCACCCGCTCCTACGCCGGACTCCTGATCTGAGGTGTTCAACAAAACGAAGCTGCGCTGGAGCGCGCTGAAGCTGATCGCGGCGGCCAACACGACGGTGCCCGGCGCGAACGTGCGCACCCTCAACGTCCTGCCGCCCACCAGCAAGGCCGGCCCCGCCACGGCGGCCGCCGCCCCGGACCCGCAACCGACCGCGCCCGCCGGACCGGTGCACACCAAGGAGAACGCCCCCGACGGCCACCACCGCGCGCTCGCCGCGCACCGTGAGGCCGCGCCGCAGTCCCGGTTGGACCCCGGCATCGCGGAGGCAGTAGAACGGCAGAACCGTGCCATGCGCGAGCTCAGCCGCAGGGCATTCCCCGAACCCGACGTCGCCCCGATCGAGGCGACCCGCGCGCAGCGCCGCCGCGCAGCCGCCGCTCCGACCTGTACTCGCTCGGCTGCGTCATCTACGAGATGGTCACCGGCCGCCGCCCCTTCACCGGCACCTCCTGGCACCTGGTCAACCAGCACATCAAGGAGCAGCCCGCGCCGCTGCGCACCCTACGCCCGGACGCCCCCGTGGGGCTGGAGCGGTTCGTCGCCCAGCTCCTGGCCAAGGACCCGGCCCAGCGGCCGGCCTCCGCCGGGAAGGTCCGGGACGTCCTCAAGGAGATCAACGACCGGCACTTCGGGGCCACACCGCACAGCCGCGGCAAGGACATCGGCACCGAGGTGCTCGTCACCCAGGCGGAAGCTCATCCCCCTGCGGATCACCGCCCGCAACGCCTGCCCCGCCTGCCCCGCCTGCGCCACCAGGACAGACGAGAAGGCGGCACAAGCCTGCACGGCCCAGTAGTCCCAGCCCGGACACCAGGGAACAAGTGACCCGTCAGTAGGTTCCAGGGTTCGCTTCTGTGCCGTTTCCCGGTGCCGGGGCGCCTCGTTGGGCTGTCTGGGTGAATGCCCGGGGGCGACGAAAAGGGGCGGGTGTGCAACAGGAGTGGGCGCCGGAAGAGCTGTTGGCGAGCTGGACGCTGGTGGAAGGCGACTGGAAGCTGGTGGCCAATAAGACCGGGGTGACGAGGCTCGGCTTCTGCCTGATGCTGAAGTTCTTCGAGATCGAGGCCCGGTTCCCGGAGTTCATCGAGGAGTTCCCGCAGCCCGCTGTGGAGTACGTCGCCGGTCTGGTGAAGGTGCCGGCTGCGGAGCTTGCGAAGTACGACCTGGCGGGCGCGAAGCGTCACCGGAAGCAGATCCGCGAGGCCCTGGGGTTCCGGCCGGCGACGCTGGAGGACGAGGAACAGCTCACCTCGTGGCTGGCCGCGGAGGTGTGTCCGGTCGAGCTGGTGGAGGACCGGCAGCGGGAGGCCCTGCTGGTCGAGTGCCGGGCGCGTGGTGTCGAGCCGCCGGGCCGGACCCGCGTTGAGAAGGTGCTGGTTGCGGCTCGCAACCGGTGGGAGCGGGTGTTCTGTGCGCGGGCCATCGAGCGCCTGGGGGCGGTCGGGGTGGCCCGGCTGCTGGCGCTGGTCGCGGAGGGCAACGAGGACGGCGCCGAGCTGCTGGCCCTGCTCAAGCGTGATCCGGGCGCGGTGGGGCTGGACTCGCTGCTGACGGAGATCACCAAGCTGAACGACGTGCGCGGACTCGGGTTGCCCGAGGGGCTGTTCGCGGACTGCTCGGAGAAGCTGGTGTCCGCGTGGCGGGCGCGGGCGATCAAGATGTATCCCTCGGACTTCCGCGACACTGCCGAGGACGTACGGATCACGCTGCTCGCGGCGCTGTGCTCCTCCCGGCAGGCGGAGATCACCGACGCCCTGGGGGACCTGCTGATCGCCTTGGTGCAGAAGATCAACGCCGTGCCGAGCGGCGGGTCGAGAGGCAGCTGACGGCCGAGTTGAAGAAGGTCCGCGGCAAGGAGGGCATCCTCTTCAGGCTCGCCGACGCGGCGATCGGCCAGCCCGACAAGACGGTACGCACAGCCCTCTACCCGGTTGTGGGTGAGAAGACGCTGCGCGACCTGGTGGCCGAGGCGAAGGCGAACGAGAAGGTGTTCAAGGCCAAGGTCCGCACCACGCTGCGCTCCTCGTACAGCTCGTACTACCGGCAGATGCTGCCGCCGCTGCTGCGGACGCTGGGCTTCAGGTGCAACAACACCGCCTACCGGCCGGTGATGGACGCGATGCGGCTGCTGGAGAAGTACGCGGAGGTCGACGGCAAGACCCGCCTCTACGACGCCGGCGACACGGTGCCGATGGACGGTGTCGTGCGCAAGGACTGGCGCGAGGCCGTCGTCGACGACAAGGGCAGGGTCGAGCGCATCCCGTACGAGCTGTGCGTGCTGGTGGCGCTGCGGGATGCGATCCGGCGGCGCGAGATCTACATCGAGGGCGGGAGGCGGTGGTGCAACCCGGAGGACGATCTGCCGGGCGACTTCGAGGCCACCCGCACCGTGCACTACGCGGCGATCCGTCAGCCACTGGACGCGGCTGAGTTCATCACGGATCTCAAGCAGCGGATGACCGGCGGCCTGGACCGGCTCACGGCCGCGCTGGCGGACGGCTCGTCGGGCGGGGTCAGGTGACCACTCGGCACGGCGAGCCGTGGATCAGTGTGCCGAAGCTGGAGAAGCTGGACGAGCCCACCGGCCTCCAGGCGCTCAAGGACGAGGTCGTACGCCGATGGGGTGTGCTCGACCTCCTGGACGTGCTGAAGAACGCGGACTTCGACACCGGCTTCACCGACGAGTTCGCCTCGGTCGCCGCGTACGAGCGCATCGACCGCGCCACCCTGCAACGCCGGCTCCTGCTCGCGCTGTTCGCGCTGGGCACGAACATGGGAATCCGGGCGATCGTGGCGACCGGCGAGCACGGCGAGAGTGAGGCGGCGCTGCGGCACGTCCGCAAGCACTTCATCACCGTCGACAACCTGCGGGCCGCTGTCAGGGCGCTGGTGAACGCCACCTTCGCCGCCCGGGACACCGCATGGTGGGGACGGGGCACCTCGTGCGCGTCGGACTCGAAGAAGTTCGGGTCCTGGTCCAGCAACTTCATGACGGAGTACCACGCCCGCTACGGCGGCAACGGCGTGATGATTTATTGGCATGTGGAGCGGAAGAACGTCTGTGTCTACTCCCAGCTCAAGAGCTGTTCGTCGTCTGAGGTCGCGGCGATGATCGAGGGCCTGCTGCGGCACTGCACGGACGCCGAGATCGAGTCGAACTATGTCGACACGCATGGCGCATCGGTCGTCGGGTTCGCGTTCACCGAGCTGCTCAACTTCCGGCTGCTGCCCCGGCTGAAGAACATCGGCAGCATCCGCCTGTACCGCCTGGACGACTCCCCGTCCGGCTGGCCGGCGCTCGGCGCCTCGCTGACGACCCGGCCCATCAAGTGGGACCTGATCGCCCAGCAGTACGACCAGATGGTCAAGTACGCCACCGCCCTGCGGCTGGGCACCGCGGAGGCCGAACAGGTCCTGCGGCGCTTCACCCGCGACGGCCCCAAGCACCCCACCTACGCCGCGCTCGAAGAACTCGGCCGCGCCGTGCGGACCATCTTCGCCTGCGACTACCTCGCCAGCCCCGGCCTGCGCCCCGAGATCCACGGCGGGCTCCAGGTCGTGGAGAACTGGAACTCGGCGAACACCGTCCTGCACTACGGCAAGGACGGCGCGCTCACCGGCCCGGACAAGGAGCACGCCGAGACCTCGATGCTCGCGCTCCACCTCCTCCAGAGCGCCCTGGTCCACATCAACACCCAACTGCTTCAGCGCGTTCTTGCCGAACCGGCCTGGGCGAAGAAGCTCTCGGACGAGGACCGGCGCGGCCTGACCGCGCTCTTCTGGTCGAACATCAACCCGTACGGCACGTTCCGGCTGGAGATGGACAAGCGCCTCGACCTCGGCCTGCCGGTCACCGTGCCCCGTCCCCGCACACCCGCGGACACCGCCACTCGACCCGTGACGGAGAAGCGGTGAACTCCTCCATCCCGACGACGGGCCTGTGCCTGTTCAGCGCCCCGCGCACCTACGTGGACGTGGCCGGGGTCGGCCATGACGTCCTGCACCTGTACGCCGCCGGGCACACCCGCTCCGGCACCGCGTTCCGCGAGGTCGGCCGCGTGATCCGCACGGTGCAGCTGCTGCGCTACCTCTCGGACGCGCCTCTGCGCCGGCGGGTGACCGCGGCGACGAAGAAGGTCGAGTCGTTCAACCGGTTCTCCCAGTGGGTCGGCTTCGGCAACCAGGGCGTCCTCGCTGACAACGACCCCATCGAGCAGGAGAAGGCGATGTATTTTTCTCACTTCGGCGTTTCGGGGTCTGGATCTGTGTCGGGACCGGTGACGCGGTCCGTCCGAGCTGGTACGTCGGAGGCATGCGGTATCCGGACGGGGGCGGGCTGACCGCCGAGCAGCGCAGGCGCCGGGAAGAGGTACGGATGCGGGCCGTTGACCTCTTCGAAGAGGGCGCACAAGTCCCGTGCATCGCCCGGGAGTTACGCGTGAGTGAGAAGTCGGTCTACCAGTGGCGCCGTACCTGGAGGACGGGCGGACGCGAGGCTCTGCGTTCCAGAGGCCCCTGCGGCTACGACTGCCGGCTCGGCCCTCACCTGCAGGCCAGGCTCGCGATGTGGCTGGAGGAGGGGCCGACCGCGCACGGCTGGGCGGACGACCAGGTGTGGACCGCCGCTCGGGTACGCACGCTGATCGGGCGGAAGTTCCCCATCTCCTACAGCGTCTCCGGGGTGACCCGGCTGCTGCACCGGATGGGCTACAGCGTGCAGATGCCCGCCCGGCCCGCCACCGAACGCGACGAGGACGCGATCACCGCATGGCGGGAGGCGACCTGGCAGGAGGTAAAACCCTCCGGGCGGCGACCGGCGCATTCGTCTGCTTCGAGGACGAAGCGGGTGTGACCGGCCGACCGCCCAAGGGCCGCACCTGGGGCCGGCGCGGCATCACCCCGAGGGTAAAGGTGTCCGGCCGCAGCCGGGGACGGCTCTCTGTGGCCGGGCTGCTGTGCTACCGGCCCGGTCTGCCCGCCCGCCTGTGCTTCCGGCTGCGTCGGCACACCGGCCGCAAGAGCGAACGCCGCTCGCTGGCGAGACGGACTACATCGGCCTGCTGGACGGCGCCCACCAGCTGCTGAAGGCCCCGCTGATCGTGGTGTGGGACCGGCTGAGCACCCACATCTCCAAGACGATGAAGGCACTCGTTGCCGAGCGGGACTGGCTGACAGTGGTCCTGCTGCCCGGGTATGCGCCCGACCTCAACCCGGTGGAGGTGTGGGCGCACATCAAACGGAGCCTGGCCAACCTGGCCGCCCGCACCCTCAGCGAGCTGAAGACTCTGCTGCGCAGGCGGCTCAAAGCGCTGCAGTACCGGCACGGCGTCTTCGACGGATTCCTCGCCGGGACGGGGCTCACCCTCGACAGACCGGACGGACCCTAATACGCCGAAGTCAGTAATGCCCTGCTCACGAACGCGGTGATCTTCCACAACGCCCTGGACATCGCGGAGATCGTCCGCCAGCTCCTGGAGGAGGGCTGGGAGATCGACCCGGAGGACTTGGCCCACATCTCGCCGTACCTGACCGAGCACATCAAGCGGCGAGTACTCCACCCACGAACTCGGCATCCAACCCGAGGCGTACGACCCCAAGCTCGACGTCGACTTCACCCTGCTCCGCGAGGACCTGCGCGCCGACGGCTTCGGCACGGCAGCCTGAGCCCCCACCTCCAGAAAGCCGGGCCCCATGCCCCAACCCGGCCATCGGCTCCCGATCGTGTCCCCAGCCGCCAGGTAGCTGATCTACAGCGGGGACGGCCGAAATACGCCGGAAAGGGGCCGAGACACGCCATCGCCGCTGGTCGAAGCCCTGATGCCCAGAGCCCTGACCTTGGATACGACAAGCCGATCACGTACAGGGCTTCGAGGGCTCGCCCGAAGAGGGCCGGGAATGAGCTGGGCCTGATCGGGATCCGACGATCCTGCCCAGGCGATTACACACCGTGGCTGATCGCTACCGGAGAATGCTCATTGTCAAGTTGTCGGCACGTCTTCGATGGTCCACTGGATCCCATGCGGGGCGAGGAAGTCGAGGAATGCGGTCGGGTGGTATGCCTGGGCGGGTGAGAGTACTCCCGGCTTGGCAGGGTCGGCGATGAGACGGCGGGCGCTTTCTACGGCGATCACCGCGGTCGTGCCGTAGGTGTCTGGGCCCTGGACGATGCCGCGGGCGCGGCGGCCGTCGGTACTGGTGGCGTCGAGCACGTAGGTGAAGTGCTGGGAGCGGCGGCTGTCCTCATCGGGTCCTTCAGGCAGGCTGTCGATGATCCCATGTGTGAGTGGGGTGTTCAGCCGGTCGCCCAACGCCGCCTCGGTCAGGCCCTCGACGTGCCGGACGCGGATGTGACGGGGAATGGTCACCACCTCCGACACCGGGAAGGCCATCACGGGGGTCGCCTCCGACTGTCCGGGCAGCCTGATCGCGGTGTGGCGGGCGGGCATGCCAGGGCGCCAGTCGCCGTTGTCGTAGGTCATGCCTCCCGCCTTGATGGCGTCGATCGTTTCGACCACCGAGCGCAGCGAGCCGCGCGACATGCCGCCGCCTCCGACGACCACGTGGGTGGTGATGATCTCTTCGACCGGTTCAAGACGGTCGGCCAGGATGTGGGCCATGAGGTCTACCGGGACGCAGCCGTCGTTGGCGGCGGGTACGACGGTGACCCCGGCGTTCTCCGCCTCCATGGTGAAGGTGTCGAAGATCTTCTTGACGTAGAGCTGCTCGCCTGAGGTGTCGACGTAGTGACAGCCGGCGGCGATCGCGGCGCGGACGACGGCCTCACCTGACGAGGTGAATGGTCCGGCGCAGTTGATGACGCCGTCGCAGCCGCGGAAAGCGCTCACCAGCGCCTCATGGTCGCTGGTGTCGGACAAGCGTCGTTCCGCATCGGGGAGGCCGACCGCCGAGGCGGCCTCCTCCAGGCGCGCGAGATTGCGTCCGGCCAGGACCGTCTCGATGTCGCGTCGTGCCAGTTCGGTGAGGACGAGCTTTCCCTGGTATCCACTCGCGCCATAAACGGCGATCTTCATGTCATCTCCTCACGAGGGAGCTGCGCGGTTGCCCAGCCCACCGGCACAGTAAGGCGCCGACACAAGACGATTGAATGAGCGAAAAGCGCTGTAGTTTGCGCCATCGTCTTCGTTGAGGTCTCCGTTGGTTATGCTGGCTGCGTGGATGTTCTGTCTGATGTGGTGAGTGCGGCGCGTACCGGTCGACCCCACTCGGGCCGGGTGACCAGGTCCGCTCCCTTCGCCCAGCGGTTTCCGGCGGTGCCGTCCGCCGGGTTCCACATCGTTCTCCAGGGAACGTGCTGGCTTCTCCCGTCGCAGGGTGAGCCGATCGCGCTCGGGCCGGGCGACGTGGCGTTCCTGCCGCGCGGATCCGCACACGGTCTGGCAGACGAACCGTCCACCCCGGTAAGCGAGCCGCCCACAATGCTCACCGGAGTCCACGATGGCCGCAACGACGAGACGTCGGCCGACCGGCCGCCGACGGTAGTCATGCTCTGCGGCGCCTACCTCATGGACAGATCCGGGCCGCATCCGCTTTTGAACGACCTGCCCGAGGTCATCCACCTACCGACGCGAGTAGGGCGTCACAGGGAACTCAATGCCGCGGTCGAACTCCTCGGCGTGGAACTGGACAGCGACGCCCGCCCAGGCTCCGACACCATCCTGCTCACCCTGCTGGATCTTCTCCTGCTCTACATCCTGCGCGCGTGGTTCGAAGAACAGCGCGTCTCCGGCCACTCCGCCACCGGTTGGGCCGCGGCCCTGCACGACCCCACCGTCGCCGCCGCCCTCCGCGCCATCCACGGAGACCCCAGCCGGCAATGGACCGTCGAGGAGTTGGGCGCGCAGGCACGCCTGTCCCGCGCCGCCTTCGCCCGGCGGTTCACACGTCTGGTCGGCCAGCCGCCGCTCACCTACGTGACATGGTGGCGGATGACCACCGCCGCCCGGCTCCTGCGCACCTCCGACGCCCCCGTCAACACGATCGCCCAGCAGGTCGGCTACAGCTCGCAGTACACCTTCACCCATGCCTTCAAACGCCAGTACGGGTCACCGCCCGGCAGCTACCGGCGCCCCGCCGGCTAAAGCACAACACCCGCATAGGGATCTTTGAGGTTTGGCGGCCTATGACATGTTGGTCAACGGCACCCCGAATTCTGCGCCCCACCCCGCCTCCGCGCGGCCAGACCCAGCGCGCGGCGCCTGTCGTCATTCGTTCGAATGACGACAGGCGCCGTGCGCGTCCAATGGACCCGGAGTTTTCGGGGCGCGCATTCAATCAGATCCGATGGCGGATGATGACAGGGTTTAGTGACAGCTGGGGTCGGATGCGACCACCGACACGGGGAGCGGCATGGCCAACCTGGTCTACGAGCGGGTGTCGACCGACCAGCAGTCGACCGACCGTCAGAACCTCGTCCTGGCCGAGGCCGGGATCGAAGACCCGGTGCCGTTCGAGGGGGAGCCGGGCACCTCCAGCCGCCTCCACCCGCTTCAGCGCCCGAAATTCGGCGAACTGCTCACCTACGCGCGGCCGGGCGACACCGTGCACATCTCCGAGATGTTCCGCCTCGTGCGCGGCACCGGGCACATCCTCGACGTACTCGACGTCCTCCACCGCGACCAGGTCGCCCTGCGCATCCACGACGGCGCGTTCTCCGCCATGGACCTCACCGCCCGCCACCCGCGCACCGGAGAACTGCTGTCCACCGTGAAGTTCATGGTGCAGACCCTCGCCGCCGCCGGCGAACTCCAGCGCGACCTGCCCGAACACGCCGCCAACGAGGAGGACGTCCCGGCGCCCGAGCTGCCGGTCACCCTCGACATGCCCGGCAAGGTCGCAGACTTCCTCCGCGCCGCCGACCTGGAGCCCGCCGAACGGGCTGCACTCGACCACGGGGTGACCGTGCGACGCGGCCAGGGCCCGCACCCGGTGACGCTGATCGTGGACTCCCAGTCGGTCAAGGGAGCCTCCACCGTCGGCCGCAACAGCCGCGGCTACGACGCCGCGAAGAAAATCAACGGCCGCAAGCGACATATCACGGTGGACACGCTCGGCCTACCGGTGATGATCACGGTGACGCCCGCCGACATCCAGGACCGCGACGCCGCCCGCGACGTGTTCTGGCGCCCGCGCCTCACCCAGCCGCAGATCACCCAGGTCTGGGCCGACCGCGGCTACGCCGGCGACCTCGTGGACTGGGCCCGCGAACGCCTCTGGCTGAGCCTGCGCATCGTCTCCCGGCCCAAGGGCACCAAGGGCTTCGTCGTCCTGCCACGCCGCTGGAAAGTCGAGCGGACGATCGGCTGGTGCATGAACGCCCGCCGCAACGCACGCGACTACGAACGCCTGCCCCAGCACTCCGAAGCCCATATGAACTGGGCGCTCATCACCCTCATGACCAGAAGGCTTACCCGGAAGAAGCCCGTCCCTGGTACAGCGAAGAAGCAGACGCCCGCTGGCTGAGCCAGCCTATGAGGACCACAAGGTCGCATAGGTCGAGAACCTCCAAGGAGCCTGGCCGGACAGCATCAGGTTCGTCGGCAGGCGGCTTGCTTGAGCAGCCAGTTCTGAGCTGCTTTCAGGACTTCGTCCCGGTTGCGTGCCACTGGACGTGGGTCCTTGACGATCTCTTCGTCCGGCGAGATCGCTGCGTCATATGTACGGCCCGTTCGGTCCGCGTCCTTGACTTCCGTGAGGATCAGCATGGCACCGTCGGGCAGGTCATACGCCTTGTTTCCCGTGGGGACACCGTAGGTCCGTTCGCCGAAGAAACGGGTGCTTGGACGCCCGCGGAATGCCACCACGACCGCTTCACCCGCACTCGCTGTTCGCTTGCCGGTTAGCACAGCGACCGGTGGGGTGCTTCTGGCGACGGGCTTACTCTTGCCCCAGCCGACCGATCTTCCATCTGGGTACGGTGCACCGTTCTTGATCGACCACATGGACTTCTTGCCGTCCGCATCCACGAACATGCCCACCTTGCCATCGCCGAGGATGGGCCCTACGACGGCCAGCATCGGCCACATGTTGCCGCCCGTATTCGAGCGTAGATCCACCACCCAGCCGCAGGCCCCGGCCTGGTCTGCCTTCGCCACGGCATCACGCCCTCGCCGCACGTACTCCTCGTACGCCTTCTGAGTCCCCTGCACTCCGGGGAGAGAAATGAATCCGGTGCCGTTCTGCGAACGCCCCTGCAGGTCATCGAGAGGGATCGCAGAGGACCCCAGTGTCTCCTTGGCTTGTTCTGGATCCCAGAAGGTGCTGTGCCCGTCACCCAAGGCCTGTAGTGCCGAGCCGATCGCCCCGTAGGTGTCCGCTGGCTTCTGCGCGCCGCGTGCCTGCGAGAACGCTTTGGCGCGGACGTCCGCCCAGTCAATCTCGTGCCGAAGAAGGGAGTGCTCTTCCATGATGGTCAGGGCTTTCGACAGATACGTCCGCGCCTTGGGCGCCATGTCGTTGCCTGATGAGTCCTGCGAATCGCTTGTGCATCCTGTCGCCGCGACGACTCCCACCAACCCGGCGCAGGTCGACCTACGCAGTGAAGGTCCCCACCTCATCCATCCCCCAGCCCTTTGGCCCAGGACGCAACCCTACGTTGGCGATCAGTACTGACGAACTCCCAGATGAGAAACAGCTACTCAAGAGCAGGCGTTCCAGAAGCTTCGCCTCGTCGATCGCCTCGCGGGTGCCCACGGGGGCGAGGGCCTTGAGCATCCCGGTGCGCAGGGCGGCTTCCTTGAGGATGTCGATGAGGGCGACGGTGCCCCACTTCTTGCGGATCGCCTTCTTGAGCTTGCGCAGGTTCTTGGGCTCCTTCTGCGGCTCGGGGTCGGTGAACTTGATCGCCCCGTTGCGGCGCTTCACAGCCCCTTCTGCACGCCCCGTGATCACCTGTCGGGCTGGACGGTAGAGGGGCTGGTGTACAGCGGGCGCGGGTATCGGCGAAGTTACCCGGCACGGCGATCAGACCTGGTAGAAGCACGGCCCAACTGCCAGGCGCCCGGGCGGGGCCAACGCGCTCCTGCCCGGGCGCCTGGAGCCTGCGGCCCCGCCAGAGCCTGGGCAGCGGCAGGCCGGGCAACTGCGGGTGGCGCAGGTGCTGACTGCCGTCGTAGACGTGCAGGGTAGGTCTCCGGGCCCGGGGTGCCGGCCGCGTCGTAGACGTCCAGGACACGCTCGACGCGCTCCCACAACTTCACCGGGCCGCCCTCGCGCACCCGCCAACCGCCGTCGGTCGGGGTGAGGGCGGCGGCGACGAGAAGCTGGCACAGGCCGATGTGGATCAGTGCGGTGTGCCGAGATCGGGCCAGAGCCAGCCCGCCAAGGGGGTCCAGCCAAGATGAGCCCAAAAGCCGCCACGGGACGGCGACCTGGTGGGCAGAGAAGCTCACCGATGCGGACCGGCGGGCACTGTCCCCGCTGTTGTGGACCCACGTGGACCCATACGGCCGGTTCGAGCTGGATATGAACAGTCGTCTGGACCTGGACCTGGCCGTCTCGGTAACGGTGCCCGGCCCTCGCCATGCGCAGCCGTTCGAGACCGGATCTCCGATGGCGACTTGCCGCTTCAGGCTTCGTCAGCGAGTGTTTTTTCGCGTCGGAACCCGCGCCGACGTCTCGGCTCTGGATCGTTGCGGCCGCACGGTGCAGTTCAGTGAGCACCATCCGGACGGCTCGCCGTGCCGCACGTTCAGGGCGGTGGAGCACATCGATACGGCGTCGGGTGTGCACGCCGCTGAGCGGTCTGAGGATCACTGCGGGGTGCGGGCGTGTGGTCCAGCGGGGCATCAGGGCCAGGCCGCCTCCGGCGGCTACGGCTTCGGCGACCACCGCGAATTCGTTGATGCGATGGACGATGTTGAGCCGCCGGTTCGCGGCGGTCGCGATGGCGTCGATGGTGGCCATCAGCGGGAAGCCTTCGTTGACGGTGATCCAGGGTTGATCCGCGACGTCTCCCGGCGTGAGGCGTCGTTTGGCGGCCAAGGGGTGGTCGGTCGGCAGGGCGATGTCGAGCGGTTCACGCAGAAGCATGCTGGTGGTGACCGTAGTCGGCCACGGTGGCGCTTGGTCGAGACGGTGGGTGAGTACGAGGTCGTAGTCCCGGGTCAGTCGCGGGAAATGGTCTTGCGCGACGTCCTCGTCGGCGAGCGAGAGCTGCGGGCGTCCAGGGCCGGCCTGGGCAAGCAGCAGTGGGAAGAACGAGGCGGCCGCACTGTGGAAAGCCGTTACCGACACTTCTGCGTCCGGCTGGTCGACGAACTCCTCAATGGTGTGCCGTGCCCTGGCCAGCGCGGTCTCCACCTCGATCGCCGCACTGGCCAGGGCTTGCCCGGCATCGGTGAGCACCAACCGCCGTCCGTCACGTTCGGTGAGTGGGACCGGGATCGAGCGTTGCAGCAGCCGTAGCTGTTGGGAGATTGCCGAGGGAGTCATCAACAGCACCTCGGCGGTCGCGGTGACGCTTCCCAGCTCGCCGAGCTCCCGCAAGATCTGCAACTGCCGTTCATTCATCCTCTTGCTGTAGTGATGCTTCAGGATTGTTGAAGAACCTCGCTCTTGGCTTCAAGGTGGAAGCAGTGCAGCGTATAGGCATGACCAGTGACGACAGCACTTACAACAGCCCGGACACAGGTTCCGGCCCGGCGAGTGTCGTTCGGGCAGGCGTGGTGCAGGCCGCCCCGGTTCCGTTCGATCCGGTGGCCACGTTGCGTGTGGTGGAACGGTGGCTGTCCGAGGCAGCCGAGCGGAACCTGGATCTCGTGGTGTTCCCCGAGGCGTTCATCGGCGGGTACCCCAAGGGATCGGCGTTCGGGGGTGTGGTGGGCGACCGGACCACTGCCGGACGAGACGAGTTCGCCCGGTATTGGAACGGCGCCGTGGAGGTGCCCGGCCCGGTCACGGACCGCCTGGGCGAACTGGCGGCCGGTGCCCGCACACACCTGGTCATCGGCGTCGTCGAACGGGAATACGGCACGCTCTACTGCTCGGTCCTGTTCTTCTCCGACACAGGAGCCTTGCTCGGGAAGCGGCGCAAGCTCATGCCTACCGGCGCCGAGCGGATGATCTGGGGGTTCGGCGACGGCTCAACCCTTGATGTGCACCGTACGAAGCTCGGACGGCTCGGGGCCGTGATCTGCTGGGAAAACATGATGCCCGCGACGCGGATGGCCATGTATGCGCAAGGCATTGAACTGTACTGTGCGCCGACAGCGGACAGCAGGGAAAGCCACCACGCGACCATGCGCCATATCGCCATGGAGGGCAGGTGTTTCGTGCTGGCGGCGAACCAATGCCTGCGCACGAGGGACTTCCCGGCGGATCACCCCACGCCGTACGGTGACGACCCGGAGCAACTCATCTCCCGGGGCGGCAGCAGCATCATCGGCCCGCTGGGCGAAGTGCTGGCCGGGCCCGTCCTGGATCAGGAGGTCCTGCTGACCGCGGACCTCGACATGGGGCTGATCCCGTGCGCTCGCTACGACTTCGACCCCGTCGGCCATTATGCGCGGCCCGACATCTTCCGCCTCCACGTGGACACCACGGCCCGCCGCGCCGTACAGACCAACGACAGTCTGAGCCCATCCCCCTCGGCCGACCTGCCCACCATGTTCACCTAGTCGCGTGCCACGCCTGACGGCACGACCGATATGCCCATCCTCACTCAGAGGTATCCCGGCTCCCTTGGACACCGCCCATGAACGCACAGCCCGTCACCATCCCCTCCATGAACGACATCGCGTCTGCAGCCAGACGGATCCGCACCGTAGTGCGCCGCACACCCGTCATACAGGTGGCGGCCGGGGAATTGGACGTGCCCATCCCCGTCAATCTGAAGCTGGAATTCCTCCAGCACACCGGCTCCTTCAAAGTCCGCGGCGCATCCAACACCCTCGCCCTCCTGCGCGCCGCGGAACGCGGCGCGCCGACCGCCGGCGTCTGCTGCGCGTCGGGAGGCAACCACGGGGCCGCCGTGGCCTGGGCGGCGCGCGAAACGGGCCTGCCCGCCACCGTGTTCGTGCCCGACTTCTCACCCAAGGCCAAGACCGACATCATCGAATCCCTCGGCGCACGCCTGCGCCGCGTCGAAGGCTTCTACGCCGACGCACTGGCAGCCAGCCAGGACCATGCCCGCCACGAGGGCGCCTTCCACATCGACGCCTACGACGCCCCGCAGACGGTGGCAGGGCAGGGCACGCTCGGTCTGGAACTCGCCGAGCAGGTACCGGAGGGGCAGCCCGTCCTGGTCGGGTGCGGTGGAGGAGGCCTGTACGCAGGGGTCGCCCTGGCGCTGGACGGACGCAACCGCGTAACCGCAGCCGAACCGTCCTCAGCGCCCTCGCTCACCGCAGCGCTGGAGGCAGGCGAACCGGTGGACGTGGAAGTCGGCGGGATCGCCTTGGACAGCCTGGGTGCCCGCCGGGCGGGCCGCATCGCCACCGCTGTCGGCCTCTCGCTCGGCATGAAGACCCTCACCGTCGCGGACGAGGACATCGCCGCCGCCCGCGCACTCCTCTGGCAGCGGCTACGCATCGTGGCCGAACCCGGCGGAGCCACCGCTCTCGCCGCGCTGCTCGCCCACCCCGAACACTTCCCGGACGGGGCCACCGTCGTCGTCTCAGGAGCCAACACAGCACCCTCGTCGAGTACCGGCTACTGAGATTGGTGTTCAACCTCGGCCGTTCACCTGACCCGCTGATCTTGGTTCGTTCCCGGGACAGCAGGGCGGCCGTTCTTCACGCTTCGAGGTGTCGAGCAACGGCGCGTGGAGGAACGGCCGAAGTTCGGCGAACTGCTGACGTACGCGCGGCCGGGCGACACCGTGCACATATCCGAGATGTTCCGCCTCGTACGGGGTACCGGCCACATCCTCGACGTGCTCGACGTCCTGCACCGCGACCAGGTGGCGCTACGCATCCACGACGGAGCGTTCTCCGCGATGGACCTCACCGCCCGCCACCCGCGCACCGGAGAACTGCTGTCCACCGTGAAGTTCATGGTGCAGACCCTCGCCGCCGCCGGCGAACTCCAGCGCGACCCAGTCCATCGCAAGCCTCGCCCGCGAGCACGACATCAGCCGCGGTGCCATCCGCACCGTCGTCGCCGACCTCCTACCCGAGCACACGCCCGTCGACCCGGCTCCCCGACCCCGGAGCTGCCCGTCGCCCTCGACATGCCGGGCAAGGTCGCGGACTTCCTCCGCGCCACCGACCTGGAGCCCGCCGAGCGCGCCCCGCTCGACCAGGGAGTGACTGTACGGCGCGGCCAGGGATACACCCTGCGCGTCAGCGCCACGGCCGCGGTCCACCGCCAACTCCTCGCCCGCTGCCAGCCCTTGGACGGCACCCCGGGGACCTCGGCAGTCCCGGCGCAGCGCAAAGCCCGCCGCGAGTACGCGAGCCGCGTCAGCACCCTCGGGACTACCACCGGACCATGATCAACGGCTTAGCGTTAACCGCGAACTCCCCAGTACCAAGGCCGTCTTCCGCACAGCGCACCTTCGATCCGAAGCTACTGGCGGGTTACTTGTCACCTGGTTCGCCGCTCGTTAACGGCACGTCGGCCGTGAGTTCAGCGTGACTGACGGGCTTTCACCGGGAACCCACGGCGTCTTCGGCGGGCAGGCTCGAAAATGCGGTGGGTTCGTCGCCTCTGAATCGGAAGGATACTCATTCGCTCTCGGCTCGGTTGATCCACCAGACTTGCGCGTGTTCCCAACGGAGAAGGGGCAGCAAGCATGGTGAACAGCGCACTTCTGGTGATGGACGTCCAACGGGACGTCGTGGCCATCGCCGACGACGGTTCCGGATATCTGCCGCGCTTGCGCAGGGCGATCGACGGTGCCCGGGCTGCCGGCATCCCCGTGATCTACGTGGTGATGGGGTTACGGCCGGGCGATCCGGAGGTCAGCCCTCGCAACAGGGTGATGACAAACGTCGTGCGGGCCGGCCTGTTCCGCGAGGGGGCTCCTGGCACCGAGATCCATGACGACGTCGCGCCCCAGTCGGGCGACGTGGTGGTGACCAAGAGGCGGGGGAGCGCGTTCTCGGGCAGCGACCTCGACTTGGTCCTCAGGGCTCGCGATATCGACGGCCTTGTTCTCACCGGCATCGCCACCAGCGCTGTAGTGCTGTCCACCCTGTGGCACGCCATCGACCTGGACTTCGGCCTCACCGTGCTGGCGGATGCCTGCCTCGACACTGATCCCGAGGTGCACACGATGCTCACCGAAAAGCTGTTCCCGCAGTGGGCAGATGTCGTCGCCGTCGAGGACTGGCTCAAAGCCATCGCACCGCAATAGCGGGAGGCCGTCCGGACCCTCGTGTGCGGGGCAAGACGGCATCGCCTCCCGCTGGCCGGGTGAGGTCAACCGGCGGCGTTCTGTAGTGCTGCCCCGGCCTGGGCGAGGGCCAGGCGGTAGGAGTCGGTGCCGGTCAGGTTGCCACCGATCGACAACCGGTGTCAGGACTCACCGATAAAGTCAGGGGGCTGCTCGATCTGGTCGTCGAGCAGGTTCTGGGCGATGGTCGCGTAGCGACTCGCGGTGGTGTGGGACAGGTTGAAGACCAGGGCGAGGTGCAGCGGATCGGCGCCGACGGTCAGCGCCTCGTGCAATACCCGGTCGCCGCGGATGCGTTCGAGGTAGACGCCCTGGTGCAGCAGGTGTCGCTTGAGGTATTCGGCACTGCATGACCACCATCGAAACCCCGGCCGCCATCCAGACGTTCATCGAGGCGACCAACCGCGGCGACGCCGAGGCGTTCGCCGCCGCGTTCACCCACGACGCCGACCTCAACGACTGGGGCCGCGCGTACCACGGCCGCGACGGCGTGCGCGGTGTGTTGACTGAACTAAATAAGGCATTTATGCAGTTCAGGAGTAGTGCTGCTAGCTTTCCGGCATGGGGCAAGCACGTAGTCCTGAGAGGGACTTGAGGGATCTTGTCGTGCTCGATTCCGCGCGTTTGGTACAGACGGAGGACCCGTGGGAACCGATCCGGCTGCTGGACTGTTCTGGGGAACGGATCGAGGCGGTCGCGCTCTACCTCAAGGATCTTCTGGCGGCTGGCAGCCCAGTCACGACTCTGCGGTCATATGGCATGGACCTGCTTCGATGGTGGAGATTCCTTGCGGCAGTGAACACGTGTTGGGATCGGGCAGTTCGGGAGGACGCCCGGGATTTCATGCTGTGGATGCAGGTGGTGGACAAGCCGGTGCGGGTGCACTGGCGCCATCGCGACCAAAGCCCCGAAGCACCGGAGCTGTCGTCGTCGCGTAAGCCGGGCCGGCCTGCGCCGGGGACACCGAACCTGGTGACGGGGAAGCCGACGGTCGGCACGAAGTACGCAGCCAGCACTCGTGCCCACTGCGAGACGGTTCTGCGTGCCTTCTACGATTTCCACCTGGAGCGGAACAGTGGATCGTTGCTGGTCAACCCGTTTCCGTTAGGACATCGCCTACGTCAAGGGCGACCGAATGCGCATCGTAATCCGATGGACGGGTTCAGACCTGAGCGGACGGGCCGATACCGGCCCAAGGTCCCTGAACGGATCCCGCGTCGGATCACCGATGACAAGTTCAGCGAGGTTTTCGCCAGTCTGCGTTCACACCGAGACCGGGCGTTGCTGGCCTTCTGGGTTTCCACCGGTGCCCGTGCCAGCGAGCTGTTGACCTCCAACCAGCGGGACGCGGTCGTCGGGCAGCAGGTGATCGGCGTGATCCGCAAAGGCACCCGCGCCTACCAGCAGTTACCTGCAAGTCCTGACGCGTTCGTATGGCTGCGGCTCTACCAGGAGGAATCCTGGCTGGCGGGGGTCCCTCGAGGCCGTGACCACGCGTTGTGGTGGACGCTGCGGAGGCCTTGGAGGCCGTTGGAGTACCACGCTGCCCGAGCCATGTTCGTCCGCGCCAACGACGTTCTCGGCGCCAACTGGACACTTCATGATCTGCGACACACGGCGACTTACCGGATGACCCGCGACCCAGGGATGTCCCTGGTCTACGTCCAGCACATCCTGGGACACAAGTACCAGTCGACCTTGCAGAAGTACATCAATCCCAGCAAGGACGAGGTCATCGAGGCAGGCCTCGCGCATCACGCCCGCCAGGAGCACAAGCGGAACAACCCACCACCAGCACCGCCTTCGCCGGCCTACAACCCTGACTCCCTCAACGTGCTGTTCGGAGTGCGGCCCTCATGACCCGAACCCCCTGCCATCCCCGTCGGTGAGCTGTCCCCCGCGAGTCTGGCGGGTGGCGAGATCGCCGACTTCCTTCAGCGGTTTCCGCCCCGCACGCGGCCTCCCTCCTGGCCTGCGACTGCAGCGAGCATGGACGACGTCCTCGACGCGCTGCGACAACCACCGCTGAAGGCCACCCCCGACCGCACGCAGGACTCACGGCTGATCGGCGCCCGGTCGGTGCTGAGATGGCTGGAGACCTTCCCCGGGGCGACCTGGCAGCAACGCTGGGAAGCGAGCCCCGCACCCGCCTCGCCGAATGGCTGGGTCCTCAGGCACAAGGAGTGGGCCCGAGCGGTCGGCAGATCTCCATCGGACGGCACGGTCCAGGCCGGGATGCTCGCCCTGCTCAGCGCGGACGTTATCCGACCTGACATGCCTTGGCTCGTATCCAACCCGTCCCGATTCCTCCGTCCGACTGTCCAAGCAGCCCGCGACCCCGAAGGTTTCGCGCGTCTGGAGACCGCGGGACCCAACGCCGACCAGCAGGGACGTATAGCGTCCGAGGCCCGCAAAGCCATCGCGCAGATCCTGGTGGCCTACGGCGGAAAGATCCAGGACATCACCGTCGGAGACTGCCTGGCACGCCTCCAGGCATGCGGGACTGAAAGCCGCGGCATCCGCCTCGCCTACGTCTGGCTCCGCGAACTCGGCCACTTTCCACCTGATGCACCAGCCACGCTTCTGACCCTCGTCAACCGCTCCGGTCAGGTCGGCCCCGCTGGTCTCGTGGACCGATACCACCTTCGGTGCGAACCGGTGCGGAACCTCATCGTCGACTACTTGACGGAACGCCAGCCAAGTGTGGACTACAGCTCCCTCAGAAGCCTGTCTACAGTGCTGGCCAGCAACTTCTGGGCAGACCTCGAACGCCATCACCCAGGCATCGACTCCCTGCGGTTGTCGGTCGAGGTCTGTACGGCATGGAAGGCGAGGTTGGCCTCGAAGACGATCCGCAAGAGGCAGCCGAACGGCGTCGTTGCCCAGGTCACCGAGCCGCGAGCCCGCGCATCCATGATCAAGCAGGGAGTGCGTGCCTTCTACCTGGACATCGCGCACTGGGCCTTGGACGAGCCAGAGCGGTGGGGGTTGTGGGCTGCGCCGTCCCCGATCAGCGAAGGTGAGTGCTCGCACAAGAAGGCCGAGCAGCAGCAGAAGTCCTGGGCGGACCAACGCACTCGTGAGCGGTTGCCCGTGCTGCCGGCGCTTGTCCGCGCCGCTGACCGCCAGCTCAAAGAGGCACGGGCCCGTCTTGACGCCCTGAACGCCGCGCCTTTGGGCAGCGCTTTCACCGTGCTCGACGAGACTTTCACCGTCCCTCTGAGCACGCAGCGGTCCGATGGACGGCCCAGGACCGCCATCGATGCGCACGGTCAGCGGCGTGATTTCGGCACCGAGGAGAAGTGGGCTTTCTGGGGCTGGGCAACGATTGAAATCCTCCGGCACACAGGAATCCGGATCGAAGAACTCCGCGAACTGGGACATCACAGCATTATCAGCTACAGGCTTCCCTCCACCGGTGACACGGTTCCGCTTCTTCAGATCGCGCCGTCCAAAACGGATCATGAACGGCTCTTGCTGGTAACCCCCGAGCTCGCTGACGTGCTGAGCACCGTTGTCTCACGTGTGCGCAATGAGAGCGGGGTAATCCCATCCATCTCTAGTTATGACCAGCATGAGAGAAAATGGAACCCGCCCATGCCACTCCTCTATCAGTGGCGCGTCACCGGAGAGGACCGGAGAATTTCCGAAACCACCATTCGGCGTTCGATCAACGGAGCGCTGCAAGCGTCAGGTCTTGTTGATAACTCTGGCAACCCGCTGAGGTTTATGCCTCATGACTTCCGACGAATCTTCATCACAGACGCCATCCTCAACGGCCTCCCACCGCACATCGCGCAGGTTGTCGCTGGTCACGCCAACATCAACCACGATGGGATATGCCGCCATCTATCCCGTTGAGGCCATCGAAGCACACCGCTCATTCATCGCTCGCCGCCGGAGCCTCCGGCCCTCCGAGGAGTACCGAGCGGTGACGCCCGAGGAGTGGCGGGACTTCCTGGGGCACTTCGAGCGTCGCAAACTCGCCTTGGGCGAATGCGGTCGGGCCTACGGCACCGACTGCAACCATGAGCACGCTTGCGTCCGTTGTCCGGTCCTTGTGATGAGCGCCAGTGACAGGCCGCGCTTGGTAGAGATTAGAGACAATCTCAGGAAGCGGATTTATGAGGCTGAGAGTGAGGGATGGCTCGGCGAAGTGGAAGGACTTTCCGTCAGCCTGGACGCAGCCGACCAGAAAATCTCACAGCTTGATGAACGCGATACACGGAAGACGTCTCCGGTCTTTATGGGAGTCCCAACTTTCAGAGAGATTACCGGCCGTGCCATCGATGTTGAGGAACCGCTTCCGTAGTTCCATGCGGAGGTGTCCTACCTTCTCGCATCCGGCTACAGCTAGCGCACTCAGAGGTTGTCTCACGTGGTGATGTTGTGAGCTGCGGCATGATGTGTCCTTGTGGGTGCCGATCTGTCGCAGCGGCTGGTTCCTGACGGGTTGTGGGATCTGGTCGCGCCGTTGCTGCCGTCGTTCAACTCCCGTCCGCAGGGCGGCGGGACCGCTCCGCTGGATGAGCGGGCCGTGTTTACAGCGGTGGTGTACGTGCTGACCAGCGGGTGCGCCTGGCGGCATCTGCCGGAGACGTTCGGGGTGTCACCTGCGACGGCGCATCGGCGGTTCACCGCGTGGACCGAGGCGGGGCTGTGGCGACGCCTGCACCGGGTGGTCCTGGACGAACTCGGCGCCCAGGGTGAGCTCGACTGGACGTCCGCGATCGTCGATGCCGCGTCGGTGCGGGCGAAAAGGGGGGTTCGCTGACCGGGCCGAACCCGGTCGATCGCGGCAAGAAGGGCAGCAAGCTGCACGTGCTGTCCGAGGCCCAGGGCATCCCGCTCGCCGTCGCCGTTTCTGGCGCAAACACGCACGACAGCCTCGCTCTCAAGCCGCTGGTCCGCGGCATACCCGCCATCCGCTCCCGGCGAGGCCCGCGTCGGCGCAGGCCGGTCAAACTCCGCGCCGACAAGGCGTACTTCTCCGCCGAGCACCTGACCTGGCTGCGCGAACGAGGAGTCATCCCGCGCATCGCGCGGCCGGGCATCGAGTCCGGCGAACGGCTCGGCCGGCACCGCTGGAAGATCGAGCGGTCCATCGCCTGGCTCTTCGGCTACCGCCGCCTGACCGTCCGGTACGAGCGAAAAGGCTCCCACTTCCTCGCCTTCCTCGGTCTCGCCGCCGCAGTGACCTGCTACAAGAAGCTGGCGAAACTCGCCACGTGAGACAACATCTCAGCCCCATCAACAGCCAGGAAGACCACACGCCGCCTTGCCGAAGAACCCGAACGCGCAATGTGTGCCCTTGGATGTAGGTTCAGCGTGCAGCAGCGCTGAAGTAAGACATTTTTAGGCGGCGGCGCCGCCGTCGACGACGAGGTCGCTGCCGACCACGGAGGCGGCGTCCGGCGAGGCCAGATACAGCACCGCTGCTGCTATTTCGGCGGTCGATGAGACACGGCCCAGCGGGGAGACTCTTTTCATCCGGTCGGCGCGGTCGGCGTCGGTCTCACCGGGGCGCAGTGACATGGGTGTGGCGGACGGGCCGGGGCTTACAGCGTTGATGCGGATCCCCTCGGCGATGTGGTCCAGAGCGGCGGCCCGGGTCAACGCGGAGACGGCCGCTTTGCTGGCGATGTAGCCGGCCAAGCCCGGAGTGCGGCGGTGTGCGCCGAGGTTGGCGGCGATGTTGACGATCGCGCCGCCGGTGGGCTGGTTGCGCATCTGGGCGACTTCGGCCTGGAGACTGAACAGGACACCGGTGACGTTGATGTCGAGCAGGCTGCGCCAGTCCTCCTCCGGGAGGTCGGCTACGGGTGCGCCGCCCCGGAAGACGCCAGCATTGTTGACGGCGACATCGAGGCTGCAGAAGTGTTCGACGGTGCGGCTGACCAGAGCTTTGACGTCGTCGGAGCGGGTTACGTCGGCGGTGACTGCGGCCGCCGTGCCTCCCTCCTTCTCGATCAGGGCGACTGTCTCGTCGAGTGATGGGGCGGTACGTCCGGCGGCGACCACCGAGGCCCCTTCGGCGGCAAAGGCGAGAGCGATGGCCCGGCCGATGCCGGCGCCTGCACCAGTGACGAGGACGGTCTTAGCGGTGAAACGTGCGGTCATGGTGATGACTTTCTTGGTCGATACTCGGTTATTTGGTGCGGGCATTGAGGAAAGCAGCAGCGGCGAAGGCAACCGCCATCGCGGCGAGTGAGGTGGCGTCGGAACCGAGAGTGAGAACGGCAGCGAATACGACGGTGGGGCCCAGTTCCATCGCGGTATTCATGACGCCGCCCGCGAGTCCGGTCTGCTGCGGCTCCACCCCCTCTGTCGCGAGGACAGCGGCCCCCGCGAAGCTGGCGGCTCCGCCTGCCGGCAGCGTGAGCAGGCCAGGAAGGAGTCCGTACACATACGGGGTGTGCGGTGCCAGACCGGTGAGTGCAAGCAGCGCGAGACCCGTCGCGGAGAGAGTGAGCCCGGAGGTGGTAACGGCTGATGCTCCGTATCTGGCAATGAGCCGGCCTGTTATACGGCCCGTTACGAGCAATGCCACCGCGAAGGGGACGAAGGCGGCGGAAGTCTGCAGCGCCGACCAGCCACGGTCCTGCTGGAGATGCAGCGAGAGCAGGACGAACGTCGTGGCAGTCCCGGCAGCGGTCAGACCGATGGCGGCCAGCGCGAGGGCGCGGCGGTGATCGCGGAGGAATTCGAGGGGGAGCAGAGGGTCGTCGGCGCGGCGCTCAGCGGTCAAGAACCCTACGAGGAGCGCAGCTCCGGCGAGCAGGGGTGCAAGGACGGCCGACGATACCCAAGGATGAACATCGGTGACGACGAGGCCGTAGCTGACCAGGGTGATTCCGGCAGTGGCGAGAAGCGCACCCAGCGGATCCAGGGAGCGGCTCCCCTCGCCCGGGGTTGGGGGAAGCAGCTGCGGTGCGAGAACGAGGGCGAGAGCTCCCACTGCGACCGGGACGGCGAAGGCCAGCCGCCAGGACGCGAGCGCCGAGATCACCCCTGAGAGCAGGTTCCCTGCGGTCGCGCCCACGACCGAGAGCCCACCCCAGGTGACCATCGCCCTCCCATACACGGCGGGTTGGGGGAAGACCGCCCGTAGCACGGCCATGGCGGCGGGCGCGGTCAGCGCCGCACCGACCCCTTGCCCGAAGCGCGCGGTGAGCAGCGTCTCCGGACCCGGGACGAGCAGCGCGGCAAGGGACGCAGCAGTGAACACAAGCAGCCCGGCGGAGAGGCCACGTCGCCCACCGAACCGGTCGGCAACACGACCGCCGAAGAGGAGCAGTCCGGAGAAGGCCAACCCGTAAGCGGCGCTGAGGAGAATCAAGTCGCCCCGGTCGAGGGAGAACTCGCGGCCGATCCGGGGTAGTGGCACGGTGAGCGAAATGAGCGCGAAAATCAGCGACAACTGTACGGTGCCGAGCAGCGCGAAGGCAGGGCCGGACGCCGTCGATGCGCCTGCGGGCGTGGCGTTCCACCTCTGCGTGACGGTCATTTCTCCTCCGAATTCTTGACTGACCATTCCGTAATTAGCCCCTGAAGGCCCTTCGCGGAGGTACTGCTGCTCAGTCCAGTAGCGCCAGTGCCTGCTCGGCCGCGTCCCGCACCCGGCCCGGGTCGTCCGACGCCTTGCCGACCACCCGCAGGCCTTGCATCAGCACCAGCAGCATCCGTGCGAGCGTCTGCGGATCGCGATCAGCGGACAGTTCGCCCTGTGCGCGGGCCCGTACCAGCGCCGAGTGCAGCAGGGTCTCGATGTGGGCCCAGCTCGCCTGGACCCGGCGGGCCGCCGCCGGGTCTTGCGCACCCAGCTCGGCGGCAGTGTTGGTGACGAAGCACCCTTTGCCACGCTGATCGTTGGAGCTCGCCTCGGCCGCGAAACGCCGTACCACCGTCCGCACGACCGGCAGTGCGGGGCCCGGCTGTGACAGTTCGCACAGAAGACCCGCATCCTGGCTTTCGTTGTACCGGTCCAGCGCCTTCAGGTAGAGCTCGTGCTTGCTGCCGAAGGTCGCGTAGATGCTGGCGCGCCCGATGCCGAGGCGTTCGACAAGGTCAGCCATCGAGGTCGCCTCATAGCCACGCTGCCAGAACAGCTCCAGGGCTGACTGCAGTGCGACGTCCGGGTCAAATTCCTTGGTTCTGGCCACGCTCGAACTCTAGGAGATATTGAAACGATCGGTCAAATATTTTTTGAAGCTACGGCGTCACCAGGGATGCCGCGCGCATGCTCATCTCGAGCATGCCTGGTGCATCACCATTACTCGTAGTTCAGAGAAGCCTGGGACCGCACCGACAACACCGGCGTCCAGGCACACTTCGACCTGGATGCGATCAAGCCCGGCTCGTCCCCCGACACCTACGTCGCGACCCTGACCGTGACCGGCAACGGCCACAACGGCACCGGCCCCATGACCTTCCGCCTGCGCGACGGGCTGATCGCGAGCCTGCGGATCACCCCGTGACACCGGCCGCAACGGAAACTGACCTGACCCCCGGCAACCGATCAGGAGCACACGTGGCGAACAAGGCGAACGGCCCCACCGCCAAGGAAGGCACCGGTCGCGGACGAGGGCGCCGACCCGCGGACGAGGTCCGAGCAGACGTCCTGCGCACCGCCGGCGACCTGCTCCTCACCGAAGGCATCGCCGACCTCACCTTCGAACGCATCGCCCGGGCATCGGGCGTCAGCAAGACCACCCTCTACAAATGGTGGCCCTCCAAAGGAGCACTCGCCCTGGACGGCTACTTCCACGCCGTCGAGGAAACGCTCGTCTTCCCCGACACCGGAGACATCCGCGCCGACCTGCTCACCCAACTTCGTGCCTTCGCCCACGTGATGACCCACACCCCAGGCGGGCGCATACTGACCGAGCTGATCGGCGAGTCACAGACCGACGAGGACCTGGCCACCGCCTACCGGAAGCTGTACTCCTCACACCGGCGCCGGCTGGCGGCGGAACGCCTCCGCCGGGCTCAGGAACTCGGCCAGATCCGCACCGGCATCGACGTGCAGGTCCTCGTCGACCAGCTCTGGGGCGCCGTCTACCACCGACTGCTCATCCCCGACGAACCTGTCACCGACGACTTCGTCGTCGCGCTCGTGAACAACCTCTTGGACGGAGTCCGCCCGAAGTAGGGCGGTCGTGACCGCGGTGAACGCGGTGGTGATGGCGGCGCGGTGGCCGATCAGCCACCTGCCCGGACTGTCGTCCAGAGGCTACGGATCACTGTGGCCGTCATGTTCCAGCAAGGGCGGTGACCGGGCCCCAGAACAGAACAGCGGGTAATCGGCCTGGGGCTATGGGCATAAACGCATCAGGAACAGCGCTGACCAACGTCGGCCGGCTACGGCACTCGGTTCCTTGATGACTGGACCGGCCCACCACATCGCACTGCCAATGGAGTATCGGGTCCTGATCCGCGCTCCAGGAACGGCCGCTGAAACTGCGGAAGTCATGCGCCGTGGCCGGGGCGGTGCCGGGACAGTGTGGGCATGCCCAGGTCCACTCTGCCTGTCGCGGCGGCCCGGTGGGCCTGGACGCGCTTGCTGCGCAGGAACCTCAGGGTGAGGTCGAGTCCTTCGACCTCACCGCGCCAGCCTTCGTCGATCGCGCGTTGGCGGCGGGCCAGCAGGTCGGCCTCCAGCTCGTCGAGCCGCGGCAGCATCTTGGGGTGGATCGACAGCATCGGGCAACGGATGCAGGCGTGCTCGTGCGCGCAGGGCGTGCCATAAGGGCGTCCGCAGGAGCCAAGTTCGACCTTGCGCTTGTCGAAGTGCTCCTGGAAGTCACTCCCTCATCAGTGGGTCGGCGGTACTCCGTTGGGGGCCGCTTGGCCCGTCGGCGGTCGAGGAATTCGGTGTAGTGGGCGATGACGTCCTCGTCGAAGACGGCGACGTAGCCGCGGGTGGTCTGGATATCGAGGTGGCCGAGCAGGGCTGCGCCGATGTGGATGGGCAGGCCGTTGTTGACCAGGTCGGTGGCGAACAGCCTCCGGAAGTCGTGCGGTGCGAAGCGGATCTCGGCGAACTCCGGGTGTGTGGGGATCAGGGCCTTGGCGGCGTTGAGGACGATCTGGCGCACCCCGCTGGTCGACAGTGCCCGCTGGGTGCCGCTTTGCACTCGCTGGAAGAGGTAGGGCAGCGGTTCGCACCAGGTGCGTTCGCTCTGGTCGTAGCGAGGGCAGACCGGGACGGTCCCATGCTCCTCGCGGTGGCGGCGGATGATCTGCGCGGTGACGTGGAACAACTCCGCGGACATCGGGATGACGCGCTCGCGGTCGCTCTTGGACGGGCTGACCACCAGCAGGGCGACGACCTCACCATTGGGGCGCTGGTATTGCCGGACGCTCAGGTGGGTCAGCTCGACAAGCTCCTCGCGACGCAGACCGGCCAGGCGCAGGGTCTCCACCACAGCCCATTGCCAGAAGGCGCTGTTCTCCTCGTGCGTCAGGCGTACCAGTTCGCCGGTGTCCCTATTGATCGCACGGACGGGTTCGGAGCCGAGAAGTTCGGGCCGGCGAGCGGTGGCCTTGCTGGCGGCGCGTTGCCAGGTGACGCCGTCGACGGTGAACTGCTCGCCGAGCCGGGCTTGTTTCGCCGCTTCCAGCAGGGTGCGCAGGCGGTGTCATTCGGTGGTGACGTGCTCGGAGAGGATCGCCAGCAGCGGCTGGCGGTCGCGGGTGCGGTTGGCCATCCGCTCCTGCAGGCGGCGTCGGCGGATGTGGAACCAGCGCAGATCGGCGTCCCTGATCGGGCAGGGAGCCACCCAGCGTCCCCAGCGTTCGGGCTCGGCAGCCGACCAGGTCTGCAGGTCCAGGTAGAAGGCGCGGACGGCGAGGAACGGGCCGTCGACGTGCTGGTGGGGTTTGCCGTCCTGGCGGACGAGCAGCCGTTCCTTCCAGGCCTGGACGATCTCTTCGCTCAGCCGCAGGTCGGCCTGGCCCGGGTTGATCTCTTCGACGATCTTCCAGAAGTACCGGACCAGGTTGCGCACCAGGTTGTCCAGGGTGCCGTAGTCGACCTCGACGGCGCGGCGGCGGATGTAGTCGACCAGCAGGTCGCGGATCTCGCGGTTACGCAGCTGGTGGCGGTCGACCAGGTCGTCGACGGACTGGCGGCCGCGGACCCTGGCGTCCTGCAAGGTCTGTGGGATCCAGGCCGGCAGGATGCCCACGTCGCGCAGCAGCGGCCAGGCACCGGCGATCCCGCATCCGGGATGGGCGTCGGCGTAGTGCACCAGCGCGCCCGGGGTGAGGTCGGCCAGGCCGATCCCGTAGACGGTCAGGGCCCGGCACAGATGCCGGATCGCGCTTTTGCGCCCGTCGGCGCTGACCGGGTGGCGCTGCAGCCGGGTGTGAAACTCCTCCAGGAGCGGATCACGGCTGAGAGCCAGGAACTTCTCAGTGTACTGGGGAGGGTTGGTCGCCCGCAAAGCTTCCTCGGTCGGCTGGATCAGCCGCATGGCGAAGGCGATCCCGGCGGCCCAAGTGAGCCGGCTGCGCCACTTGGTGTCGCCGTCGGCCAGGTCGGCGACCGCCCGGCCGGGCTGGTTCAGACCGGCCGCCTCCCATCGCTCCTGCCAGGTCTGCCCCGGCTTGGCGGCCAGCAGGTGCAGCAGGCGGCGCATGCCGTGCTTGTAGTCGGCCCGGGCGGTGCGGCTGACGTCGGCGAAC
Organism: Streptomyces violaceoruber; assembly: GCA_000720805.1. Lineage (GTDB taxonomy): Bacteria > Actinomycetota > Actinomycetes > Streptomycetales > Streptomycetaceae > Streptomyces > Streptomyces cellulosae_A. Next base: position 30,964 of record JODI01000134.1, read on the forward strand.
TCTTCGGCGACCAGCGCGACGATCTGGTCGCTCGGGGCGGACGACAACTCCCCGAGCGGCCGTGGCGGCCGTGCCGGGACGGGCGGCGGTTCCGGCACGATCTGGGTGAGATGCCCGTCCGGCAGCGAGGTACCGGGCTCGGCGGCATGGCGGCGGATCCGGTTCGAGGTCACGTGCGGGCGCATGCTCGGCCCGACGGCGCTATCGGTCACCGAAGACCGCCGCAACGTCGTCGGCGTCGTACGACGCTGACCACCGGGCCGGCTCTGCGGGCCGCCGGTAGTGCTCGGCGAGCTGATCGAGCAGGTCGTCCAGCCGCACTGCCGTATAGAGGGCGGTAGTGCTCAGATGCGCGTGCCGCAGGATGGTCTGCACCTCCACCAGCGTCAGCGCCGGGTCACGCGCCATCCGAGTCGCAGCGGTATGCCGAAGATCGTGCAGCGTCCAGTTCGTGCCCAGCTGCTCGCCGGCGCGCTGAAGGATCCGGCGCGCCGCCCAGTAGGTCAACGGTCGGGGCTCGCCCCGCCGGGTGCGCCACACGGGTTCGCCGCCCGCGGGCAGGCCCGCCTCCTCCAGGTAGCCGGCCAGGTAGGCCAGGGCTTCCGGGGAGACGGGGACGGTCTGCCGCAGCCGGGTCCCCTTGGAGATCACCCACAGCTGGCCCTTGGTCCATTCGACGTCTCCGAGCTGGACGCCCAGCAGCTCCGAGGCGCGGGCACCGGAGGAGACGTAGCAGGCCAGCAGGGCCCGGTCGCGGATGCAGCGCATCGCGGCGAACAGCTCCTCCCACTGCGAGTCGGGGATCGCCCGCGGCTGACGGGCCGGGACCTTCGGCCGCAGCCGTGCCCGCCGATGCGGCCTGGCGGGCTCGATCGGCGACACGTGCGCCAAGGCCCGTCGGCGAGATCTGCTGTCCGGCACCGGATTGACGACAGGTCCCCGGCCGAAGTGCAGGTGGAAGGCGTAGAAGCCGTGCACCACCGACAGGTTGTGCGCAATAGTGCGCGGCGCGTACCCGGCCCCCAGGGCCTGCTTGCCGGTCTTCGGATTGACCGTCCCGGCCGCCAAGGCATCCACACAGCGGCGTTGCCGCTGCGGGTTCGGCGCCGACCGCAGCCACCCCACCAGCGTGGCGGTCTCGGCCTCGGTGGCCTGCTCCCACCCGACGTCGACCGCCCACAGCAGCCGGAACCACCGCAGCAGATCGTGACCGTAGCTCCGACAGGTCAGCGGGCTCACATCGCCCAGCAGCAGATCCCGCAGGTACCGGCTCACCGGCTCGATCTCCCGGCCCGCCCCATCGACCACCACATACGGCAGCGACGCCACCGTGCCCTCAAGAGCGGCACCGACCCGCGGCAGATCCGCCCGACCGTCCAACAAGTCCCGATGCGCACCAGTGAACTCAGAATTCCCAGACACTAGGACAGATGTTTCATGCCCGTGCCAACTGATCGCCAGCAGATCAACCAGATAGTGCAGTCAACGGAGCAGTGGGGCGGCCGCACGCCGAAGGCCGGCGGCCGCGAGCTGGGCGGCCGTACCTGGGACGACATGCCGGACCGCCAACTGGTGCTTCCCGCGGGCTAGACCGTGTCTGATAAATGATCACGACGTGGGTGACCGCGTCGCCTGAAGAAAAGATGCCATTCGTCCAGGCCAACGATCTAGGCTGGCTCGATGGGGAACGATCGACGTGTCCGCCACCTCGTGGTCGACGAGGCCGTCTGGTGTTGGACTGTCCGGCAGCGGGTGAGACCGGACTACGCTGACTGCCGGCTGACGCTTTA
>JODI01000135.1 GCA_000720805.1 Streptomyces violaceoruber
GTGCGGTGGGGGCGGGTGCGGTGGGGGCGGGTGCGGCGTGCTGGGGTTCGTCGACGGTGATGCCGTAGTCGGTGGCGAGGCCCTCCAGTCCGCTGCCGTAGCCCTGGCCCACCGCCCGGAATTTCCAGGCGCCCTGCCGACGGTAGAACTCGCCCAGGACGAAAGCGGTTTCGACGGTGGCGCCGGTGCTGTCGAACCGGGCGGTCACCGCGTCCCGTCCGGCGTCCCTGACCTCGATGTACAGATCGGGGACGGCGCCGAACGTGCCGCCGTCGCAGGAAGCGGCGAGAACCACGGTCTCGATCGTGGGCTCCACGCGCGCGAGGTCGACGAGAAGGGTGTCGGTCACCCGGTCGCCGGACTGCCGTTTGCCCTCGTGCCGGACCGCGCCGGAGGAGTGCGCCGGCTGGTTGTAGAAGACGAAGTCGCTGTCGGAGCGGACCTTTCCGTTCACCAGCAGCAGCGCCGAGGCGTCCGCGTCGGGCACACCCGGCCCGGAGCGCCAGCCCAGTTCGACGCGCAGTGCCGTCGTCGGCACCGGAGCGTTGGAACCCTTCGGCATTGACATGTCGGCCCCCATCACGTGTCGGCGCGCCGGCCCGAGCCCCGGCAGTCCTGTCGGTCTGTCCTCCGCCCAACCTATTCTCCGGGACGACGAACTCCCATGAGCGGCGCAGGATCGCAGGCCGCCAACCCCCGGTAACCCGCCGGGAACTCGGCTTTTACATGAGAACCGCCTTGCGTGATGCCCCTTTTCATCGCGTTCGCACCCATTAGGGGTCTCCCGCCACTGCCGACACGGAAAACAACCCTCTTATCGGTCTCCCCAACCAGCACATCGTGGGCTTAACTTATGTGCCATGACCTCCCCCCGCTCCACTTATGGCGGCGGCTACTACTCCGCCTCCTTCCCGGACACTCCGATCTACGACCGGCTCGTGGAAGAACGGGGCACCCCGCAGATCGCCCCGATCCGGGTCCCCGCCGCGTACGACATGCAGGGCAGTCACCTGCCCGCGCTGCCCTCGGCGCTGCCCGCCCTTCCCTCCGGCCCCTCCCAGCCCTCCTACGGCTATCCGCAGTATCAGCAGCCCGCCCCGCTCCAGCAGGCGCCCGCCGCGTACATCCCGCAGCAGGCCGCCGCGCCCCGCGGCTATCCGTCCCAGCAGCAGCCGCAGCCGCGCCCGGCAGCTCCCGGCATGGGCATGACGACCGGGTACGAGGCGATGCGCCCCGCCGCTCCCCGGCCGGCGCCGGCCAACTACCAGGAGCAGTACAACAATCAGCAGCAGCAGTACCGCGGCGGCTACTGACGCTTCACCCTGACTGTCGGTGCCGCCTGGCACCATGGGTCCATGGGGAACGCGCGACTGCAGTCGATCCATGTTCATCCGGTCAAGGCGTTCCGGGGCCTGGCGCCCCGGGAGGCCGTCGTGGAGCCCTGGGGGCTGGCCGGCGACCGACGCTGGGCGGTGATCGACGACGGGGGAAAGGTCGTCACCCAGCGCCAGCACCCGCGCCTCGCGCTGGCCGCCGCCGAGCTGCTGCCCGGCGGCGGCGTCCGGCTGTCCGCGCCCGGGAGAGACCCCCTGACCGTGCCCGCTCCACGGTCGACCGGCACTGTGTCGGTGGACATCTTCGGCGACAAGGTCGAGGCCGTTCCCGCCGAGGGGGACGCCGCGCACGCCTGGTGCGGCGCGTACCTCGGCGCCGACGTGCGTCTGGTCCACCTGGACGACCCCGCCACACGCCGCCCCGTCGACCCGGAGTACGGGCTGCCCGGTGAGACCGTCTCGTTCGCCGACGGCTACCCGCTGCTGCTCACCTCCGCGGCCTCCCTCGACGCCCTCAACTCCCTGATCGCCCAAGGTGATCACGCCCATGAGGGCCCCTTGCCGATGAACCGTTTCCGACCGAGCGTGGTCGTGGCCGGCACCGCCGCCTGGGCCGAGGACGACTGGTCGCGCGTCGCCATCGGCGACGTCGCCTTCCGTGTCGCCAAGATGTGCGGACGGTGCGTGGTGACGACGACCGACCAGGTCACCGCCGACCGCGGCCGGGAGCCTCTGCGCACCCTCGGCCGGCACCGCCGCTTCGGCGGCAAGCTCGTCTTCGGGCAGAACCTGGTACCCGAATCCCGCGGTGCGATCCGGGTCGGCGATCCGGTCACCGTCCTCGCATAGGCCGGATCCCGCCCCGACGAGGGTCCCGGGAACCTGGCCCGGGGGCCCGGGCGTTGGGTTTTCCGTGAGCAGTTCACGAGAGGTCCCGGTGGTGATTTCCCTCTCTCTTCGACCGGGTCCGCGCGTGAACGCCGGCGGCGGGGGTTATCACGGAGCGGGAAGGGGGTGCGGGACGGTGCGAGCAATCAGTGGTCTCTGGCGCTGGCGGCACAACCCGCTGCGCCGCAGGACCGACCTGGTCGAGGGCTGGTTGTGTCTGGCGGCACTGCTGGTGATCCTGGTCGTCGGGCCGGTGATCGGCTCACTCGTCGGCGGCGTCGCCCAGGACGCCCTGCAGCGGGCGGTCCGCGAACAACGCGAGTCCCGTCACGAGGTGTCGGCCACCGTGGTCCGCGCCCTGGACCGCTCACCGCTGGAGGCCGATCCCGACGCCTCCTCCGGCCGGGACCTGCGCAGCCGGGTGACAGCCGACTGGACCGCTCCGGACGGCAGCGCGCACCACGGCACGGTCCTGGCCGCCGTCCAGAACCCGCACCGCGGTGACCACTTCACGCTGTGGACGGACGAGCACGGCCGCATGGTGGCACGGCCGCTGGACTCCGCCACCGCGACGACCCATGCCGTCCTCGCCGGGATCGGTGCGGTCCTGCTGACGGTGGGCGTTGTCGAGGGCGGCAGACGACTGGCCCTGTGGCGCATGGTCCGTCGCCGGTACGCCCGTTGGGACCAGGCATGGGAGCGGGCGGGCCCGGACTGGGGACGGACCGGCACCGGCAGCTGACCGCCTTCCGGCTCTGGTCAACCCGCCGCCCGCACGCACGCTACGGTGGACCGGCCGAACGCATTCGGTATCGACCCGCGTAACACGAGGTGGGGGCACAGCAACGCCATGGCACAGGGCACGGTCCAGGTGACGCACACCGGTACATCGAGGTGGCGCCGCCGCACGGGTGAGTACGCGTCGCTCGCCGCCGCCCTGGAGGCTGCGGCCGACGGCGACGTCCTCACCGTCGCCCCCGGCACCTACCGGGAGAACCTCGTCGTCCAGCGGGCGGTGACCCTGCGCGGCCCGGAGGGCTCCCCCGGCTCCGTACGGATCGCGCCCCTGGACGGGGTGCCGCTGACCGTGCGTGCCTCGGCCGTGGTCCAGGACCTGCATGTGGAGGGGCAGGACGTGGCGGCGCCCGCCCTGCTCGTCGAGGAGGGCACCCCGGAACTCGCGGACCTGCGGATCGTCACCCGCTCCGCGGCCGGTATCGAGGTGCGTGGCGGCGCCCGGCCGACCGTGCGGCGCTGCACCGTCGACAACCCGGCCGGCATCGGCATCGCCGTACTCGACGGCGGGGGCGGGGTGTTCGAGGAGTGCGAGGTCGTCGCGGCGGGCCAGGCGGGCGTCGCCGTCCGCGGTGGCGCGCACCCCCGCCTTGAGCGCTGCCGGGTGCACCACACCTCGGGTGTGGGCCTGTCGGCCACCGGCGAGAACTCCGGGCTGGAGGCGGTGGGTTGCGAGGTCTACGAGGTCCGCGGCAGCGGCGTCCAGGTCACCGGCCGGGCCACCGCCCACCTCACCGACTGCGATGTGCACCGCACCACCGCCGACGGTGTCACCCTCGACACGGACGCCGTGCTGACCCTGGCCGACTGCCGGATCCACGACATCCCGGAGAACGCGGTCGATCTGCGCTCCCGCTCGGTGCTGACGCTGACCCGCACGACGGTCCGTCAGTTCGGCCGCAACGGCCTGTCGGTGTGGGACCCGGGCACCCGGGTCGACGCCAACCAGTGCGAGATCTTCGACAGCACCGGCGACTACCCGGCGGTCTGGGTCAGCGACGGCGCGACCGCCGTGCTGGACTCGTGCCGGGTGCACGACGTGCCGGACGCCCTGTTCGTCCTCGACCGCGGCTCCCGCGCCGACGTCGTCGACAGCGACCTGTCCCAGGTCCGCAACACGGCCGTGTCGGTGAGCGACGGCGCCACCGCCCAGCTCGACGACTGCCGGATCAGGGACGCGGCGACCGGTGCCTGGTTCCGCGACCACGGCAGCGGCGGCACCCTCAACAACTGCACGGTGGACGGCACGCAGACCGGCGTGATCGTCACCAAGGGCGCCGACCCGACGATGGAGCGCTGCACGGTCGACTCCCCCGCGGAAGCCGGCTTCTACGTGTCGGCGGGCGGCCGCGGCAGCTTCCTGAACTGCCGGGTGACCGGCAGCGGCGGCTACGGCTTCCATGTGATAGACGGCTGCCGGACGACGCTGAAGAAGTGCCGCACGGAACGGTGCGCGCGCGGCGGGTACGAGTTCGCGGACGCCGGACCCGACGCCGCGTCCGGCGCGGGTCCCGTCGTGGAGGACTGCACCAGCGACGAGAGCGGGAGTCTCAAGCCGCCCGCCACCCGGGAGACCGCGGTCCAGACGACGGCCCACTCCCCCGGCCTGCTGGGCTCGATCCCGGGCCAGCGCGCCACCGAACAGGAACCCGTGGTCGCCGCCCCCGCACCGGAGCAGCCGGCGCGGACCTCGAAGGCCGTGCTCGGTGAGCTGGACGCACTGGTGGGCCTGGACAGCGTCAAGCGCGAGGTGCGGGCCCTCACCGACATGATCGAGGTGGGCCGGCGCCGCCGGCAGGCGGGTCTGAAGGCCGCGTCGGTCAAGCGCCATCTGGTCTTCACGGGCTCCCCCGGCACCGGCAAGACCACGGTCGCCCGTCTCTACGGCGAGATCCTCGCCTCGCTCGGCGTGCTGGAGAAGGGTCACCTGGTCGAGGTGTCCCGGGTCGACCTGGTCGGCGAGCACATCGGCTCCACCGCGATCCGCACCCAGGAGGCCTTCGACAAGGCGCGCGGCGGAGTGCTGTTCATCGACGAGGCGTACGCGCTCTCGCCGGAGGACTCCGGCCGTGACTTCGGGAAGGAGGCCATCGACACGCTGGTTAAGCTGATGGAGGACCACCGCGAGTCGGTCGTGGTGATCGTCGCCGGTTACACGGCCGAGATGGAGCGGTTCCTGTCGGTCAACCCGGGTGTCGCCTCCCGCTTCTCACGGACCATCACCTTCAGCGACTACAAGCCCGAGGAACTGCTGCGGATCGTGGAACAGCAGGCCGAGGAGCACGAGTACCGGCTGACGCCGGGCGCCTCGGAGGCGCTGCTGAAGTACTTCACGACGCTCCCCAAGGGCCCTGCCTTCGGCAACGGCCGGACCGCCCGCCAGACCTTCGAGGCGATGGTCGAGCGGCACGCGAGCCGGGTCGCCCAGTTCACCGACCCGAGCACGGACGACCTCACGCTCCTCTACGCCGAGGACCTGCCGGAGTCCTCCTGAGGCCGCTGCTGCACCGGCACCTCCGGCCGCAGCCGGCCCAGCAGACGTTCCCGTTCCTCTGCGAATGCGGGGTCGGCCTGGTAGTCGGAGTGGCCCAGGATCGGCGCGGGCAGCGGGTGCCGGGCCGTGCGGCCGTAGGCGAGCGGGTCCTTGAGGGCCTCGCGGTCGACTTCGGGGCCGCAGTCGCCGGGCAGGCGGACCGGGCCGCCGATGGGGTCGGTGGGCCGGTACAGGTTGCGCCAGCAGTCCACGTCGTGATGCAGGGCGCTCAGCGCCGCCGGGCCGAAGTGGGCCGGGAACCAGCGGCCGTACAGGCGCTCCAGAGGTGAGCCGTAGGTCAGCAGGGCGACGCGTTTCCGGACAGCCGGGGTCAGCTGCCAGGCGGCCGCGGCGGCCAGCACGCTGCCCTGGGAGTGGCCGGAGATGACGAGCCGGCCGCCGGTGGCCCGGGTCCAGGTCGCCATCCGCCAGGTCAGGTCCGGGACCGCGCGCTCGGCGTAGCAGGGCGGGGCGAAGGGGTGGGCGGCGCGCGGCCAGAACGTGCCGACGTCCCACAGGATGCCGATGGTGCGGCGGGCGGAGGGGTCCTTGTAGGCACGCCGGCCCCAGGTGACGAACAGTATGAAGCCGAGACCGATCAGCCAGGAGCCGAGCGCCTGAGCGGTCTCGGCGGCGCTCTCGACGACGGCGTACGTGTGGCGGGCGGCCTCTCCGGGAGTCCTGCCGGTGGTCATCGCGCCGACCAGGGCCGCCGCGCCCAGCAGGAGCGTCGCGGCGGAGGTGACCGCGACGAGCAGCGGAGCGCGGTCGGTGAGGGTCGCCATCGCCCGGATGCGGGCGATACGACGGGTGCGGGTCGCGTCCTGCGGCTCGTCCGGGTAGTCGCGCTCCACGGCGGCCAGTTCGAGCCGTTGCAGCAGCCAGGCTCGCCGAGCCAGCCAGCCGGACAGCACCAGCAGGAGGATGATCAGCGGCGGGATCACGGACGCCTGCCAGGTCAGCAGGACCGGCGGGCCGAGGATGCTGCTGCCGGTGCCGTCCAGCCAGTCGGCAACCCGCTGCGAGACACCGCCGGACATCACCCCGCCGAGCGCGCAGGCCAGCATCGCCACGGCCGGCCCGCCGAGCCCGCGCATCGCGGCCCGCCTGTCGGGATGCGCCCGGTGCAGTACGCGGGCGACGACGCCGAGGGCGATGACGAGAGCGCCCTGGGCCAGGGCGATGCCCGCGAAGGTGGTGCCGCCACCGACCAGCCGCCCGGACGACTGCCACCCGGGGCGCTCCCACCCGGCGTACACCGCAGCGAGCACCAGCAGGGCGAGGGCGGTGAGCGGCAGCCGTCGTACGAGATGCCGGTCGAGCTCCCGGTCCAGACGGTGCTCGCTGCGGCCCCGGCGGCAGACGACCCACACCACACCCACCGCGGCCGCCGCCAGGGCCGCCTCAAGGAGGCGGCCCAGGACGTCGAGCAGGACGGGGCCGCCGGGCCTGTGGTCGAAGCGGGCGGCCGAGGTGCCCACCGCCGCGGCGACCGTCAGCAGCCCGGCGGCGGTGTGCGCGGCGCGCAGCCGGGCCACCAGGCGGCGCCCGTACCAGAAGCCGGGCCGGCCCAGCGCGGTGCGGCCGGTCTCCTCCTCGGGCTCCGCGGTGCGGGACATCGGCTCCTGGGACTCGTACGCGCTCCAGGTGCGGTGGGACAGGTACCACAGCAGCGCGGTGAGGGCGGCCGGGACCAGGGCCGCGACGACGAGGCGGCGGCCGGGGCGGCTCCACCAGCCGCCCTCCGAGACGTCGGGCGACAGGAAGCCCAGCCAGGAGTGACGCTGGGCACACGCGCGGGTGCCCGCGCACTGCCAGGCCGCCAGCTCCAGGGCCACCTCGCAGGCGGCGGCGACCAGCAGCACGGTCAGGGTGAGTCCGGCGAGCCGCACCAGCAGTCCGTACAGCCGCACCGTCCGCCGGCGGCCCCGGGCCGTGGGCCGCATCCAGTGCGCGAGGTTGACGACCATGAACGGCAGCAGCAACAGCCACAGAGCCCGGGTGCCGTTGCCGGAGGTCAGGTTGCACCAGACGTACGCCTCCGGCACGGGGCGCCCGCGGTGTTCGGCCGGCCGGGACTCGGCGTCGGCGTCGTCGGCGCGCCGGAAGACGGCCGCGATGTCGTCGCCGGTGATCCGCACCGTGCGCGGATCGTCCAGCATCTGCTCCGGTGTGGTGCCGCCCACCCCGTGGACCAGGAGTTCCAGGGCGGCTCCGGCTTCCTCGGACCCGGGGCCGCGGCCGCCGGCTCCCCCGGTCGAGACATGTTCCTGCGCACGTTCCACTGTTCGCACTTCCCCCGTGACGCGCCGTCGGCATCTGCCTGTGCGGGCACAAGGATCGCCGCTGAGCGCGCCGCTTACACCTCTCGTCACCGAATCTTCCCCGATCCGTGTGACAGCCGGGAGCCCGGACGTCACGTGGACGGCATGGGCGCACCCCGGCGGTCAGTGGCGCGTCGCGGCACGGTGCATGCGAGGATGAGACGTCCGCACACCAGGGACGGGCAAAATGGCCTGGTCGATGAGGGCCCCGGCGCGAGCGAGTCGAGAGTCGGGGACGGTGCGCGAGACGTGTCGGACGGCTTGAGGCGAAAGGACCGGAGCGTACGTGAGCGAGAATCAGAACCTCCTCGCGGAGCAGCGGCGCGCCCTGATCCTGGACGAGGTCCGGCGGCGCGGCGGGGTCCGTGTCAACGAGCTGACCCGCAAGCTCGGCGTGTCGGACATGACGGTGCGGCGCGATCTGGACGCGCTGGCCCGGCAGGGCGTCCTGGAGAAGGTGCACGGCGGCGCGGTCCCGGTGGTCGAGGCGAGCACGCACGAGCCGGGGTTCGAGGCGAAGTCGGGGCTGGAGCTGTCCGCCAAGGAGGACATCGCGCGGTCCGCGGCCGAGCTGGTCGCGCCGGGCACCGCGATCGCGCTGTCGGGCGGTACGACGACCTTCGCGCTCGCACACCGACTGGTGGACGTGCCGGATCTGACCGTGGTCACCAACTCGGTGCGGGTGGCCGACGTCTTCCACGCGGCGCAGCGCACCTCGGGCCCCCGGCAGGGCGCGGCCACGGTGGTGCTGACCGGCGGGGTGCGCACCCCCTCCGACTCGCTGGTGGGGCCGGTGGCCGACCAGGCGATCGCGGCGCTCCACTTCGACGTGCTGTTCCTCGGGGTGCACGGGATATCGGTCGAGGCCGGCCTGTCCACGCCGAACCTCGCGGAGGCGGAGACCAACCGGCGTCTGGTGCAGTCGGCGCGTCGGGTCGTGGTGGTCGCCGACCACACCAAGTGGGGCACGGTGGGCCTGAGTTCGTTCGCGGCGCTGGAGCAGATCGACACGCTCGTGACGGACTCCGGGCTGTCGGGCGAGGCGCGCGCGGAGGTGTCGGAGCATCTGCGACGGCTGGTGGTGGCGGGCGAGCCCGCCGAGGACACCGCCCTCTGACGAACTGTCAGTCATGGGGTCTGCGCCCATGCCCTTCAGCCTCGACCTGACACTGGCGCGCGGGCCTGGAGCGCCGCGCCTTCCGGGACGCCGCCGTCTCCCCGGACCGGCGGTCGGCGGCCGGCCGACCTGTCGCGCCAGCCCGTCGTCCGCCCTGGGGCGGGTCCTGCGGCGCCCGATGCGCGCTCTCGCAGGCCACGCCCTCGTCCAGCAAGTACCTCGGCTTCGCGCATCGTACGGCGGTGGGGCACCGCCCCCGCGAATGAGCCGGGCGTGGGGAAGCCTGCCGGGCGGCGTCGGGCAGGCGGGGCCTCCGCGTCAGGCCCGCGGAGGTTCTCGGAGTCCAGCGGCGCACGATCCGCGACCGGCCCTCGTTGCCTGCCCGGGCGCACACCCGCGGCCCGTCGGCCGTCCGCTCGGCGGGGGCCTGGGTGCCACACGCCCTCGGGGCACCCCCGGTGGGAAGCCGCGGTGTGCGGACGGGTGCCGTGGGTCATGAACGGGGCACAGTCCGGCAGGCAGACGCTGCGGCCTGCTCGGAGGGCGGAACGGCGACGGCTCAGGCCCGGCGAAGGCGCGGGGTGCGGATCCGGTACAGGCGGAGTGGCAACCGGTCAAGCGTGCCCGCTGCCCGCTCCCGGCGGAGCCGGCAGCGCCCGCGGGTGCACGGGAAACAGATGCCGTACGCCTCCCGCGCACAGTTCGAGAGCGAGTTCGCAGAACATGGCGTTGGCCCAGCCGAACCAGTCCCGGGTGAACCGGCCGGGGTCGTCGACATGGAAGCTCTCGTGCATCAGCCCGGTGCCGGCGGTCGTGGCCGCCAGTGTTTCCAGGGCCCGCACTGCGGCGTTCTCGTCGCCGGTCAGCCCGGCGGCGGCGATCGCCAGCGGCCAGACGTGGCCGTCCGGCGTGTGCGTACTGCCGACACCCGAGGCGTGACCACCGCCGAAGTAGGAAGGGTTCGCCTCGGACAGCACGAGGCGCCGGGTGGCCAGATAGAGCGGGTCCTGAGGTGCGCACCAGCCGCTCAGGGGAAGGCTGAGCAGGCTGGGGAGGTTGGCGTCGTCGCCGAGCAGCACCGCTCCGAGGCCGTCCACCTCGTAGGCCAGGACGGATGCGCCGTCGGCCTCGACCACCGCGTGCGCGAGGATCCCGGCATCGATCTCGTCGGCCAAGTTCCTGGACTCCCGGGCGAGTTCGTCGTCGTCGAGGACCGACGTGGCCAGTTCGGCCAGCCCGTGCAGGCTGGCCGAAGCCAGCGCGTTGGCCGGTACCAGGTACCCGTGTTCGCACCGATCGTCGCTCGGCCGGAAACCCGACCACGTCATGCCGGTCCGTCCGACCTCGGCTCCGCGGCCGTCCTGGGGAAGGCTGTCACCGGCGAAGGGGCCGGACGGCCGGATGAACCGGTAGGGCGATCGCTCATGGGACTGCTCCGCCCGCCAGATCCGCACGATCGTCCAGGCAGCGCGGCGGAAGGCGTCGTCAAGGTGGTCCTCGCGACCGGTCGCCCGCCGGATCGCGTACGCCAACTGCAGCGGTGCGCACAGGGAGTCGAGTTCGTACTTGCGCTCCCACACCCAGTCCCCCGGCGTGGGCAGGTCACCGGGCTCGCCGTGCGCGCCCGTGGGGCCGTCGTTGAAGGCGTTGGCGTAGGGATCCAGCAGGACGCAGCGGATCTGACGGCGCGATACGCCGGCCAGAGCGTCGCCGACCTCCGGATCCGTGGCCACGGCGAGGTAGGGGCGGACCTGGGCCGTGCTGTCACGCAGCCACATGGCCGGGATGTCCCCGGTCTCGACGAAGACTTCCGGGAGTTCCGACGGGCCGTCGCTCCAACCCATCGACGTGGTCCAGGTGTTGGTCAGACAACTCTCGACGATGTCCGCTGCCGGACTGTCCCGCAGTTCGCCGGCCAGTCGTCGTCCGAGCGTCGTCAGTGACTCCGGAGCAGCCCACCGTGTTCCTGATGATCCGGGAAACGTTACCATCGCGCCTCTTGACTCCCTCTGGGGCCTGCGCCACGGTGTGGTCACCGCGAATGGAAACGTTACCTTGAGGGAGCTGGAGACCACCAGAGGGCCGGGGCCGCCCCCGGATCCGGGTCCCGGCCAACTCCTCGTAGGGGAAGAGGAGAAGGTGAGCGCGTGTGACAGCAACTCCGGACCAGCAGACGCACCGACCCCCGCACCCACCGCCGCATCCGCCACCACGCCGGCCGTGGCGCGGGCGAGGGAAGCTCACCTCCGACACCCGGGCCGCGTACCTGTTCATGGCCCCGGCTCTCGTCGGCTTCACGATCTTCGTCGTCTACCCGTTGATCCGGTCGGCCTACTTCGCGCTGACCCGCTACAACGGGCTCACCGCACCGACCTTCGTCGGCCTCGACAACTTCCGCCGGATGTTCACCACCGACCCGTCGTTCTGGCCGTCGGTGCGTGCCACCCTGCTGCTGGTCGTCCTGTACGTGCCGCTGTCGCTGGTCATCGGACTGCTGTTGGCGGTGTTCTGCAACCGGCACATGCGGGGTGTGCGCATGGTGCGCACCCTCATCTACCTCCCTGTGGTGCTGCCCGTGGTCGCCACGATCACGCTGTGGAAGTTCGTCTTCAACCCACAGGTCGGTCTGGCCAACCAGGTGCTGTCGTGGCTGCACCTCCCGACCAGCGAGTGGCTGTCCGGTTCGAACACGGCGATACCGTCGATCGTGATCGTCATGCTGTGGAGCGTCGGCTCCACAATGATCATCTTTCTCGCCGCGCTCCAGGCGGTGCCCACCGAGCTCTACGACGCGGCCCGCGTCGACGGCGCCGGCCCCCGGACGGTGTTCTTCCGCATCACCCTTCCGCTGATCAGTCCGATCATGATGCTGCAGGTCGTGCTGCAACTGGTGACCGCCCTGCAGACCTTCAACCAGCCGAAGATCCTTTCTCCGGACGGGCAGGGCGGGCCGGGATTCAGCACCAGGGTCCTGATGCTGTCGATCTACAACCACGGCTTCCCCACGCTCGGCCGGGTCGCCGAGTTCGGCTACGCCTCCGCCCAGGTCTGGGTGCTCTTCCTCGTCATCGTCGTCGTGATCGCCGCCACCGCCCGCTTCTCGTCGATTTGGACCTACAGTGACCACGCATCCTGACGTCACGACGGCTGCGGAACCGGTGCCGTCCCCGCAGCCGGCACCCGCCACCACCGTCGCGGGACCGCCCCGCAAGGCCGTGCGGACCGCGTCCTGGTACGCCCTCGCACTGCTGATCTCCTCGGTGATGGTCCTGCCGGTCCTGTGGATGATCACCATCGCCCTGAAGGGTCACTCGGCGGTCTTCCAGGTCCCGCCCCGACTGCTGCCGGACGAGTTCCACTTCGAGAACTTCATCGACGGGCCGAAGGCGATCCACTTCCCCCGCCTGCTGCTGAACTCCCTCGTCATCACCGGTCTGTCGGTGATGGGCGGCGTCATGACCTCGATGATGGCCGGCTACGCCCTGTCCCGGCTCCGCTTCCCCGGCCGGAAGGTGTGGTTCTACGTCTTCGTCGGCAGCATGATGCTGCCCCCGGTCGTCGGCATCATCCCGCTGTTCCAGCTCTTCAAGGACATCGGCTGGTACGACACGTGGCTGCCGTTGATCGTGCCGGCCTGGCTGGGCGGCAATCCGCTGTTCATCTTCCTCGCCCGCCAGTACTTCCTGTCGGTGCCCTACTCCATCGACGAGGCCGCCAAGGTGGACGGCGCCGGACACGTCCGGATCTTCTTCACAGTCATGCTCCCGATCACCCGGCCGGCCTGGATCACCATGGCCATCCTGGCCTTCCAGTTCTCGTGGAACGACTACCTCAATCCACTCATCTACCTCTACTCGTCCGAGAAGTGGCCACTGAGCGTCGGCATGGCCTCCTTCGTCTCCGGGTTCGCCGGCCAGACACCCGACTGGAACCTCTACATGGCCGCGAACCTGCTCTACATGCTCCCCCCACTGGCCGTGTTCTTCGTGGCCCAGCGCTACTTCATCCAGGGCTTGAGCGCATTGGGCACCGTCAACCAGCGCTGACCGCCCCGCGGCCGGCCGACCCGATCACGTACCAGGAGTCCACGTTGAAAAGAACACTGCACGCCGCCGGAGCGTTGCTGACGGCAGGCGGACTGCTTGCCACGGCCGCCTGCGGCGGCTCCTCGGGGAAGGCGTCCGACGGTAAGACCACGGTCACCTTGATGACCTGGGAGTCGAACGCCACCAACCAGCTCATCGACAAGGCCCTGGCCGGCTTCCACGACCCCGACATCACGGTCAAGCGCATCGACACCCCCAACGGCAACTACGGGGACAAGCTCGCCTCCCTCACCCAGGCCAAGAAGCTGCCCGACCTGTTCTGGTGCGGCAACGACACCGAACTGCAGTACACCGGTCAGGGCCTGCTCACCGACTGGTCCGGCAAGCTGTCCGGCTCCGGTGGTTTCACCGCGGGCAGCTTCTCCCCCACCGCCATCAAGAACTGGAAGACCCCCGACGGAAAGATCGGCGGAGTCCCTTCCCTGCTGAACACCTACGGCATCTGGTACGACAGCGACGCCTTCAAGGCCGCCGGAGTCCCCGTGCCGACGGCCGGCTGGACCTGGGACGAGATGTACGCGGCCGCCGACAAGCTGCACAAGAAGGGCGCCAAGTACGGCCTGGTCGCCGACGCCCTGACCAATCTGGACGCACCCTTCAGCCTCAGCCTCTACTCCCAGTCCGCCGGCGGCCAACCCTTCACCGACAGCGTCAACCAGCCCACCAAGGTGACCGCCGACGCGTCCTTCACCGAGGGCGTCGGCAAACTCGTGGCGGGCATCAAGAGCGGTGCCGTGGCGCCTCCCGGTTACGACGTCTCCAACGCGCAGTCGCTGTTCGCCGCGGGGCAGGTCCCGATGCTGTGGAGCGGTCAGTGGCTGGCCGCCGGGTTCCTCACCGACAAGCCCAAGATCAAGTACGGCTTCGCACCCCTGCCGCAGGTCGACAAGGCGGCCACCCTGTACGACGCGGTGGGCATCTGCACCCCGTCGTACACCAAGAACGCGGACGCCACCTACAAGGTCCTCTCGTACCTCGACTCCACCGTGTGGACCAAGGTGCTGCCGGACTCGCCCGTGGCCGTGCCGGCCTACACCGGCGCTCAGGACGCGTACTTCAACGCGCTGGGCAAGGCCGGGCTGACGACCGTGGCGTCCACCGTCAAGGCGGACCTGGACGCCCCGCTGACCTCGGGCGTGCGCTTCACCACCCAGTGGGCCAGCCAGTCCAACGATCAGATCACCGCGTACTGGCCGGACATCCTGAAGGGCAAGAGGCCGCTGTCCGACCTGCAGACCATGACCGACAAGATCAACGACGTGATCAAGAGCAACGGCTAGCGCCGCGGCAGGCAACGTTTGCCCGTCAAGGAGCGGCGTCCGGTGCGTGCTCTCGGCGTGCCGGCCGGAAGCCCTCGTACTGGACGTACTTGGGCTTTCG
>JODI01000136.1 GCA_000720805.1 Streptomyces violaceoruber
GGGTGCCGTGGGGCGGGATGCCTTGGGCGGGGGTTGCCTGGCCCGGGGAGACCGGACCGGCGGCGGCCTGGGCAGAGGGGATCTGACCGGGGGTGAGCTGACCGGGGGCGGTCTGCCCCTGGACGCCCTGGACGCCTTGGCCTGGAGCGATGTGGCCAGGGGGCGTCTGACCCGGGGGGATCTGACCGGGGAGGGACTGTCCCGGAGGGGTTTGCCCCGGAGCGATCTGACCCGGAGCAGCTTGGCCGGGGGCAACCTGTCCGTGGGCGCCTTGGCCGGGCATGGCCTCGGCAGGGAGCGGCTGGCCTGCGGCGGCGTTGGCGTGGGCGTCGGTCACGCCTTGGGCCTCGGGGGCGCCTTGAGCCGGGATGCCCTGGGCGGGCACGGCCTGGTGGGGGACAGCCTGACCAGGAACGGCCTGGTGGACAGCGGCGGCGGCCTGGCCTGGCGCGGCCTGTCCCGGAGCGGGCGCCTGCCCAGGCATCGGAACGCCGGGAACAGGCTGGGCCGGTACGGGCTGGCCGGGTCCGGCCGTGCCGGGCGCGGACTGGCCAGGTAGGGGAGCTCCCGGCACCGGCTGCCCGGGTGCGACCTGTCCGGGTACGGGAGCGCCAGGCACCGGTTGCCCCTGCGCGAATTGAGCGGGCACCCCGCCCTGCCCGGGCGCGTTCTGCGCCGGAAGGGGAGCGGGAGCCGGGACATCCTGACCCGGTGTTGTCTGTGCCGGACCGGCCAGGCCGGCCGGAGCCACGACCGGCTGGCCGGGTGCCATCTGGATCCCGTGGGAGGCGGCGGCGCCCGAAGCGGGCACCGGGACACCCGGCTGACCCGGCTGCCCGACCGCCACCGGCTGCCCGGGCTGCACCGGCTGTCCCGCCGTACTGGCATGACCCCCCTGAGCCAGGCGGGTCTCAGGCACGCTCGCCTGGACCGGTGTGGCCTGCGCGGCCTGGCCGGCGGCTCCCTGAGCCGGGACCTCTGCAGCGGGAACCTCAGCCGGCGCCCCGGCGGCTTCCGCCTCCGTCCGCCGGCCGACCGCTCGCCGGCGGCGGCCTGTCGGTGCGTTCGCGGGGTGCGGCTGCGGCGGAGTGTGGTCGTCGGCCTGGCTGTGCGGCACGGCGTCGTGCCGCCCGTCGTCGACACCGGCGTCGGCGGGCACACCCTGGCCGGGAACCTGCACCAACCCCGGAGCCTGAACCTGGGACTGAGCAGGAGCCATCCCCTGCCCGCCCGTGCTGTCCGCCGAGCGGTCCGCGTCGGCGGGCGGCAGGGCGAACACCGTACGAGGGCCGGCCTCCTGCGCGGCGGCTCGCTCATTGGCGGCGGCCAGCGCACGCCGACGCCGTCCGGTGGGCCGCTGCGCATCGTCGGCGGAGTCGGCGGAGTCGCCGGAGCCCACGGCCGGCAGGGCGGGTGGCAGCGCGTGCTGTTCGCCTCCGTCGCGCCTGGCACGTCGCCCGTCGGCAGCGGGCACGCCCTGCGGCGGCACGGTGCCGCCCAGTCCGGTCCCCGCCGCCGCGGTCCCGGCCGCATGCTCGGCAGCGGTGACGACGGCCCCCTCCGACACACCAGCGAGACCGGCGAGACCAGCGATCCCCGCGACGGCCTCGGCGCCACCGCCACCGCCACTACGGTCCCCAGCGGCACCACTGCCACCGCCGTCACCGGAGCCGATCTCGGCCGGTCGTCCTCGCCGCCGTCCGGTACCGCCGGACACATCGCCGCCCTCGCCCGCCGCCTGGGCCGGGACAGGCGCCGGCTCCTGTGCCGCGGCAGCCCGCCGCCGGCGCCGTCCGGTCGGTGCGGCGGCCTCCGCCTCGGCACCGTCAGCATCGCCGTCCGGCACCTCGCTCTCCAGGAAGGCGTCCGTGGTGGCCCGCCGGGCCCGCCGCCGACCGCCCCCCGAGGTGGCACCGGAAGCAGCCTGCTCGGGTACGGCGACCTCGGCGGGGCCGGCCTCCAGCGCCGCGGGCCCCCGAGCCGCGACGGCCCCGGCCCCGCCGCCGAGGGGCACTTCCAGAACGTAGGCACTGCCGCTCATGCCCGGCACTTCATGCGTCTGCAGTACGCCACCGTGCGCGCGCACGATCCCGCGCACGATCGGTTCGTGCACCGGGTCTCCCCCGGCGTACGGCCCGCGCACCTCGATCCGTACGACCTCGCCGCGCTGCGCCGCCGCCACCACGACGGTGTTGTCCATGTAACCGCCCGCCGAGACGGGCGCGTTGCCGGTCGCGTCGACGCCGGCGACATCGGCCACGAGATGCGCGAGCGCGGTCGCGAGCAGCCGGGAGTCGACCTCGGCCTCGATGGGCGGCGCGTGCACGGCGAACTGCACCCGCCCGGGCCCGATCAGCTCCACGGCCCCTTCCACACCCGCCGCGACGACGGCGTCGAGCATCGCCTTCGTACGGGTGATGCCGTCGGCGCCGGTGTCGAGGCGCTGGTAGCCGAGGACGTTGTCGATGAGGGTCGTGATCCGCGAGTAACCGGCCGACAGGTGATGCAGCACCTGGTTGGCCTCGGGCCACAACTGCCCCGCGTCGTCGGCGGCCAGGGCGGCCAGCTCACGGCGCAGTTCGTCGAGGGGTCCGCGCAGCGACTGGGCGAGCAGCGTCAGCAGCTGCTCGTGCCGGCCGGCGAGAGCCTCGTACCGGTCCTTCTCCCGCTCGCCGAGGGCGGCGTACCGCTCCTCGCCCGCGGCGAGCGCCTCGTCGTGCTGCTCCTGGAGTTCCTCGAGCTCGTTGATGTGCTTCTGGCGCAGCGCGGTCAGCTCGGAGGCGTGCTCCTCGGAGAGCCGCTCCAGCTGCTCCTCGTGGCGCTTCTCGACGGTGGCCTTCTCGTCGGCGAGCGCGTCGAACGGACGCCGGTCGGCGAAGGTCATCACGGCGCCGACGAGTTGGTCGCCGTCACGGACGGGCGCGGTCGTCAGGTCGACCGGAACCTTGTCGCCCTTCTTCGACCACAGCACCTGCCCGCGCACCCGGTGCTTGCGCCCGGAGCGCAGGGTGTCGGCGAGCGGCGACTCCTCGTACGGGAAGGGCGTGCCGTCGGCCCGGGAGTGCAGCACGAGGTCGTGCAGTTCACGCCCGCCGAGGTCGCTGGCCCGGTAACCCAGTATCTGAGCGGCGGCCGGGTTCACGAGCACGATCCGGCCGTCGGTGTCCGTTCCCACGACGCCCTCGGACGCGGCCCGCAGGATCATCTCGGTCTGCCGCTGCGAACGGGCCAGCTCGGCCTCGGTGTCGACGGTGCCGGTCAGGTCCCGTACGACGAGCATCAGCAGCTCGTCGGCGCCGGAGCCGTAGCCGTCGTAGGCCTGCTGGCCGTTCTCCAGGTTCGCGCTGGTGACCTCGACCGGGAACTCGCTCCCGTCGGTCCGCCGCGCGATCATCCGGGTCGGCTTGGTCCGCCCGCGCGGATCCATGTGGTCGGGCCGTCGCATCGAGCCCGGGATCAGCTTGGAGTCGAACTGCGGCAGCAGATCGAGCAGCCCCCGCCCCACGAGCGCCGTCCCCGGCGCCTCGAACGCCTCCAACGCGATGGTGTTCGCGTTGACGACGGTTCCGTTGGCGTTGACCAGCACCAACGCATCGGGAAGCGCGTCGAGTATGGCTGCGAGGCGAGCAGCGCCTCGGGATGGCCTGCTGCTCACGAGACGCTTCCTCCCTGTTACCGCACCTTGCCGACCGCTCGGGCCATCTTGCCAACCGGCCCGCAACGTGTCACGCGAGGGAGTCTAAGGGCACCGGTTGCGCTCGCGACGCCGGATGAGAGGGAGGTCGCACGACGAAGTGACGTAGAACGTGTGACCGCATCCACGACCGCCCGCCTGGCCTCCGGCCTGCTCCCCCGCCTGGTCTCCCGAGTTCGGCTCGGAATGACCCGGGCGAGACCTCCCCACGACCTTTCCGGGACCTTTACGGAGCCGGGGCGTCCGCCACGAAACGGCGCACGGGCGCGAGAGGGGAGGCAGGCCTTGGAACCTGAGGAGCCGGGGACCTGAGGAGCTGAGGAGCTGGGGGGGCTGAGGAGCTGAGGAGCTGGGTGGGCTGAGGAGCTGAGGAGCTGAGGAGCTGAGGGGCGTGAGGGCCAGGAGCTGGGGGCCAGGCTGAGATCTGAGGATCCGGGGAGTCGCTCAGGATCCCAGCCTGGGCAGCAGCGGTACGAGCCGGTCCCAGCGCCCGATCGCGCAGCCGCTGCTGCGGTCGAACGTCGTGTCGACGGGTCGTCCGGCCCAGGTCCCGGTGACATGCGCGGTGGCCGGCCCGCCGTACTGCATGGTGCAGACACTGTCCTTCGGCACCGGAGCGAAGGCGTCCCTCCCCCACCGGGTGTTCCGGTCGACGACGGCACACGCCGCGCCGGCGTCTGGATGACTCCCGCGACTGGGATGACAGTCCACCTCGTACGTCCCGTCGGCGCCACCACCCGCGTTGCGCACGGTGACGGTGAGGTGGTCACCGCCGACCGGCCGGTCCTCGTCGCGGACGGGCGGGGCCGCGAGCGAGAGAGCGGCGGGAGCGGAGGCGGCCGCGGGCACCGCGGACAGGGGGACGACCGCGCCGACGGAGCCGACGGCGACGAGCAGCGGAGCGAACTGGGTGAACCGTGAGAACCGGCCGAGCCGGGTGACCTGCGACATGACCTGACTAACGCCACAGCCACCGGGACGTTGCGCCGCCACCCCGCCGTCCCCACCCCGTCCTCCACACCCCACCGCTCCGACCGTCCCCACAGCCCCGCCGACATCGCCGAAACGGCTTTGCTCTGCGGCCCGCCCGCCTAGTACCGTGGGAGGCGATTGGTGACACCCCGCTCGACTGTGTCATCATCTGCACGCACCACTCGCGCTCGCGCGGGCGGCTGTGCTGGAGGCGTCGCCTAGTCCGGTCTATGGCGCCGCACTGCTAATGCGGTTTGGGCCTTAAAGCCCATCGAGGGTTCAAATCCCTCCGCCTCCGCGCCAGATCACGAAGCCCCGGCCCACAGGCCGGGGCTTCGTCGTTCCCGCCTACGCCCCGCCTACCCCCATCTGAAGCGTTTCCGCAGGTCACAAGCGGTATGGCTAACGGATTTCACATGGCGGCGGCAGTCATGTAATGTTCTTCCTGTCGCCGCGAGCGGGCCAGAAGGGCCGGGAACGGCGAGAAAACAGGACAAGCACTCGTAGCTTAACGGATAGAGCATCTGACTACGGATCAGAAGGTTGCAGGTTCGAATCCTGCCGAGTGCACACAGGTCGAAGGCCCCGGATCACTCCGGGGCCTTCGGCGTTTCAGGGGCGTACAGCAGCTAAGTACAGCAACCGTGTCAACCGGTACCGCCCATGGCGTCGGACAGCTGGCTGATCGCGGCGCGCACTTCCTCCTCGCTCGCTTCGGCGTAGACCTCCATGGTCATGGCGATCTGCGAGTGCCGGAGGATGCGCTGGGCCACTTTCGGGTGGACCTTGAGCGCGACCAGGAGCGAGCTGCACGTGTGCCGCGTGTTCCGGAGCGGGATGACCCGGAGCCCGGCGCGACGAGCTCGGAGGGCGAACATGCGGGTCATGTTGCCCGGCTCGATCGGCGTGCCGTACTTCGTGGTGAAGATCAGATCATGGCTGCCCTGCCAGAGCTCCCCGGCGGCTTTCCGGTCGCCGATCTGCTGAGCGCGACGCATCCGCAGCGCCTTGAGGCAGAGTGCCGGCAGAGGGAGGAAGTCGTCGGAGTCCTCAGTCTTGGTCTCGCGGTGAAGGATCTCCCGCCCCGCGCGCTGGATCTGGTGATCGACGTACAGCTCTCCTCGCTCGAAGTCGACGGACTTCCAGGTGAGGCCCAGGACCTCACCACGGCGCAGGCCGAGGCAGAGCACCAGGACCCAGGCAGCGACGAGGTGGTCATCCCGGGCCGCAGCATCGGTGAGGAACTGACTGGCCTCAGCGACTGACCACGGCTTGATCCGGCGACGACGAGGCTTCGGCACCTTCACGAGGGAGGCCACGTTCTTGCTGATCTCCTCCTCGGTGACCGCATGAGTCAGGGCCGCTCGAAGAGCATCGCGCGCGGCCTGGATCACGCGGCGGGACGGGTACGCCTCGCAGCACTCCCCGATGGCGCAGCACTTTCGGCGAGCGGGCGGCCGCTTGGCGTCCTTGCCCTGGGCACAGCACTGGCAGACGGTCGCCAACTTGGTCAGCCACTCGCGGACGTCCCGGACCGTGAGCCGGTCCAGCCGCTTGAGGCCGAGGTGGGGAGCGATGTAGAGCCGGACGCAACCCTCGTACGAGACGTACGTCAGAGGCGCCAGGTTCGGCTTTACCACCGAGTCGAGCCAGTACGTGAGGAACGCAGCCACCGTACGGTGCCGAGTAGTGACCGGCCCCTTCTTAGCCTCCGCATGGAGGTTGAGCCACTTCTCGTGGACCTCTTCACGGGTCTTGCCGTAGGCGTACTTCCGGGCCCGCTTGCCGTCCGGCTTGGTCACCCAGACGTAGGCCGCGTAGCCGTTCTTGTACGGGTAGATCGAGCCTTCGCCGTTGCCGCGCTTCCCGCTCATGCCGACCATCCCTGTTCGGCTTCCCGGGCGCGACGTTCGATGTATTCGTCCACATAGCGGGGCAGGATGCGGCGGTTACGGCCGTCCTTGATGGAGCGGATTTCCCCGGTCAGGACGAGCATCTTGGTCTTGGAGAGGCCGTAGCCGAGCATCTCGGCGACCTCGCCTGTGGTGTACCACTTCCGTTCGACCACAGTCGTGGTCATGCTGCGGCTCCTTCCAGGGCGAGTTGGTCTTGCAGGGCTTCGCGGGCGGTTTCGCGGTTGTGTTGGAGGTCTCGGGCGATGGTGGCGGCGAGGGCGGATTCGCCGGGGGTGTGGCCGTGGCCGGCGTACTGCCAGTCGGCCAGGACGAGGACGGTGTCCGGTTCGCGGTCGTCGAGGCCGAGGGCTTCGCGTTCTTGTGCGGCGCGGTAGTCGGCGCGGGCCTGGCGGAGTTCGCCGAGGGTGGTGGAGTAGCGGCGGGACTTGGAGGAGAAGTGGCCGCGGAAGCCGAGCATGTGAGCCCAGGCCCATAGGCGCCGGTCGGGGTAGAGCGGATCAAGCTGCTTGCATGCCTCGATGAGGCGGCGGGTGTGGTCGGGCACGCCATGGCGGTCGAGTTCGGAGAGTTCGCCGATGCGGCGGTCGAGGGTGCCGGTGTTCTCGGCTGCTTTGGTGGCGTACTTGGCGACGTAGGAGGCCACGGCCTGTTCGGTGATGTCGGAGCCGTCCCCGAAGGCCTTGACCGGGCGGACGTCGAGCTGGGTGCCCCAGCGGAAGGTTCGGGCGGGCTGGTCTTCGGCGGCCGGGACGGAGACCGAGGTGTACGAGTGCGCGGCGGCGGCGCGGATGGCGTCGGCGAGCAGGTCGACCGTTGCCCAGGCCGGGGGCGGCGTTTCGGGTCCTTCGGGGCCGTCGATGCGGATCACGGCATGGAAGTGCAGGGCACCGCGCTTCTGGAACTCCGCGACCTTGCCGTACGAGATGCGTGCGTGATCGGCCAGTTCCCGGCGGGTGAGGCCCGCGCGAGCGGCGATCTCACGGCGGAGGCGAGTCGTGAAGCGCATCCACAGGTTGCCCGCGTGGTTGTTGAAGAGGACGGCGGCGGCGTAGTCGTACGTCGCCGGATCGAGCGCCGTGCCGAGCGTTGGATCATCCGGAGTGTGGCGGGTGCCGCAGCGGCAGACGCCTCGGTCGGGCCGGTTGTGGACCGGGCCGAAGGACGGGGCGGTGAGGGTGGCGAAGACGCGGGGGTGATCGCGGACCGTCGCGGGGATGTCCCGGCGGTCGTCTCCGGCGAGCCCCGCGCGGATGAGGTGGTAGGTGTCGCCCGCATACGTCCAGGCGCAGGAGGGGCAGCGGGAGGCCCGGCGGTTGCCGCAGGCGAGGCGGAGGCGTCCGCCCGGCTCCTGTTCGGTGGAGTAGTGGTGCAGGGTCTCGCCGGTGGTCTTGTCCTTGGTGAGGGTCCAGCCGGTGAGGTGGATGGGGTCGGCGCAGCCGCCGGTGCGGCGGATCTGTTCGTGCCAGCGGTCGAAGTCGTCGGCCGAAGCCACCCTCAGCAGGTCGCCGAGGGTGGTCGGGTCGAGCAGCTGCTCAGGCACGGGCGCCCTCCCGAGTGCGGCGGGTGGGGGCGGTGCCGGTGCCGTGGCAGGCCGGGCAGTGCGCGGTGATGGTGCGCAGGTGGCCGTTCCGGTCGCGGCCGCCGAGGGTGATGGCGGCGGAGGCGAAGCCGTCGCAGGCCGGGCAGATCCTCGGCGGGGTCGGGGTGGGCTGGGCCATGATGGTGGTTCCTTTCGATTGCGGTTGGAAGGAAGGGCCCCGGGTGGCGGCGTGCTTGGCGGCTTGTGCGCCACCCGGTGGCCTCTCAGTGAGCGGTGCGGGAGCCCCGGCGGGTACGGCCCTTGGCCGCGTACATGGCCGTGTCGGCGGCGGCGAGCGCATCGGTCAGGCAGGGCACCGGCAGATCAGCGATGGCGCAGGCTCCGACCGAGGCGGCCAGCGGCAGAGGCATCCCGTCGTGGTGCAGCGGTTGGTGCAGTGCGGCGGTGAGCGTGTCGAGGTCGGCGGCGGCCAGGTCCCGGATCACGGCGACGAATTCGTCTCCGCCCAGGCGGCCAGCCGTGCCGTTGCGTCCGCACCAGGAGCGCAGCCGGTCGGCGGTGGCGATGAGTGCGGCGTCTCCGGCGGCGTGGCCGTGGGTGTCGTTCAGGGTTTTGAAGTGGTCGAGGTCGACCAGGAGGACGGCCGCGTTGGGGTGCCGGCGGATGAGGTGTTCGGCGCGGGCGGTCCATCCGGCGCGGGTGTGCAGGCCGGTGAGGGGGTCGCGGCGGGCGGAGGCGAGGCGGCGGGTGAGCAGGCTGCCGTGCACGGCCCAGCCGAGTAACGGCACGATGCTCACGGTGCTGTTCCAGTCCATGACGTTCTCCCTTGGCGATGGCGGTTGGCTGGCGGACTCCGGTCCCAGGAGCGGCGGCGTGCTTGGCGGCTTGTGCGTCGCCCCTGGGACCGTTCAGCGGCGCTTGGCGTCGGCGGTGATCAGGGAGCGGATCACCAGGGCGCAGACGGCGACCGAGGCGCCGGTGATGGCGACGGCGAGGAGCATCGAGACCAGGACGGCGCCGACGACCAGGACCACGGCCGTGCCGCCGCCGACCAGGGCGAGGGCGGTGCCGGGGGTGAGGTGGACCGTGGGCCGCGACGGAGCCGGGGCCTGGACGGGCGTCGGCTGGTGCTGGACCACGGCGGTCGGCTCGACGACAACAGGCGAGGAGACGAGCCCGGTCGGGGTGGGCATGGTGGGGATCTTCGGGCGGAGCATGGCGGTTCTCCCTTCAGAGGCGGGCTACTTGGTGAGAGCGGTGTCGATGACCGGGGCCAGGAGACTGTCGGCGATGAGGTAGCCGCCGAGGAGCAGCACCAGGACCAGCCAGAGCGGCGGGCGGATGAGCTTGCAGCCGAGGTAGCCGACGACGGCGAGGGCGAACCAGAGGGGGACGTCCACGGGGTGGCCTCCTAGCGGATCTTGCAGCGGTGGGTGCGGGCGGCGAGCTGGGCGGCGGACTGGCTGGAGTAGTCGGCGGACCAGCCGCAGCGGTCGGCCGTGCAGACGGCGGCGTGCTTGGTGTGGCCGTGGCCGTCGCGGTGGGTGCCGATCTGCACCGGTCCGATCCGCATCACGGAGTGAAAGTTGTCGCGAGCGGGCATGTCGGTCAGTCCTTCCGGGCGGTGGTGGGGTCGGGGAAGCTGGCGCGGATACCGGCGGCGGTGGCCGGGTCGGTGGTGCGCTGGGCGGCTTCCTCGGCGAGCAGGTGGGCGAGGAAGGGCCGGTTGGCGGCACTCATCTCGCGTGCACCGTCGAGGTAGTCGTAGGCGGTCAGGTCGGCGGGGTCACGGGTCATCGGTCTTCCTCTCGTCCGGTCAGGCGAGCTGGGCGGCGATGGCGTCGGCGAGGTGGGGCGGGACGCCGAGGCGGGCGCGCAGGGTGTCGGTGTCGATCGGGGCTCCGGTGCGGTCGCGGTAGTCGGCGGCGACCTTGCGGGCGTGGTCGACGAGTACGGCGGGAACCGCGGGCGCCGGGTCTGCGGTCGGAAGCGCCGGCGGTTCTTCCACCGGGGCCGGGACGGGCTCCCGGTCCGGCACGGGTTCGGGGGCCGGTTCGTGGTCCTCGGCGATGTCGGCTTCCGGGGCCGGGGCGGGGGCGGGTGTCGCCGGATCCGGGATCTGGTGGTGGGCGGAGTGGGCGAGGAGGGTGCCGCCGAGGAAGGCGAGGGCGGGCCATCCGGCGATGCCCAGGCGCAGGAGCGCGGGCGGGTCGGCCAGGTCGAGGAATCCGGCGGTGGCGATGTTGGCGCCGAGTGAAGCGAACAGGGCGATGAGGAACCAGCACCAGGCCAGCCGGGACGGGCCCTCGGAGCGAAGGCGTCGCCAGGCGGCGACCAGGAGCAGGTCGACCGAGATCGGGTAGGCCCAGGCTTTCCAGCCGTCCTGTCCGGCAGCGGCGGCCAGGTCGTGCAGGTGGGCGAAGGACAGGGCTCCGGCGATGACGGCCTGGACCAGGACGGCGTCGACGCGGAGCGGGCGGGTGGACATCCTCATGACCGGCTCCGAGGACTCCGGCCCAGAGCACGAGCCACGGCGTCGCGATCAGCGGGGGCGTAGGCAGTGCGAACCCCAGAGATCGACAGCCCGGCCGCCTCAGCCAGCGACGCCAACGTGTACGGACGGGGGCCGGTGAACTCCCGGCCATAGGCCAGGTAGGCGCGGATCTGCTGGTCCAGCTGATCACGTGCCTCCCGCAGGGCAGCGAGCTGACCGAGGAAGTCGTCGGGGGTGAGGTCATCCAGCACTGTCAGTGACTGGGGCATGAGAGGGCCTCTCCTTCTTCGGGCATGGCGGGGGTAGGGACCTGACGCGAAGGCGGTCGCGCCGACCGGGAAGCGGGGAAGGGTCAGGCGGTGGCGGTGGCCGTCTTGGACAGCGGCACGGCAGCCGAGGGTGCGCCGGTCAACGCAGGCCGGAACGGCGCGAGTTCGGGCAGGTCCGGGGTGCGGTGGGCGTGCCGGTTGCAGGTGTTGACGGCTTGGCGGAGGGAGGTGTGCGGGGCGCGAATGCGGTGCCAGCCGCCGGTGGAGTCCCCGGCGATGGCGACGCCGCGCAGTTCGGCGGGGATCTGGATGGCGGCCAGCACGGCGTCCGGGGAGATGTCGCCGAAGGCCATCTTGGCGCTCGTCTCGTCGTTGACGCGGTGAGCGGTGCGGCCGGTGAGCTGGGCACGGAGCATGGTGATGCCGTCGCCGAGTTCGGAGCCGAAACGCTGCCCGCAGATCTCCAGGTAGATGCCGGCCGCACGGCCCAGCTGCGCGAGGCGGACCAGCGCCTTGATGATGCGGTCGCGGCGCGGGTCGTTCTTCTTCGTGCTCAGTGCGAGTTCGGCGACCTCGTCGACCAGGACCACGACCGGCACCGGTCGAAGATGTGCGGGCAGGTCCCAGATGTCGGCGGCTATCTCCGCGTCCGGGACAGCGGAGGTGATGCGCTGCTCGGCGCGGATGACCTGATAGACGGCTTCCATGCGGGACACGAGGGCGTCGAGGAGGTCGGCGGCGGTGTCGGGGTTGTCGGCGAGGGCGGAGAACCGGCGGGCCAGCGGGAAGAGTTCGACGCCCTGTTTGCAGTCGATGCCGACCAGGGCGACGTCCATGGGGGCGAGCCCGGCGACGAGGTTGCGCTGGTAGACGGACTTGCCTGACTCGGTGGCACCGAGGGTGAGGGCGTGCGGGACGGCGCGGTAGTCGCGGTAGTGGACCGAGCCGTCCTCCCGCAGAGCCACCGGGACCCGCATGGGGCGGGCGTCGAGCTTGGCGGGCATCTGCACCCGCTTGAGGACGTCATAGCCGGTCATCCGCACCTCGACGACACCCGAGCGCACCTCACGCGAAGTGACCCCATACATCGAGAACGAGTGCCGCAGCCGGTCCGAAGCGGCGGCGATGTCGAAGGCGTCCTGTCCCGGCCTGAGTCCCAGCCGCAGGACCAGGCCGGTCCGGGTCGGGCGGAAGCGCAGGATGCGCGGCGGACGGGACTCCGGCACGGGCCGGTTGGCGACCCGGGCCAGGGCCAGGCGCCAGCGCGAGGGAGGGACCGTCAGGCCGCAGGCGTCCATGACGAGGCGTAGCGGACCAGGACCCGCAAGCTCGCGAAGGTGACGCCGAAGGTCAGCCAGTACCAGGCGGGGCGCCGCCACCGCAGGAGACCCGCAGCGGCGACGACCAGCACCAGGACGACCGTGAACCAGGTCATGATCAGGCCGCCTTGGGCTTCGAGGCAGCGGCGGCCAGCGAGGTCACGGCGACCGCGCGGAAGGCGATGCCGTGCCGCTTCTGTCCGTTGAACTCGTTCTCCCAAGGCCGAGCGATCAGGCCCGTGAGCGCGACCGGCGTGCCCATAGTCAGCTCACCCGAGATACCCGGCTCAGGGACGGTGATGGAAAGGATCTCCACCTCGTCGTTCGCCGCGAACATCACGTCCACGGTCATCATCTTCGCGCCGGTCTCGGCGTCGGTGGCGATCTCGCCGGTACGGCGGTCCTTCACCTTGGGCTGCGGGTTCTTGGCGACCATCACGGTCGCGGCGGAGGTGTCTACGGGGATCTGACGCACAGCGGATCACTCCTCTATAGAGGCTGGACTCAATCACTCATGTATATGAGTGACATGAAGAAGAGTGCCTGACTCCTATACATGAGTCAACCCGCCACGAGAAAGAACTCGCGACGGGCTGAGGGGAGTTGAGCGCGCGTCAGTCGGCGGCGGGGATCCGGTACTCGAAAACGAACTGGTCAGCGGCCATCAGCGTGTCGCAGATCTCGACTACGAGACCCTCGGTCGTGCGAGCCTCACGGATCAGGTGAACCACCGGCGCACCCTGGCTGAGTGCCAGCTCGGTTGCCTCCGCCTTGGAGGCCGGGCGGGCCTGCAGCGTCTCGACGAACTCGGCGAACTCGTGCCCGTGGTCTTCGAGTCGGGCGTAGATGCCACCGCCGCCCGGGTTCTCGGCGAACAGCTCGGGGATCTCCTTCACGACGTCCCACGGCAGGTATGACGTCGCGGTCTCGACCGGGGTGCCGTTGCGGAAGTAGAGGCGCCGCCGGGCGAGCACCTGAGTGCCGGCGGGGACGCCCAATCGCTGGGCGGCATCCGCGGGTGCCTCCATGGGCCCGATGTAGAGGACGCTCACCTTGGCGGTGGCGCCAGACCGTTCGGACTCGGCGAGATACGCCGCCTTACCGCCCTGCCGGAGCGAGCGCCGGAAGCGATCGGAGGAGCGGTGCCGTACCGGCGGCCGATCCTTAACGATCGAACCCTTGCCGTGCCGGGTCTCGACGAGCCCGCTCGCGCGCACCTCGACCATGGCCTTGCGAATCGTGCCACCCGAGACGCCGTAGCGGTCGACCAGCTCCGACTCACTCGGCACCATGTCACCAGGCTTGAGGACTCCTGCCCGGATCTGCTGCACGATCTCTTCTGCGATCTGTACGTACCGAGGTACGGACCTCTCTCCTCCTACCGCAGTTCCCATAGTCCTTCTCTGCCTCCTATGCTCCTGTACATGAGTCAATCACAGGAAGCAACGTCGCCGCCGCTGCACTCCGTATCTGTGGCTGGAGTGGTGGTGCGCGAAGACGGCCGCCTCCTGGCGATCCGCCGGGCAGACAACGGCACCTGGGAGCTCCCGGGCGGTGTACTCGAACTCGATGAGACTCCCGAGTCGGGCGTAGCCCGCGAGGTCATGGAGGAGACGGGCATCCACGTCGAGGTGGACGAACTCACCGGCGTCTACAAGAACACGACCCGAGGCATCGTGGCCCTGGTCTTCCGCTGCAAGCCGTCCGGGGGCATCGAGCGCACGTCGAGTGAGTCGACGGCCGTGTCCTGGCTGACGCCAGAAGAGGTCAGCGAGCGCATGGCCGAGGTGTTCGCGATCAGGCTCTTGGATGCCTTGGACGGCAACGGCCCTCACGTGCGGAGCCACGACGGCAAGCGCCTCATCCCAGCGGGATAGAACTTTCCCTACTTCATCAAGGCCCGCGCACGGCGCGGGCGCGCGCCGCCTCTGTGGCGCGGCCTGCCTCCTGTCTTCGCCCCGGCTGGCCGCGCCCGGCGGCGCGCTGCGTGCATGCGGGCAGAGGTAGGAAAAAACCCCTCTGTGGCTGAGGCCGGTCGGCTCCACGGCTTTAGGCAGCCACTTTGGGGCGAGCCTCGAAGATCATGGCCCCAACGTCGTGCTTTAACGGGCAGGTCTACAGACTGCCCGACTCGCCATCAGCTTACGACTCGGTACGCGATTGAGGTCGGGACGTGCTGGCTTGGCCGACTGGCTGGTGGATGATCAGCAGGCGGTCCGGCGGGTGAGCACGAGTTCGGTGCT
>JODI01000137.1 GCA_000720805.1 Streptomyces violaceoruber
ACCTCGTCCTGAGCACCGTCCGCCCCGAAGAGCAGGGCATCGCCTCCGGCGCCAACAACGCGATCCGTGAGGTCGGCGGCGCCATCGGTGTGGCATCGCTGGCAGCGGTCTTCTCCGCCCAGGGCGGCTACGGATCCGCCGCACTGTTCGTGGACGGGCTGATCCCGGCCCTCTGGGTCGGAGCCGGGGCGGTCGCCCTGGCAGCGGTTGTAGCGCTGCTCATGCCCAGGCAGCACAAGGCCGACGGCCCAGCCGCCGGCCTTGCCGCAGGAAGTGCTCCGACCGGCACCCCAGTCGCGACCTGAAGCCCGCATCGAGGGGCGGCCCCGCCGGGTTTCGGCGGGGCCACCCCTCAGCAGCCTGTCCTGCTCCCCAGGCTCGTTCCCCGTGCGGGGGCATCACACCGAGGCCGAGGTCGGACGGTACGCCCCCTCGGGTCGGCGCTCGACCGGGCAGACGCACCGCTTCCCTCACCGGCTCGCCTTGCCGGCCAGGAAGGGCCGCAAATGCGCCAGCAGGGCCTCCGGCCGCTCCTCGGGGATGAAGCGGCCGCACTCCGGGATCTCGGCCCGGTCACGTCGTCCGCGTAGGCCTGCGAGATCTCCAGTGTCGGCAGGCGGTCAGGCAGCCCCGTGGAACCGCACAGCGCCAGCATCGGCATGGTGAGACGGCGGCCTTCGGCGGCGACACGACAGAGCGGCCGGCTGACGGAACACTGACGGAGGAGTCCTCAGCTCACTCGGGCAACCTCATGCGAAAGGCTGGGCCGGGGACGCTCTCGATGTCCTTGATTCGCACCGGCCCCAGCCCCGGATCGCGGTGGCCCCGTTCGCAGCGAATCTGGACGTCGACGTGCGCGCCGACAGCTTCTCGGCTGCCGTGCGGTCAGTGACGTGCGAAAGCAGCGGGGCGCATACCGCCTTGACCGTCAGGCACGGAAGCGTGTCGCGTTCGGCGGCTGTGCGCTCGGCGACGAGCTCGGTGAGCTGCCGAATCACACGCCGAACGCTGCTGTCGCCCTCAGACCGTGAGGTCGCCGGCGAGGCCGACCCCGAACCTCCGGGCGACTTCGTCTTCCGGTCTCCGACCCGCCGCCACTCAGGGAGTGGCCTTGCCCAGATGGGTCTCGAACCAACGGGCTGCGGCGTCGGTGACAAGGTCCCGGGAAAGGTGGGGCCAGTACACCCCGTAGTGTCCCCCGGAGATCATCACGAGCTCCTTGGGCTCAAGCGCCGCGTCATAGGCTTCCAGAGCGAGCGAGGGCGGAGTGGTCTGGTCGTCGCCGGCGACGACCATCAGCAGAGGCGTCGGGCTGATGCGGCGCATGAACGGACGCACGTCGTACGCCAGCGCCCGTCCGGTCGATCGGATGGTCACGCTGTTGATCCATCCTTCGGCGGGGCCTTGGGGACCACCCACGAGGTACTCGTAGTCCGCCGCGTCCTCGAAGAGGACCGGGTGGTCAGCCGGATCGGTCGGCATCCGCACCAGCTGGATACGGCCGGGCTCCTCACCCTTGAGCCTTCCTTGCCTGTCCTGGTCCATGTTGTCGTTGATCGCGGCGAGCGCGCCTTGGCCGTTTCCCAGTACGAATTGGTCGTAACCGGAGATGAAGGGCACTTGGCTGACGACAGCTTTCACCCGGCGGTCCATGGCGGCCACGACGAGCACCATTGCCCCGCTGTAGCTTGAGCCCCACAGGCCCATGCGGTCGCTGTCGAGCGCTGGATGCTGCTCCACGAAGGACAGGGCCATCTGCAAGTCCCGCTCCTGTGCGACAGGATCGATGTCCTGGCGCGGTTCCCCGTCGCTGTTGCCGCACGTCTGCTGGTCGTACAGCAGGACTCCGAACCCCCGGGCGACGAAGGCGTCGGCGACGAATTCGAGGCGGGTGATCGACGAAGAGAATCCAGGGGTCATCACGATGGTGGGATGCGGGCCCTCGGAGGCCGGGGTCATCACCCAGCCACGCAGGATGACCCCGTTGTCGGCGCGAAACTCGATGTCTTCCTTCACCGACGTGGCCGCAGCCACATCCTGGTTCTTCAGGCTCATTTCTCTATACCTCCGGTATGACGGTTGACGGCTGCTCGGGCGAGCGCCGATGTGTGGGGCGGGCAGTCCCGGCCGGTTCGGGCAGGGACGTCATGCGGACAGGTCAAGGAGAACTTTTCCGACGATTCCGGACTCGACTGCCCTGTGGGCATCCGCGATGCGCTCCAGCGGATAGAGGTGGACGGGCAGCCCGCAGGCTTCACCCCCGCCGATCACCCCGGCTGCCAGCGCCCTGTCGATGGATGCGACGGCGCTGTCGAGAACGGCGTCGGTCATCTTGTACAGCAGTACGAAGTGCCAGGTGACGCTCAGAGTCATCTGGGATCGGACCGGCATGAGGATGTCGTCGCCGCCGTTGTTGGCGTAGACCACGATCAGGCCGTGCGGCGCGATGACCGCGAGGTCCAGACCGACGTTGGTGGACGGCGAGACCTCAACGACGATGTCCACCCCGCCCGGCGCGAGTCGCCGTATCTCGGCGGCGGCGTCCTGCGTGCGGTAGTTCACCACCATCCGGGCACCGGCGGCCCTCGCAAGGCTGGCCTTGGCTTCGCTACTGACGGTCGTGATCACCCGCGCGTCGGCCCACGTCGCCAGCTGGATCGCGGCATTGCCGACGGCGCCGGCTCCCCCCGCGACCAGCACGGTCACCCCTGCGAGCACCCCCGGTCCGAGCTGAGTCGGGCCTTGGGCACGGAGTGTCAGCGCGTGATGAGCGGTGATGAAGGGGACCCCGAGGCCGGCGCCCAGCTCCAGAGAGGCCGTGTCGGGCAGCGGGCGGACCAGTCGGGCCGGCACCGTGGCGTACTCCTGCGCGGTCCCCTCCAGGCGCTTGAAGGCGACGAGCCACAACCACACCCTGTCCCCCGGCACAAGGTCCTCGACCCCCGGGCCGACGGCGTCCACGATCCCCGAGCCGTCGAGGTGCGGAACCTGAACCTGCCCGTCGGGGATCGGCATGTGGATGCCGCCGATGCGGGTCTTCCAGTCGGTCGGGTTGACGCCTGAGTAGTGGATCCTCACCCGAACCTCACCCGGGCCCGGATCTCGTACGGGGAGGTCGACGATGCGGAGCACATCGCGACCTCCTGTGGTTGCGTAACCTGCGGCTCTGATCTTCATCACTCCTTTTCTAAGTCCTTGTTGCCGGGACGATCGGGAGGCGGAGAAAGGATGAATGTCCACCTCCCAAATGAATCGAGGTGCGTCCGCTGAAGACGGACGCCGGACGATCCGACGGATCGTTGTGCAGGAAAGGTCCTGAACCCTGCATTGGGTTTTTGAAGTTCGAGAGTCGGGTATCCGGTGCCGAGTCGTAAACCCAGTCGGAGCCCCGCAGGGTCAAACTGAGACGCCAGCCCGGTGGGAGGACCACGCTGGTGGGCCACAGTTCGACATCGAGTTGGTAGATCTCGTAGGGAATGACCTCGGATTTCCGCTCATGCGAATGGAACGGCCGGTACGGCGTACTGAGGCGTTCATCGAGCTCCCGGTGCGACATTCGCAACCAACCCTTCGTCACTGCGCTGAAGGGGTCGATGGCACCTTGAAACACGTGCTCGTTCCCAGCGGGGTCAAAGGCGCGCAGCACTGCGAAGATGTCCGCGTCCGTGGAGGTGGTGGACACGAAGAGCCGGCAGGCAACCGGCCCCGTGATCTCGGTGGTCTTCTCCATCGGTTCCGTGGTCCAGGAGACGCCCTCACCGTTGACGTCGAAGGAGACGACCGATTCAGTGGCGGCACCAGGGTGCATCCGATCGATGTCCAGTTGCAGATCGGTCCAGGTCGTCCCGGGAAGCGGCCATGCGTCTTCGTGTCGCACCTCCGCCGTTCCATCGACGTGCCGCACCTTCATTTGGATGCGGGGCTGTTCGTCCCAGCGGTTGTCTTCACCCTTGAGGAAGTGATCGAAAAACCGGCGCTGGAGGTCCACGCCATAGTCGGTGTAGAACTCCACCCAGTGTTCACCGTCATGGATCTCGAGCCATTTCTCCGTCGAAGATGCCCTGCAAAAGCCTTCGACGTTGCCGCGAAGGTGCAGTCCCTGCCCGCCCCAGTTGCCGGCGGACAACAGCGGCACATCAACGTGGGACAGATCAGCCTGGCGCTCGCGGTAGGCGTCGATGAACTTGTTGTCGCGGTGAAACTTCGGCAGGTCAGCCCGGTTCGCGGCGAGTTCGGATTCACTCAGCGTTCGATCGCCGCAGACCAGTTCACCGGTAGCGGCACTCCGAGGTCCCGCCTCCCCTCGTCCGTGCTGGACCGGTAGCACTTGCATCTCGTACCAGTTCAGCAGCATCGTGCTCAGAATGCCGCCATGGCGTGCACCCTCTCGGTAGAAGTCGGAGGCGCCCTCCCATACGCAGATCGCTGCGAGCGGCCCTGGCTTCAGCGCGGCCACCCGCCACTGATTCATCCCGTAATAGGAGATTCCATTCAGGCCGACCTTTCCGTTGCTCCACGCCTGTCGGCCCGCCCACTCGATGCTTTCTCGAAAGTCCTCGATCTCTCGCGCCGAAAACGGGTCCAGAAAGCCTGGCGACCGGCCGGCCCCACGTGAGTCCACGCGAATCAGGACGTAACCATGGGGAACCCACTTCTCCGGGTCAGCCACCTCCCAGCACTGGTGGGCATTGGTCGACCCAGTCACTGTGTCCGGATGTTCTTCAGCCATCTTGTTCCATGCCGTCGGGTACCCGTCGGCGAACGCCAGACCTTTCCCGTAGGGCCCGTAGGTCATGAGCGTCGGATGTGCCAATCCGTCATTCGGGCGGAAGACGTCAGCTCGCAGAACGATGCCGTCGTCCATCTCGATCGGCACGTCTCGTTCGACAAGCATCATCTTCGCCACTTGTTCCTGCGTATCCACGTCAGCCTCCACTCTTGCGCCTGCCACCGGGAACGCTCCTCCACATCGGCGGCTCTGGTTCGCGAGAACGGGCGATGCGGACTCGACGAATTCAACCGTCGACACGCTCGACCAAAGACCACGGCGGTCTACATCCGCTCGATTGGCCGCGCCACATCGAGGTCAGACCAGAATGCCGCGGTGGAACGGCCCGGCGGCATGTGCTCACCCACATTACCCGTCGCCTGCAATGTGGCCCCGAACATAGCCACGGTCCCACCGCCCTCCGAGACTGAATGCCCGAGGCATCGAGCAGGTACGCCGATGCCTCCCGCAACCGGGGAGGTACGCATGCGCGAACCGAAGTCCCGTCGGGCAGTCGTCGTCGGAGGTTCGATCGGTGGTCTCACCACTGCGCTGCTGCTGCGCGACCTCGGCTGGGATGTCGACGTCTTCGAGCGATCGACTCGCAATGACGCCCGCGACGGCGGCATCGTGCTGCAGCCGGACACGATCCGCTGGTTCACCGAACGCAGTACGCAGGCGCTGGAGAGCCTCACTACCTCTACGAATCTCGTCCAGTACCTGGGCGGCGACAACTACGTAACCCACCGCGAGTACGCGCAGTGGTCCTACAGCTCGTGGGCGACCCTCCACTCGGCGCTGCTGCGGGACTTCGGGGCCGAACGTTATAGGCGCGGACACCGCGCCGTGGCGGTCGCCCAGGACGCGTCGACTGCGACCGTCGAGTTCGACAATGGCAGCTTTGCCACCGGCGACCTCGTGGTATTCGCCGACGGGGTGAACTCAGTGGGCCGGCATTACGTCTCGCCTAACACATCCATCCGGTATTCCGGCTACATCGGTTGGCGCGGCCTCGTGCCGGAGCGTCTGTTGAGCAGCGAAACGACTGCGGTTCTTGAAAGTTCCGTGACCTACGCGGTTGTGCCGGACTCACACATCGTGATGTATCCCGTGCCCAGCCCGATCACGGACGGCAGAACCGAAAGGCTTATGAACTTCGTCTGGTATCGCAACGTTCCGGCGGGACGCCGACTCGATCAGTTCGTCGGCGGCGCATCCGATGGGGTTCTGTCATTGCATCCAGAGCAGGTTCCGCGCATCGAGGTCGAACGGATGCGGACTGACGCAGCTCGCGACCTACCGCCCGCAGCGGCCGAGGTTGCTTCGCGCTGCGTCGCTCCTTACGTCCAGGTCGTCAGCGACATTCGCGCCGCGCAGATGGTCCGGGGCCGGGTCGCGATACTCGGTGACGCCGCATGCGCCGCTCGCCCGCACGCGGCGGCCGGCACGGCCAAGGCCGCTGCCGACGCGTGGAGTCTGGCCACGGCGATCGAAAAGGCGGGCGGCAACCTGGACCTGGCCCTTCAGGTCTGGGAGCCGGTTCAACTCGCCCTGAGCGCCCAACTTGAGTCGCGCGTGCAGGCCATGGGTGAGCGTGCACAGTTCGACAACTCCTGGCGCCCGGAGGATCCCGAACTGCGGTTCGGTCTCTACGGGCCCGGAATCTGACGGAAACCTAGGGAGCATGATGAGTGAGCGATCCCGGGACAACGGAAAAAGGCCCGTCGCGAGCAGCCCTGATCTGCCTCTGGCAGGCGAACTGACCGCCAGCGACTTTGCCGGCTGGTCCGATGAGCTGGTCGAAGAGTTCCGCGTTCACGCGCAGGACGGGCATGTGGGTTCGCGTCTGCTCAGCGAAAACCCCCGTGTCCGGGTCTGGGAAATTCGGCTGGCGCCTGGCGAACGATGGCACGCTCATCGTCACGTGCTCGATTACTTCTGGACAGCCATCACGTCCGGCCGCAGCATTCAGCATACGCACGACGGAACGACTCGCGCAGTACACTACAAAGCAGGCGAAACACGTCATTTTGAATTCGCGCGCGGCGAGTTTCTGCTCCATGACATCGAAAACGTGGGCGAAGCCGATCTCGTATTTACGACTGTCGAACATCTCGACAGCGAGAACTCACCCCTGCCGATCGAGCCTTGAGGGCACAGCCTCCAGGAGTGCTCCTGTCATACCCTTGAGCTGGGATCACGGGCGACCGTCACCTGCGAGTCGTCGGGTTGGAGGCACATCTTGAGCAGGCCGATGCCCCACGAAGTGACGCCGACCACCGTGTGGATCGCGGCGCTTGAGTTGCTGGCCCGTCAGGCCGGGGCAGGGGGTTCGTCCGAAGACCTGCACCAGAGACTGGTCGCGGTGGGGCGCCAGCTCACCGGGTTCGACTTCTGCGCGGTTCTTCTCCCCGACGAGTCAAGAACTCAGCTGCTCATCCGCGCCTGGGCGGGTCTGGACACCTTCTATGTCGAGCAGATCAACTCCCGTAACCCGTTGACGCTCGGTAGCACGGCGAGACAGTCTCCCTCCAGCAGGGCCTATACCTCCGGAGTCTCCGTCTGGGTATCCGACATCACGCAGCACGCTGACTTCACGCAGTGGTCCGGTCCTGCGCGGGCGCAGGGTTACAGGACGCTGTTGGCTGTGCCGCTGCGAGCGGGCGACCGGATCGTCGGGACCTTCAACTGCTACAACAGAGAAGTCATCGCCCCGGATCCCCAGCTTCGTCACTTGGTGGAGGCCCTGACGGATTTTGCGAGCGCGGCTCTCGAAATCACGCGGCTCCGCCAGGCGGAGACCGGCCGAATGAATCAGCTTGAGAATCTCAACCAGGAACTGCGCGACCGACAGGCGCGGGACGAGCGGTCTCAGGAGTTGCATCGTCGCCTTACCGACGTGGCGCTCACCAACTCGGATCTCGCCCACCTGGCACAGGAGTCCGCGCAGATGGTGGGTGCCGGCTTCCTGAAGATCGTCGACGACTCAGGTGTCGTGCTGGCGCAGGCAGGCTCCGCCTCGGTCGAAAACCTGGCGCCGGAGGACTCGAACTCGGCAGCGGTTCTCCTGCACGGGGACGTAGCTGCACGCATCGAAGCTTTCGGCGTGACCCTCGACCCCGACATGGCGGCTCGCGCACTGGAGCACGCGGCGACCGTCTGCGCGCTCCTCCTCCTGCGCGACCGGACCGCAGCCGAAGCCGAAGCCCGGTTCCGGGACAATCTGATAGGGGACCTTTGTTCTGGCGACCCTGAGCGGCGCGCTGCGGCCCGGCAGCGTGCGCTGCGAGCAAACCTGCTCGTCGACGAGGTTCAGATGGTCGTGCTGAAGGATCACAGCGAAGGCAGTGCCGCGAAAACCGACAACTCGCCGCTCGGACGCCGAATGCGATCCATTTCCAGCCGACGACCCCGCCTTGTGTGCGGCCGACTCGGCGACTACTGGGTCGCTCTCTGGCCGGCCGAGGAAGGCGCGGAGGACATAGCTGCCGCCCTCAGGCACGACGCGATCGGCTCTCAGGTACACGCAGTAATGGCCCCTGCCAGCGTTTCAAGAGACCTGGCCAGGGCATTCCGGATGGCACGAGGCGCGCTTGAACTCGGCGGCTCCCAGGCTCCGCTGGTTCGCACCATCGAGGACCTGGGGGTGGTGGGTTTGTTGCTCCAGCTGGAGGACCAAACGGCCGTCGCGAGCTTCAGTGATCGTGTGCTGGGTGCGCTGCTCGAGAGCGATCTCGAGCGCTCGACGGACCTGATCCTCACCCTGAGAACATATTTGGCCCATGATTGCCGCGCCGATGTGTCCGCTCAAGAGCTGTTCGTTCACAAGAACACGATCTCCCAGCGGCTTCGGCGCATCGAGAAGCTGACGGGACTCTCTTTCGCAAGTCCGTCAGACGTCCTACAGTTCAGTGCCGCCTTGGCAGCTGACGGCATCCGGGCAGCATCCGGCCCCTCTGCAACCGAGCGCTAGTCCGTCCCCCGCCCCTGAGCTCTTTGGGCACGCAGTTCTGTCGTGTGTCGGCGTAACCCTCGCTCGGCGTACGGAAAGAGTCACCATGTACAGCCTTGCCACCGTTCTCACGCTGTCCACCGGCGCCTTCGCCGAGAGGGACGCGATCGTAACCGTGGATTCTCGCCTGACGTACCGGCAGGTGAATGGCGAAGCGGACCGATTCGCAAACCTCCTGGCGTCGAAGGGGCTCCGCCCCGGTGACAAAGTTGCTCTTCCGATTTCCGCGTGAGTTCGGAGAGCACGCGAAGCCGGTGCGCCTTCGCCGCCGTCGCCGGCCACAGGCCGAAGGTGTCGCGGTGTCCCTCGGCGGTGACGTGGGTGGTGAGCTCCCTCCGCCACGGCCGCGAGCCGGGCCGTTTCGGTCGGCCCGCTCTCACTGAGGTCGACGGCAGCTACGCGCTCACCGCCGGAGATGAGTCCGAGCACCACTTCCTCCTCGATCCCGCTGGCGCCGCAGTGAGGGCGGAACCCTTCTCCGCGATCTGCGCGTCCTCTGCCTTCAGTTTCGGTGTCGCCGTTTCCGTGAACCGTTCAGAGACCGCCGGCTTTCGGTCGGTGTCACAGTGCGCGCTTCAGCGCGCGCGCCTGTCGGCGCCAGAACTCCCGCGAGATTTCGGCCTTGGGAAACACGAGGTCGAAGCCGTGGAAAGCGCCGGGGATGACGTCGAGGTCGCAGGGGACGCCGCTGTCGCTGAGCCGGCGCGCGTACTCGACGTCTTCGTCGTGGAAGAGGTCGAGGGTGCCGACGCCGATCCAGGCCGGCGGAAGACCGGTGAGATCCTCGCGGCGGGCGGCGGCCGCGTAGGGGGAGACGTCGGGGCCCGCGACGGCGTCGCCGAGGTAGGACGACCAGCCGTACCGGTTGCTCTTGGGCGTCCAGACGCGCACCTTGAGGGTGTCCAGGTCGGTTCTCGTCGTCGTGCGGTCGTCCAGCATGGGGTAGAGGAGCAGCTGGAACGCCGGGCGGATCTCTGCCCGGTCATGGGCGAGCAGGGCGAGGGCCGCGGCGAGTCCGCCGCCCGCGCTGGCACCGCCGATCGCGATGCGGTCGACGTCGATGTGCAGGTCGTCGGCTCGCTCGGCCAGTCCGCGCAGCGCGGCGTAGGCGTCCTCGACCGCGGCGGGCGCGGGATGGTCCGGCCCCAGTCGGTAACGGACCGCGGCGACGGTGATGCCGAGCTCGCGGGCGAAGGCGATGTTCGTACGGTCGTCCTGCTCGGGTGCGCCGAAGATCAGTCCGCCTCCGTGGATCCAGAGCAGCGCCGGAGCCGCTGTCTCCAGGCCGGTCGGCTGGAAGACGCGAAGCGAGACGGACGGTGCGCCCTTGGGGCCGGGCACGACGATCTCCTGAACCGTGACGTCCGGCCCTGGATCGG
Source organism: Streptomyces violaceoruber (assembly GCA_000720805.1). Taxonomy (GTDB): domain Bacteria; phylum Actinomycetota; class Actinomycetes; order Streptomycetales; family Streptomycetaceae; genus Streptomyces; species Streptomyces cellulosae_A. The sequence continues at coordinate 10,160 of JODI01000137.1, forward strand.
TCGCGCGCCACTTCACGCTCCGCACGATGCGCGACGACAGACGCCCGTAGGACACATTGGGGATGAAACGACCTCGTCTGAGATCGGGGTGGAAAGTACTCATCGGGTCCTCATCGAGGTGGTATGGAATCGTCTGGCCACCCGGTGGCGGGTGTTCGGCGTCGAGAGGGGGGACGGTTCGGCGGGCGTCCGTAGCGCGGCGGATGCCACGTGGGCTGTCAGACGCGGGGCCGTGTCGCGTTCGGCGTCGGTGCGCTCGGCGACGAGTTCGGTGAACTGCCGCGGCACGCGCCGAACATTCGCGTCGCCTTCCGACCGTGATGTGGTCGGCGAGGCCGGTCCCGAACCTCCGGGCGACTTGGCCGGCCGATCTCCGACCCCCCGCAGCGAGCTTGGTCGCGCGGCGGTGCACGTAGTTGAAGCCGCCGTCGTGGTCAGCCATCCCGGCCGTCGCCTGCCGGACCGGGACGAGGTCGCGTGCGTCGCGGACCCGCGCCACCGCAGGCCATCCTCGCGTCCGTTCCCCCGTCCCGATCCGGCAGGCGCGCGAGTCCTGTGACTGCCGCGCCCGTCCGCCAGGTCAGATCTTGGTCTTCTCGCGGACCCAGGCGCCGATCTGTGCGATGGCGGCGTCGGTCTCCGGAATCCGGCCGGCACCGTAGACGTACGAGTGCTGGCCGCCGGGGACCACCACGGTCGTGGTGTCGATTCCGGCGTCCTTGATGCGGGCGGCGAACTCCTCGTCCTCGCCGGCCAGGACCTCGTACGTGCCCCAGGAGACGAGGGTCGGGGGCAGGCCGCTCAGGTCCGCCCGGTTCAGGTTGATCCGGGTGTCCGTGACCTCGATGCCCGTGCCGCCGATCCAGGCCTCCCGGAAGAACTCCAGCAGTTCCTTGCTGAGGATCTTGTCCGTCCCGGCGTTGGTCGTGATCGTCTCGTTGGCGATCTCGAGGTCGCACCAGGGGGAGATCGACACGATGGCGCCGGGCAGCGGCTGCTTCTTGTCGCGGAGACGAAGCGCCAGGGCGACGGCGATGAACCCGCCTATCGAGTGGCCGATCGTGATGATGTTCCCCGGCGCATACCCTTCGGAGAGCAGCCAGTTGAAGGCCGCCTCGGCGTCGTCGACCTGGGCCGGGTACTTGTGTTCCGGTGCGCGCCGGAAGTCCAGGACCAGTACGGGGGCGCCTGCGGCCTTCGCGATGTGGCCGGCGAGCTTCCGGTCGACGGGCGCCGACGCCAGCACGGAGCCCCCGGCGTGGCTGTGCAGGAGGACGTAGTCGGTGTTGGCGTAGACAGGTTCGCACCAGATTCCCGGCACACCGCCCGCGTCCACCTCCCGATAGGTGACGCCTTCCGGCTCCCGGGCCGCGAGATGGACTTGCTCCGCCTGGATGCGCGCAGCCTCCAACTCGGACGGGGGATTCGCTCCTGTTGCCAGCCATTCCGCGAAGTGGATTGCTTCCGGGCTCAGTTCGACTGCAGTCTGCTCAGACATGTGGTACCTCCATGGGGGCCATTGGGCATATCGGTCCGCCCGGACCGGTATCGCCGGGGTTTGTCAGGCGGTGTGGGTGGGGTAGTCGGTGTGGCCGATCTCGTCTGCCACGGCGGTGGCGCCCTCGGCGGCGGGCGGATGCGGTTTCGAAGTAGCCGCCGACCTTGTTCGACCACCGCATCCGCTGCCACCTCGTCGAAGACGCGCCGACATTTCCGGGCGGCTTCGAGCTCGCGAAGTGGGCGTCAGTTCGGCATCCGGTTGAACCGGCGGACGATGCGGTCGAAGATCCGGGCCGGTAGGACGCGGTGGAACACGCTGATGCCGGCGGCGGTCGTGCCTGCGGTGCGCCGCAGTTTCGGGTTCTTGTCGGTGGCCGCCGCGACGATCACCTTGGCGACGGTGGCGGGATCGTCGCCGCCGCTGGTGTTCTTCGCCAGCACCTCGTCAAAGGTGCGTCGCCCCGACGCGTAAAGCGGCAATGGGGTGTCGCCCTGCACGCTGTGGTCCCCGAACGGGGTGTTGATCGGGCCGGGCTCCACGAGCAGGATCCGCACGCCGTGCTCGCGGACCTCGTGGTCCAGCGACCCGGAGTAGCCCTCGACCGCGTGCTTGGTCGAGGTGTAGATGGCCATGAACGGGCTGGGGACGAACCCGCTGAGCGAGGAGACGTTGATGACGCGTCCGCTCCGCTGCGCGCGCATGTGCGGCAGCACCGCCTTGGTCATCCGCATGATGCCGTAGACGTTGACGTCGAAGACCTGCTGCGTCCGGGCCACGGAGAACTCCTCGGCGGCGCCGTTGGCGCCGACGCCGGCGTTGTTGACCAGGACGTCGATACGCCCGAATCGGTCGATCACCTGCTTGACCACGGAGGCGACCGATTCGTCGCTGGTCACGTCGAGGTCGAGGTAGCTCACCCCGGCGGGCGCGGTGACCTGCGCGGTGTTGCGAGCGGTTCCGATCACCTCGAAACCCGCCGCGGCGAAGGCGCGGGCCGTCTCCTTGCCGATCCCCGATGAGGCACCCGTCACGAGCGCCACCGGTCGAGTTGCCACCATCACGAGCTCCCTTGGTTTTGACGTACTCCCGCATCTCATTACGTTCGTATGTCTTACGTTCATACGACAATATGATGGTCGTCAGTCAATGGCAAGTGGTTACGCCCACCGAAGACTCGAGAAACGTGGGGCGCGGCACGGGAAAGGCCATAAGCGGGCGACGAGCCGGATTCGTCAGCTGACCTTCCCTGCATAGTCTGTTTTGACCCACTTTGCTAATTTTTCTCCTGGTACGCCTGCCTGGCTACCGCGACGGCGAACTGCGAGTTCCGGTCCTTCATGCATGGCAAGAGGCCCCTACCGCCAGGAAGCTAGGGCGGCCAAGCGCGCGTATCGCAACTTCGAAGCTGGTGGTGTTGCGCAGGGGTCCAGACGGCGGAGCCCAGGCAGGGCCAGACGGCACCGCTCCGTTGAACTCGTTCGCCTGACCGGGGTGCCAGTCGGGCGCGAGGACGGTGGCGGGGCGGCCGCGGTGGTCGGAGTGGACGAGGTCGATGCCGTATAAAGGAGCCGCTTCCGGCTCGTCGTTGGTCGACCCGGAGATGAATCGCGGCGACGAGGCCCCGGGGCATGCCGTTGGTCACGACATTTTAGGTCTGCAGGCCGCTGACCTTCGGTTCGGGCCGCTTGGGTTGCCGTCGGCTCCGCGCAGGTTGTCTGCTTCCAGAGCCTGTCATGGCGGGCCCTGAGGGCCCGAACACGGGTCAGCCCCGGCTCCGTCGCTCTCGGAGCCGGGGCTGACCCTGCATCGTGTACGGCGAGGCGTCCCCACCCCGCGCCGTACACGAAGTACCTGAAGCTCCCGAAGTGATCGCAGTACCAGACGTGCCGGGCGGACCCGGTGTGCGGGCCGTCAGTGGGCGAACACCGGGATCTCCATCTCGTCCTCGGCTCCCTCGCCGGAGGCCGGACCGACTTCCGGCTTGCCGGTGTTGATGAAGGTCGCGGCGATCGTCGCGGCGAGCACGAGGATGCCGACGGCGAACCAGATCGCGTTGGTGTACCCGTGCACCTGGCCCTCCAACTGGACCAGCTGCTGCTGGGCCTGGGAACCGGCGCCGCCGATGTGGCCCTTGATGTACGAGGTCGTCGCGGAGGCGGCGATCGTGTTCAGCAGGGCCGTGCCGATCTGCGTGGAGCCCACCATCAGGCCGCCGATCAACGGCAGGAAGGCGAGGCCGGTCTTGACCGGCGAGTAGCCCTTCACGAGCTGCATGTAGTAGGTCAGGAAGAGGAACAGTCCGAACAACGCGATGATCGCGAGGCCGAGGGAGAGGTAGACGCCTCCGCGGTTGCGCTCGGTGATGACGCGCAGCGGCAGCAGCGGGGCCCTGACCTTGGACTCGGTGAAGACGAACGCGGCGAGCAGCACCGCGGCGGCGACGAACAGGCCGACCGTCGTGGAGTCGCCCCAGCCGTCGGACTCGGCGCGGGTGAAGGCGTAGACCAGCGTGACCAGACCGAGGACGGACAGGACGACGCCCGGGATGTCGAGCGGCGAGCGGTTGCGGGTGCCGGACGGCTCACGGATGACGAAGTACGCGCCCGCGGCAGCGATGACCGCGAACGGGATGTTCACGAAGAACGTCCAGCGCCAGTCCATGTACTCGGTGAGGACGCCGCCGAGGATGAAGCCGACGGCGCCGCCGCCACCGGCGATCGCGCCGTAGATGCCGAACGCCTTGGCGCGCTCCTTGGGTTCCGTGAACGTCACGGCGAGCAGGGAGAGCGCGGCGGGAGCGAGCAGCGCGCCGAAGGCACCCTGGAGGGCCCGGGCGCCGAGCATCGTCGCCTCGTTCGTGGCCGCGCCGCCGAGGGCGGACGCGGCGGCGAAGCCGATCAGACCGGCGACGAAGGTGCGCTTGCGGCCCCAGAGATCCGCGATACGGCCGCCGAAGAGCAGCAGACCGCCGAAGGCGAGGGCGTACGCCGTGATGACCCATTGGCGGTTGCCGTCGGATATGCCCAGGTCCTGCTGGGCGGACGGCAACGCGATGTTCACGATGGTCGCGTCCAGCACGACCATCAGCTGGGCGAGCGCGATGAAGGTGAGCGCTTTCCAGCGGTTGGAATGGGAGTCGGCTGCCGCCTTGGCGGTGGCCTGAGCTGTTTCGGACATGGGGATACCCACTTCGGGACTTCGTGGCGAAAAACGATGAGAGAAGTTCAGAGAGACAAGGCTGGAGATGAAGATCGAGACGTCGGGACATCGAGACAGGGACAGGGACGGCTCGTCATCGTCGACGGCCGAAAGCGTTGTACGAGGTGGTTGACGGAGCGGGTGGGTGCCCGCAGACCGTCCAGGAACTTCTGCAGATGACGGTGCACGAAGCGGTCGATGCCCTCGCACCAGGTGCCTGGCAGCGGCCGGGTGAGCTGGCGGACGGCGACCATCAGATCGCCGGACTCCACATCATTTGTCCGGCCCGTTCCATCAGTCGCTCGCATGCGACGAACACTGTCTACAGATCTCAGGCAGGGAGCTTGTTGCTCTTGCGGATCTGTCCGTCGAAGACCCCGGCGGGAAGGATACGGTGCGCCGCGCTGACGAGCCGGGCTTGCCGGCCGGCGGTGTACCGCACCTTCGGCTTGGAGTCGGTGGCGGCCGCGACGATCACCTTCGCGACGACGTCGGGGTCGTCGCCCTCCTCATTGACCGCCACCGCCACCTTGTCGGCGATACGTCGCTGCTCCGCATAGATGTCCATGGGCATGTCCGGCTCGACGGTGTTCGCCTCGAAGGAGGATTTGGTGCCGCCCGGCTGGACGATGAGGGCCCGGACCCCGTGCTCGCGGATCTCGTGGTCCAGGGACTCGGTGTACCCCTCGAGCGCGTGCTTGGACGCCGAGTAGTTGGCCATGTAGGGCGCGGGGAGGAACCCGAGGACGGACGAGATGTTGATGATGCGCCCGCTTCCCTGGGCGCGCATGTGCGGGAGAACGGCCTTGGTCATGCGCATCACACCGAAGACGTTGGTGTTGAAGAGGCGCTCGGCCTGCGCGAGAGAGTTTTCCTCCCACGCGCCCGAGGAGCCGATGCCCGCGTTGTTGACCAGGACGTCGATCCGCCCGAACCGCTCGATCACCTGCCCGACCGCGGCGGCGACCGAATCGTCGTCGCCCACGTCGAGGGCGAGGAACGTCACGCCGTCACGACGGTCGGCTCCCGACGTCTTCCGGCTGGTTCCCACCGTCTCGAAACCGGCTGCGGCGAGCGCCAGGGCGGCCTCCTTGCCTATACCGGTGGACGCACCTGTCACGAGTGCCACCGGGCGGTTTGTTGCAGTCATCACGAGCTCCCTTGGTTTTGGAGTACGAGCGTATGTCGTACGGTCGTATGCCTTACGTTCGTACGACCATACGGGGGTCGCCGGTCGATGGCAAGTGGTCGCGTCCAGTGATTCGAGAAGGATCCGCCGCGCGTATCTGGGGGTGGTGCGCAGGGCCCAGACGGCGGGGCACAGGCAGGGCCAAACGGCACCGTGATGTCCTTCGTGCTGATGCTGCCCATCCCGCCACCGGCACCGGCACCAGGCTCGGGAAACCGGGCGGGAATGCTTCGTGGGGACCGAACTCGAGGGGGCCGCGCACGGCATCGCCCACCACCGAGCCGACGACCGCACCAGCGGCTCGCTGAATCCGTTTCATTCGCGCAGGTCATGTGCCGCGCCGACGGCAGCGCGGCCTGTTTCCTTCTTCGACTCCCCGAACCATCCGCGGCGAACGCGTCTCGTCTACGGAGGGTGCGCCGCCTGAGACATCTTGGGTCTGAGACACCCGTACAGGTCACATAACGCCGTCCCGGCGGTCCCATTGGCCGGACTGTCGGCCACATCCCAGCAGATGCCGTCCACCGCCAGCAGCCGCAGCCCCCGGTAGAACACCCCCGGAGTGGCCTCCGTGCCCATCGGTTTCGCGGTCGTGGCGACACCCGCCGCGCAGCAGGAGCAGTCGGTAAGCCGACGCGGGATCTTGCTTGCGGCCGCTGCACTGGTGCCGGTCCCACGACACCCGCCGACGGACGACGGTGAGCATGTCGTTACCAAGCTTGACCAATTGAAAGCGGTGCACACTCACACGGTTTCGCGGAGCAGCGGCAGACCGCGGAGCGGAACGAGGCCGACGGGTCGATCGCGACCACCTGCGCCCGGCGGCGCCGCCGGCGTGGCTGGGCTGCCGGCCAGGCTGCGACGGCCGCTGCGTCGCGTCCGTCGACGACGTCGATGACCTCATCTGTGGCCAGGGCGACGAAGGTGGTCGTCCACGGCTCGATCCGCCGTCACGAACCGCCGTCGTCCTTGAACCAACGGACTCTGCGGAACTGGTGCTCGTCGACGCCCCGGGGGCCGGACCAGTTCGGCCACGAGACCCCGAACTGGCCACCGGAATGGTCGATGATGGCGCGGACTTCGCCGGAAACCGCGTTGAGGACGGCGTCCTTGAGCCTCGCGGTGAGCCGTGCCCGGGGTTGGACCTGGTCGGTGTGCTCGGTGAACGAGCGCCGCGAGCCGAGCACTTCGGCCCATGCCGAGCGCTTCTTGAGCCGCCCCACCTGCACGGGGCCGTCAAACGGCACATCGGCCAGATGCTGCCGGGTCCGCTGGTGCGACCGCGACGTCAGCACCCCGCTGTCGGGCAGGCCGCTGCGCCAGTCGGCGCGGAGATCAGCATCTGACGGTTGCCGTGATCGTCGCGTGTCACCTCGAGGGCCTCGCAGTCGGACAGGTGGAACAACTCCCACACGGCTGAAGAGGCCGCGCCAGCCGCGGGACGGGCGCGTACTGTGTCGCGAAGGCCGCTCCCCCGGCCGTGGCGGTGCACCGTTTCATCACCGCGTACGCAGAGCGGTGTGTGTGGTGGCGCTCAGTTCGTCGGGGACAGGGTGCCTCGGAAGGTACGCCGGTAGGCGAGCGGCGAGACGCCAATAGCGGCATGCAGGTGTTCTCGTAGCGAAGTGCTGCCGGCAAAGCCGACTTGGCCGGCGATCTCATCCACCGGCAGGTTTGTAGTCTCCAGGAGGTGTCGTGCGCGGTCGACGCGTTGTTGGATCAGCCAGCGTCCCGGGCTCATACCCACCTCTTCGGTGAAGCGGCGGACGAGGGTGCGCAGGCTCATGTGGGAGTGCTCGGCGAGGTCCACCAGCGTCATGGGCTCGTGGAGGTTCTCCAGGGCCCACTGACGGGCGGTGGCCGTTCCGGTGGCCGTGGCCTCGGGCACCGGATGCTGGATGTACTGCGCCTGCCCTCCGTCGCGCCACGGAGGGGCAACGCACATGCGGGCCACCTGGTTGGCGACTTCACTGCCGTGGTCCTTGCGGATGATGTGCAGGCAGACGTCGAGCCCGGAGGCCGCGCCTGCCGAGGTCAGGATGTCCCCGTCGTCGATGAACAGGGCGTCCGGATCGAGTGCGACCTGTGGGAAGCGTGCGCGGAAGAGGTCCGCGACCATCCAGTGGGTGGTAGCCCGCCGACCGTCGAGGAGACCGGCTGCGGCGAGGACGAAGGCGCCGGTGCAGATTGAGATGAGGCGGGTGCCGGGAGTTACGGACGCGAGCGTCTGGACCGCGGTTTGCGGCACTTCCGGGGGCACGGCGGTGGTGGTGAAGGGGGGAATGACGACGGTGTCGGCGGTGCGCAGCGCCTCCGGGCCGTGCTCGACGGTGATCGAGAAATCGGAGTTGGTGCGTACCGGGCGGCCGTCGACGCTACAGGTGAAAACCTCGTAGAGGCCGTCCGCCGCCTCGAAGACTCGGCTGGGAATGCCCAGTTCGAAGGGGTACACACCGTCGACGGCCAGAACGCCGACTCGGTGAGTGGGTGCCATGGCATGATCCCGTCGAAAGTTGGAATTCATGCCATGATATCGGACGGTGACGGCAACACACTGGACGCATCGCGCGCAGCTTCACCTTCCGCGCTGCAAGTCAGCGCCCCACGCTCTTACCCGGTCCGGAACAGCTGGCGTCGTGAACTCCGCCGCACCCGTCCGCCGCCGCTGTCACCGTGATGGCACCGTCCCCGCCGTCAGCATCGTCGAGGGCATCCAGACCACCGCCAGCGGACAGGGCTGTGCGGGACAAGCACCGGGCCGTGTGGATCGTCCATGAGCGGCAGTCGCCCTCCGGCACAGCGTGGCCCGCGACTGCGAGCGCTGACCGACGCGATCCCCGATCGGCTATGGACCACAGGAGCAGAAGTCATGGCACACCAAGCAAAGGGCAACCCAGAGATCCGCTCTGCACCCGGTGCCTACGCGAAGACTGTCGCTACGGGCAGCATGCCCGGAAACAGTCCGGACCAGCGGCTGCGACTGACCGGATCAGCCTGGCGGCATTCCGCCCGGCGCCCAGCCGTCGCGCCCGACCGACACCGCAGCGCGCAGGTCGTTGACGCCCTGGTTTCCCGACTCAGTACCCCCGGCCTTACCGGCTGAGAACGTGCGACTGCGGGACCTCCAGGGCCCCGGAGTCGACGGTCATCGGCGAGGGAGGCACTGTCGGATGGTTTGCTCACAGTGCCGGTACCGGGAAGGACAGGGACACCGTGGCGCCCGTTTCCCGTGCCGGCACCGGGCGCATGACCCACTCCATGGTCCGGGTCCGGCCACCGGCTCGCCGACCCGCCCGGACCTGCTCGTCCGGTTCGACTGTCGGCTGGAGCAGCCAGTCCGCGAGACAGTTGGCCAGGCCCTTCACGAAGATGCCGCCGGTTGATCACTTGGAAGAGGACGGAGGCGCCGTTCTCGGCAGCGAGGGGCAACCGAGCTCGTCCATGATCAAGACCTCGGGTCCGGCGAGGAACCGCATGCGGGTCCTCCAACAGCTCGGCGGCAGAGGACGTGCCACCCGGTGGCGTCGGCTGAGTCCCAGCTGGAGAAAACCTGCCGGCATCGGGCTGTGCCCCCGAAAGCCACAGCCTGGAGGCTGGGGACCTGGTGTGTCAGACGCGCTGCCAGGCGTCCAGCAGGGCGAGGGCGTTGTTTATCCCCTGGTCGAGGAGCTCGTTGGCGAGTCGACTGTCGGTCAGGGCGCGGGAAAGCTGCAGTGTCCCGGCCATCATGCCGAGGAGGCTGAGTGCCTTCACGCGTGCGGAGGACGGGTCCTCGGGCGCCATGCGTTCGGCAATACCCTCGACGAGGATCAGCACACCGTCGGTGTACGCCTGCCTGGTCGTCTCGGTGCAGCGCCCGATCTCGTCGAGCAGAGCTGCGTTGGGGCAGCCGTCGCCGAGCATGGAACGGTGCTGGGGCGACAGGTATCCGCGCACAATCTGCTCAAGTCCGGCACGGCCGGGCTCGGCCAGCGCGACGACGTTCTCAGCCTGCGCCTTCAACTGGTCGGCGATTGCCGTGGTGACGAGGTCATCCTTGGATGCGAAGTGAGCGTAGAAGGCCCCATTGGTCAGCCCCGCGTCCTTCATGAGCGTCGAGACCCCGGAGCCGTCGATACCGTCCTGCTTGAACCGGCGGCCCGCCGTCTCGATGATCCGCCGCCTGGTCTCCGACTTGTGCTCTTTTCCGTACCGCACCACGCCACACGCTCCCTCGCCGGCCGGAAGGACCGGTTGCCCTTCACCGACTCACCCATTCTATGGTATTGCAAACGTAATCCAAAGAGCCGGCAGAAGCGACGGCCAGCCGCCTCGTCGCCAGTGCCCTACGTGGCAAGGACGACGGGCGAGCGTCGGGCTTTCATGAGTGAGAGACCGCGCCGGTAATGACCAACCACGGCGCGGTCGATCTGCTCCTGCCCGCCGAGATCCGGCGCGTGCGTGTCTGCGGCGCGGACACGTGCACCCTGCGCTTCCTTGACCACTCCCCCGCTCACAACGTGTTGACCGGGGCGGCACGGAGGCTGACCGTGCCGGACTCCCCAGACGCTGGACATGCGCGGTCGCCGTGCCGTCCTTGCGGTCTCCGGAATCGTCGATCACGATGACCCTGCCATCGTGCGGAGCCGTCGTCGGCTCCGCAGACAGCAGCTCAAGCCGCCGGTCGTTGACCGGCTCAGCCTCCCAGGGCGACTCGGAGAAGAACTACAGCGGCTGCACCCGCGCATCCCTGCACCCGCCACCGGCTCCGCCCCTGCGCGTCAGGTGATCATCTTGTTCCGCTCCCGTGGCGCCACCAGTCCGGTCAGGTACTCGCGAGACCCTCGTCGCTGGGCCAGGCTGAAGGAGAGGTCGTTGAACCGGGCCGCGTAATCTCCAACGGCCCCGACGCAGGCGGACATTGACGGCGAGCGGTCATCTGCAGCCCCCAGCAAGGCAGTTGACTCCGACCACCGACTTGCCGTCAACGCGACCTACCGTCAACCCGCACCAGCACCCAGATTTAATGAACCACCGTTACAAAGCGTTGACCGAAGCAGTCGGCCGACTCATCCCCCAGGCTCCGGCCGGGCCGAGGCCCCAGATCAGTACCTGTCCGGAGACAAACTCGACGCACGTATGAGGAGGTGGGTGGGACATCGTCGAGCCTCTCTACGCCTTCCCAGTCCCCTCCACAGTCAGCACGATCTTGCCAGTGGTGCGGCCGGTCTCACCCAGGGCGTGGGCCTTGGCAGCCTCGGCGAGCGGGAAGGTGGCCTCGATGTGGGCGCGCAGGGCGCCGGTTTCGACGAGGTCGGCGATGGCCTGCATGCCGGCGCGGTCGGCCTCGACGAGAAGGGCCTCGTAGCGGATGCCCCGCTCGGCGATGGCGGCCAGCTCATCGGGGTCGACGGGTACCGGCAGGATCGAGACGAGGGTGCCGCCCGGGCGCAACACGGCGAGGGAGCGGGCACGAGCGGCGGTGTCCAACGAGATCGAGTCGAGGACCACGTCGATGTCCTTGACGGCCTCGGCGACGTCGACTGCGTGGTAGTCGATCGCCTCGTCCACTCCCAGGGACCGCAGGAAGTCATGCTTGGCGGCGCTGGCGGTGCCGATGACGTAGGCGCCGCGGGACTTGGCGATCTGGACGGCGAAATGGCCGACACCGCCGGCCGCCGCGTGGACGAACACTCGCTGCCCGGGCTGGACGTCGGCCGTATCGACGAGGGCCTGGTAGGCGGTCAGGGCGGCGAGCGGCAGGGCACCGGCCTGGACGTGGTCGATACCGGCGGGCTTGTGGACGAAGGCGCGGGCGGGACCGGTCACGTACTCGGCGTGGGAGCCGACGCCATGGGGATAGGGCAGCATGCCGAAGACCTCGTCGCCCGGCTTGAACAGGGTTACGCCGGTGCCGACGGCCTCGACGACTCCGGAGACGTCCCAGCCCAGGATGAGGGGCAGGCCCTGGACGCTCATGGGCTGGGCACGGTTCCACCAGTCGGTCGGGTTGACGCCGGCCGCGCGGACGGCGATCAGGATCTCACTCAACCCCGGTTCGGGGCGGGGAAGTTCGACTTCCTTGAGTACCTCGGGGGAACCGTGGGTGTCCTGGCGGATGGCGCGCATGGTGGTGCTATTGGAATTCGTCATGCGTCCAGCGTCACCGCCTGGCACCCGCCAACGCCATGGCATGAATGCCAACTTTCGACGGGATCGCGCCACGCCGCCAGGATGGAGGCAGGAGATCTACGAGTCACCGCCTGAGAGGCAACGGCGCCTGAGGCGTGCTGCTCAGCGCCCAACAGGACCTTCGCCGCTCGCCGCGGTCACGCCCAGCTGGGGTGACTCCCCATGCTCCTGCCGGGTTGCCAGGTACTGGTGACCGCGAGGCGGGCGGAGTGTGGACATGCCGTGACTCAGCTCTGCAACGCCTGTGGTGCGGCCCGCTCCCGGCCGCAGCTGGACCTGTTGTCCGGCAAGCCCTGCTCATGCGAACTCGCCTCGCGCGAAGACACGCCGTTCGAGTGCCGCGCTGGTCCCCGCGCGCCCCCATCCACAACGGTGTCGGCGTGAGAAACGGCAGGGAGGAGTCAGCCCGGGTTACGAGGTGATCTGTGGAAGAGCGTTGATCACGTGGTCTTGCCAGAGGTGGCGCGAGGCTTCCTACGGGTAGATGGTGCATCGGCTCCGTGTGTCGAGGATGGGCGTCGGGCGGTGCTCTGCCGTAGGCGGGCCGGCCCGGACGTCGGTACTGGGCTACGACGACAACCGTGGTGCCACTTCTGACCTGATGTAGGCCCAGCAGGCATCTGGCGCTGGTGCCCAAGGAGGTGCCGCCGCCACTGCCCGGGCATCACCGCATCGTCGGGCGCCCCGGGTGTGCATGACGACGAGCTCTGCCCAGCGCTGGGCGTCAGCAGGCTGCCCGGTCCATCCCCGATGGCGGCCGGTCAGCCGATCGGATGCGACCCGTCCCCGAAGTCGATGCGCGCGAGGTCGGCGCGCGAGAGGATACCGAGCTTGGGGAACACGTTGGCCAGGTGGTGACCCACCGTGCGGGGACTGATCAGCAGCTGTGCCCCGATCTCCCGGTTGGTGAGCCCCTGCGCGGCCAGCCGTGCGACTCTCAGCTCCTGCGGCGTGAGGATGGCCGCGGTGTCCCGGGCCGGTGCGGAGTCGCGGCGCGGGTGCTGCCCGGTCAGTTCCTGTTCGGCCCGGGTGCGGGCGAGCAGGGGCGCCGCGTCCAGTCGCCGGAAGATCTCCGCGGCTTCGGCGAGCTGGGTCCGGGCGTCGGTACGACGGCGGGCCCGCCGCAGCCACTCGCCGAAGAGGAGGCGCGTGCGGGCATAGTTGAAGGGCCGCGACGCGGCTCCGGGGACATCCAGCGCAAGCCGGAACTGCTTCTCCGCGTCCGCTCCGGAGGCCAGCAGGGCGTGGACGAGGTGCGTTGCGGAGATCGCCCACGCCGCCCCGGTCCGTTCGGCCCACCGCCGCAGCAGCCGCGCCTGTTCCTCGGCCGTCGCCCGCTGCCCTGCCTGGAGGGCGGCCTCGGCGGTGTCCGCCGCGGCGAGCACGGCGATGGTGGCGTGCGCAGAGTGGTGCCCGTGCTCGGTCAGCCGGACCAGGCGGTCCAGCGCCTCTTCGGCCCGGCCGGCGAAGAGCGCCGTCATGCCGAGGTTCCACTCCGCGCCGGCGGTGAACACGAGCACCCCACGCGGCACCCATTCCTCGATGAACCGGGCGGCGAAGTCCGCGACGGTCTGCTCATCGCCTCGCGCGGCTGCCAGCCATCCCAGACCGGCGCGGCACTGCGCGGCCAAGTGGTCGTCGCCGGTCCCCTCGGCCACTTGGAGCCCCTCAAGGGCGTTCGCCGTGGCCGAGGTCCAGGAGCCCTGCGCGATGTCGGGCGCCACGGTCTGGGCCAGCGCCTGGGTGAGGGCGGTGACCTGGTCGGTGTGCCGCAGCGTGTCGATCTCGCGGCGGAGCGCCTCCTGCAGAGCGGATTCGATGCCCCAGGCCACCGCCAGTGGTGCTGGTGGCATCAGGAGCCAGGAGCTGCCGCTGAGCCGGGTGAGGATGTCAGCGACGGGGGCCACGGCCTGGTAGCGGTCATCGGCGCCGTCCGGTTCCTGCGTCCACCATTGGCGCAGCAACGGCAGCAGATCGGCGTTCGGGAAGTTCCCTTGCGGGAGCCGCCGCTCAAGCCGCTGCAGCGCCTCGCGCTGAAGGGCGCCCCGGCCGGCCGCCCAAGCGGCCCGCAGCGCCATGCTGCCGAGCCTGAACGCCTGCCCGGGATCGGCCACGCGTTCCATGTCCCGGGTCAGTTGACGGCAGGCGGTTTCCAGATCGCCGGTCGCGAACTCGATCAGTCCGCGCAACCCTTGGCTGAGATCGGCGACCGTGGATGCGGAGGAGGCTTCTTCGGCCTGGTCCAGCATTCTCCGCGCCACGTCGACGTGGCCGGCCTCCCAGGCCGCCCTCGCTCCGTTGGCCAGTCGTCTGGCCGCGTCGTCCGTGGAGGGGGACAGCTTCGCCGCCCGCCGCAGCGCACGCGCCGCCGTGGCACAGCCACCGCGCGCCCAGGACCGCTGGGCCGACTCCTCCAGCAGCCGGGCCACCTCCTCGTCGGGTCGGCCCGCGGCTTCCACGGCCGCGGCGAGGTGCCAGGCGCGCAGCTCCTCGGCGTTCTCACCGGTCAGCACGGAGGCGAGCGCGCGATGAACCGTCTGCCGGTCCGCGGCCGGCGCCTCCTCGTAGACCACGGCCCCCATCAACGGGTGGCGGAAGTGGACGTGACCGTCCGAGCGCGTGGCGAGCAGACCCGAGTGCATCGCCTCGTCCCACGCTCCTACGTCGAGGCCGAGCACAAGTCCGGCCTGGCTCATGGTGTTTCGATCGCTACGGTCGTCGGCGGCGGCAAGAAGGAGCGCGGTGCGGGCAGGCGCGGACATTCTCTCGATCCGGGCACGGAAGGCACTGCGCAGACGTGGTCCGACGGCGATCTGCTCATCGGCGAGAGGGTGCGTCGAGATGTCGCCGGCCGCCACGGACGTGGTCAGCTCCTGGAGTGCGAGGGGATTTCCGGCCGCTGCGCGGACCGTGCGACGGATCACTGACTCGTCCGCACGCGGAGCGACGGCACGGGCGAGGAGCCGGGCGTCCTCGTCGCCCAGCTCCCGGACCTCCATGGCCGTCAGTTTCTCCCAGGGGCCGTCGACGGGGTCGTCGTGGCCGGTGAGGAGCATGACCACGGGCTCGTTGCGCAGTCGGCGCCCGGCGAAGGCCAGGCACTGTGCGGACGGCTCGTCGAGCCATTGGGCGTCGTCGGCGACGATGAGCACCGGCCGTTCCTTGGCCAGCTCGCCGACGAGCGTCAGTACGGCCACGCCGATCAGAAACCGGTCCGATACGTCGTCGCTGGTACCGAGCGCCCCGTTCAGGGCCTTGGCCTGGGGCTGCGGCAGAGTGCTGATCCGCTCCGTCACCGGCCACAGCAGTTCGTGCAGCGCGGCGAAGGCCAGCTCCGACTCAAGACGAGTACCGAGACATCTCAGGATGGTGAAGTCCGCGGCGGCCGACTCGGCCACGTATTCGAGCAGGGCGGTCTTACCGATGCCGGGGTCACCCCACAACATCATGGTCGCTCCGCGTCCCTGACGAGCGCCGTCAAGGATCCGGTCGAGGGCTGCCTGCTCCTGGCGCCGTCCGTACAGGTCCATTTGCTTGAAGCTTAATGGGCTGCCACCGCCGGGAACCACTGCCGACAACCCGACTTCAACGACACCAGGCCGAATCTTGACGGACCCAGTGACGGACCCAGTGACGGACACGGTGACGGATCCGGTTTCCCCGCTTTCTTCGTAGCGTCGGGCGCGATCAGTGCGCTCGTGCCCCACCGCAGGGGGAAGACATGGTGACGGCGATCCGGGACGGGAGCGTCGGCAGGACAGTGGCTCAGCTCGTACTGACGCACACCGCCATCGCCGCGGCGGCCGCGGACCCGGAACCGAGGCTGCGCTACACCGCCGTCCCTGCCGCCGGCCGCTTCAGCACGTTATGCCGCGTCGCCCCGCTCGGCCCTCGGCAATCAGCGCTGCGCACCCAGCCAGCCGTGACTGACCCGCTCGTCCGTCCAGCCGATCGGGGCCACCTCGAAGCACAGCAAGGAAAAGCCCGACATCGGGTGTGCCAGATCTGGTTCTGGGCGTCGCCTCTGCCAGTTCAGGACGCCCCGACGAACACGCCCCCTGGCAAACCGCCAGGATCACCTCTGGAGCGAACGATGACGCAACCCAGCACGATCAGCGTGGAGCGGCCGACATCAGGTATCCGCAAGATCATATTCTCGAACCCGCCGGTGAATCTCGTCGTCGGGGAGACCGTGTCCCGGCTGCTCGAGGTGGTCACGGAGCTGAGCGAGGACCCGCAGGTTCACGTGGCCGTCTTCACCAGCAGTACACCCGGCTACTTCTTCAACCACTTCGATCTCGACCGGGTTGCCGACTTCGTGCCGTCCGATCCGCAGGCGACACCGGCGTGGATCGATCTCGTCGTACGGCTGTCCACGGCTCCGTTCATCAGCATCGCGTCCATCCGCGGCCGGACCAGGGGCGGCGGGGACGAACTGGCCCTGGCCTGCGATCTGCGCTACGCCAGCCGCGAGCACGCGGTGTTCGGCCAGCCCGAGGTCGGCGGCGGGATCCTTCCCGGCGGCGGGGGCACGGAACGCCTGCCCCGACTCATCGGACGGGATCGGGCCCTCGAAGCCATCCTCAGCAGCAACGACTACGACGCCGACACGGCAGAACGCTACGGATGGGTGACCCGCACCCTCGCCGACGCCGAACTGGACGGCTTCGTGGACGGCGTGGCAACCCGGCTGGCGTCGTTCGACAAGACGGCGCTGGCAACCGCCAAGGCTCAGGTCAACCGGGCCACGCTCCCGCCCGAGGCCGACCTGCGAGCGGCCTACACGCAATTCCTGAGCTCCCTGACCTGGCCAGGGCCCCAGGCGTTCCTGCCCCGGTTCGAGAAGCTCGCCGCCGAAAAGGGTCCCGAAGAGCTGGAACTCCGCCTGGGCCACTACCTCGGCATCGCACGTCAGCAGAGCCGGTGAACACCTACTGCGAAGACCCGTTCGCGACCAGCGGAAGACGCCTCCGGGATCACCTTCAGCGCCACGATCGCAACGGCCTCCACCGGTTCGACACCGGCGGGCGACCGAGCACAGGCTCGTCGACCGGGCTCGGTCTGCCTGCCGCTCCGCGTGTCCAAGTCCGAAGTCCTGCGTAAGGAACGGCACCGAGGCCGCCGTCGATGAGTGCGGCAGGTGATGCGAGGGCTGGCGGTGGCGGTCTCGGTCACCTGCTCGTCGTCCGCTCGTGGTCTTTCCCGTACCGCGCCCTTCGCTTCCGGATCCTTTCTCGGATCCCCGGACGCGACCGCTTGCCATCGGTCGACCACCCCCGTATGGTCGTACGAACGTAAGACATACGAGCGTAATTTAAATCAAGGGAGTTCGTGATGGCGGCAGCTCGGCCGGTGGCGCTCGTGACGGGTGCCTCATCGGGGATCGGCAAGGAGACGGCCCGCGCCTTCGTCGCGGCGGGTTACGAGGTGGTCGGAACCGGCCGCAAGACCTCCGGGCTCACCCCGCCCGCCGGTGTGACGTACCTCGATCTCGACGTGGCCAGTGACGACTCGGTCACCGCCGCGGTCGCCGAGGTGGTCGACCGGTTCGGACGCATCGACGTCCTGGTCAACAACGCGGGCGTCGGCGCGTCGGGCGC
>JODI01000138.1 GCA_000720805.1 Streptomyces violaceoruber
GGTCCGGGGGGCGGGGCGGGTGGGGGTGTCGGAGCGCGTGGTCATCGGGTTCTCCTCCCACTAAAAAGAAGGATCGTTCGTTTTAAATGTGTTACCACCGTGCTGCGGCCGGTGCCGCTTGTCAAGAAGGAACGTTCGTTTTAGCGTGGCGCCATGGCACGCGTATCCCAGGCCCACCTCGACGCCCGCCGTCGGCAGATCCTCGACGCCGCCGCGCTCTGCTTCGCCCGCAACGGCTTCCATGCGACGTCGATGCAGGACGTGCTGAAGGAGGCCGACCTCTCGGCGGGCGCGGTGTACCGCTACTTCAGCGGCAAGGAGGAGCTCATCGCGGCGACCGTCGGCGAGGTGCTCGGGTCCGTCCGGGCGGCCTTCGAGGAGGCTGCCCTTCAGTACCCGCCCCAACCGCCGGACCTCCTCGTCGGCGCGGTGCTGGGCCGGACGCTCGCCAGCAGGGCCTCGCTGACCATCGACGGCGAGCCGGCCTTCCCCCGGCTGGTCGTCCAGGTGTGGTCGGAGACGGGGCGCAATCCGAAGCTGGCCGCCGTCCTGCGGGAGGGGTACGACGCGGTGGGCGTGGCCTGGGAACGGATCGTCGCGGGCTACCAGGAAGCCGGGATGATGCGGGCGGACCTGCCCGCCGAGCACGTCGCCCGCACTATGATCGCCGCCGTGCTCGGATTCATCGCCCAGCTGTCGCTGTTCGGGCCGCTCCCGGTCGAGGCCCTGCAGAACGGTCTGCGGGCGTTGATGAGCATGTCGGTCCCCGAGTCCGGGACCGGAACGGGTCACGACTCGGTTAACGTGCTTGAAACCCGCTCCAACTAGCCTGCGGGATCCACGCCACCAGGGACTTTGCCCCGGGGCTGCGGCAACCGGGCCCCGCACGGTCCGGAGCGAGGACTGTGAGGTGGGACGTGCAACTGACCCCGCACGAGCAAGAGAGGCTGCTCATCCATGTGGCGGCCGACGTGGCCGAGAAGCGCCGGGCCCGCGGGCTCAAGCTGAACCACCCGGAGGCGGTCGCCCTCATCACCTCGCACATCCTCGAGGGCGCACGTGACGGCCGTACGGTCGCCGAACTCATGGCGTCCGGTCGCAAGCTGCTCACCAGGGACGACGTCATGGAGGGCATCCCCGAGATGATCCACGACGTCCAGGTCGAGGCCACCTTCCCGGACGGCACCAAGCTCGTCACCGTCCACGATCCGATCGTCTGACGGGGAGCAATCGACGTGATTCCCGGAGAGTTCCTGTTCGCCGAGGACCCGATCGTCTACAACGAGGGCCGTGAGGTCACCTCGCTCACCGTCCTCAACGCCGCCGACCGGCCCGTCCAGGTCGGTTCCCACTACCACTTCGCCGAGGCCAACCCCGGTCTGGACTTCGACCGCGCCGCCGCGCGCGGCAAGCGGCTCAACATCGCCGCCGGCACCGCCGTGCGCTTCGAGCCCGGGATCCCCGTCGACGTCGAACTCGTCCCGCTGGCCGGTGCCCGTGTGGTGCCCGGGCTGCGCGGAGAGACCGGAGGTGCCCTCGATGCCTGAGATCTCGCGTGCCGCGTACGCCGACCTGTTCGGCCCGACGACCGGCGACCGCATCCGGCTCGCCGACACCGATCTGCTGATCGAGATCGAGGAGGACCGCAGCGGCGGGCCCTCCCTGGCCGGTGACGAGGCCGTGTTCGGCGGGGGCAAGGTCATCCGCGAGTCCATGGGCCAGTCGCGTGCTACGCGCGCAGAAGGCACCCCCGACACCGTCATCACCGGTGTGGTGATCGTCGACCACTGGGGTGTCGTCAAGGCCGACGTCGGCATCCGCGACGGCCGGATCACCGGCATCGGGAAGGCGGGCAACCCCGACACCATGGACGGGGTGCACCCGGACCTGGTCATCGGTCCCGAGACCGAGGTCATCGCGGGCAACGGACGGATCCTGACCGCCGGCGCGATCGACGCGCATGTGCACTTCATCTGCCCGCAGATCGCCGACGAGGCGCTGTCGGCCGGCATCACCACGCTGGTCGGCGGCGGCACCGGGCCGGCCGAGGGTTCGAAGGCGACCACGGTCACACCGGGCCCCTGGCACCTGGCCCGGATGCTGGAGGCGATGGAGCAGTACCCGCTCAACATCGGCTTTCTCGGCAAGGGCAACACGGTCTCGCACGAGGCGATGCTGTCCCAGATCCGCGGCGGTGCCCTCGGCCTCAAGCTGCACGAGGACTGGGGCTCCACCCCGGCCGTCATCGACGCCTCGCTGACCGTCGCCGACCGGACCGGCATCCAGGTCGCCATCCACACGGACACGCTGAACGAGGCGGGCTTCGTCGGCGACACGCTGGCCGCGATCGCGGGGCGGGGGATTCACGCGTACCACACCGAGGGCGCCGGCGGCGGGCACGCGCCGGACATCATGACCGTGGTCTCCGAGCCGCACGTACTGCCGAGCTCGACCAACCCGACCCGGCCGTTCACCGTCAACACCGCCGAGGAACACCTCGACATGCTGATGGTCTGCCACCACCTCAACCCGGCCGTCCCCGAGGACCTCGCCTTCGCCGAGTCCCGCATCCGGCCCTCCACGATCGGCGCGGAGGACATCCTCCACGACCTGGGCGCGATCTCGATCATCTCCTCCGACGCGCAGGCCATGGGCCGGGTCGGCGAGGTCGTCATGCGGACCTGGCAGACCGCACATGTGATGAAGCGGCGGCGGGGTGCGCTGCCCGGTGACGGGCGCGCGGACAACCATCGGGTACGTCGCTATGTCGCCAAGTACACGATCAACCCGGCACTCGCGCAGGGCCTGGCGCGGGAGATCGGCTCCGTGGAGTCCGGCAAGCTCGCCGACCTCGTGCTGTGGGAGCCGGCGTTCTTCGGCGTCAAGCCGCACCTGGTGATCAAGGGCGGGCAGATCGCGTACGCGCAGATGGGCGACGCGAACGCGTCGATCCCGACCCCGCAGCCGATCCTGCCGCGTCCGATGTACGGGGCGATCGGGCGGGCACCCGCGTCGAACTCGTTCAACTTCGTGGCGCCGCTCGCCATCGAGGACGGGCTGCCGGAGCGCCTGCAGTTGGGGAAGCGCTTCGTCGCCATCGAGTCCACGCGGGGCGTGACCAAGGCGGACATGCGGGAGAACGACGCGCGGCCGACGGTGCGGGTCGATCCGGACAGCTTCGCCGTGCATATCGACGGGGAGCTCGTCGAGGCGACGCCGGCGGCTGAACTGCCGATGGCCCAGCGGTACTTCCTCTTCTGATGTCCAGGGCAGCGCTTCTCGTTCTGGCCGACGGCCGTTTTCCCGCCGGGGGGCACGCGCACTCCGGTGGGGCCGAGGCGGCCGTCAAGGCGGGGCGGATCACCGGGGCGGCGAGCCTGGAGGACTTCTGCCGGGGGCGGTTGCACACGGCGGGGCGGGTCGCCGCGGCGCTGGCCGCTGCCGCGGTGCTCGGCATGGATCCCGTGGAGTTGGACGTGGCCGCGGACGCCCGGACGCCGTCGCCGGCGTTGCGGGTTGCCGCGCGGAAACTGGGGCGGCAGTTGATGCGGGCCGCGCGGGTGACCTGGCCGTCGCCGGAACTCGACGCGCTGGCGCGGGAGTTTCCCAAGGGGGCGCATCAGCCGGTGGTGCTCGGGGTGGCGGCTCGGGCGGCGGGGCTGGGGGCTGTTGATGCGGCGTACTGCGCGGTGTACGAGAGTGTGAGCGGGTCGGCGTCGGCGTCGGTGCGGTTGCTGAGTCTGGATCCCTTGGACGCCACGGGGGTGTTGGCGCGGTTGGTGCCGGAGCTGGACCGGGTCGCGGATGCGGCGGTGGAGGCGGCGCGGGTGGCTGTCGACGAAGGGGTCGACGCGTTGCCTGCGGCTTCGGCGCCGCTGTTGGAGATTTCGGCTGAGGGGCATGCGGCGTGGCCGGTACGACTGTTCGCGTCCTAGGGTTTGCTCGCCCCCGCCGCCCCTGCCCTTCCCATCCCCAGGGGCGCTGCCCCTTCGACCCCACCGGGGCTCCGCCCCGGACCCCGGCGGGGACTGCGTCCCCTGCACCCCTCCTGGGGCTCCGCCCCAGACCCCGATCGGCCTGAACGGCCTCGTCCTCAAACGCCGGACGGGCTGGTTGATGCGCGGCCCGGCTGAAAGGCACCGCAGGCCACTGCAGACCCGCAACGCCCCGCAGATCCGCTAACTCCCCGAGACCCGTAAGGCATCGCAGACCGCGATGGCATCGCAGACCCGCTAAGGACCCGCAGACCCGTAAGACATCGCAAACCCCGCTGAGGCATCGCAGACCCGCAAGGCATCGCAGACCCGCTAAGGACCCGCAGACCCGAAAGGCATCGCAGACCCCGCTGAGGCATCGCAGACCCGCAAGGCATCGCAGACCCGCTAAGGACCCGCAGACCCGAAAGGCATCGCAGACCTCCGCTGAGGCACCGCAAACCCTCTAAGGCATCGCAGACCCAACGAGCACCCACCGCCGGCAATCAAGAGGAGCCCCCCCCATGCATCTCGACCACTCTCACCACGGCCCCGCCGCCGTAAGTGCCGACGCTCGGCGGCCCGACGGGGTTCGCCGGGCTTTGCGTATCGGGCTCGGGGGGCCCGTGGGGTCGGGGAAGACGGCTACCGTTGCCGCGCTCTGCCGGGCTCTGCGGGAGGAACTGGCCCTTGCTGTCGTGACCAATGACATCTACACCCGAGAGGACGCCGAGTTTCTGCTCAGGGAGGCTGTGCTGCCGCCCGAGAGGATCACCGCCGTGGAGACGGGGGCGTGTCCGCACACCGCGATCCGGGATGACATCTCCGCCAATCTGGAGGCGGTGGAGGACCTGGAGGACGAGGTAGGGCCGTTGGATCTGATCCTGGTGGAGTCGGGCGGGGACAATCTCACCGCGACCTTCTCCAAGGGGCTGGTCGACGCGCAGATCTTCGTCATCGACGTGGCCGGCGGGGACGACATTCCGCGCAAGGGTGGGCCCGGGGTCACCACCGCCGACCTGCTCGTCGTCAACAAGACCGACCTCGCGCCGTATGTCGGTTCCGACCTGGGGCGGATGGCGGCGGACGCCAAGGCGCAGCGGGCCGAGCTGCCGGTCGTGTTCCAGTCGCTCAGGAGCGAGCCGGGTGTGAAGGACGTCGCCGACTGGGTGCGGGCGCAGCTCGCCGCGTGGACGGCATGACGTCGGGCACGACCGGAGTGCGGGCCACCGCGAGGATCGTCGCCCGGGACGACGGGCGGGGCGGTACGTCGCTGCCCGTCCTGGAGGGCGACGGGCCGCTGGCCCTGCGACGGACCCGGGGGAGCGGCGCCGAGGCGCGGGTGATGCTCGTCGGCGCGATGAGCGGGCCGCTCGGCGGTGACCACTTCACCGTGGAAGCCGGTGTCGAGAGCGGGGCCCGGTTGCGTGTCGGGTCCGCCGCCGCGACCATCGCGCTGCCGGGGCAGGCGAAGGGCGAGGCCTGGTACGACGTCCGGCTCACCGTCGCCGACGGCGGTGAACTGTGGTGGCTGCCCGAGCAGTTGATCTCCGTACGGGGGAGCGATCTGCACGTCACCTCCCGTGTCGACCTCGGTGCGACCGCCCGGCTCGTGCTGCGCGAGGAGCAGGTGCTGGGGCGGACCGGGGAGGAGCCCGGGCGGCTCGGCAGCCGGCTCGTCGTACGGGTCGCGGGACGGACCGTGCTCGACCAGGAGTTGGCCTGCGGTCCCGGGGCACCCGGCGGCTGGGACGGGCCCGCCGTCCTCGCGGGACATCGGGCCGTGGGCCAGATCGTCGTCGTACGGCCGGAGTTCGCGGACGCGCCGGTGACCGCGCGGGTGCTGGGGGAGGGGGCCGCGGTCGTCCCGCTCGCGGGTCCCGCCGCGCTGGTGACCGCCGTGGCGTCGGACGCGCTGCGGCTGCGGCGGGTGCTGGACGAGGCGCTGACGTCTGTCGGATAGACGCAGGTGTCCGCAAAGCGAACGCCTGAGTCCGCTTATCGGATTGGCAAAGAAAGGCCGACCACCCCTGTTCACAGGGGTCTCACAGCCGAGAGGATCCCCGTACACATCAACGACACACGGGGAGGGGTCCCTTGAGGGACAAGAGAGTGACGAGGCGCACGGCAGCGTTCGGTTCCGCCGGAGTGCTCGTCACGGCGACACTGATAGCCGGCGCCGTGGCGCCCACGGCGAGCGCCAGCGCGGACACCCGTGTCGGCCAGGACCGCGAGGCCCGCGGTGCGGCGGTCGCCGCCGCCAAGGCCGCGAAGGCCGGCATCAAGTGGCAGGACTGCCCGGCCGACTGGGGCCTGGAGAAGCCGATCCAGTGCGGCTATGTCACCGTGCCGCTCGACTACGCCAAGCCCAACGGCAAGCAGATCAAGATCGCCGTCGACCGCATCGGCAACACCGGTACCAAGAAGGAGCGCCAGGGCGCGCTCGTCTACAACCCCGGCGGTCCGGGCGGCTCCGGCATGCGCTTCCCGCGCCGGGTCACCACCAAGGCCCCGTTGTGGACCAAGACGGCCACGGCGTACGACTTCGTGGGCTTCGACCCGCGCGGCGTGGGCCACTCCGCGCCCATCTCCTGCATCGACCCGCAGGAGTTCGTGAAGGCGCCCAAGATGGACCCGGTGCCGGACTCCGAGGCCGACAAGCGCGCCCAGCGCAAGCTCGCCCGTGAGTACGCCGAGGGCTGCTACGAGCGCAGCGGTGAGATGCTGCCGCACATGACCACGCCGAACACCGCGCGCGACCTGGACGTCATCCGCGCCGCGCTCGGCGAGAAGAAGCTCAACTACCTGGGTGTCTCCTACGGCACCTACCTCGGCGCGGTCTACGGCACGCTGTTCCCGGGCCATGTGCGCCGCATGATCGTCGACAGTGTCGTCAACCCGTCGCGGGACAAGATCTGGTACGAGGCCAACCTCGACCAGGACATCGCCTTCGAGGGCCGCTGGAAGGACTGGGAGAACTGGGTCGCCGCCAACGACGCCACCTTCCACCTCGGCGACACCCGGGCCGAAGTCCAGGCGAAGTGGCTCGAGTTGCGGGCCGCCGCGAAGAAGAGCCCGATCGGCGGAGTCGTCGGCCCGGCCGAACTGCTCGCCTTCTTCCAGGGCGCCCCGTACTACGACTCCTCGTGGGTGCCGGTCGCCACGGTGTTCAGCAAGTACTTCGCAGGCGACACCCAGGCGCTCGTCGACGCGGCCGCCCCCGACATGTCGGACACCGCGGGCAACATCTCCTCGGAGAACGGCAACGCCGTGTACACGGCCGTCGAGTGCACCGACGCCAAGTGGCCGACCAGCTGGAAGAAGTGGGACCGGGACAACACCCGGCTGCACCAGAAGTACCCGTTCCTGACCTGGTCCAACGCCTGGATGAACCTGCCCTGCGCGACCTGGCCGGTCAAGCAGCAGACCCCGGTGAACGTCAAGACCGGCAAGGGACTGCCGGGCGTGCTGATCGTGCAGTCCGAGCGCGACGCCGCCACTCCGTACCCGGGCGGCGTCGAACTGCACAAGCGGTTCAAGGGCTCCCGCCTCATCACCGAGAAGGACGCGGGCTCCCACGGCGTGACCAACCTGGTCAACCCGTGCATCAACGAGCGGGTGGACAGCTACCTGCTCACCGGCAAGCTGGACCGCGCCGACGTCACGTGCGCGCCGCACGCGACGCCGAAGCCGTAAGTCCGACCGAGTGAAGGGGGGCGGCCGTCGGCGACGGCCGCCCCCCTTTCAGTGTCGAGTTCAGGCGTCGAGCGCGCCCGGCCCGTCGAGAAACGCGTCCTCCGCCGCGTAGTCGAAGAGGTCGCCGTACGCCTGGAACATCTTCGGGTACGCCTCCCGCCAGTCCCGTCCGGCCAGGTGTTGCTCGATCCACGCGACGGTGTCCGGCAGCGTCTGCGCATACCGGGCGACGGGCCGGTAGCCCAACTCCCGTTCGGCGGCGCCCATTGCGCACACCACCGGCACCGGCACCGACCACGGCGTGTCCCCCACGGTCGGCCCGGGCGGCGGGCCGTCCAGCAGGACGTTCTCCCGCTCGACGCCCATGACCGCGTCGATCGCCCCGGCGATCTGAGCCACCGTCGGCGCGTCCGGGTCCACGGCGTTGAGGACCCGTGTGCCCGGCCGGCCCGCGGCCAGCCGGATCAGTTCCGCGATGTTGTGCACGCTCGCCGGATGGAAGCGGCTCTCGCCGCGGTACGGGAGGATCCGCCGGGCCCGCCCGTCCAGGTTGCGCTTGACGAAGTACAGCTCGCGCGGCGTCCGGCAGTGCGGCCCGTGGATCGCGCCGGCCCGCAGCAGTGTGGTCGGCAACCGGTCGCCCGCGGCCAGCAGATCGCGCTCCAGCCCCGCCTTGCGGGTGCTGTACGAGGTGTCACCCGGTTGGACGGTCCGCTGGTCCTCGGTGACCGGAACCGGGTACTCGGGGAAGCCGCCCGGCTCCGCCTGGGTGTCGAAGTTGCGGCCCTTGTCGTCCTCGTACACCGAGACGCTGGAGATCACCACGGCCGAGCCCACCCGGTCGGCCAGCGAGGTCAACTGACGTGCGTGCGCGGGACCGTAGGCGACCATGTCCACCAGCACGTCGCAGCCGTCGCCGACCGCCTCGGTGAGGGCCGCGTCGTCCTCCCGGTCGGCCCGCGCCACGCGTACGTCCTCGGGCCAGCCGTCGTCCCGTCCGCCGCCCCGGGAGACGGCCGTCACCTCCCAGCCGTCCCGGGCCAGCACGCCCACGGCCACCCGCCCGATCTGTCCCGTCGCTCCGACCACCACAGCACGTCTCATGCCACGACCGTACGAGCGCGACGGCCGCCGCCCCCGGGTGTTCTGCCGACAGCAGAGATCAACTCAGCGGCAGTCGCGGGAACCTGCGCTCCCTGTCGGAGCGCGCGGCGGCCTCCTCCGCCTTCACCACGGCCGCGTACTGGTCGACGTACTCCTGCTCGGACAGCTTCAGGATCGCGTACATGATCTCGTCGGTGATCGCGCGCAGGACCGCCTTCTCGTTCTCCATTCCCTCGTAGCGCGAGAAGTCGAGGGGCTTGCCGAAGCGGATCACCACGGGGTGGATGTTGGGGACGACCTTGCCGGGCGGCTGGGCCTCGAAGGTGCCGATCATCGCGCACGGGACCACCGGGACCTGGGCTCTGAGCGCCATCACCGCGACACCGACCTTGCCCTTGTAGAGCCGTCCGTCGTGCGAGCGGGTGCCCTCGGGATAGATGCCGAGCAGTTCGTCCTTGCTCAGCACGCCGAGCCCCTCGCGGATCGCGGCCTGGCCCGCCTCCTTGCCGGAGCGGTCCACCGGGATCTGCCCGGCACTGCGGAAGAAGAACGCGGTCAGCCGGCCCTTGACGCCCGGACCGGTGAAGTACTCGGCCTTCGCGAGGAAGGTGATCCGCCGCTTCAGCACGGCCGGCATCAGGAAGTGGTCGGAGAAGGAGAGGTGGTTGCCCGCGATGATCGCCGGGCCGGTGTCCGGTACGTGTTCGAGGCCCTCGATGCGGGGCCGGAAGACCAGTCTCAGCAGGGGGCCCAGCAACACGTACTTGAGCACGTAGTAGAACAACGGGTCGCTCCTCACTCCGGCGGATCGGCCGGGCCGCCGTGTTCCAGCAGGTCAACCGGCGTGCTGTGGGGGTGCCAGTGTAGGGGCAGGAGGTGACGGGCGAAACCGGCCGCGAGTGGGCATCCGGCCCCGGGGACAGGCCCGTTGGCGGCCGGGCCCGCGTCCGCGCGCACTCCCTCACAGCCGCACGATGACGAGTGCCGTGTCGTCGGTCGCACCCCCCGGCGGCAGCAGTTCCCTCAGGACGGCGTCCGCGAGGGTCTCGGGGTCCGTGGAGCGGTGCCGGGTGAGGGAGTCGGCGAGCCGGGCCAGGCCCGTGTCGATGTCCTCGCGGCGCCGCTCTATCAGACCGTCGGTGTACAGCACGAGTGTGGCACCGTCGGTGAAGACGGTGGCGGCCTGCGGTCGGGGGACCGGGTCGGGACACGCGTCGAGCGGCGGGTCGGTGGCCCGGTCGAGAAACTCCACCCGGCCGTCCGGATGCATCAGCACCGGCGGCGGATGGCCGGCGCTGCTGTAGGTGATGGTGTGACGGTCGAAGTCGACGAACGTGGTGACCGCGGTGGTCGATTCGGCGCCGTCGACCACATGCGCGTACCGCCCCAGCACGTCCAGTGCCTGGGCCGGACCCGCGGCCACTCGCGAGGTGGCGCTGAGCGCGCTGCGCAGCTGCCCCATGACGCCGGCCGCGGCCAGCCCGTGGCCGACCACGTCGCCCACGGACACCCCGAGGCGGTGGCCGCCCACCAGGTCGACCAGGTCGTACCAGTCGCCGCACACGTTCAGCGCCCCTACCGCCGGCCGGTAGCGGACGGCGGCCCGGTGGTCGGCCGCCTGCCGGCGGGCGGGCAGCATCGCCCCCTGGAGGGCCAGGGCCACCTCCCGTTCCCGGGCGTGTGCCTGGCGCAACCGTTCGTTGAGCTCCTGGAGCTCGCGGGCACGGGTGTACAACTCGGCCTCCAGCACCTGGGTCCGGTCGGTGCTGCGACCGCCGCGGGCGCGGATCAGCTCGGTGACCTCCTCCACCCGGTGCACCAGCAGCACCACCTCTCCGTCGGGGCCGAACACCGGCACGTTGCACGGGCTCCAGTACCGCTCCTGCCAGCGCTCGGGCCGCTCGGGGTCCTGGACGTCGTACCGCTGCAGCGCCATGGCGTCCCGTTCGCCGGTGGCCAGCACCCGGCGCAGCGAGGCCTCCAGGTTGCGCACGCCTGTCGCGGCGGGCTCGTTGGGGTTGTCCGGGAAGACCTCGAACAGGTGATGGCCGACCGTCTGCTCCCGCTTGCGGCCGGCTCCTTGGAGGAACTCCTTGTTGACGTCCACGTAGACCAGATCGGGCCCGAGCAGGGCCACCATTCCGGGCAGGGCCTGGAACACCGCCGCATAGTCGATCGCCGAATCGTTCATGGCTGCCGCTCTCACCACCGGGACCACCCTAGTTTCACACGATATCCGCGCTCCTAAGTCATATGGACGGATCGGTCAGGGGCTGCTCCGCCCAGATGATCTTGCCTTCGGACGCGAAGCGGGTGCCCCAGCGCTGGGTGACCTGGGAGACCAGCAGCAGTCCGCGTCCGCCCTCGTCCGTGGTGCGCGGATGACGCAGATGCGGTGCGGTCGCGCCGCCGTCGTACACCTCGCAGATCAGTGCCCGCTCCTTGATCAGACGCAGCCGTACGGGTCCGTCGGCGTACCGGATGGCGTTGGTGACCAGCTCGCTGACCACCAGCTCCGTGGTGAAGGCCAGTTCCTGAAGGTTCCACTCGGTCAGCTGCCGGGTGGCCTCCTTGCGGGCCTCGGCGACCACGGCCGGGTCGCCGGGCAGGTCCCAGTCCGCGACCTGGTCGGCGCCGAGGAGCCGGGTCCGGGCCATCAGCAGGGCGACGTCGTCGTGCGGCCCCTCCGGGACCAGCGTGTCCACGACGGTCCGGCAGCGCTGGTCCAGGGAGCCCCCCTGCCGCTCCAGGGCCCGGCGCAGCCGTTCCCGGTCGCTGTCGCCCGCCCACTGTGACCCGTGGGCCAGCAGACCGTCGGTGTGCAGGGCCAGCGTGCTGCCCTCCACCAGGGCCAGCTCGACCGCCTCGAAGGGCGGGCCGCCCGCGCCGAGCGGCGCCCCCTGCGGAAGATCGACGAACGTGACGTTCCCGTCGGGCAGGACGACCGCGGGCGCGGGATGGCCGGCGGCCGCCATCGTGCACTGTCCGTCGACGGGGTCGTAGATCACGTAGACGCACCCGGAGCCCACCGCCTGTGTGCTGTCGGCGCCGACCGGGTCCGGCTCGACGCCCGCCTCGCGGGCGGACCGCGCGACCAGGTCGTCCAGGTGGCCGAGCACCTCCTCGGGCGGCAGATCCTGCGCCGCGAGGGTCCGCACGGCGGTGCGCAGCCGCCCCATCGCGGCGGCGGCGTCGATGCCGTGCCCGGGTACCTCGCCGACCACGAGGGCGACCCGCGCGCCGGACAGCGGGATCAGGTCGTACCAGTCGCCGCCGAGGCCGGTCAGCTCGTCGGCCGGCCGGTAGCAGGCGGCGACGTCCACCGCGCACTGCTCCGGCAGCCGGTGCGGGAGCAGATTGCGCTGCAGGGCCAGGGCGGCGTTCCGTTCGCGGGTGTAGCGGCGGGCGTTGTCCACACACACGGCCGCCCGCGAGACGAGGTCCTCGGCCAGGTGCAGGTCGTCCGCGTCGAAGGGCTCCTGGTGGCGCCTGCGGAAGAAGGTGGTGACGCCGAGGGTGACGCCGCGGGCGCGCACCGGCACGACCAGCACGCTGTGCAGGCCCCGCTCCCGGAAGGTGGCGACCGGGCCCTCGGGGGAGTCGGTGCCCCACTCCGGGGCGAGCGGGTCGAGCCGCTCCTCGAGCCAGGACCGGCCCGTGACCAGACAGCGGATCGGGGGCGAGCCGGGCGGGTACACGACGTCCTCGCCGACGTCGACGGTCCCGGTGACGTCGGCGTCCGCGGACTGGCGTCCCGCCCGGCGCAGCCGCACCGGTGCCGGCCCCGCCGACGGCTCGGGCTCCGGTTCCGCGCCGCGCAGCACCGACTCCATCAGATCCACCACGACCAGGTCGGCGAAGCCGGGGACGGTCACGTCGGCCAGCTCCTGGGCGGTCCGCACGATGTCCAGGGTGCGGCCGATCTGCTCACCGGCCCGGTCGAGCAGGGCCAGCCGCTGCCGGGCGCGGTGGTGCGCGGTGATGTCGACGACGGTGTAGTAGACGCCCATCGGGTGGCCCCGCTCGTCGTCGAGCCGGGTGAACGACAGCATCTGCGCGGTCTCCCGGTGCGGGGCGGACCGTACGTGGCCGACGTGCTCGTATCCGGTGACCGTCTCCCCGGTCGCCAGGACGTGTCGCATCTGTGCCTCGACGGGCTCCGAGTCCAGGCCCGGCTGGACGTCCGCCATCCGCAGCCCGAGCCGGCTCTGGGGCGGTCCGCCGCCGAAGCGGGCCAGGGCGGCGTTCGACCACACGTACCGCAGGTCCGTGTCGACGACGGCGATGCCGATGGGGGAGCGGTCGACCATCTGCTCCAGGACCGTGCGGTGCATGTCCCAGCCGGTCGCCTCGGCCAGCTCCGACAGCAGCGCCAGCCAGCGGGAGGGGCCGCGGGCCTCCTCGGCGGAGGAGATCCGCACCATGAGCCTGACCGGCCGCCCGTCACCGCGCCGGACCGACAGCAGCCCCGCCCAGCCACCGTCCCGGCGCCACCGCTCGACCAGTTCCGGCACCCGCCAGGCGTCCTCGGCGGCCACCAGGTCGGCCAGCCGGGTCCCCACCACCTCGGCGGCCGGGTACGCCAGCAGCCGCTGCGCCTGGCTGCTCCAGCTCGTCACCACCCCCGCCGCGTCCAGCAGCAGGGGTGCGGCGTCCGCCACGTCGAACTGCCGGCGGGCAACGTCGCGCTCCTCGTGTGCGCCCACGGCCGACCTCTCTGTCGCTGAGAGTGGTCTACCACTACTTGACTCAATCTTGCCCCTCGACGACGGGACCGCACGGGGACGGGGCCGCTTGGGGGTGAGGACGTACGGGTGTGGGGCCGTATGGAGACGGGGCCACACGGGGATGGGCCTGCACCGGTGGGAGGGTGGCGTGGTGCGGGGGGCGGTGCCTGTCTCTTATAC
>JODI01000139.1 GCA_000720805.1 Streptomyces violaceoruber
CCAACCGGGCGCGACACGCGTAGAGTTCATCCGCCCTCATACCCGCAGCGAAGCACCAGACCGCCGACCCGACAAGACACCTAACAAAGCCCTACTAGGAGACCGCGGCGTCAGCGCATTCACAGAGCCCCGGAAGAAGCCCCTGTGGCGCGCACGTCGCTCACGGATGCATCCGTGCCCCCTTCACCACCTTGTCCACCGCGTTGCGCGGCCCGTACACCGCCAGCCCCACCAGGTCGAGTTCGGCCGTCGGTACGGCCCGTACCGCCGCGCGGTTGTCGCGGTCGTTGCCCGTGGCGAAGAGATCGCCCGTGAAGAGGGCTCGCGGCAGGGCGCGGGACAGCACGCGCGCGTGGGCCGTCGTCAGGGTCTCCTTCGTGGCCTCGAAGACCATGACCGGCTGGCGGAACATCGGCAGGTAGGGCACGCCGTCGGCGTCCTCGTACGGCTCGCCGACCACCTCGGGGACCTGTGTGCCCAGGCCGCTGACCAGGAAGGCCGTGACGTTGAGCCGCTGCCAGGGCTCCAGGTCCTCGCGCAGCAGGACGGCGATCTTGGTGTCGAATCGGATGGGTTCAGTACTCACGGAGCTCATGGAGCGAGACTGCCGAACGCCGTACGACACCGTCTTGTACGTTCTTTGCATGGCCGCTCAAGA
This sequence comes from Streptomyces violaceoruber, assembly GCA_000720805.1. GTDB lineage: Bacteria > Actinomycetota > Actinomycetes > Streptomycetales > Streptomycetaceae > Streptomyces > Streptomyces cellulosae_A. The sequence continues at coordinate 659 of JODI01000139.1, forward strand.
GGCCTGGGAAGCCAGACAGGGCCCTCAGGCCCGACAGACCCCGCAAGCCCGGCGTGACGTCTCCGCCTGGCACCCGGCCGTCCCGGGTGTCGTGGAGGTCTTCCACGCCCACTTCACCGAGTACGCGTACCCGATGCACGTCCATGACGCGTGGACGCTGCTCATCGTCGACGACGGGGCCGTACGGTACGACCTGGACCGGCACGAGCACGGCACCCCGCACGACACGGTGTCCCTGCTGCCGCCGCACGTACCCCACAACGGCTCCCCCGTCACCCCGGACGGCTTCCGCAAACGTGTGCTGTACCTGGACGGCAGCCGGCTCGGGGACGACCTGATCGGGCCCGCCGTCGACGCGCCCGACCTGCGCGACCCTCTGCTGCGGCGGCGTGTCGGGCAACTGCACACCGCGCTCACCCGGCCCGGCGACGAGCTGGAGGCGGAGAGCAGGCTGACCCTCGTCGGCGAGCGGCTGCGCACGCATCTGCGGCCGGGGCGGCACGGGGGCGGCCCGCGCCGCGACCCGGTGCTCGCCCGCCGCCTGCGTGAACTCCTCGACGAACGTGTGGTGGAGGGGCTCGCCCTGGAGGAGGCGGCGCGCCTCGTCCAGGCTCATCCGGCGCATCTGGTACGGGCGTTCAGCAGGGCGTACGGCATCGCCCCGCACCAGTATCTGAACGCCCGCCGCGTGGACCGGGCCCGTCGGCTGCTGCTCGCCGACCGCGGGCCGGCCGATGTCGCCGCCCTGACCGGCTTCCACGACCAGGCCCACCTCACCCGGCACTTCAAGAAACTGGTGGGGGTGACTCCGGGGCGGTACCGCACCAGTTCCCACAAGTGAGCGGAGAGCGTCCCGGGGGCAGTGGTCCCGGAGTCAGTCGTCCGAGCGTCGGGTCAGGTGTGCGAACGCGTCCAGGTTGCGGGTCGACTCGCCCCGGGACACCCGCCACGCGTACTCCTTGCGGATGGCGGAGGCGAAGCCCAGCTCCAGCAGGGTGTTGAAGGCGCCGTCGGCGGCCTCCAGGACCTGGCCGAGGAGGCGGTCGACCTCGTCGGCGGTGACCGCGGCCAGCGGCAGCTTGGCGGTGACGTAGACGTCGCCGAGCGGGTCGACGGCGTAACTGATGCCGTACAGCTTGAGGTTGCGCTCCAGGAGCCAGCGGTGGACGCCGGGCTCGTTCTCGTCGGGGTGGCGGATGACGAAGGCGTTGAGCGACAGGGAGTGGCGGCCGACCAGCAGGGACACCGTCGTCGACAGTTTGCGGGTGCCGGGGAGCTTCACCACGTACGTGCCGGGTGCGGGTCTCTCCCACTCCAGTTCGGCGTCCTTCAGGAACGCCTCGATGACCTGTGCCGTCCGGTCCGCGTCAGCCATGGTGGGAGAGTACGCGACGCCGGTACGACTGGGTGGCGGCCGTGTAGACGTCCGCCGTGGCGGCGGCCGCGGTGTCCCAGCCGAAGGACTGCGCGTGCCGGGCGGCGGCCTCGCCCATCCGCGCCGGGACCGCGGGCTCGTCGGCGAAGTCGCGCAGCACGCGCGCGTAGTCGGCGGGATTGTGCCCTCGTACGAGGACACCCGTCCGTCCGTCGCGCACGGCCACCGGAAGCCCGCCCACCGCTGCCGCGAGCACCGGGGTGCCGGCGGCCTGCGCCTCTATGGCGACCAGGCCGAAGGACTCGCTGTAGGACGGCATGACCAGCACGGACGCGGCCCGGAACCAGTCGGCGAGCTGGTCCTGGCCGACGGGCGGGTGGAACCGTACGACATCCGCGATGCCGAGCCGGGACGCCAGTTTCTGCAGGCCCTCCGGCTTGGTGAGGCCGCTGCCGCTGAGGCCGCCGACGACCGGGACGACGATCCGGGAGCGCAGGTCGGGACGCTCGTCCAGGAGGACGGCGATCGCGCGCAGCAGCACGTCGGGGGCCTTCAGGGGCTGGATGCGGCCCGCGAAGAGGGGGACCAGGGCGTCCTGCGGGAGGCCGAGGCGGGCACGGGCGGCGGCGCGGCCGTCGGCGGGGCGGAAGCGGTCGAGGTTCACGCCGGGGTGGACGACGGCGACCTTGCCGGGTTCGGCGGCGTAGTGCCGTACGAGTTCCTCGCGCTCCTCGGCCGTGTTGGCGATGAGCCGGTCGGCGGCGGCGACGATCTGGGTCTCGCCGATGACGCGGGCGGCGGGTTCGGGCGTGTCGCCGTCGGCCAGGTTGGCGTTCTTGACCTTGGCCATGGTGTGCATGGCGTGCACCAGGGGGACGCCCCAGCGCTGGGCGGCGAGCCAGCCGACGTGGCCGGAGAGCCAGTAGTGGGAGTGCACGAGGTCGTAGTAGCCGGGGCGGTGGCCCGCCCAGGCCTGCATGACGCCGTGGGTGAAGGCGCACAGCTGGGCGGGGAGCTCCTCCTTGGCGAGGCCCTCGTAGGGGCCGGCGTCGACGTGCCGGACGAGGACGCCGGGCGAGAGCTCGACGGTCGGCGGGAGGGCGGCCGCGGTCGCGCGCGTGAAGATCTCCACCTCGATGTTGATCGCGGCGAGGCGCTGCGCGAGCTCCACGATGTAGACGTTCATACCGCCGGCGTCGCCGGTGCCCGGCTGGTGAAGTGGTGAGGTGTGCACGGAGAGCATGGCGACGCGGCGGGGGCGTCGGTGCAGTCGCAGGCGCGGGGGTGCCGTTACAGAGCGACGCCCGAGCCTGCTGACGTACTGGCTCACGTGGCGTTCCTCCTCGCTGCGGGCATGCCGGACGGAGGGTGTGGAGCACCCTCCAAGAGCGGGAACACCGGGCGGAGGGGTTCCCATTCCGGGCGGGGCGTTTTTTGCCGACGCATTACCGGATGTCGCTCAACCGTTCGACAGCGGAGTGCGTCGTACAGGGGCGGCGCCGTCGGGCAAGGAGCGTCCCGTCGAGCAAACCGTCCCTTCGGGTAAGGACCGCTCCGAGTACCCGCATACCCTCGTACGCATGTCACCCCGCGCCGCCACCCGCCCCGTGGGCACGGTCACGCGCGGGACCACGAACCCCAATCGGCTGCGTCGCATGGACCGCTGGATCGCCGCGACGCACGGCGCCGAACTGCGCCGCGCGGCCGATCCCGTCGCCGTCGACCTCGGTTACGGTGCCGCCCCCTGGACGGCCGTCGAATTGCTGGTGCGCCTGCGTACCGTCGCTCCCCGCGCGCGCGTGGTCGGCGTCGAGATCGAACCGGCGCGGGTCGCTGCGGCGCGACCGTACGAACGGGACGGGCTCCTCTTCCGGCACGGCGGCTTCGAGCTCCCCGTCCCCGGGCGGCCGTTGCTCGTCCGGGCCGCCAATGTGCTGCGGCAGTACGACGAGGGCGAGGTGGCCGGCGTCTGGGAACGGCTCTGCTCCCGGCTCGCCCCGCCCGGCCAGGGGTCCCGGGGCGGGCTGCTCGTCGAGGGGACCTGCGACGAGATCGGGCGCCGGCATGTGTGGGTGGCGCTCGGTCCGGAGGGGCCGCGCACGGTCACCTTCGCGACCCGGCTGGGCTCGCTGGAGCGCCCCTCCGACCTGGCCGAGCGGCTGCCGAAGGCGCTGATCCACCGCAACGTCCCGGGCGAGCCGGTGCACGCCTTCCTGCGCGACTTCGACCGCGCCTGGGCGGCCGCGGCGCCCTACGCCTCGTACGGTGTCCGCCAGCGCTGGATGCGAGCGGTACGGGACCTCACCGCCGACTGGCCGGTGACGGACGGACCGGCGCGCTGGCGGCAGGGGGAAGTGACGGTGCGGTGGGGGGCGTTGGCGCCTCGGGTGTGACGGGTCGCCCCGCGCCGACCTCGTTTTCCGGTCCGGTCGAAGTGCGCGGAACGATCTCCGTGAGTCGTTCGTCACACAGACAGGGGGATCGCCGTACGACAGCCGGAACCGGGGGAGGAAGTCACCGCCTCTGTTGCTTTGCGCCATCACATGGCACCATCCCCAGGCGTCGTAAGTTACTGACGGTTAATCAGATTTGGGGGCAGGGATATGCGAGCGGGCAAGCGCGGGCTGATCACAGCGGCTGTGACCGTCGTCTGCGCGGTGACCGTGCTGGCGGCGCCGGGCACGGCGTTCGCGGCCCCGACGCCGCCACCGGCTCCCACCCCCGCCCCCTCCTCCGCCGCCCCGACGCCCGCGTCCGACAAGGAACTTGAGGCGGTACGCAAGAAACTGGACGACCTCTACCACGCGGCCGCGGTGGCCACGGACGCGTACAACGACGCCGAGGAGAAGACCGAGCGGCAGTCGGCCGAGATCGTCGCGCTGGCCGGGAAGATCGTCGAGGGCGAGAAGAAGCTGGACCGGATGAAGGACCGCGCCGGTGCCGCGGCCCGCGCCCAGTACCGCGGCGGCGGGCTGCCGGACGAGGCGCAGTTGATGCTCAGCGACGACCCGCAGGAGTTCCTCGACGGCACCGGCCGGGTGCTCCAGGGCCAGCGCGCGACCAAGGCCCTCATCAGGGAAATGACCCGCACCCAGCAGGACTTGCGGCAGTACGCCAACGACGCCTCCGCGCAGTGGCGGAAGCTGGAGGCCGGTCGCAAGGCCAAGGCGGCGGCCAAGAAGCAGATCAAGGAGCAGATCGCGGCGGCCGAGAAGCTCGAGTCCCAGCTGCAGAAGAAGGAGAAGGAGCGCCTCGCGGAGCTGGAGCGCCGGGCCGCACTGAAGGCGCAGACCGCCTGGCTGGACTCCGGCGTCCTCGACGACGTCAAGGGCAAGGCCTCCGCCGCGGGCAGGAAGGCGGTGGAGTTCGCCACGGCCCAGATGGGCAAACCGTACGAATGGGGCGCCGAGGGCCCGGACACGTACGACTGCTCCGGTCTGACCTCGCAGGCCTGGGCGAGCGCCGGCAGCTCGATCCCGCGCACCTCCCAGCAGCAGTGGCAGCAGCTGAAGCACGTGCCCGTCGACGACATGCGCCCCGGAGACCTGATCATCTACTTCGGCGACGCCAGCCATGTCGCGATGTACATAGGCGACGGAGCGGTCGTACACGCCCCGCGGCCGGGGCGCACGGTGACGGTCACGGGGGCCGGGTCGATGCCGATACTCGGGGTGGTGCGGCCGGGCGCGTGAGCGGCTGGGGGTGACACGGGCCATAGGGCGCCGGGTGCGTGGGCGTCTCGGAGTCGCAGGGGCCGTGGGCCGTGGGCCGTGGGCCGTGGGTCGGCAGCGTGGGCCGTACCGGGTGACACTGGCCACGCGGGGCGGCCGGGCAGGGAGTGTGAGCGGGCCCGGGTGACGGCACCGGTCGCTTGGGCCGAGCGCGAGCGCGCGGTCCCCGGTGACACGGGCGGCGCGGGGGCCCCGGTGGCATCCCCATGCGGGCCAGACCTGCGCAAGTCCCCGGCGACACGGGCCATGCGGGCCGGACGCCTGCGAGCCCCGGCGAAACGGGCCACGTGACCTGGCCCACCTCAAACCTGTTGCCGACGTGACGTTCGTCATCCCCACGGCATTGCCGACCTGTCCAAATGCGGTACGGATCGCGGCATATGACAGCGGCGCGCGGCCACACCGCGTGTCCCCCGCCATTCCGTTGCGGCGCCGACTACCGCTATGGTCCCCGTCGGTAGGCCGAGGTCCCTCGTCCTGCCATGCCCTCGGGGGGAGGGAAGGAACCCAAGACGATGCCCGTACCCGTACCGCGGCAAAGAGCGATCCCGGCCGCGGAGAGTGGTCAGGCGCAGGCCGCGTCCTCAGGCGCAGGCCCCTCACCGGAAGGGGTCTCGCGCAAGGCGGCGGCCCCGGCCGGCAACACCACGGCCGAGCCCACCGGCCGCACCTCTCCTGCCACACCCGGCACCGCCGCCGGCGCCGCCATCGCCCCCGGCACCGCCGCCTCTGGCACCACCGGTCCTGCCGGCACCAGCGTCCAGGGTGGTGCCCCCACCCTCACCCTCCTGGTGATAGAGGACGACCCGGGCGCCTCCGCGGTCGTGCCCGAGCTGCTCGACTCGGCCGGCAAGCCGATCCGGGTGCGCACCGCCCGCAACCTCACCGAGGCCGAGCGGCTGCTCACCGACGACGTCCACTGCATCCTGCTGGACCTCGCGCTGCCCACCCCCGGCCCGGCCGAGGACGACGAACTCGCCGTACTCCGGCAGGTGCTGGAACTCGCGCCCCGGCACGCCGTACTCGCGCTGACCGCCTCCGGTGACGCCGAGCGCGGCGCCGAGGCCGTACGCGTGGGCGCCCAGGACTACCTCTTCCGGGACGAGCTGGACGGCCGGCTGCTGAGCCGGGCGATCCGGTACGCCGTGGAGCGGAAGCGGTCCGACACGGCCGAGCGGCGGCTCGCCGAGGGCAAGCTGCGCGCCCAGGAGAACCGCCGGCTGGAGCGCGGCCTGCTGCCCACGCCCCTCCTGGAGGGCTCCTCGCTCCGTTTCGCCGCCCGCTACCGACCGGGCCGCTCGCGGGCCCTGCTCGGCGGCGACTTCTACGACACCGTCCGCACCCCGGACGGCACGGTCCACGCCATGATCGGCGACGTCTGCGGACACGGACCGGACGAGGCGGCGCTCGGCGTGGAACTGCGCATCGCCTGGCGCGCGCTGACGCTGGCGGGACTGTGCGGCGACCAGTTGCTCGGCACGCTCCAGCAGGTGCTGGAGCACGAACGCTCCGACGACGAGATCTTCGCGACGCTGTGCACGGTCGACATCGCGCCGGACGGCCGTCGCGCGGGCCTGTGCCTGGCCGGGCACCCGGCCCCGCTGATCGCCCGCCCCGGCCGGCCCGTCCAGCTGCTGCCGTACGACAACAACGGCCCCGCCCTCGGCCTGCTCCCCGGCGCGCGCTGGCCGCGGACGCAGGTGGAGTTGGGGGCCGAGTGGAGCCTGATGCTCTACACCGACGGCCTGATCGAGGGCCATGTCGGCGAGGGCCGGGAGCGGCTCGGGCAGGACGGCATGCTGGAACTGGTGCGCCGCCAGCTCTCCGAGGGGTTGCGCGGGGAGGAGTTGCTGCGGGCCACCGTGAACGAGGCCCGGGATCTCAACGGGGGCGAACTGACGGACGACGTGGCAGTGCTGTTGCTGGACCGGACGGCCTGAGCGGACCCGGGCCTGCGCGGCGAGGCCGCCGGGACCCGGGTCCTATGCTTCGAGGCCGCGCGTCAACGCCCTCCGGCCCCTTCAGCGGCCGCCGTTGTAGGGCCCGTACGGCCCGTCGCTGCTGGAGCCGCCGCGCCTGCTGCGGCCGCCGCCCGGGAGGCCGCGCAGGGCGGGCCGTACGTCGACCATGTACACGATCGTGGCGACGAGGCCGATGATCGGCAGGAACGACAGGATGTTGAAGATCAGGTTCACCACGAAGGCGAGCCCGAGGATGACCAACCAGAACGGCTTGGTCTTCTTGTCGGCCGCGCGGTAGGCGTCCTCACGACGCGTGGCGGCGTCGATCAGCGCGAAGCCGCTGAAAAGGATCAGGGCCATGCTCAGCAGCCACATGAACCCCGCGAATCCCTGCATCAGCACTACGTCCACCACCAGACTCGGCTCGTCGTCACGCGGTCACCGTACCCGCTCCCGGAAGCCCGCTACCCGCTGAACGGGCCGGGCACTCCGAGAGTGCCCGGCCCATGATCCCAACCGCGGTGCCTTACTTGGCGGGCGGCGTGGTCTTCTTGGCGGCGGTGGCCGGGGTGGCCGTGGTCGGGGTGGGCGTGGTGGTCTTGCGGACCGGCGCCTTCTTGGCGGCGGCCGGCTTCTTCGCCGCGGCGGGCTCGGTCTTGACCGCGGCGGGCTTCGGCTCGGTCTTGACCGCGGCCGGGGCCGGAGCCGGGGCCGGCTTCGGCGCGGCGTCGGGCTCGACGGCGATCGCCAGTTCCTCGATCTCCTCGGCGGCCTCGCCACGCCAGGTCTTCACGGTCTGCTCACCGTGCTCGGCGACCTTCTCGTAGGTCTCGCGGGCCTTGACGGCGTACTCGGCGGCGACGCCGACACTGCGCAGGGCGAAGTCCTGGGCGGTCTCGCCGAGCTTCTTCAGGTCCGCGTCGAGGGTGCTGCCGAGCTTCTTGATGTCACCGTCGAGGCCGCCGAGGAACTCGCCGACCTTGGCCTGGAGGCTCTCCTGAGCCTCCTTGGCCTTGGCCTGGGCCTCCTTGGCACGCGCCTGGGCCTTCTCCTGGACGGCCTTGGGGTCGGTGTTGCGTACGGCGTCGATCCGCGCCGGAGCCTCGGCCCGCAGCTGCTCCACCAGGCCGGGCACCTTCTTCGCCTGCTGAAGGGCCAAGTCGGCGGTGCCGGCGGCGAAGTAGAGCGGAGTCGGGTCGCTGAGGGTCTTGCGCAGGTCGTCGGTGATGGCCATGGTGATGGTCCTCCCGGATTCACGTTCGGCTGAGGGTTGTGGTGGTCCGCAGTCAGGCGGCCGGTGCCCTGGTCCGGCTCAACTGGCCGTCTGCTGCGGGTCGGCGTCATTGCCGCCGGTCGTGCGGGTACGTCGGGTGGGCGTGCGCCCGCCCGCCGTGCGGTTCTCTCGTACGGCGAGGTCACCGTTCCGGGCGGCCGGGTCGCCGTCACTCAGGGCATCGTCACCCGGAGCGCCGACCTTGACCCCTTTGTCCGTCCCGTCGTCCTCCTGGCCCGCCTCGTCGATCCCGAATCCGTTCTCCTTGCGGAAGGACTCGTAGATCTGGAGCAGCACCTGCTTCTGCCGCTCGTTCAGCGCGGGATCGGCGAGTATGACCGCGATGGTCTCCACCTCGTCCCGGTCCCGCTCGGCGTCGAGGATCCCGGCCCGCACGTACAGCGTCTCGGCGGAGATCCGCAGCGCCTTGGCGACCTGCTGCAACACCTCCGCGCTCGGCTTGCGCAGCCCGCGCTCGATCTGGCTCAGATACGGATTGGACACCCCGGCGGCATCGGCGAGCTGCCTGAGCGACAGTTGCGCAGTGCGCCGCTGCTCGCGCAGGTACTCACCAAGGTTGCCGACGTTGAGCGATGCCATGCCCCCACCTTGCCCCACCCCCGCTAACTATTGCAAGCACCCGCTTGCAATAGTGTGTCACGCCACGTGTGACCGAGCCGAGCAGCTCCGGTGAGAAGACGACACCGATCTGATCTGAGCGGCTCCGAGCCGGGTGCGGCCGTCGCCGCTCCTGGACCCGAGCGGGCGCTCCGGAGCCCCGGGCCGCCCGTCGAGGGGCGGCTCGGGGCTCCGGGTGGTGCGGTGGGGGGCTCGGGGCTCCGGGTGGTGCGGTGGGGGGCTCGGTCAGCGGGTGATCATGATCGCGTCCAGGTGCACGGTGGAGCGGCCCGTGGCGCTGCCCGACACCACCTTGAGCTGCGCCTTGTGGGTGGTGATCCTCGTACCGAGGGTGTACGTGAACACCACCTTCCGATAGCCCGTCGACGAGGCGTAGGTGTTCACCGTGCCCACCGTCGCCCCGTCCACCACGACCGCGAAGCGGCCGCCGTCGGACCTGCGGGTCGCGACGATCCGCAGCTTGGTGCCGTCCGCGGTGAAGGACACCGAGGCGCCCTTGGTGGCGGAGACCCGCTCGGTCCTGGCCCAGGCGGAGGTCACCGACGACGACGCCCACCGGCCGCTGAACGTCAGCGACGACGACCGGTCGTCGACCGGGACGCCGCCGGCGACGGCCGCGCTCCACGGGCCGGTCTGGCCGGCGTCGTCATGGGCGCGCACGTAGAAGCGGTAGGTCAGACCGGACTTCGGCGTCACCGGGCTGCCGGAGGCGCCGAAGGAGCCGGACTTCGTCGTGGTGCGGCTGCGCCAGGTCTGCGGCGACCCGAGCGTCCACACGCCCGTACTGCTGCGGGTGGCGACACGCCAGCTGACGTCGTACGAGGTCACACCGGCCGTCTTCGCCGCCCAGCCGACCGGGATCACGGGACTCGTCGAGGCGTCGCTGGCCAGGACGGGCGCGGTGACGGACGCGGCGGGGACGGTCCTGCGCAGTGTGACGGTCCCGCCGGCACCGGCCGCCGGCACTCCGGTCACCGCGTCCTTCAGGGCGAGGGTCCAGCTGTAGGAGCCCTCGGCGGCCGCCGTGCCCGCGTCGTTCCCGCCGTTCCAGACGGGGGCGACCTTGCCGCCGGAAGCCGTCCCGGTCAGCGTGCGCACCGTGGTGCTGCCGGACTTGAGGGTGAGCGTCCAGGCAACCGGCCGGTCGTACGCCCAGACCGGCGCCCACGTGTCGGACGAGCCGTCGCCGTTCGGGCTGAAACCGGTCGGGACGGACGCGGCGGCGGCCGTACGGGCCGGGGCGCCCGCCCACGTGGTGTGAGTGACGCCGTCGCTGTCCGTCCAGGCCGCCCAGGGAGCCTCTCGGTCCACCGCCCACCGCTGGGCGGAGGCGCTGTCGGCGCGCTCGGGAACGGCGAACAGCGGCTGCGCCGTGGCCCCGGGCACGCCCAGGACCTGGGCGTTCAGGACGATGCCCGTGGTGGCGTCCTTGGTGAACGTGTACAGGACGTCCTTGCCCAGGATCGGCGTCATCACGGAGGCGTCCACCGTGGTGCGGGTGGTCGTCCCCGCCTTGATCAGCAGGCCCTGGGTGGAGGCGGCCCCGCAGGTGGTCAGCAGGATCCAGGAGCCGCGCGCCTGGAGCCCGCCCGGCAGGCAGTCCACCGTGGTGACCGTGGACGTGGTGCCGGCGGCCAGGTCGGTGCGCCGGATGGACCAGCTGGAGGTGGCGTCCTTCACCGAGGTGTACAGGGCGCCGGCGTACAGGGCCGACCCCTGGGCGACCCGCTCACTCGCGCCGGTGGCGACGGTGTAGAGCAGCAGCGTGCCGTTGTTGACGGTGGTCCTGTCCGACAGCAGGAAGTGGCTGCCGTCGAAGTCCACGACCTGGTCGGCCGAGGTGTCGCTCAGTTGGAGGGGTACGCCGGTCAGTGTCCCGTTGTCGTACACCTGGTAGGCGTCGCCCTGCTCGACCAGCACCCGGTGCCCGGCGGCGGCCAGGGTCTGGTGCACGATGCCGGTCGAGTAGGCCAGGACGCGGGACGGTGCGGTCGCCGAGGCGCCGGACGTACCGACCGTCAGGCCCGAGGAGAGCAGGACACCGGTGCGGCGGGAGGAGTCGTCGGCGGTGTACAGGGTGCCGCCGGACAGCGCCAGGGCGTCCAGCCGGGCCGGGCCCGCGGGGATCGTCGTGGCGTCACCGCCGGCGGTGGACACCCGGCCGTCGGTGAGGGTCTGGACGGCGGCGTCGACGTCCGGCCGGTACAGTGACGCGCGCATCCGGCCGTCGTCGCCGACGGAGATGTCGCGGAACGTGCCGCCGAGGTCGGCGGCCGCGGTGGAGCCGTCCCGGGACATCGCGTACAGCTCGTTGCCGTCGGCGCTCCACTCGTACCAGGCCAGGGTGTCGTCGCTGATCCAGCGGGCCTTGTCGGTGGGCAGGGTGACGGTCGCCGGGTCGCCGCCGGGTGCCGACCGCTGCCACTCGGTGAGGGTGGGGCCGTCGACGACCCCGAAGTGAGTGGGGGTGAACTCCAGTCCCTGCGGGAGCTCTTCGGTGCTCGGCTCGGCGACGGTGGCCGTCGTGCCGGTGGCGAAGCCGACGTACACGATCCGGTAGCCCCAGTCGGGTGCGGTCCGCAGCCGGACCAGCGCCCCGTCCGCGTCGGAGGCCAGCACCTCGTACTGCTCGGCGTCGGAGAGCAGCGTGCGGTCGCCGTCGGAGGTGCGCAGCACAAGGCGCACACGGTACGCCGAGTCCGCGTCGTAGTACGCCTGCTGTACGAGGATGCCGTCGCCGGCCTGGCCCCGGTACCGCTCGTCGCCCGCCGCGCCCGAACCGTCGTAGGCGACCGGCAGGGTCTCCTGCCGGCCGGTGTCGAGGTGACGCAGGGTCACGTGATCGGCGAGGGCGCCGTTCGGATTCGTCGACGTGGCGACGGCCACCACCGAGTGCTGGACGGACACCGTGTCGAGGTGGAGGCCCTCGCTGTTGTCGGCCGGCACCCCCAGGTCCTGCGGGGTGCCTCCGGAGACGGAGAGCCAGCCGTGGGGCAGCGTGTCGGCGGAGGTCTTCTGCTGCCAGACGACGGCCTGCCCGGAGCCCGACACCTCGTCGGCCGCGGGCACGGAGGTGGTCCGCGCCGGCAGCGAGGTCGTCACCCCCGAGGCGGCCGCGGCGGCTGGGACGAGCGCAACGGTCCCGGCGAGGGCGACAGCCCCCGCAACGGCTGCGGACAGGCAGAGGTGACGTCTGTGCGATGGCATGGAGCCGCATTTCTCTCGAACATGGGGCCGAGATCATCGCATGTGCGTTCCCATACCCAAGTCAACAGCCCATCGGCGTTGTTCAAAGCTCCGGGGGGAGTCCGGCGACGACACGGCCGGCGCGTCGATCGGCACCTCGATCCACGACGGACGCGGGCGGGTGAGCACAGCCTCCGCCGGGCGGGGCGGGGCCGAGGGTGGGGCTGGGGC